>NZ_MRCP01000010.1:0-263425 GCF_002303975.1 Pseudomonas sp. ACN5 | reverse complement strand
AGGCAATACCGCCCCACACGCCGCACAAGCCGTGCAGCGGCCAGACACCCAACACGTCGTCTATGCGCCATTTGACCTGAGCGGCGGTAAAGCACCAGACAAACAACGCCCCCGCGATGGCGCCGGTCACCAGCGCTCCCACCGGATGCATCAGGTCGGAACCGGCGCAGATCGCCACCAGTCCCGCCAACGGTCCGTTGTGCAGAAAGCCGGGGTCGTTGCGCCCGACGATCAGTGCGGCCACCGTACCGCCCACCATGGCCATCAATGAGTTCACCGCCACCAGTCCGCTGACACCTGGCAGGGTTTGCGCGCTCATGACGTTGAAGCCGAACCAGCCAACAATCAGGATCCATGAGCCCAACGCCAGAAACGGGATGCTCGAAGGCGCGAACGCGACCAGCCGACCTTCGCGATAGCGGCCATTACGCGGCCCGAGCAACAGCACCGCCGCCAGTGCCAGCCAACCGCCCATGGCATGCACCACCACCGAACCTGCGAAATCATGGAAACCGGCGCCAAAACGCTCCAGCAGCCAGGCTTGCAAACCCAGGTTGCCGTTCCAGACCATGCCTTCGAAGAACGGATAGATGAATGCGACAATCAACGCGGTTGCACACAGCTGCGGGACAAACCGGGCGCGCTCGGCGATTCCTCCGGAAATGATCGCGGGAATCGCCGCGGCAAAGGTCAGCAGGAAAAAAAACTTCACCAGTCCATAACCATGGTCGGCATTGAGCACGGCCGCCGGTTGCATGAAGGTCACGCCATAAGAAATCCAATAGCCTATAAAGAAGTAGGCCAGTGTCGATACGGCGAAGTCGCTGAGGATTTTCGACAAGGCATTGACCTGGTTTTTCTGTCGCACGGTTCCGACTTCGAGAAAGGCAAAACCGGCGTGCATGGCCAGAACCATGACCGCACCGATCAGAATGAACAGCGTGTTGGAGCTATGGACCAGGGTGTCCACGGCGCTTTGCAGATTTTCCATGGGATGGGCAGACCTTATGGCAGAAAAAAAGCACCAAAGCAGTTCGCGATGGCCGCCCATGCACCAAGTTGCGGCTTCGAAGCATCAGGGGACTGATCTCGTTGAACCGCCTTGGTGCACAGACTCCGTCCGGGAAAAACGTGACCCGGACGTTTGCGCGAGTTTTTGATTGTTGGTCCTACGGTTTTACTGAAATCATGCCCGGCTATAGCGCAATGGTGCGGACCGGCGCACCACGACACAGCAAAAGTTGTACCAGTCATTTGTACTGAACCTTCGCAGAAGGCTCATACTCGAACGCATCAGAAAGCCACTTATGGAGATCCACCATGGCCCGCATCCAGGCAAAGACTGCTCAAGAAATCCTGATGAACGATTTTCAGACACTGGTCAGCGACACCGAACGGTTGCTGGAGCACACCGCGACCCTGGCCGGCGACCAGGCCGATGAGTTGCGCGAGCAGATTCACGACAGTCTCTTGCGTGCCCGTGAAACCCTGAAGCTGACCGAAGACTCCCTGCGCGAACGCGGCAAGGCGGCTGTCACCGCCACCGAAGACTATGTCCAGGCCAACCCTTGGCAATCGGTCGGGATCGCGGCCGGTGTGGGTTTCCTGATCGGCCTGCTGGCCAGCCGGCGCTGATATGTCGATCGGTGAATCCGGCCCGTCTGCGACGGGAACAAGCTCCTCATCGCGGCGCCTGGGTGCTGCCTTCCTGGGGTTGCTGCACAGCCATGTCGAACTGTTCGGCATCGAGTTGCAGGAACAGAAAGCCCGCACCGTCAGCCTGTTGCTGTTTGCCGGTCTGGCGCTGGTGTTTGCGTTGCTGCTGCTGGTAGGGCTGTCGACCCTGGTGCTGATCGTGTTCTGGGACACCTATCGCCTGACCGCCATCATCGGGCTCTGCGTGTTCTACACCCTCGCAGCCATATTCTGCGCGATGCGTTTGAGGGCAGCGATTTTCGATGAGTCCTCGCCCTTCCACGGTACGCTGGAAGAGTTGGCCAACGATCGGGAGCGCCTGCTGCCATGAACCTGCCTGAATTGCCACACAACAGCTCACGCACGGAAATGCGCAAGGCGCTGATTCGCCTGCGTATGGAAATGCACCGCCAGGAAATCCGCCACGAATCCGCGCAACTGCTGCAACCGTTGCGGCGGGTGCGCGGGATGACGCAGAACCTGCAGGACGGTTTCGGCATCAAACACGCTCCACTCTGGGGCGTGGCCGCCGTCACCTTGCTGGGCTTTCTGACCGGCAAGGGCGCAAAGAACGGTGGCGGCCTCAGCAGCCTGACCCGGCTGATCCGTCTCGGCAGCACACTGGGGCCGCTGATCAAACTGATCATGCAGGGGTCTTCGCGCAAAGACTGATCAGTTTCTTTCTGGCTACGCTCTTGCAGTGTCGACGGGATGCCCCCTCTCTATCGAGGGGGCGCAATCCTGTGCACCTGTCCGGTCAATTGCCCCCTGCGAAAAAAGTTCTTGCAAGGTGGCCTCGATATCGACGGTGCCCGGTTGTAGTTCCGCTTGCAGGTCATGACGCGAAACGGGAAGCTAGGCCATCAGTCACCTGACGGAGAGTCCCGCCTTGGATTGGCACACCCTGCTTACCCGCGAACGCCTCGGAAAGCCTCTGCACAGCCCTGAAGAACTCGGCCGCAGCCCTTTTCACAAAGACCACGACCGCATCATTTTCTCGGGGGCTTTCCGCCGCCTCGGGCGCAAGACCCAGGTCCATCCGGTGTCCAGCAATGATCACATTCATACGCGCCTGACCCACTCGCTGGAAGTCAGTTGCGTGGGGCGCTCGCTGGGCATGCGGGTCGGCGAAACCATCCGCAACGCCCTGCCCGACTGGTGCGAACCCAGCGACCTGGGGATGGTGGTGCAATCGGCCTGCCTGGCGCACGACATCGGTAACCCGCCTTTCGGCCATTCCGGTGAAGACGCGATCCGTCACTGGTTCCAGCAAGCCGCCGGCCGTGGCTGGCTGGATGCGATGAGTGAAGCCGAGCGCAATGACTTCCTGAATTTCGAAGGCAACGCCCAGGGCTTTCGGGTACTCACTCAACTGGAGTATCACCAGTTCGACGGCGGCACCCGACTGACCTATGCAACCCTGGGCACCTACCTGAAGTATCCATGGACGGCCAGGCACGCCGATTCGCTGGGCTACAAGAAACACAAGTTCGGCTGTTATCAGAGCGAGCTGCCGCTATTGGAGCAGATCGCCCATAAACTCGGCCTGCCACAACTTGAGGAGCAACGCTGGGCGCGGCATCCGCTGGTGTACCTGATGGAGGCCGCCGACGACATCTGCTATGCACTGATCGACCTGGAAGACGGCCTGGAAATGGAGTTGCTGGAGTACGCCGAAGTCGAGTCCCTGCTGCTGGACCTGGTGGGCGACGACTTGCCGGAGACCTACCGCCAGCTCGGTCCCGGCGATTCGCGTCGACGCAAACTGGCGATCCTGCGCGGCAAGGCCATCGAACACTTGACCAATGCCGCGGCCCGCGCCTTCGTCGAACAAACGCACGCACTGCTGGCCGGCACATTGCCTGGCGACCTGGTGGAGCACATGCACGGGCCCGCCAAGCGTTGCGTGTTGAACGCCAAAGACATGGCCCGCAAGAAAATCTTCCAGGACAAGCGCAAGACCCTGCACGAGATCGGCGCCTACACCACGCTGGAAATCCTCCTCAATGCCTTTTGCGGCGCAGCACTGGAGCAGCACAACGGCCGGACCCCGTCATTCAAAAGCCGGCGCATCCTTGATCTGCTGGGTAACAATGCACCCGACCCTCACGGCCCGTTGCATACATCGTTTTTGCGCATGATTGACTTCATCGCCGGCATGACCGACAGCTATGCCAGTGATATGGCCCTGGAAATGACCGGCCGTGCCAGCCACTGAGGTGCTTCGTTTGATCAGCCATTACGGCGTTCGTTTTGGCTGATCCCCCTTCAACTTCCAACAACACTCAAGTCTC
This sequence comes from Pseudomonas sp. ACN5, assembly GCF_002303975.1. NCBI lineage: Bacteria > Pseudomonadati > Pseudomonadota > Gammaproteobacteria > Pseudomonadales > Pseudomonadaceae > Pseudomonas > Pseudomonas sp. ACN5. Next base: position 259,436 of record NZ_MRCP01000010.1, on the reverse strand, counting down.
GTCGAATCGCCCTACAACACATGGCGAGCGAACTGATCGCCTGTCCGACACTCTCGCGAAACAATCGCCCTCCCTCTGTTCGACAGATGAAGTGCGCACCATGGCCGAAGACGATCTACGCATCCTCGTGGTGGAGGACCATCCCTTCCAACTGATAGCCACTCAATACCTGCTGGAAAGTTATGGCTTCACCCGACTGACTACCGCCGACAGTGCCAAAAGCGCCATGCAGCAAATGCTCGGGGTCGACCAGCCGTTCGACATCCTTTTATGCGATCAATGCCTGCCCGAGCTGACAGGGCTCGATCTGGTCCGGTTCGCCAGTCAGCGAGGCCTGATCAGACAGGCGATCATACTGAGCAGCCTGACGACGTCTGAACTGGATGAACTTGTAAAAACGGCCACTGAACACGGGCTGCCATTATTGGGCTACCTGATAAAACCATTGAAACAATCTGAATTTAGAGACCTGTTGACCTTGGCACCAACATAAACAAAAAGCACCTATAAGAACCGACAAATACACAGCGTAAAACCTACAAACAACTTCCAAAAAAAACCCACCAGACCACCAAACTTCCCCAGACTTCCTAATAAGAAACCTAGTTAATACGTAGTCCAATTCCTTTTAATTTGTAGGATTTCTCCTATATTGCTGCTACAGCCCGGTCCGTTCATGCGTCCCTTCAAGTATCTGAGCTAAGGTGCGCGCTTTATTTGAGCTCGCATGGGACTTGATTATGAACTCCGTTTTTATTGTCGACGATCACCCGGTTATCCGCCTTGCCGTTCGAATGCTACTGGAACACGAAGGTTACAAAGTCGTCGGCGAAACTGACAATGGGGTCGACGCCATGCAGATGGTTCGCGAATGCATGCCGGACCTGGTCATTCTCGATATAAGCATTCCAAAACTGGATGGCCTGGAAGTGCTGTCCCGGTTCAACGCAATGAGTAATCCACCTAAAACACTGGTACTGACCGCACAATGCCCGACACTCTTCGGTATTCGTTGCATGCAATCCGGAGCCTCGGGTTATGTCTGCAAACAAGAGGACATCAGTGAACTGGTGAGTTCCATAAAAGCGGTATTTTCAGGTTACAACTATTTCCCGAGTGAAGCCTTGAACCCCATCCACGGAGATGAAACACGCTGCATCGAATTGGAACTGTTCAAGTCCGTAAACGACCGGGAACTGATGGTCCTGCAACTTTTTGCCCAAGGTCGCACAAACAAGGAAATCGCCAAGGGCATGTTTCTGAGCAACAAGACCGTGAGTACCTACAAAAAGCGCCTCATGCAGAAACTCAAAGCCAAATCCCTGGTTGAACTGATCGAGATGGCAAAACGTAACGCACTCGTGTGAGAACCTGGATGCCCAGCCGTTTGAAGGTCTATCTGATTCAAGTGACCGCAGGTCTATGCGTGAGCACCTCGTTGTTCGGAGCACCGGGCAATGAATTCTACACGCTGCTCAGTCGCGCGAAGGTCGGGGCGCTGGAGATTCGACTGGATGAATCCCAGCAACAATGGATAAACAACAGAAATCAACTGACGCTCGGCACGTCGGCCCCGGACTACCCCCCTTTCGACCTGACCACCAGTGGTCAAGACTATGAAGGCTTTACCGCCGATTACGCTGGCCTTCTGGAAAAAGCAACCGGGTTGCCGGTCAAGGTTCAGCGTTTCGAATCCCGAGGGGCCGCGATCACTGCGCTGCAGAACGGCGATGTCGATCTGCTTGGCACCGCCAATGGATTCGAAGCTGGAATTGCCGAGATTGCCCTGTCCATACCCTATGCCGTCGACCAACCCGTATTGGTGACCCGCGAGGGGGAAACCCGATCCCTCACCGATGGCCTGGCCGGATTGCGCCTGAGCATGGTGTATCACTATTTACCGCTGGCGGAAGTCAAGGCGTTGTACCCAAAGGCGATCATCACGTCCTATCCGTCCTACCAGAATGCGATCAATGCCGTTGCCTTCGATCAGGCGGATGTGTTTCTCGGCGACACGATTTCAACTCACTACATGATCAACAAGGGGTACTTGAACAACATCCGGATGGCCAACTTCGGCAAACATGAAGCCCATGGCCTCAGCTTTGCCGTCAACAGGAACAACCCCGAACTGCTCGGCATCATCAACGCGATGATCAGGGCCATTCCCTCCAGTGAGCGAGAAAACATCGCCAAACGCTGGAGCGCCGGCAGCGACATTCTGCTGACCGATCAAAAGCTGCAACTCACTGACCGGGAAGAACGCTGGCTGGCACATCACCCGGCAGTGCGCGTCGTCGTCAACGAAGCCTATGCGCCACTGACGTTTTTCGATAGCAATGACAACTTTCGCGGGGTCAGCGCGGATTTGCTTGAGCTGATCAGGCTGCGCACCGGCTTGCGCTTTGACATCCAGCGCAGTCGAAACGATGACGAGATGATCAAACAGATCAAAAACAACCAGGCCGATGTGATCGCCGCATTGCTCCCCAGTGCCAAACGTCAAACCCAACTGAACTTTACCCGCCCCTTTCTGGAAAACTCCTACGTCCTGCTGACCCGCAAAGCCGCCGACAGCCCGACCAACCTCGAGCAGTTGCAGGACAAGCGCCTGGCCATTGCCCGCGGCAATCCACTCATGGATTACCTGCGCATGGAATTTCCCCGGATCAGGTTGATCGAAGCTCCAGATACCTTCAGCGCCGTAGAGTTACTCGACGAAGGTCAGGCCGAGGGCGCGGTGAACTCACTGGTCATTGCCAATTACTTCATTTCCTCGCGGCTGTTCGAACACACCTTGCAAATCAGCACCACCATCGGCACCGAGCAGGCAGCGTTCTCGCTGGCCACTGCACGGGATGCCAAAGAGCTGAACGCCATTCTGAACAAGGCGCTGCTGAGCATCTCGCCGGAGGAACTGGGCATCATCAACAGTCGCTGGCGCGGCTATTCGGCGTCCTCGCAAAGCACCTGGCGCAACTATCAAAGACTGTTCTACCAAATCGTCATTGGTGCCGGTGCGCTATTGCTGATTTCCATTGCGTGGAACGACTACATGCGACGCCAGATCAAGCAGCGCAAGGCCGCCGAGCGTGCATTGAACGATCAGTTCGAGTTCATGCGATCGCTGGTCAATGGCACGCCCCATCCTATCTACGTACGTGATCGGCAGGGATTGCTGCAAAGTTGCAACGACAGTTACCTGCAAGCGTTCTGCGCCAGGCGCGAAGATGTCATCGGCAAAAGCGTCATGCAGGGGGCGATGAGCAATGTGTTCGAAGCCCGGGAGTACCAGGCTGACTATCAGCGCGTGGTGACCGAGGGCAGACCGTTGATCGTCGATCGCGAACTGCACATTGGTGGCCGGCGGCTGACGATCTATCACTGGATTCTTCCCTACCGCGATTCCAGCGCGACAGTGCAAGGCATTATCGGTGGCTGGATCGACATCAGCGAACGCCGGCAACTGCTGGATGATCTGCGTTGCGCAAAAGAACACGCCGATAACGCCAACCGGGCCAAAAGCACGTTTCTGGCCACGATGAGCCATGAGATCCGCACGCCGATGAATGCAATCATCGGCATGCTTGAACTGACACTCAAGCGTCTTGATCATCGGCACCCGGAGCGTCCGGCCATCGATGTCGCGTACAACTCGGCGAAAGGGTTGCTGGAACTGATTGGCGACATCCTCGACATTGCCAGAATCGAATCGGGACGCTTGAGCCTTAGCCCGGAGCGCGTCAATCCGGGTGAACTCGTGGCCTCGGTCGTACGGATTTTCGATGGTCTTGCCCGACAGAAGGAACTCGAACTGCAGCTGGAGTTTTCTTCGGCCAACCCGACCTTCGATGTGTTGCTGGACCCTTTGCGCTTCAAGCAGGTGCTGTCCAACCTGATCAGCAATGCCATCAAGTTTACCGAGCAAGGCAAGGTCCGGGTCATTGTCGACCTGCACCCGGCAATGGAGCCAGATCGTGTGCAAATGCGGGTGCAGGTTCACGACAGTGGCATCGGGATCAGCGAACAGGATCAACACCGGCTGTTCGAGCCCTTCGCCCAGGTCGACAACGCCACTCAATCGACCAGGGGGGGCGCAGGGCTGGGTCTGGTCATCAGCCGCAATCTCTGCGAGATGATGGGCGGCAGCCTGCAACTGCGCAGCGAGCCGGGTGTCGGCACTCAAGTGGAGGTATTGCTGCACCTGGAAACGTTACCGCTGCAACAATCTGCCCAGGTGGCCGAGACGCAAATTGTCGTCGCCACAACCCCATTGAATGTTCTGGTCGTCGACGATCATTCGGCCAATCGCTTGCTCACCTGCCAGCAACTGGAGTTTCTAGGCCATCGATTTACCGTCGCGGCCGATGGCCAGGAGGGATTGGAGGCATGGAAAGACCAACCGTTTGATCTGGTGATCGCCGATTGCAACATGCCGGTCATGAACGGTTACGAGCTGGCCCGTGCCATTCGCCAGCATGAAAGCCAAAACCATCGCCCTCCCTGCACTGTGCTCGGCTTTACCGCCAACGCCCAGCCGGAAGAAATACAACGCTGCAAACAGGCCGGAATGGATGACTGCCTGTTCAAACCCCTTAGCCTCGGTGCCTTGAGCCAGTGGATGGAAAACATTGAGCCCATCCATGCAACCCCGGCGTTCAGCCTGCACGGGTTGAAACTGCTGACCGGGGGCAACCCGATTTTGAACCGCAGATTGCTCAACGAGTTGGTCAACAGCAACCGCCAGGATCTGCAAACGCTGCAGTCCCTATCCAGCTGCGGGGATACGCAGGCGCTGCAGGACATTGCCCACAAAATCAAAGGCGCAGCCCGGATAGTGCAAGCCTCACCCCTGATCGACCGTTGCGAGGCGCTTGAAGCCGCCTGCCATGAGGATTTCGATCGCGAAAAAGTGGCCGGATGCTGCAAATCCATGGAACGCACCATGCTTGAGCTGGAGGAGGCGTTACTACGTCAGATCAAGCAATACGACGAAGGCGCAATGACAGAGCCTTAACTATGCTTGGACCCTCAGCGGTGTGTTGACCCTCATGGAGAAACCCGCAATGCCTGACCCACTGCGCACGGATCCACGCCGGTTTCCACTGCATGTCCATATCAGCGTGATGTTCACCTTTCTGTTGTTGCTGACCGGAGTGCTGCTGGGTCTTTTCAACTACCGGCAAACGACCCAGATCATACTGTCCAGCAGTGAAAAACTCTTCAACCGTATCGAGCAGGATGTCCGGCTGGACCTGCACGCCACCTATGAACCCATTCGCCACCTGTTGAGCCTGCTGGCACTCAATCCGGCGGGCCAGTCCACTGATCTCGAACACCGCCTGGCACTGCTCGAACCGTTCAGCCAGTCACTCGAGGACAACCCCAATCTGGCGTCGCTGTACCTGGGCTACGACAACGGTGACTTTTTCATGGTCCGCCCGCTGCATACCCCAGAGGTCAAGACCCTGGTCAAGGCCCCGGACACGGCGGCTTACCAGGTCTGGAGCATTGAGCGCGACGGCAGCGGCCAGGCTCGCTCCCAGTCTTTGTTTTTCGACCGGGACCTGGCACTCGTCAGTCGCCAGGACAACCCGAACGACACCTACGACCCTCGCAGCCGTGCCTGGTTTACCAGCGCCCGTAGTGACAATGACCAGATCACGACCGAACCCTATATCTTTTTTTCCACCCATGACATTGGCACGACGCTGGCCCGACGCAGTGGCGACAAGGCAATCATGGCCGCCGACCTGACCCTGGCCGAACTCAGCGCGACCCTGGCCAAGCACGTCGTGACCCCCCATACCGAAATCGTGCTGTTCGATGCCGAAGGTAATGCCATTGCCTACCCCGACAGCCGCAAGCTGATCATCGATGATCAGACAGCGCGCCTGATCAAGGCCGCGGACCTGAGCCCCAGCCTGGGTGCGCTGCTCAACAACCCCTCTCAAGGCAGTCGCCTGGATGCCAACGGCCGGCAGTGGATCGTGGCCCGCAGCAGCATGCAGGAGGGCGGCCCCCAGGGCCTGCAACTGGCACTGCTGGTACCGGAAGACGAGTTGCTCGTCGATGCTTACCGGATGCGCTGGCAAGGTGCGCTCATTACCCTGGCCACGCTGCTGTTATGCGTGCCGCTGGGTTGGCTGACCTCCAGAGTCCTGGTCAAACCCTTGCGTGCGCTGGTGCAGGAAGCCGATGCGATTCGCAGTTTCGATTTCAATTTTCCGCTTTCCCGTCGCTCGCCGGTGCTCGAAGTCGACCAACTGAGCGTGTCGATGGCACGGATGAAAGACACGCTGGCGAGCTTCTTCCAGATCACTGACAGCCTCAGCGCCGAAACCCGTTTCGCCCCGCTGCTGGAACGCGTGTTGTTTGAAACCGTGAAAATCGGTCAGGCCCAGGCCGGCCTGATCTATCTGCGCGAAGTTGATGGCGGGTACATGGAACCCCACGGACTGGTCATCAACAACACCACCGAAAACCTGCAATCCTTCGACATCCGCGGACACTCACTGGAAAACCCGCAAAGCCCCCCATGGCTGCAGCAGCTGGCAAAGGTCGACAACGTCGTCAGTAACCTGGGGTTCGAGCAAGCGGGCGATCTGCAGAAAGTCTTGCTCGCGCTGGAAAGTCCCCGGGTCCACCTGATCGGAATCCGCCTGCATAATCGCCACAACGAAACCGTGGGCCTGCTGGTGTTGCTATTGGCCGACAGCGGCGAGCACAGCGATCTGGACAAACTGCGACCGGACCGCATTGCGTTTCTCCAGGCGGTGTCCGGCGCGGCGGCCGTGTGTATTGAAAGCCAGCGCCTGCAGGCCCGGCAAAAACAGCTGCTGGACGCCTTCATTCAACTGCTGGCCGGCGCCATCGACGCCAAAAGCCCCTATACCGGCGGCCATTGCCAGCGCGTGCCGGAACTGACCCTGATGCTTGCCCAGGCGGCGGCAGCCAGCCAGGAACCCGCCTTCAGCGCCTATCGGCCGACCGACGATGAATGGGAGGCACTGCACATCGCTGCCTGGCTGCACGATTGCGGCAAGATCACCACGCCGGAATACGTCGTCGACAAAGCCACGAAGCTGGAAACCCTGACCGATCGCATCCACGAAATCCGCACCCGCTTCGAGGTACTCAAGCGCGATGCCTGGATCAGCTACTGGCAGGCCATTGCGCTGGGTGGTGACGAGCAAGCGCTGGCAGAACTGCGTGATGCCAGCCTCGCCGGGCTGGATGATGATTTCGCCTTCATTGCCCGTTGCAATCTGGGTGGCGAAGCCATGGCCGACGCTGATCTGCAACGCCTGCGCAGCGTGGCTGAACGCACCTGGACCCGGACCCTGGATGACCGGCTGGGCGTGTCCTGGGAAGAGAACCGGCGTCAGGCCCGAACACCCGCCCCCACCCTGCCCGTCAGCGAACCCTTACTGGCGGACAAACCCGAGCACCTGTTCGAACGCAGCGAAAACGAAGTGATACCGCAAGATAACCCCCTGGGTTTCAAACTCGACATTCCGCCCCACAAATACAATCGGGGCGAGCTGTACAACCTGAGCATTGTCCGGGGCACCCTGACGAGCGAGGAGCGTTTTGTCATCAATAACCACATCGTTCAGACGATTCTGATGCTCAACCATTTGCCGTTCCCCGGGCACCTGCGCAGCGTCGCGGAAATAGCCGGCGGGCATCACGAAAAAATGGACGGCAGCGGCTACCCGAAACGCTTGAAGCGTGAAGACATGAGCCTGCCGGCGCGAATGATGGCGATTGCCGATATTTTCGAAGCGCTGACGGCCGCCGACCGCCCTTACAAAAAAGCCAAGACCCTGAGCGAAGCGCTGGGCATCATGGCGTTCATGTGTCGAGATGCCCACATCGACCCGGAACTGTTCGGGCTGTTCATCAGGGCACAGATCTATTTGCAGTACGCCAGGCGTTTCCTCGACCCTGCGCAGATCGATGCGGTGGACGCATCGGGCCTGCTGGCCAAGGCCGGCCTGGCGTCTTGATCAGCAGTCGGTCAGGCGCAGGAAAATCGCCGCCAGTTGCTCGATACCGGCCTGGTCCTGCGGGGTGAACCGCGCCAGTTTCGGGCTGTCGAGGTCGAGCACGCCGATCAATCGGCCATCCTTGACCAGCGGCACTACCAGTTCGCTGTTCGAGGCGCTGTCACAGGCAATGTGACCGGGGAACGCGTGCACATCTTCGACCAACTGGGTCTGCAAGGTAGCGGCTGCTGTTCCGCAGACACCACGTCCGAACGGAATCCGCACGCAAGCGATCTGCCCTTGAAACGGGCCCAGCACCAGCTCCTCATTGCGGTTGAGGTAGAAACCGGCCCAGTTCAGGTCATCGAGCTGATTGAACAGAAACGCCGAGAACTGCGCGGCATTGGCGATGAAGTCCCGCTCGTCCGCCAGCAATGACTCCAGCTGCGCGTGCAGCATGCCGTAGCCTTCGAGGCCCTGGCCGCTCTTTTGTAAATCGATCATGCCTTGTGCTCCAACAGTTTCAGCCCGACCCAGTAACGGGCAAATTGATAAGCGCAACGTCCATTGCGATTGCCTCGGCCTGTGGCCCAGCGTACCGCCAGGATGTCCAGCTCTTCGCTGCGCTGCCATGCCAGTCCGGCCTTGCCGGCCAACTGGCCGATCCAGTGCTCGACGACGTCGAGGAAGTGTTCCTGGGTAAACGGATAGAACGATAGCCACAGGCCGAAGCGGTCCGACAGCGCGATCTTGTCTTCCACCGCCTCGCTCGGATGCAGCTCACCGTCGACCCGCTTCCAGTTCTCGTTGTCACTTTCCTTTTCCGGCACCAGGTGGCGACGGTTCGACGTGGCGTACAGCAAGACGTTGTCCGGCGCCTGCTCCAGCGAGCCATCGAGTACGCTTTTGAGCACCCGGTAATCGCCCTCGCCCGACTCGAACGAGAGGTCATCGCAAAACAGCACGAAACGCAGGGGCAGTTTGCCGATCTGTTCGACCACGCGCGGCAGGTCTGCCAGGTGATCGCGCTCAATCTCGATCAGACGCAAACCGGCTTGAGCGTGCTCAGCCAACAAGGCGCGCACCAGCGACGACTTGCCGGTGCCGCGCGAGCCCCAGAGCAAGGCGTGGTTGGCGGGCATGCCGTCGAGGAACTGTTGGGTGTTGCGCCCAAGCTGCTCAACTTGCCGGTCGACGCCGATCAGGTCCGACAGGCGCATGTCGAGGCTGACCTGCAGCGGCATCAGATAACCGCCGCGCGACTCACGCTGCCAGCGCGCGGCCAGGCATTGCGTCCAGTCGATGGCTGGCCGGGGTGCCGGCAGCAACGGCTCGATACGCGCCAGAACGGCATCGGCACGTTCAAGAAAAGCATTCAATCGGGAATCCACGACTTCTCCTCGGGCACGTTCACAGTAATGATGGTGATACAGCGACGAAACACAGCGTCACACAAGTGGCTGCCCCCGCGGTACAGGCCTCGCGAGAACATCAACAGGCAGGCATGATCGACTATGCTTGAGCAGCGAAAGGAAACGGAAGTGGTTCACCCCCCCATGGACATCAAATTCACCAACCGGCTGTCATTCAAGCAAGCCCGGCTTACCGTGCTGGTCGGTTTCATTCTGGGCACGCTGCTCAGCCTGCTGCAAATAGGCATCGATTATGCCAGTGAAGACGCCTCCATCAATCGTGAAATCCTTTCATTACTGGAAATCAGCCACAACCCGGCCTCGCGAATCGCCTACAACATCGACGCCGAACTCGCCAAGGAACTGACCCAGGGCCTGCTGCGTTCGCCGGCGATCATCGGCGCGAAACTGACCGACAACAACGGCACCGTGCTGGCGAACTCCAAGCGACCCGAGGTGCAAAACGGCTACCGGATGCTCAGTGACTTCCTGTTCGGTGCCAACCGACAGTTCGAAGACCGGCTTTACCTGGATCATTTACCCAACGAATCCCTGGGTACGCTGCGGCTGAAGGTCGATACCTACGCCTTCGGCAACCGGTTCCTGCGCCGGGCCGAAGTGACCCTGATCAATGGCTTCGCCCGCAGCCTGCTGCTGTCCGGCATCCTGCTGGCGCTCTTCTATGTGATGCTGACCAAACCCCTGGTGCGGGTGATCCGTGAGCTCAGCGGTCGCGACCCGGGCAACACCGAACCGACGTCGCTGGAGTGTCCTGCCGGGCACGCCAACGATGAGATTGGTGTACTGGTCAAGGTTGCCAACCAGCAATTCAAAAACATCGCCACCGAAATCCGGCAGCGGCGCAACGCGGAAAACCGCCTGACCGACTACCTTGGCCAACTGGAAAACATCGTCTCGGCCCGCACCGCCGAACTCAAGGCGATCAACGCCCGGCTGAGCCAATCCAACGAGGAACTGGAAGCCGCACGCAGTACCGCCCTCGACATGGCCGAAGCCCGCTCGGTGTTCCTGGCCAACATGAGCCATGAAATCCGCACGCCCCTCAATGGCTTGCTCGGCATGATCGCGCTGTCCCTCGACGGACCGCTGAATGCCGAACAACAGCAACAGCTGTCGATCGCCCATGACTCGGGCAAGGTTCTGGTGGAACTGCTCAACGATATCCTCGATTTGTCGAAGTTCGATGCCGGTCAACTCGAACTCGAACACATCCCCTTCGACCTCGGTTCGCTGATCGAGGACACCGCCAACCTGCTGTCGCAGAACGCCGCCCCCAGCGTCGAACTGACCTGCCTGATCGATCCGCATTTCCCGGCACTGGTGCTCGGCGATCCGACCCGGGTGCGGCAGATCGTCAGTAACCTGCTGTCCAACGCCCTCAAGTTCACCCGTTTCGGGCGTGTCGACGTACGCCTGTCGACGTTCGGGGACGGCGTCAGAATCGAAGTATGCGACACCGGCATCGGCATCCCTCAGGAAGCCCAGGCCAGGATCTTCCAGCCATTCACCCAGGCCGGCGCCGGTATTACCCGCCAATTTGGCGGCACCGGGCTGGGCCTGGCGCTCACCTACAATCTTTGCGAAGCCATGCAAGGGCGCCTGACGATCAGCTCCGAAGCGGGTTTTGGCAGTCAGTTCTGCGCCGATCTGCCATTACCCAGCCATACCCGCGCAATGCCTGCTGTTGCGCTCAATGGCAAAGTCGTCGCCATCACGGCCGCCAGCAGCGGGCTGGGCGAACTGCTGAACAGCCTGTTGCCTGGCTGGGGGCTGGACTATGAACGGCGCTCCATGGATGACTCACTGCTTGGCCTGGCAGCCGACGTACTCATCACCGACTGCCCCGAATGCCTGTTCAGTTTGCGCCCAGCCCTCAGTGCGCCGATCCTGTTGATCACCGCGTATGGCAATTTCATGCCCAGCGAAGAGGTAAACGCCCTCGCCCCCCTGCAACAACAGGCACGCCCCCTGGCCCGCAATACGCTGTATCAGAGCTTGCGGCGGATCCTGCAGCCACAACCGCAGCCGATCAACGATGTCCGGCTCGAAACGCAATGCCCGCTACGCCGCGGACGCGTGCTGCTGGTGGAAGACAATCCGGTGAACCAGCTGGTGGCCAAGGGCATGCTCGGCAAGCTCGGCTGCGAGGTCACCACCGCGGCTCATGGGGCCGAGGCCCTGGATCAACTCGAACAACGGGAGTTCGACCTGGTGCTGATGGACTGCAACATGCCGGTGATGGACGGCTATGAGGCCAGCCGGCAAATCCGCCGCAGCGGACGCTGGCCCCAGCTGCCCATCGTCGCCCTGACGGCCAACGCCATGTCAGAGGAGCGCGAACGCTGTCGTGCCGCGGGCATGAGCGATTACCTGGCCAAACCCTTCCGGCGCGAAGAACTGGCCGCCCTGCTGGACTTGTGGATCCCCGCTACGACAGCGCCCTGATCTGTCCCAACAGGTGGTCGAGACCATCGCGCAAGTCGTTGAGACGATTCAGGTCGACCCCACTGTCGCACAACAACCGCGCCTTGAGTGGCCCGACCTGATCGCGCAAGGCCGTTCCGGCTGGCGACAGGCTCAGGTGCACTTCACGCTCATCGCGCGCCGAACGCTGACGCTGCACCAGATGCATTTGTTCGAGGCGCTTGAGCAAGGGTGTCAGCGTGCCGGAATCCAGGGCCAGACGCTCCCCCAATGCCTTCACGGTCGGTTGCTCGGGGGCTGCTTCCTGCCACTCCCACAGCACCAGCATCGCCAGGTACTGAGGGTAGGTCAGGCCCAACTGATCGAGCATTGGCTTGTAGGCGCGAATGACTGCACGGGAAGCGGCGTACAGCTTGAAACACAGCTGGCTGTCGAGCTTCAGGGAATCGACGGACAAGGTGCTCATTTGAGCAGGGCTTCGATCTCGCGGGTCAGGTCCTGCGGCTTGGTCGCCGGGGCGAAGCGCTTGACCAGTTGCCCGTCCTTGCCGATCAGGAATTTGGTGAAGTTCCACTTGATGCCCTGGGAACCCAGTACACCCGGAGCGCGCTTTTTCAACTGCACGAACAAGGGATGGGCGCCGGCGCCGTTGACTTCGATCTTTTTGAACAGCGGGAAGCTGACACCGAAGTTCAGCTCGCAGAATTCGGAGATCGCCCCTTCATTGCCCGGCTCTTGCTTGCCGAACTGGTTGCAGGGAAAACCGAGCACCACCAGGCCCTGGTCCTTGTAGGTCTGCCACAACGCTTCCAGGCCTTTGTATTGCGGAGTGAAACCGCACTTGCTGGCCGTGTTGACCACCAGCACGGCCTTGCCGGCGAAATCCGCCAGGGTCTTTTGTTCCCCCTTGATCGTGGTGCAAGGGATGCTCAGCAGGTTGTCGCTCATGATGAAAGCTCCGGATTCGGGAAGATGAGACAAACATAGCGAGCAATTGAATTGTGTGCAATTTAAATTATCGAACGCCAATCCACTGTAGGAGCGAGCTCGCTCGCGATGGTCGTCAACGATAACGCGGGAAGCCTGGTGCTCCGAGTTGCTCTCTGGTCCATCGCGAGCAAGCTCGCTCCTACAGGGCTCGCATTACTCGCGGGGCACCAGGTCCAGGCATACCGAGTTGATGCAATAACGCAGGCCAGTCGGCGGCGGACCATCAGGGAAAACATGCCCCAGGTGCGCGTCGCATCTGGCGCAGACCACTTCGGTGCGGATCATGCCGTGGCTGACATCACGGATCTCGGTCATGGCGCTGTCGCCGATCGGCGCGTAGAAACTCGGCCAGCCGCAGCCGGAATCGAATTTGGTCCTGGAGTCGAACAGCGGTTCGCTACAGCAGATGCAGTGGTAGACACCGTCGGTTTTGGTGGCGTTGTATTTACCGGAAAACGGCCGTTCGGTGCCTTTGAGGCGGCACACGTTGTACTGCTCTGGATCGAGCATCGCCTTCCATTCTTCCAGGGTTTTTTCCAACTTTTCCATCATCACACCTCAGCGGCTGAAAAAGCCCGATCTGTACCTTTTCCACGGATCGGGCGGCACGTATGATTGCGCCTCGTCAAACGCCAGTCTGGCAGCCAGACCACGCGCATTCAAACGGAAATATGGGTGCTGCATCTCAAGGCGTCAGGCCTGTGTGAATACGCAGGATTCCCAGCACGGCTGTCCAAACGCCGTCTGGATCGTTCATTTTCGGGAACACATCGCCATGCAGGTCAGCAAATCGAACAAGCTCGCCAACGTCTGCTACGACATTCGCGGCCCGGTGCTCAAGCACGCCAAGCGCCTGGAAGAGGAAGGCCATCGCATCCTCAAGCTGAACATCGGCAACCCGGCGCCTTTTGGTTTCGAAGCGCCGGATGAAATCCTCCAGGACGTGATCCGCAACCTGCCGACCGCCCAGGGCTATAGCGACTCCAAGGGCCTGTTCAGTGCGCGCAAGGCCGTGATGCAGTATTACCAGCAAAAGCAGGTAGAAGGCGTCGGCATTGAAGACATCTACCTGGGCAATGGCGTTTCCGAACTGATCGTGATGTCGATGCAGGCCCTGCTCAACAATGGCGACGAAGTGCTGGTGCCTGCGCCTGACTACCCGCTATGGACTGCCGCCGTGAGCCTGTCCGGCGGCAATCCGGTACATTACCTGTGCGACGAGCAAGCCAACTGGTGGCCAGATCTGGCCGACATCAAGGCCAAGATCACCCCGAACACCAAGGCCCTGGTGATCATCAACCCGAACAACCCGACTGGCGCGGTGTATTCGAAGGAAGTGCTGCTGGGGATGCTGGAACTGGCCCGCCAGCACAACCTGGTGGTGTTCTCCGACGAAATCTACGACAAGATCCTCTACGACGATGCCGTGCACATCTGCACCGCCTCCCTGGCGCCGGACTTGCTCTGCCTGACCTTCAACGGTCTGTCCAAGTCCTATCGCGTGGCCGGTTTCCGTTCCGGCTGGATCGCCATTTCCGGTCCGAAACACCACGCCCAGAGCTATATCGAAGGCATCGACATGCTGGCGAACATGCGCCTGTGCGCCAACGTGCCCAGCCAGCATGCGATCCAGACCGCCCTGGGTGGCTACCAGAGCATCAATGACCTGGTGCTGCCACAAGGTCGACTGCTCGAACAGCGCAACCGCACCTGGGAACTGCTCAACGACATTCCGGGCGTGAGCTGCGTCAAGCCGATGGGCGCGCTGTACGCATTCCCGCGCATCGACCCGAAAGTCTGCCCGATCCACAACGACGAGAAATTCGTCCTCGACCTGCTGCTCTCCGAAAAGCTGCTGGTGGTTCAAGGCACCGCATTCAACTGGCCATGGCCAGACCACTTCCGCGTCGTGACCCTGCCACGTGTCGATGACCTGGAGATGGCCATCGGACGCATCGGCGGCTTCCTCAAGTCCTACCGCCAGTAAGCGCCCTGCACCGTGCGACACGCCTGCGCGTCGCACGGTGATTTTCATCCGGCAACATTTGTTTGCATTGCGTCACTGGCAGTCGTTTTGCCCGCTGCCGAACAACGCCGTGCCCGCTCGCGCCTAACAAAGGCGGGGCGTTCGACATGAATTGACTGACAAACACTTCCTGCACTCGCGTCGGAAATGCCCTGCAAGCAGCTAAACTATTGCCGTAGGACACAGTTTGAAATAGTCACCCGGTTGAATACCCCGGTGCAGCACCTTATATACCCCGCAGTACGCTACATCTTTAGCATGAGGAGATTTCTACAACCATGATGCGCATCCTGCTGTTCTTGGCCACTAACCTGGCGGTCGTGCTGATTGCCAGCATCACCCTGAGCCTTTTCGGCTTCAACGGGTTCATGGCGGCCAACGGGGTTGACCTCAACCTCAATCAGCTGCTGATTTTCTGTGCGGTCTTTGGTTTCGCCGGTTCACTGTTCTCGCTGTTCATCTCCAAGTGGATGGCGAAGATGAGCACCAGCACCCAGATCATCACCCAGCCACGCACCCGTCACGAGCAATGGCTGCTGCAAACCGTCGAGCAACTGTCCCGCGAAGCCGGGATCAAGATGCCCGAAGTCGGTATTTTCCCCGCCTACGAGGCGAACGCCTTCGCCACCGGCTGGAACAAGAACGACGCACTGGTCGCCGTAAGTCAGGGCTTGCTCGAGCGCTTTTCACCCGATGAAGTGAAAGCCGTCCTGGCCCACGAAATCGGCCACGTGGCCAATGGCGACATGGTTACCCTGGCACTGATCCAGGGCGTGGTGAACACCTTCGTGATGTTCTTTGCCCGGATCATCGGCAATTTCGTCGACAAGGTGATCTTCAAGAACGAAGAAGGCCAGGGCATTGCCTACTACGTGGCGACCATCTTCGCCGAACTGGTTCTGGGCATCCTGGCCAGCGCCATCGTCATGTGGTTCTCGCGCAAGCGCGAATTCCGTGCCGACGAAGCCGGTGCAAACCTGGCCGGCACCGCCGCGATGATTGGCGCCCTGCAGCGCCTGCGGGCGGAACAAGGCCTGCCGGTGCACATGCCCGACACCCTGAACGCCTTCGGCATCAATGGTGGCATCAAGCAAGGGTTCGCTCGCATGTTCATGAGCCACCCGCCACTGGAAGAGCGTATCGACGCCCTGGCTCGTCGCCGCAGCTAAGAGCTTCCACCGCAAATGAAAAGGCCCGCAGCGATGCGGGCCTTTTTTTTGTCTGTTCAAAAGCTTCAGTGCTTTTCAGGGCCCCTTCGCGGGCAAGCCCGCTCCCACAGGATCTGTGAACGCCACAGATCATTGTGGGAGCGGGCTTGCCCGCGAAGAGGCCTGGACTAACAACTAATTACTGACTGGAAACCCGATACACCCGCTCCTCAAGTCGCGTCACACCCGCCTCCAGGAACTTCCCGCTCTCACTCAGTACGTCCTGATCCTCCAGCACCTTCAGCGACCATGACCCGCCCAACAATCGCTGCACCTCATCATCGAGCACGGCAAAGGGCGGTCCGTCCATCTGAACCTGGTCATAGTCCAGCGTGATCAATAATCCGCGACACTCTTTCGGCAGAATCCGATTCAGGTGCGCGGCATATTGCTCACGCATCTTGGGCGGCAACGCAATCAACGCGGCGCGATCATAAAGCGCGGAGCAATCAGCCGTGTCACCGGCCGTCAGCTCAAAGAAATCGCCGCACCAAAGCTCGATGGAACCTGCCCGATAGACCTTGAAAGGCCCCTGCTCACTGACGGCCGGATCAAAGCCATGCTCGCTGAAAAACTCCTCGATGGCTTTTTCCGACAGTTCGACTCCCAGGACCTCATGGCCTTGATGGGCGAGCCAAAGCAAATCCAGGCTTTTGCCACATAACGGCACCAACACGCGTGCCCCCTCTTCAAGGCTTAACGCTGGCCAGAACCGCTTCAGATAAGGGTTCACCTGCGGCAGGTGAAAACCGATCTGATTCGCCGCCCATTTCTTGTGCCAAAACTCCGGCTGCATAAATAACCCCGAAAATTCGATCAAAACACCCTAAAACTTATATTAGATTTAGATTAATGATCTGACTGAAGATGTTGCATCTTAACTCTCAGGAGCTCATTCATGTTCCCCAGCCTGTACATATCCCACGGATCCCCCATGCTCGCCCTGGAACCTGGTGCCAGCGGGCCGGCACTCGCCCGCCTGGCCGTCGAGATACCCAGGCCCAAAGCCATCGTGATTGTGTCTGCGCACTGGGAAAGCAATGAGCTGCTGGTCAGCGGCAATCCGCAGCCTGAAACCTGGCATGACTTTGGTGGATTCCCCAAAGCCCTGTTCGAGGTCCAGTACCCCGCACCCGGCGACCCACGACTCGCCGCAGAGGTTACCGAGCTACTGATAACCGCTGGTTTTCCTGCGCGCATCGACAGCAATCGGCCTTTCGACCATGGCGTCTGGGTGCCTTTATCGCTGATGTACCCACAAGCAGACATCCCGATTGTCCAGGTTTCGCTGCCCACCCGGGCCGGCCCCGCTCTACAGACCCGCGTTGGCCACGCGCTGGCCAGCCTGCGCGAGCACGGCGTCCTGTTGATCGGCTCCGGCAGCATCACTCACAACCTGCGGGAGCTGGACTGGCATGCCGGCCCCGAGAGCGTTGAGCCCTGGGCACTGGCGTTTCGCGACTGGATGATCGAGAAACTCGAAGCGAACGACGAAGCCGCACTGCATGACTATCGCGCGCAGGCACCCCATGCCGCGCGCAATCACCCCAGCGACGAACACCTGTTGCCGCTGTACTTTGCCCGCGCCGCCGGTGGGCAGTTCAGCGTTGCTCACCAAGGGTTCACCATGGGTGCGCTGGGCATGGACATTTACCGCTTCGGCTGACAGACAGACCGCGTCGCGACCTTCGCGAGCAAGCCCGCTCCAACAGACGACTGCTTTACTTCAGAAAGAATGCGATCAAATGTGGGAGCGGTGGTGCGGCGATCCGACTTGCTCGCGAATGAGCCACCGCCGCTCACCAGCCAAGTCTTGACGGCAGGCAAAAAAAATCCCCGAACCAGTCGGGGATTTTTCATGTTCGATCAATCAGCCCGAGAGCGGATCAATCTTCGCGGTAGCGACGCAGCTTCAACTGCTTGCCGGCAACGCGAGTGTCCTTCAGCTTGGTCAGCAACTTCTCCAGACCATCTTCCGGCAGCTCGACGAGGCTGAAGCTGTCACGCACCTGGATGCGACCGATCGCTTCACGCGCCAGACCACCTTCATTGAGGATGGCGCCCAGCAGGTTCTTGGCGGCGATACCGTCACGCGCGCCCAGCGCGGTACGGCAACGTGCACGGCCTTCGCCCAGTGGCATCGGAGCACGACGCTCGCGGTCGCCACGCTCAGGACGATCACCGGAACGCTCTGGACGATCGCCACGCGGTGCATTGTTCGGCACCAGTGGACGCTCTTTCTCGATAGCGGCCAGGTTCAGCGCTTGACCGTTGGTTGCCTTGCGCAGCAGGGCTGCGGCCAGGGCACGCGGGCTGCAACCGATGTCGGCGGTCAGGCGATCGAGCAGATCACCGTGAGTCGATTCGGCCTCGGCCACCAGCGGCGACAGGCTGTTGGTCAGTTTCTTGATGCGCGCATCCAGAACGGCTTGAGCGTCCGGCAGGCGAACTTCAGCAACCTTCTGACCGGTTACACGCTCGATCACTTGCAGCATGCGGCGCTCACGCGGAGTTACCAGCAGCAATGCACGACCTTCGCGACCGGCACGGCCGGTACGGCCGATACGGTGAACGTAGGACTCCGGATCGTACGGCATGTCAACGTTGAACACGTGAGTGATGCGCGGAACGTCCAGGCCACGAGCGGCAACGTCGGTGGCCACAACGATGTCCAGACGGCCATCCTTGAGGGAGTCGATCACGCGCTCACGCTGGTTCTGGGCGATGTCACCGTTCAGCGCAGCGGCTTTGTAGCCTTTGGCTTCCAGGGCACTGGCCAGGTCCAGGGTCGCTTGCTTGGTGCGCACGAACATGATCAGGGCGTCGAAATCTTCCACTTCCAGCAAGCTGAGAACGGCCGAAGTCTTCTGGTCAGCGTGAACCAGCAGGTGAGCCTGCTCGATCGCGGTAACGGTCTGGGTCTTGCTCTGAATCTTGACGTGCTTCGGATCGCGCAGGTGGCGTTCGGCGATGGCACGGATCGACTGAGGCAGGGTTGCCGAGAACAGTACGGTCTGACGGGTTTCCGGCATGGCCTTGAAGATGACTTCCAGGTCGTCCATGAAGCCCAGCTTGAGCATTTCGTCGGCTTCGTCGAGAACCAGGTGGTTCACGGTCGCCAGTACTTTTTCGTCGCGACGCAGGTGGTCGCACAGACGGCCCGGAGTGGCGACAACGATTTGTGCGCCATTACGGATTGCTTTCAGTTGTGGGCCCATCGGCGCGCCGCCGTAGACAGCCACAACAGTCACACCCGGCATTTGCTTGGCGTAGGTTTCGAAAGCGGTTGCAACTTGTAGCGCCAACTCACGAGTTGGGGCCAGGATCAGAGCTTGCGGCTCGCGCTTGGACGGATCAATGCGGTGCAGAATTGGCAGGGCAAAGGCAGCGGTTTTACCGGTACCGGTTTGCGCCTGACCAATCATATCGTGACCGGCGAGAATGATCGGGATCGACTGCTGCTGAATGGCCGAAGGCTCTTCATAGCCGGTAGCGACTACTGCAGCGACAATATTTGGATGAAGTTCAAGAGCGGCGAAGCCGCCGATTTCCTGGGTCATGGGTCTGCCTCTAAGTGCATCCGCAAAGACCCATGCTCCAAAGCTGCACATGCCGTGTTGAGACTCAAGAGTCGCCCTGGCAGCTTTGTCGGCGGGGATTTGCGAAAACGAATGAATGAAAAGAATCGTAAAGGAAGAGTCCGCTGGGCGGACGTGCAGCCGAAGCTGGCTTCGGGGAATTGCGCTACCTAAACGCGGCCCGGTTAAAGGCCGGCGCGCACTATACCGGAATTCGTCAAAAAAGGGAGCTTTTTTTATCGGAAATCCACCGGATACACCGTTGTGTCACAGGCTTTGCGATTAATCGGTCAGCCGTCTATTTTTCAAAGGCCCGGCCTTGCGGGTGATGGCGCTAAAACGGTTCACCCTTTACCGTGCAGACCGCAGGTCCCCGCACGCCTCTCCTACCCCCGAGGACCGCTCCATGAAACAGCCCAGTTCCAGTCGAGTCAGCCGCGAACGGCGCGGCCATGTGTTCCTGATCGGTCTGGATCGGGTGGCCAAGCGCAACGCCTTCGATCTCGACCTGCTCAACGCGCTGAGCCTGGCCTATGGCGAATTCGAGGCCGACAGCGAAGCGCGGGTGGCGGTGGTGTTCGCTCATGGCGAGCACTTTACCGCCGGGCTCGATCTGGTCAATGCCAGCGTCGCACTGGCAGATGGCTGGCAGGTTCCACCCGGCGGCTGTGATCCCTGGGCGGTATTCGCCGGCCCCAGGGTCAGCAAACCGGTGATTGTCGCCGCCCAGGGTTATTGCCTGACCATCGGCATCGAGCTGATGCTGGCCGCCGACATCAACCTGTGCGCCAGCAACACCCGGTTCGCGCAGATGGAAGTGCAACGCGGGATCTTCCCGTTCGGCGGTGCCACCCTGCGCCTGCATCAAGTGGCCGGCTGGGGCAATGCCATGCGCTGGTTGTTGACCGGGGATGAGTTCGACGCCCGTGACGCCTTGCACCTGGGTCTGGTGCAGGAGGTCATGGCCAGCGAGGACTTGCTGCCCCGGGCGATTGAACTGGCCGAACGGATCGCCCGTCAGGCGCCACTCGGCGTTCAAGCGACACTGATGTCTGCGCGACAGGCCCGCTACGAAGGGGAAACCGCAGCGGCACAGGCGTTGCCGCTGCTGGTGAAGAAGTTGATGGCGAGCGAGGACGTCAAGGAAGGTGTGCGGTCAATGGTGGAGCGGCGGCCTGGGGTCTTCAAAGGGCTTTGATTTTTACATTGGCTTTGATGGCCCTTTCGCGGGCAAGCCCGCTCCCACAGAGTCCGGCGAGCTCCAAAGATCCACTGTGGGAGCGGGTTTGTCCGCGAAGGGGCCCGTCCAGACAATCAATTAATCAGGTTGCCGGGCGAATCGCCTTGATCAACGACTGCAACGAATACCCCAGCCGCGGCGCCAGCGTTTCGGCGCGGGCGATCAGGCCGTCCATGTCCAGCTCCTGATCCAGCTCCGAAGGCACGATCAGGATCACGTTGCCCTCCTTCACCGGCAGCTCCCAATAGTGCCGGTGATACAAACCGCGCAACAAGGCGGCGCCCAGGGGTTTGCCATCGTCGGTAGCCCACTGATTGATCACCAGCCAGCCACCCGGATTCAATCGTTTCTGGCAATCTTCCAGGAAACTCCAGGCCAGATGCCCGACACCCGGGCCGACATCGGTATAAAGGTCGACGAAAATCAGGTCCGCCGATTCTGCGCTATCCAGCAACTCCAGCGCATCGCCAACGCGGATGTACAGGCGTGGATCGTCATCCAGCCCCAGATATTCAATGGCCAGACGCGGCACGTCCGGGCGCAGCTCGATGGCTTCGACATCTTCCAGCGGCAGGAACTTGAGGCAGGCCTGGGTCAGCGTACCGGCACCGAGACCGAGAAACAGTGCGCTTTCGGGCAGTTCATGGCACAACGCGCCGATCAGCATCGCCCGGGTATAGTCGTACTCGAGCCAGCTCGGATCGGCGGTGAACACGCAGCTTTGCTCGATGGCATCACCGAACTCGAGAAAACGGTAATCGGCCACTTCCAGCACACGAATCACACCGAACTCGTCCTGTACCTCGGCGAGCAGATGCTCGACGCGTTCCTCAGTCATTTCATCTCCTGACCGTCACCGGGGCCGGCAACGCAATAACACCGCGTGTAGAGAGCGGCAAAGGCGAGATTGTCAGCGATGCGACGGGAACAGGTCACGCACTAATTTGCTGATAACATGGACGTCCGAGCGAAAACACTAGAGACCGTGATGAGCCAACCCTGGAGTCCTGACAGCTGGCGCGCCCTGCCGATCCAGCAACAACCCCGATACCCCGACGCCGCGCATTTGCAGCAGGTCGAGCAGACCCTGGCCAGCTATCCGCCGCTGGTGTTTGCCGGTGAAGCCCGTGAGTTGCGCCGTCAGTTTGCCGAGGTGACCCAGGGCCGCGCGTTTCTGTTGCAGGGTGGCGACTGCGCCGAAAGCTTCGCCGAATTCTCCGCGGCGAAAATCCGTGACACCTTCAAGGTGTTGCTGCAGATGGCCATCGTGATGACTTTTGCCGCCGGCTGTCCGGTGGTCAAGGTCGGGCGCATGGCCGGGCAGTTCGCCAAGCCGCGTTCGGCCAACGACGAAACCATCGATGGCGTGACGCTGCCCGCCTACCGTGGCGACATCGTCAATGGCATCGGTTTCGACGAAAAAAGCCGCGTGCCGGACCCCGAGCGCCTGTTGCAGTCCTATCACCAGTCCACCGCCACGTTGAACCTGCTGCGCGCGTTCGCCCAGGGCGGTTTTGCCGATCTGCATCAGGTGCACAAGTGGAACCTGGACTTCATCGCCAACTCGGCGCTGGCGGAAAAATACAGCCACCTGGCCGATCGCATCGATGAAACCCTGGCGTTCATGCGCGCCTGCGGCATGGACAGTTCGCCGCAGCTGCGCGAGACCAGTTTCTTCACCGCCCACGAAGCGCTGCTGCTGAACTACGAAGAAGCGTTCGTGCGTCGCGACAGCCTGACCAACGATTACTACGATTGCTCGGCGCACATGCTGTGGATCGGCGACCGCACCCGCCAGCTCGACGGCGCCCACGTCGAATTCCTGCGCGGGGTGAACAACCCGATCGGGGTCAAGGTCGGCCCGAGCATGAACCCCGACGACCTGATTCGCCTGATCGACGCGCTCAACCCGGACAACGATCCGGGCCGCCTGAACCTGATCGCACGGATGGGCGCGAACAAGGTCGGCGATCACTTGCCGCAACTGATCCGCGCCGTCCAGCGTGAAGGCAAGCAGGTGCTGTGGAGTTCCGACCCGATGCACGGCAACACCATCAAGGCCAGCAGCGGCTACAAGACCCGCGACTTCGCGCAGATCCTTGGCGAGGTGAAGCAGTTCTTCCAGGTGCACGAAGCCGAAGGCAGTTATGCCGGTGGTATCCATATCGAAATGACCGGGCAGAACGTTACCGAGTGCATCGGTGGTGCGCGGCCCATTACCGAGGACGGTTTGTCGGATCGCTACCACACCCATTGCGACCCGCGGATGAATGCCGATCAGTCGCTGGAACTGGCGTTTTTGATTGCTGAAACACTGAAGCAGGTTCGGCGCTAGTTATTGGCTGCCTGACAAGACGCCTTCGCGAGCAAGCCCGCTCCCACACTTGATTTGTGAACGACACAGAACCAATGTGGGAGCGGGCTTGCTCGCGAAGGGGCCAGTTCAGTCACCATCAATCTGTGCCAATGCCACCCGCAACCTTGCCGCACTCGCCCGCGCGCAGCTCAACTGAACCTGCGCCAGCCCCAGCCAATCCGCCATCTGCCGCAGATTGACCGCCAACGCCAACATCCCCTCGTCATCCAGCCCCGTTTCTTCTTCATGCACCGCATGCACAGCCAAACGACCCGCCGCACGCTCGGCACGCAGATCGACCCGTGCGGCAATCCGTTCGTTGTGCAGAAACGGCAGCACGTAATAGCCGTAAACGCGCTTGTCCTGCGGCGTGTAGATTTCCAGCCGATAACGGAAATCAAACAGCCGCTCCGTACGGCTGCGCTCCCAGATCAGCGAATCGAACGGCGAGAGCAAGGCACTGGCCGCGACTTTGCGCGGCACCTTCGGCTCGGGCAGACAATAGGCCGGTTGTCGCCAGCCCTGCACTTCGCAGGTCAGCAATTGACCGGCCTCGACCAACTCGGCCAAACGTGGACGACTGTCCGCAGGGTTCAGGCGGAAATAGTCACGCAAATCCTTCTCCGTACCGACACCCAAGGCCGTTGCCGCATGCCGTAACAGGCCGCGCTGGGCGTCATCTTCATCCAGGATGGGCTGCGCAAGAACCGCCGAGGGAATCACCCGTTCCGGCAAATCGTAGAGCCTTTCGAACCCGCGCCGTCCGGCAACGGTCACTTCACCGGCAGCGAACAACCATTCCAGCGCATGCTTTTCCGCACTCCAGTCCCACCAGGGCCCGGCACGCTCCTGACGGGTCGACAGGCTTGCGGCACCCAGCGCGCCCTGCTGCTCGACCGATGCCAGCACGCGACGAATCGTGTCTTGCTGCTCACGCCCAAAACGCGCCAATTGCTGATAGATGTCTTCGCCACGGCTCGCTCGCTGCATGCGCCAACGCATCAGCGGGTATAGGGAAAGAGGTAACAACGAGGCTTCATGGCCCCAATACTCAAAGAGTGTTCGACGCCGGCCCTGGCTCCAGGCTGCCTGGTCGAGCAAGTCCGGGGAATAATGGCCGAGGCGGGAAAACAGCGGAAGGTAGTGCGAACGCACCAGTGCATTGACCGAATCGATCTGCAAAATGCCCAGCCGTTCGATCAGTCGGTTGAGCGCAACAGTCTTGATCGCCGCTGGCGACTGCCGCCCGTTGAACC
The DNA here is from genome assembly GCF_002303975.1 of Pseudomonas sp. ACN5. NCBI lineage: Bacteria > Pseudomonadati > Pseudomonadota > Gammaproteobacteria > Pseudomonadales > Pseudomonadaceae > Pseudomonas > Pseudomonas sp. ACN5. Next base: position 234,934 of record NZ_MRCP01000010.1, on the reverse strand, counting down.
CTTGGGCGGCCAGCGCCAGACGCCGAGCCTGTTTGAGGGTAAAGGACAATGTTGCGGGCATGGGCATCTCCTTGTCTGCTCGCAACCTACCTCACCGGTAAGGGGTTTGTGTAGCGTGGCATTCATCATTTATTGATCGGGTCATTTATGCATCGGGTCGCTCCAGAACGGTTTGATCGACTCGTTCTCCACATCCGCACGACTCATGCCGATGTCCTTGAGTGCTTCGTCGCTCAAGCTCGCCAGCAGTTCGCGCTCGCGATGCAGTTCGTACCAGCGGCCGACCTTGTGCAGCAGATCGGATATCAGATGAATCGAGTGTTTTTCCGCACCATGGAACTCATGTTGACCTTTCATCTTGTTGCCCTCCGTTTGGATGGCTCCAGTCTCGCGCCGGGTCTAAGATCAATCCAACGAATGTTTCTGATGTCACATATCTCGGAGATTGATGGATGTCGGCCTACCCGAGTATCGATACCGAAGTGTTGCGCACCTTCGTCGCCATCGCCGACCAGGGCGGCTTTACCCGCGCCGGCGAAATGGTCAACCGCACCCAGTCAGCCGTCAGCATGCAGATGAAACGACTGGAAGAAGATGTGCTGCAACGCCAGTTGTTCCAGCGCGACGGACGGCAGGTGCGGCTGACGGCCGAAGGCCAGGTGTTGCTGGGCTATGCGCGGCGGATCCTCAAGCTGCACAGCGAGGTCTTCAATACCCTGCGTGAGCCCGACATGGTCGGCACGGTGCGAATCGGTACGCCGGACGATTATGTGATGCGGTTTCTCCCGGGGATCCTGCGCCGGTTTGCCCAGTCCTATCCGCTGATCCAGATCGAAGTGCACTGCGAATCATCGAAACAGCTGTTGATGCGCCAGGACCTGGACCTGTCCATCGTGACCCGCGAACCGGGCAGCGAAATCGGCCAGTTGTTGCGCAAGGAACGTTTTGTCTGGGCCGAGGCGCAATGCTACAGCGCCCACGAACAGACGCCGCTGCCGCTGGCGATGTTCAACAGCGATTGCTTCTGCCGCCAGTGGGCCTGCAATGCCCTGGATGCCCAGGGGCGCGATTACCGGGTGGCGTACAACAGCGACAGCCTGTCGGCGATCATGGCCGTGGTCAGCGCCGGCCTGGCAGTGACCGCGCAGCTTGAAAGCCTGATCACCGCGGACATGCGCATTCTGGGTGAAGCCGAGGATCTGCCGCTGCTGCCCGAGGCCAGTATCATGCTCGTGCGCAACCTGCATAACCCGTCACCGATCACCGAGTGCCTGGCCGACCACATCATTGATGGCTTCAAACTTTAAAAGCGAGCGTCACCGCACAGAACACCAGGAACCCGCAAAACAGCCCGCGCAGCAGCCGCTCCGGCAAGGCGTGGGCAACCTTCACGCCCCAACTGATGCTCATCAGCCCCCCGACCGCCAAGGGTAAGCCAATCCCCCAGTTGACCTGATGGTGCACGGCATAAGTCACCAGCGTCACCCCCGTGCTCGGCAGGGCCAGCGCCAACGACAACCCCTGCGCAACCACCTGGCTGGTGCCGAACAGACTGGTCAGCACCGGTGTCGCCACCACCGCGCCCCCCACGCCGAACAACCCGCCCATCGTGCCTGATGCAGCGCCAAGCACGCCCAGCCAGGGCCATGAGTAGTTCATCCGTGACGCCGCCGAGGCGCTGGTGGCGAACATGCGAACGAAGTTGTACGCCGACAGTGCGATCAGAAACGCGACAAAACCTATGCGCATGGTTCGCGCATCGATGCCCACCGCCCAGATCGACCCGAGCCAGGCGAAGCAGAACCCCATGATGGCCAACGGTAACGCGTGTTGCCGCTCGATCCGGTTGCGCTGATGGTAGCGCCACAGCGCCAGCATCACGTTCGGCACGACCATCACCAATGCCGTGCCTTGGGCAATCTGCTGATCGAGCCCGAACAGCACGCCCAACAGCGGAATGGCAATCAGGCCACCGCCGATTCCGAACAAACCGCCAAGCGTGCCCAGTACGGCACCGAATACCAGGTACATCAGAAACTCAATCACGGCCAATTTCTCCTCACATCACGCCATTGATCCTACGCAGTTGCTTATGGCACGGAAACGCACAGCGACGCACAATGGCTGTGCCAAATTCGCACAAGCACAGACTTGCCATGAATCCCAACCAATTGACCGACCAACTGGCTTTATTCCTCGATGTACTGGAAACCGGCAGTTTTTCCGCTGCCTCGCGCCGTCATCCGATGACCCCTTCGGCCGTGGCACGGCGTATCGACAGCCTGGAAAACGCGGTCGGCAGTCAGCTGTTCATCCGCAGCACGCATGCGGTGCGAGCGACCCCGGCAGGATTGGCCTTCGCCGAGCGAGCACGGCGGATCGTCGCCGAGTTGCGCCTGGCCCGGGCCGAGGCGGTGTCCTTGAGCAGCGCGCCGGAAGGCCTGATTCGTATCGATGCGCCAGCAGCCTTTGGGCGCCGGCACCTGGCACCGGTGATTGCCGACTTCCTCATGCTCTATCCGGGACTCGATGTGCAACTGCACCTGATCGACAGTTTCGTCGACATGCAGGGCCAGAACCTCGGCAAGGTCGATCTGGTGCTGCGCGCCGGGCAATTGGCCGACACCCGGCTGGTGGCCACGCCACTGGCGAGCATGGTGCGTATTGCCTGCGCCAGCCCTGACTATTTGCGACGACGCGGCGTGCCGACCGATCCATCACAGCTGAATGAACACGACGGACTCGATTGGGATGGTCTGGCCCCGCCCTTCGCCTGGCGTTTCGAACGGGACGGGCAAATGCAGTTGCATCGGCCGGCACGGGTGCGCATGAGCGCCAACAATGCCGAGGCGCTGGTATGCGGCGCATTGGCCGGATTGGGTATCGCGCACCTGCCGACCTGGCTGGCCAGCGAGTACCTGTTGCGGGGTGAGTTGCTGCCGCTGTTCTGCGACAGCGGCCTGCCGCAACCGGAAAACACCGGCATCTATGCCTTGCGCCTGGAACAACAACCCAACCCCCGTAGCCGCTTGTTGCTGGAGTACCTGAAAACCCGCTTCAGCCCGGTTCCGCCCTGGGATCTGCTGTTGCAAACCCATTTGCAACGGCACTGATCAAAATTATCTGGCGCATTAAAGATTCGCCCGCTAGATTCCAATGATCACAGATCAAGGCTTCGACATGAGCACCGAGCGCAACACCCCGGACAACTGCGACAACCTGCTGCTGGATAATCAGGCCTGCTTCGCCCTGCACTCCACTTCGCTGATGATGACCAAGGTCTACAAGCCCTTGCTGCAAGCGCTGGGCCTGACCTACCCGCAATACCTGGCGATGATGGTGTTGTGGGAAAGGGACGGTTTGACGGTAGGCGAAATCAGCACGCGATTGCTGACCGACCCTGGATCCTTGACGCCGCTGCTCAAGCGCCTGGAAGCCGAAGGCCTGCTCAGCCGAACCCGCAGCCGCGAAGATGAACGCGTGGTGATCGTCGAGCTCACCGAACAGGGTCGGGCGTTGCGCGACAAGGCGCGTGATATTCCCCAATGCATCCTCGGCGCCAGCGGGATGACACTGGAGCGCCTGCAAAACCTGCAAGCGGAGCTGCAAGCGCTGCGTCGCCACCTGCAGGACAGCCTGTAATTTCAAAACCACGACTTATCCCCTGTGGGAGCGGGCTTGCTCGCGAAGGCGCCTTGTCATTCGAAATTTACATCGACTGACACACCGCCTTCGCGAGCAAGCCCGCTCCCACAGTTGCTTTGTGCGGTGCCATAGAACCGATTCCCCGCCACAAAAAGTCGCCTGTAAAACCTCCATCCGCTCTAATTCAATAGTTTCAGCCAACCTCGTTTAACCGCTCGTCGGCCCTGGCAAATTTATTTTGTTTTTTATCTTGCGCACTAAACATTAGCGCGATACATTCATTTCGCACTTACTTAGCGCGCAAACATTTAGCGCAAAAAAATCAAACCCTGAACGAGGCTTTCACCATGCAAACTCTCTACACCGCAATCGCAACTTCCACCGGTGGCCGTGACGGTCGTGCGGTTTCCAGCGACAACATCCTCGACGTCAAACTCGCCACGCCGAAAGAACTCGGCGGTGCCGGCGGCGCAGCCACCAATCCTGAGCAACTGTTCGCCGCCGGCTACTCCGCCTGCTTCATCGGTGCCCTGAAATTCGTTGCCAGCCAGACCAAGCGCAGCATCCCGAGCGACGCGTCGATCACCGCCCATGTCGGCATCGGCCAGATCCCTGGCGGTTTCGGCCTGGACATCGACCTGCACATCAGCCTGCCGGGTCTTGAACAAGCCGATGCCCAGACACTGGTCGACGCCGCCCACCAGGTCTGCCCGTACTCCAATGCCACCCGTGGCAACGTCGATGTGCGCCTGCACGTAACCGTCTAAGCGCTGACTACCCAGGCCCGAACAGGAAACGAACATGAACACTTTCAGCAAAGTCTTGACCGGTACCCTTCTCGCTCTGTCGATCAACGGTGCGTTCGCAAGTAATGGGGTTGAACACAACACCCAGGCGTTCCTCGATGCGCTGAATGCCGGTACCGGCAAGCCGCTTGAACAACTCAGCCCGAAAGACGCCCGCGCCGTGCTGACGGGCGCGCAGGCCGGGGTGAAACTGACACTGCCAAAAGCCGATGTCAGCCAGAAGACCATTCAAGTCGATGGCCAACCGCTGAACCTGACCATCGTCCGGCCGGCCGGGGTCAAGGGTGAGCTGCCCGTGTTCATGTTCTTCCACGGCGGCGGCTGGGTACTGGGGGACTTCCCGACCCACGAGCGGCTGGTGCGTGACCTGGTGACGGGTTCGGGGGCAGCGGCCGTGTTCGTGAACTACACGCCGTCGCCGGAAGCCCATTACCCGGTGGCGATCAACCAGGCTTACGCCGCGACAAAGTGGGTGGCCGAGCACGGTAAGGAGATCAACATCGATGGCAAGCGCCTGGCGGTAGCCGGCAACAGTGTCGGCGGCAACATGGCGGCCGTGGTTGCACTGATGGCCAAGGACAAGGGAACCCCGGCGATCAAGTTCCAGGCCTTGCTGTGGCCGGTGACGGATGCCAACTTCGAAACCGCCTCCTACAACCAGTTTGCCGAAGGGCACTTCCTCACCAGAAATGCGATGAAGTGGTTCTGGGACAACTACACCACCGACGCCAACCAGCGTAACGAGATCTACGCCTCACCTCTGCGCGCAACCACCGCCCAGTTGAAAGGCTTGCCACCAGCGCTGGTACAGACCGCGGGTGCTGACGTGTTGCGCGACGAAGGCGAAGCCTACGCCCGCAAACTCGATGAAGCCGGAGTGCCGGTGACCTCGGTGCGGTACAACGGCATGATCCACGACTACGGTTTGCTCAACGTGGTGAGCCAGGTGCCGGCGGTGCGTTCGGCGATGTTGCAGGCGTCTGAAGAGCTCAAGCAACACCTGAAATAAAACTGTGGGAGCGGGCTTGCTCGCGAAGGCGGCGTGTCAGTCGACATAAATATCGAATGGAAAGACGCCTTCGCGAGCAAGCCCGCTCCCACAGGGGGTCGTCGCTGAAGGTGAAATTCCAGGCACAAAAAAGCCCGACTCAATGGTCGGGCTTTTTCATTCCTCAAGCAGTGCTTATTTGGCACGGCCTTTGTAGGAACCGCCTTCGCGGGTATCGATCTCGATCATGTCGCCGATTTCGATGAAGTCAGCAACCGACAGCTCGGTACCGTTCTTCAGTTTGGCAGGCTTCATTACCTTGCCGGAAGTGTCGCCGCGAGCGGAACCTTCGGTGTAGTCAACCTGACGCACGATGGTGGTCGGCAGCTCTACGGAAACCAGACGGCCTTCGAAGAACACGGCTTCGCAAACGTCGGTCATGCCTTCTTCCACGAATGGCAGAACGCTTTCGATGTCTTCGGCGTTCAGCTCGTACATGGTGTAGTCGGTGGTGTCCATGAACGTGTAGGAGTCGCCGCTGATGAAGGACAGGGTCGCTTCCTTGCGGTCGAGGATCACGTCGTCCAGCTTGTCGTCCGCACCGTATACGGTTTCGGTCTTGTAGCCGGTCAGCAGGTTCTTCAGCTTGGTTTTCATGATCGCGCTGTTACGACCGGACTTGGTGAATTCAGCTTTCTGAACCAGCCAAGGATCGTTGTCGATACGGATCACGGTACCGGGTTTGAGTTCTTTACCAGTTTTCATTGCGAATATCCGAATTTGGATGGGATTTACAAAAATCTAGGCCGCGTATCATATCCAATTTCCATAAAACTGTACCAGCGCCGTGGCAAGATCGGCCTGCAAGGCCTGTTCCAGACACCACGCCTCGGCGTGTTTTTCCAGCTCTGGCCAGTGTTTACGGGTGGATTGCCAGTGGTCGGGCATTTTTTCACCGGCGTTCCAGGCCCGCCAGAGACCGCTGATCGCCTCCCGTGCAGGGTCTGATAGCCCCTTCACATAGAGTTCGAGGAAGGCATCGAGCTTGTCCAGATGGATATCTTCTTCCTGCCGGTAGATGTGCCAGAGAAATGGCCGGCCCGCCCATTGAGCGCGCACAAAGGAATCTTCGCCACGCACGGCATTGAAATCGCAGCACCACAGCAAGCTGTCGTATTGGTCCTGGCGGACGAATGGCAGCACTTGCACGGTCAAGGCGTCACGCACATGCACGGCACCGGCCGCCAGCCCCTGCACACCGAGCCAACGCTCGACGTCGCCGAGAATCCGCCCTTCCGGCACCAGCAGATGAGTGGCCGTCGAATCGCCAGCCATCGCATCGAGCCAACTGGCCAACCCGGTGTTTTCGTAGGCAAACAATGAGATCAACTGTGCACCGGGTGCAGGATCAATCCCTAAACCGTGCAGGAATTCTCTTTGAGCTTGCGGGTCCTGCTGAAATTGCCGACGACGCTCAAGCAATCCGCGCTCTCGCAACAATCCGCCAGTGCCCTTCTGGAAACCCGGGAAGAAAAAGAACTTCTGTACGTTCTTGTATTTCACCGAGGGCAAACCGTGACAGCCGATCACCCAGTCCTCGGCACTCAGGTAGTCGAGGTTCATCCACAGCGGAGTCTTTTCCCGTTCGACCATGGCATCCATATAGGCGCTCGGCAATTGGCAGGCGAATGCAGCAATCACCACATCGGCGGCTTCAGTCCGTTGCCACTCGGCTGGCCATTGGCGCACTTCGACGCCTTGCTGCCATTGCTGTGCAGCGTGGATGTCGATTGGCGGACACAGGCGCTCGAACGCTCGCAGATCATCGACCCATAGACGCACCGCCAGCCCATGTTCGGCCACCAGTTGCCGGGCCAGTCGCCAGGTCACGCCGATGTCGCCGAAGTTGTCGACCACGGTACAAAAAATATCCCAGCGGGTGTTCAGTTCAGGCATTCCAGGCTCCCGTTGGCAAAGGCGCCGATTGTCCGCATAAATTACCCCGTGCAGAAGAGCCGACGACGATTATTCTTCATGCGACAATCGCCACTCGCCAGTGACCTTTCGCCAGGAAGCAACCATGCCCCACCGCCCCGCTCCGCGCCGATCCTTCCCGATCAGCCTCAATGCCCTGCAACTGACCGGCAGCATCGCCCTCGGCATGTGGCTGGGATTCATTGCCATTGTGCTGACCTGCTGGCTCGCTTCACGCCTGCTTTTCAGCGAACAATTGGCACCTGTAGCAGCAGCTGTGGAGCAATTGGCCAAGCCACCGGTGGTGACTCAACCGGTGCCGGACATCCCGCCACAAAGTCCGCTGTTCGAGCAATATGAAGAAAACCTGCGCAAGAACGAGCAGGCACAACGGCTCGATCAGGCACGCGGCAGCACTCGCAACCTGGCCAACCCGAACTGTCAGTTCTGGCTGCAACAGGACCGGACTGCACCCAGCGAAAAAAGTCGCGCCAACGTCCTGCAATTCTGCGATTGATCATGAATAAGCACACCGTCCACCAACTGATTCTCGACAAACTGCAGATCGATCTCGACATCGCCGAACGGGCCGCGCAAACCGCCTACGAAACGGCGACCCACGAAGAAAACATCGCCGAAAACAAATACGACACCCTGGGGCTCGAGGCGTCCTATCTCGCGGCCGGGCAAGCCAAAAGGGTCGAGGAAATCCGCCAGTCACTGAGCCTCTGCCAGAGCCTGGCCCTGCGCCCGTATGACGAACAGCGGGGCATCGAAGTCGGCGCGCTGCTCGGGCTCGAAGACGGAAAGGGGCGCGAACAATGGCTGTTCCTCGCCCCTGATGCAGCCGGGTTGAAAGTTGACCTGGTGGGGCAACTGATCACCGTCATCACCCCGCGCTCACCGCTGGGCAAAAGCCTGCTGGGCAAGTTCGAGGGCGACGAGGTGGAAATTACGGTGGCGGGCGCTCGGCAACAGTTCGCTGTCACCGAGGTCGTTTAAACGGGCTTAATGGACTGGCAGTTCGACACCTTCGAACAGCTCTTCCAGTTCCTGCTTGTTGTGGCATTGAATGGCCTTGGCCATGACTTCACGGGTCAGGTGCGGCGCGAACTTCTCGATGAAGTCGCACATGAAACCACGCAGGAAGGTGCCGCGACGGAAGCCGATCTTGGTCACGCTGGACTCGAACAGTTCGCTGGCATCAAGTACGACCAGGTCGCTGTCGAGTTTGGTATCGACGGCCATTTTCGCCACGATGCCCACGCCCAGACCCAGGCGAACATAGGTCTTGATCACGTCGGCGTCGGCGGCGGTGAACACAACTTTCGGCGTCAGTCCTCGATGGCTGAACGCTTCGTCGAGTTTCGAACGGCCGGTAAAACCGAACACGTAGGTCACGATCGGGTATTCGGCCAGCGCTTCGAGGGTCAGTTTCGACAGTTTGGTCAGCGGGTGCCCCTGAGGCACGACCACGCAGCGGTTCCAGCGGTAGCACGGCATCATCACCAGATCACCGAACAGTTCGAGCGCTTCGGTGGCAATGGCGAAATCCACGGTGCCGTCAGCGGCCATCTCGGCGATTTGCATCGGCGATCCCTGGTGCATATGCAGGGCAACGTCCGGGTATTGCTTGATGAAATTGCTGATCACCGGCGGCAACGCATAACGCGCCTGGGTGTGAGTGGTGGCAATCGACAGGGTGCCTTTCTTCTCGTTGGAGAATTCCTGGGCGATCTGCTTGATGCTTTCAACCTTGCGCAGAATCTCGCCAGCGGTGGTGATGATGCGCTCACCGGCCGGGGTGACCCGGGTCAGGTGCTTGCCGCTGCGGGCAAAGACTTCGACGCCCAGTTCATCTTCCAGCAGACGGATCTGTTTGCTGATGCCCGGTTGAGAGGTGTAAAGGCTTTGGGCTGTAGCGGAAACGTTGAGGTCGTGGTGCGCCACTTCCCAGATGTAGCGCAATTGTTGAAGCTTCATATGAATCCCTCAAAGCAGGTAGACGCCACGGGCATCAGCGACGATATATAACTATATTAATGGCTCGAAGAATAAATCTAGAACTTTTTTATCAGATTGCCATTATTCGTGTCCTAGCGGTCCCCTTGACGACGACGTTGCACCAGCGGCACCAGATAGACCGGTACCTTGGACAGTTGCAACACACGGGCGGCGGTGCGGCCCAAAGGCGTTTCCGCACCCGCACCGTGGCTGTGACTTCCTACGATCAACAAATCCACGGAGAGTTTCTGCGCCTGGTCCAGAATCACCTGCGATGGGTCGCCCTGCAGCACCCTGACTGCCTGAATCCGCTCCAGGTCGTGCTCCCCTTCATCCCCCAACTCCTCACGAAAACTGTCGAGCACCCGCTGCTCGATACTGGCAATCACCGTATTCAGACCCTGGCTGTGAAACTCGTTCAGCGCCTGTTCATCGAGATAACTTTGCAGCACCGATTCGGCAAACAACCCCATGGGCTCAACCGCATGCACGACGTACAAATTGGCATTGAAGGTCCGGGCCAGCTCCAGGGCATGCTGCATCACCACGGGCGCGTACAGGCCAAGGTCAGTGGCGTACAGCATCGAACGAATCATATGACCTCCTCGACTGCCGACATGGCGGACATTTGATTCAGCTTAGCAGCGCCTTGGCGACTACGACGTCCGGCGCAACACATTGAACGGCGGGCTTAAACCTTTTGCTCGTTGCTTATGCCGTGGGGCACATGACCGGTGGCGACGACCTCACGGGCCAGCTCGCAGTGGCCGGCCTGATCGTCGAAAAACACATCGGCGGCGAAGGCTTCGAGAAAGGCGGACTTGGTCAGGCCGCCGAGGAACAGCGATTCGTCGAGACGGATGTCCCACTCGCGCAATGTGCGAATCACCCGCTCATGGGCGGGCGCCGATCGCGCCGTGACCAGCGCGGTACGGATCGGACAGGCGTCCTCCGGGAACTCACGCTGCAACAGGTTCAGGGCCGCGAGAAAGCCCTTGAACGGCCCACCGCGCAAAGGCTCGCGAGCGGCCTCACGCTCGCTGGCCTGGAACGCCTCCAGACCACCGGCCTGATAAATGCGCTCCGACTCATCGGAAAACAGCACCGCGTCTCCGTCGAAGGCAATGCGCAGCTCGTCGCTGGCCGCACGGCTGGCACCGCCAGACAGAATGGTCGCCGCGGCGAATCCGGCGTCCAGGGCACTGCGTACGTCTTCGGCGTGGGTCGAGAGAAACAGATCGCAGCCAAAGGCCTTGAGGTAGGGATACGGACTACGTCCGCCGACGAATGCCGCACGGGAAATCGCCAGCCCGTAGTGGTCGATCGAATTGAATACCCGCAGCCCGGTGTCGGCGCTGTTGCGCGACACCAGAATCACTTCGACCCGGGCGCGGCCCAGGCTATTGTTGAGGTTCAGGAGTTTCTGCACCAACGGAAAAGCATCGCCGGGCTCAAGGATTTCGTCTTCGTGTTCGATCTGATACTGCCGGTAGGCTTCGACGCCGCTCGACAGATAGACCTTGTGGCTTTCGCTCAAATCAAACAGCGCCCGCGAAGAAATCGCCAGCACCAGCTTGTCGTCAATTGCCTTTGGCATGCCCTTCCCCCTCAGGTCGGTCGACTCAGGTGTTGCGTCGATCAATGAAACTCAAGCTGCGATACAAGGCCTCGATGCGCGGCATTTCACATCCCGCGGCCCGGGCGGCCGACAGTGGTCGGGCGTAGATCGCCGCCAATTCGAGCGGCCGCTTGTGCAGGAAATCGTGGTACATGCTCGGCCAGTAGTCGGGCATTTTTTCGGTCACCATGAACAGGTGCTCGGCATACCCTGGCGGTACGTCGTGCCCGCAGGCAATTGCGCCTTGCACCACTTCAGCCATCAGCGCCTTGATCAGTTCGCGACTGTCGGCATCGGCCATCAACGGTGTGGTGCTCGCCCCGAGCAAAACCGAGAGACCGTTGTAAGGGATATTCCAGACCAGTTTTTGCCAGCGCGCCTGGTGCAAGTTCGCCATGGCCTGGGAATCGAGGCCGGCGCTGCGGAACAGGCCGACGCCCTCCTCGACTATCGCAGTGCGTGTCGGCCCATCGGCGGGACCGCTGTGATAACCCACGTGCACCGCGCCCAGCGCCTGATGGGTGATGACGCCCGGGGCCTCGCGATGGACGCAGATGTAGCAAAGTCCGCCGAGCACATGCAGCGAATCGGGGAGCAGCTCGCGCAGGCTGTCCTCCACGTCCAGGCCATTTTGCAACAGCAGCACCTTGGCATCCGGTGCCGCCGCCTGCAGGATGGCCGGTGCCAGATCTGCGTTGCTGGTGGTTTTCGCGCCTACCAGCAGCCAGTCGCAGGGCGGCATGTCTTCAGCCTTCGAGTAAGCCTGTACCGGGTTCAGTTTCAGCGCACCGTGGGGTGCGCTATCGACTTGCAACCCGTGCTCGGCCACGGCGAAAAACTCGCTGCGCAGCAGAAAATGCACATCAAAACCGGCACGCGCCAGCATCACCCCGTAGAACCCGCCGATTGCGCCGGTCCCGATAATGCCGATTGTCGGCCTGGCAACTGTCCCCTTCATGGCAACTCCTCTGCTGTTCGACTCAACGCCTGGCGCACGGCTCGATTGAGCTCTGTGTCGGTCAGGCGCGATTTCAGTGCTCCGAAGAACTCGCCGTCGCGCACGACAAACAGCGCCGGCAAATGAAAGACCTGATAACGCTCGACCACCCCGCCGTTATTGCCGGCATCGATCCAGCACAGTCGATCGACGGCCAGATCGAGTGCCGGCAATTGTTCGCGGGCAAAACGGCAGCCGGCGCAGCCGACACTGGTGAAAATGACCAGCGAAACACCGCTCATCGCCAGCAGCCGTTGGTCGGCGTCAAAATCGGTCAGTTCCAATTCGACCACTATACTGGGGAGAACAATGTCAGATGGCCGACACATGGAGTCTGTGTTCATGGGACGATTCATTCCTCACCCTGACGATGTGCCTGTCGAATTAACCTTGCTCAAACCTGAGTGTATTTCGCGACGGCAGCTGCACACTATCAGCCTCGGGGGCATGGCTTGCAATTATCACCGCGCGTGGCGCTACGGCACGGCACTGGAAGTACGCATGCCGACCGTGAACCCGGACATGCGCTACCTGGGCTATGTCGCCTGGTGCCTGCGGCGCAAACGCGGTTATCTGGTGGGCATCGCCTTCGTCGACGAACAAACGCTGTTCAGCGCCCGAATGGGTGAGCAGGTGTGCCAGATCGAACGCTACTGCCGCCTGCATGAGTCCCACGAAGACTTGCAGGATGTTCAGGCCCTGGCGCTCGAATGGGTCCAGGAGCATGCCGACGAGTTCTCGCACGAATCGGTGCGCAAGGCTTTTGCGCAACCTGTGCCGGAATAGGGGCGTACTTGATCGGTTTGGCCCTCACGGCAGGGAAACTGACTGCGAAAGCCCACCAAACCGGCGTCTGCCCATTGTCGAGCCACGGTGTAACGCGCTAAGGTTCAGCTCCCCGACGCGCTTAATTTGCTGTGCTCCGCCGCGCGGGTTCGCTGGCGGCCGGCACCCGTGACCTGACGAGTAAACGATGGCTGATTTACCGATCAACGACCTAAACGTCGCCTCCAACGAGACGCTGATCACTCCCGATCAGCTCAAGCGCGATATTCCCCTGAGCGACGCCGCACTGCGCACCGTCACCAAGGGCCGCGAAGTCATTCGCAACATCCTGGATGGCACCGACCACCGCCTGTTCGTCGTCATCGGGCCTTGCTCGATCCACGACATCAAGGCCGCCCACGAATATGCCGAGCGCCTGAAGGTTCTCGCAGCCGAAGTGTCCGATACCCTGTATCTGGTCATGCGCGTGTATTTCGAGAAGCCACGTACCACCGTCGGCTGGAAAGGCTTGATCAACGACCCGTACCTGGACGACTCGTTCAAGATCCAGGATGGCTTGCACATCGGTCGCCAGTTGCTGCTGGACCTGGCCGAAAAAGGCCTGCCAACCGCCACCGAAGCCCTCGACCCGATCTCCCCGCAGTACCTGCAGGACCTGATCAGCTGGTCGGCCATCGGCGCGCGCACCACCGAATCCCAGACTCACCGTGAAATGGCGTCCGGCCTGTCCTCGGCCGTCGGCTTCAAGAACGGTACCGACGGCGGCCTGACCGTGGCCATCAACGCCCTGCAGTCGGTTTCCAGCCCGCACCGCTTCCTGGGCATCAACCAGGAAGGTGGCGTCTCCATCGTGACGACCAAGGGCAATGCCTACGGTCACGTGGTGCTGCGCGGCGGCAACGGCAAGCCGAACTACGATTCGGTCAGCGTTGCGCTTTGCGAGCAGGCGCTGAACAAGGCGAAGATCAAGCCCAACATCATGGTCGATTGCAGCCACGCCAACTCCAACAAGGATCCGGCCCTGCAACCGCTGGTGATGGAAAACGTCGCCAACCAGATCCTCGAGGGCAACAAGTCGATCATCGGCCTGATGGTTGAAAGCCACCTGAACTGGGGCGCCCAGGCGATCCCGAAAGACCTCGCCGACCTGCAGTACGGCGTGTCGATCACCGACGCCTGCATCGACTGGACCGCGACCGAAAACACCTTGCGCAGCATGCATGCCAAGCTCAAGGATGTGCTGCCTAAACGCGATCGCAGCTGATCGCCTGACGGCCTGTTCAAAAAGCGCACACAAAAAAACGCCGGGTAGAACCCGGCGTTTTTTTATGCATTCGTTTGACTGAAAGTCACTGACTCAGCTTGGCCGCATGCCGCTGGTGACGCTCCATGTAGCGCTCGACGTAGGAGCACGATGGAATGACGGTGTAGCCCATTTCGTCAGCGTACTCCAGCGCCTTCTCGGTCAAGGCTGCCGCAATACCGCGACCACGCAATGCGTTGGGCACGAAGGTGCGATAGATATCCAGGGTCTGTTTCCCCAGATCCATATAGGTCAGATAGGCACGATGACCGTCCACATTGGTCTCGAACTGATGACCAGCCTGGTCATGGTGGATGGACAACGCCTCGCTCATCACTACTCCTCGCGGGTCTGGAATTCCGACCCCTACCTTACCGATGTTTTTCCGGCGAAGGAACATCTACGCCACCCCGTGCCTGAATGGACACCGAGAAGAACTGCACCGATCTCGCGCTACCGAGCACGTACAAATAGTAGGCACCATTGGCAGAAATGCTCAAGGTGCGCTCGTCATCATGCCGGTTGGCGGGTGCTGCTCCGTAATCACGCAGGAATGGCTCGACCGAAGGTCACTCCGGGTCGATAGCCTGAACATTGCCGGATGTTGAGACTTAAGACGAGCGTCCGTTGTTAAAGTCACCTGAACATCGAGAAAGATAGTGAGAGGCGCCACGCAAAAGCCGAACAAAAGTGTAGACGAATCCATATAGGCGGACTTTAGCCAGCCGGGGAAAAAGAGCGCTGTGCCGAAGGAACTTTTTCTCGGCAGTTCGCTCAGCCACGGGCCTTGCAGCTGGATATTTTTTAAACAATTCAGTTAAAAGTTGCTCGAAAAAGAATCAACGCCTACAATTTTTTTTGCTTCTTGCTTCACGTCAGTTTTACTTACTACAAGTAATGGGTAGTATGTACGCCGGCTATTTCCTCAATCGGAGGAGATAGCTACTTAATAGAAAGTCCTTGAAGGGGAACACGATGAACAACGTTCTGAAATTCTCTGCTCTGGCTCTGGCCGCAGTTCTGGCTACCGGTTGCAGCAGCGCATCGAAAGAAACCGAAGCACGTCTGACCGCTACTGAAGACGCAGCTGCTCGCTCCCAGGCTCGTGCAGACGAAGCTTACCGTAAAGCTGATGAAGCTCTGGCTGCTGCTCAAAAAGCACAACAGACTGCTGACGAAGCTAACGAGCGTGCTCTGCGCATGCTGGACAAAGCTAGCCGCAAGTAATAATCCCTCGGGATTGTTATCAAGCCGACCCATTTTTTGGGTCGGCTTTTTTATTGCCCGGCGTTTCTCCAGGCAATAAAAAACCCGTCGACGCGGTCAGCGCCGACGGGCTCTTGACCCGCGTTACTGCAGCGGATCGATCGGCGTGCTCGACACCATCGGCGCGATGCCGTTGCCCGGCACCGCGATCTCTACCGGCAGGCCGTCTTCAGCGGCCACCACGTCCCGCACCACATCCCAGTTCATGCGCAGGTTGTTGGTGATGTCTTCACGTTTGAGCATCGCATTGATGACCGCTGTGTGCTTGTCGACCACCGACGGGTTGCCCTTGTCGTCCAGCGGCGTATGCGCCTCCAGATAGACCTTGCCGCCACTCATGCCGAACTTGTACGGGTCGTTGATGATCCGTACCGAGGTACCGACCGGCACCATGCCTGCCATTTGCAGCACGTTGTTGTTGAACATGCGGAAGCAGCCGTGGCTGGTGCGCATGCCGATACCGAACTTCTTGTTCGAACCGTGGATCAGGTAGCCCGGAGTGCCCAGGGTGAACTTGAACGGGCCCAGCGGGTTGTCAGGGCCTGCCGGCACAACGTTGGGCAGCGGGTCACCGTCTGCCGCGTGCTCGGCCTTGATCGACGCCGGAGGCGTCCAGGTCGGGTTAGGCGTCTTGGCGGTGATGCTGGTGTGGGCAATCGGCGAGCCCCAGCCTTCACGACCGATACCCAGCGGGAACGTGTACACCACGTTCTTGCCTTTCGGGTAGTAGTAGAGACGGTACTCGGCCAGGTTGATCACGATGCCTTCACGCGGGCCTGGTGGCAGGATGAAGCGGGTCGGCAGAATGATTTCCGTGCCGGCGCCCGGCAACCATGCATCGACACCCGGGTTGGCCGCGACCATTTCGGTGTAGCCCAGGTCATAGGCAGTACCAAGGTCGGCGAACGTGTCTTCGTACTTGGCCTTGATCACCTGCACCTGGCCGATGATGTCCTCACCGGGCGGTGGCAGGGGCAACTCCAATGCTGCAACGGGACCGGCCACAAAAAGGGCGGCAAGAGTCAGGCAGCGGGTGACGGCAGGAAAGCGCGGCAACATCCGGAAAATCCTTCGCATGATCAACAGAGGGTATAAGCACGCGATTGTACACTGCCGCCCGTTATTTCGGGGAGATGGCCCGATTGCAGGCAGTGCAAGGCGATTTTGCGATTATCCTCGCTCCCACATTGGGTCCCCGGTTTTACTCGGGACTTGTGGCCACTGAAGATCCCTGTGGGAGCGGGCTTGCTCGCGAAGGCTGCGTGACAGGCGACATGGATTTTTGAGGGTGTACATATCCGTTGCTGCGGTCACGGCCGCTTATGGTTCCGCTCTTACAGCGGGGCACTTTGGAAAAACGGAACGCCGCCCGGCCTGTAGGAGCGAGCTTGCTCGCGATGGAGGTCAACGATGATGCGGGGAGCCTGGCACCCCGCGGTGCTCTCAGGTTTTTCGCGAGCAAGCTCGCTCCTACAGAGCCCACTGCGCAGAACCTGCGCTCGGCCTCACGAGGGGGCGTACACCGCAAAAGCAAAGCGAGGCGGCCTACCGACCGGCCTGTTTGCTGGGTTCGTTCGTCTGTGATGTACCTGCGCCTGTCCGGCCGCCATCTCGAGCAAGCTCGCACAGGGGATTGGGTATACCTGTGAGAGGTTGGTCGGCTGGCAGGTCGCCTTCGCGAGCAAGTCGGATCGCCGCACCGCCGCTCCCACAGAAGAGCAAAAGCAGAACAGCCCACACC
Source organism: Pseudomonas sp. ACN5 (assembly GCF_002303975.1). NCBI lineage: Bacteria > Pseudomonadati > Pseudomonadota > Gammaproteobacteria > Pseudomonadales > Pseudomonadaceae > Pseudomonas > Pseudomonas sp. ACN5. The sequence goes on along the minus strand of NZ_MRCP01000010.1, from coordinate 217,806 downwards.
GCGCCGCTTCTCACCACTCATCAGGCCGAGCGTTAGCTCGCCTGCAGCTTGTGATCTTGATCCACCCGCCCCCTCGGCAGGCTGAGCGCAGGTGTTCATCCGGGGATGGGCGCGCAGCGCCGTTCGACGCAGTCGAACTCATTGCATGCAGGTCGAAGCGAAGCCGACCGGAGGGCAATGCCCCCGGATGAATACCGGAGCGAAGGAACCCCGAGCCTCAGCGAGGGGCCGTACGTAAGGGGCGAGACTTTTTGGTTCCTTTTGTGTCGTTTGACAAAAGGGACTCGCCGTCAGGGCGAAACCATAAGTGGCCGTTACCGCAGCAATGGATATGTACACGGTCAACAAAACACAGGTCGGCTATCAGGCCGCCTGGATTCCCGACGGATCAAAGCTCAAACCGCAATTCAGGCCAGATCGGCGACGTCCCCCGCTTCTGCGACTCAAGAATGGCCCGGCACAACGAACACAGCCGCTGATCCTGAAACACCCGGCGATCAACACTCGACCAGCGCGGTTGTGCCGGCAACAGGCTGCCGCAAAGGGTCCGGTCAGCCGAGCCGCCCAACTCCAGCTGACGGGTCACCAGATGCACCCGCACTTCCTGGCAGGCGAACAGATCCAGCTGTTCGTCAGGCTCGATCAGTTGATAGGCAAAGAGTGACCAGGCGGGACGCGGCATCGGGGGCTCCAAATCGGGGGCGCCACCTTAGCCGAAAGCCTGCGTCTAGAAAAGTGTCATAACAGCGGTTTTAGAGTAGGCCAGACATTTTCCAGCAACTTGTCCTGGGCCCCGGCGGCCGGGTGTATGCCGTCGGCCTGCATCAACTCCGGATGACCGCCCACGCCGTCGAGGAAAAACGGCACCAGCGGGATCTTTTTCTCATCGGCCAGGTTGCTATAGACCTCGGCGAACGCCTTGGTGTAACGCGCACCGTAATTGGGTGGCAATTGCATGCCGAGCAACAGCACCTTGGCACCGCTGGCCCGGGAGCTGTCGATCATCGAAGCAAGATTTTGTTGCAATTGAGTTGGCAGCAACCCGCGCAGGCCATCATTACCCCCCAACTCGAGGATCACCAGTTCCGGTCTATGCTCTGCAAGCAGCGCGGGCAGGCGCGCCTGACCTCCGGCACTGGTGTCGCCACTGATGGACGCATTGATCACTTTGTCGTCGAAACCTTCGCGCCTGAGCCGTTGTTCAAGCAGAGACACCCACCCCAGCCGGGTATCCAGCCCGAAACCGGCGCTGATACTATCGCCAACGATCAGGACTGTACCCGCCGCTGCGTTTTGGGCCATGCACATCAAGGCCAGGCCAGCACTCAAAAACCAGACACGCATCGGACTCTCCATGGGCGCAAGCATTCTCATCGCGAAGGACCTTAGCAAAGTGGTTCCCAGCGCGGAAGGTGAACTGACCATCCTGCACGAACTCAGCCTGGAACTGAACAAGGGCGACAGCCTGGCCATCGTCGGCGCTTCCGGTTCCGGCAAATCCACCCTGCTGGGCCTGCTCGCCGGTCTCGACCTGCCGAGCAGCGGCGAAGTCACCCTCGCCGGGCAAGGCCTGAGCACCCTCGATGAGGACCAGCGTGCGCGCATCCGCGCCGAGCATGTGGGTTTTGTCTTTCAATCGTTTCAGCTGCTCGACAGCCTCAATGCCCTGGAAAACGTCATGCTGCCGCTGGAGCTCGATGGCCGCAAGGACGCCCGCGAACGCGCCACCGAGTTACTCCAGCGTGTAGGACTCGGCCAGCGCCTGACGCATTCGCCGCGCCAGCTCTCCGGGGGCGAGCAACAACGCGTGGCAATTGCCCGCGCGTTTGCCGCCGAACCCGATGTGCTGTTCGCCGACGAACCGACCGGCAACCTCGACAGCCACACCGGCGAGCGCATCAGCGACTTGCTGTTCGAACTCAACAAGGAACGCGGCACGACCCTGGTGCTGGTGACCCACGATGAACGCCTGGCCCATCGGTGCCGGCGCCTGATCCGTCTTGAAGCCGGCCTGCTGGTCGCCCCTGTGGAGCCTTGATGGCACGCCTGCCGCTGTTGCGCCTGTTCAGTCTCGCCATCCGCCAATTGCTGCGCGACGCCCGCGCCGGTGAATTACGCGTATTGTTTTTTGCCTTGCTGGTGGCCGTGGCCGCGAGCACTGCCATTGGCTATTTCGGCGCCCGCCTGAATGGCGCCATGATGCTGCGCGCCACTGAGTTTCTCGGCGCCGACCTGCTCCTCGAAGGCAGTTCGCCCGCACGCCCCGAACAGATAAGAAGCGGCACAGAGTTGGGACTGCAACATGCGCAGGTGGTGGAGTTTTCCAGCGTTATCGCCACCGACAACGGCATCCAGTTGTCCAGCATCAAGGCGGCCGATGACACCTACCCGCTTCGCGGCGAACTGAAAAGCGCACCCGCCCCATTCGCTACGCAAAGCGCCGGTGGCGGACCGCAACCCGGTGAAGCCTGGGTCGAGGCACGCCTGCTGACCGCCCTGGACCTGAAGATCGGCGACAGCATCGATGTCGGCATGAAAACCTTGAAACTGGCGCGGGTGCTGACCTACGAACCCGACCGCGCCGGCAATTTCTACAGCCTGACGCCGCGGGTGCTGATCAATCTCGACGACCTTGCGGCAACCGGCGTGGTGCAACCCGGCAGCCGGGTCAGCTATCGCGAATTATGGCGAGGCAATGCCCAGGCACTCGAGATGTACCGGCAACTGATCAAACCGGGACTCGCCGCCAACCAGCGCTTGCAGGACGCCCGGGATGGCAACCGGCAGATCGGCGGAGCCTTGGGCAAGGCCGAACGCTACCTGAACATGGCCAGCCTGGTGGCGGTGTTGCTGTCCGGCGTGGCGGTGGCGTTGTCGGCGACCCGCTTCGCCACCCGCCGCTTCGATGCCAGTGCCTTGCTGCGCTGCCTCGGACTGTCGCGCCGGGAAACCCTGGTGTTGTTCAGCCTGCAACTGACTGTGCTCGGGCTGCTGGCCAGCATCAGCGGCGCCCTCCTCGGCTGGCTCGCACAGCTGGGGTTGTTTGCCCTGCTGCACGACTTGCTGCCGACCGACGTACCTGCGGGCGGACTGTTTCCGGCCGTCGCCGGGATCGGCACCGGACTGGTGGCCCTGGCCGGTTTCGCCTTGCCGCCGCTGGCGGCTCTGGGCCGGGTTCCGCCATTACGCGTGCTGCGCCGGGACATGCTGCCGATCCCTTCCAGCACCTGGATGGTCTACGGCGCAGCGCTGGGCGCCCTCGGCCTGATCATGTGGCGCCTGAGCCTGGACCTGGTGCTGACCTTTGCCCTGCTCGGCGGTGGCGTGATTGCAGCGCTGGTGCTGGGCGGTTTGTTGTTGCTGCTGTTGAAGAGCCTGCGGCGCTTGCTTGCGCGTGCGTCCTTGCCCTGGCGCCTGGGACTCGGGCAATTGCTGCGTCATCCGCTCGCTGCCGCAGGCCAGTCCCTGGCGTTCGGCCTGATCCTGCTGTCGATGGCGCTGATTGCGCTGCTGCGCGGCGAATTGCTGGATACCTGGCAGAACCAGTTGCCGAAAAACGCCCCCAATTACTTCGCACTGAACATTCTGCCCGCGGATAAACAGGCCTTCACCGATCACCTGATCGCCGTGTCGGCAAAATCGGCACCCTTGTACCCGGTGGTGCCGGGGCGCTTGATCAGCATCAACGGCGAACCGGTGCAACAGATCGTCACCAAAGAATCGGCCGGGGACCGGGCAATCCAGCGCGACCTGAGCCTGACCTGGGCGGCGGACCTGCCGGAGGGCAACAAGCTCACGGCGGGCAATTGGTGGAACGAACAAACGCCAGACGATGTTCCCGGCGTGTCGGTGGAAGGCAAGGTCGCTGAAAGCCTGAAAATCAAGCTCGGCGATCATCTGGTTTTCAGCGTGGGCGGGGTCAATCGCGAGGCGAAAGTCACTAGCCTGCGGGAGATCAACTGGGATAACTTCCAGCCGAACTTTTTCATGATCTTCCAGCCCGGCACCCTCAAGGATCTGCCAGCGACTTACCTGACCAGCTTCTATCTGGCAGCGGGACATGACCAGCAGATTGTCGACCTGTCCCGCGCCTTCCCGGCGGTGACGATCCTGCAGGTCGAAGCCTTGCTGGAACAATTGCGCAGTATCCTCGCCCAGGTCACCCTGGCGGTGGAGTACGTATTGTTGTTTGTGTTGGCGGCTGGGATGACTGTGCTGTTTTCCGGCCTGCAGGCGACGCTGGACGAACGCATTCGCCAGGGCGCGCTGCTGCGTGCGCTGGGGGCCGAACGGCAATTGCTGGTCAAGGCGCGGCGCATCGAGTTCGGTTTGCTGGGGGCGGTCAGCGGCTTGCTGGCGGCATTGGGGTCGGAACTGGTGAGCCTGGTGCTCTACCGCTATGCCTTTGACCTGCCGTGGCATCCGCATCCCTGGCTGTTGCTGCTGCCACTGCTGGGCGCGGTGCTGATCGGCGGTGCCGGTGTGTTCGGCACCCGTCGGGCATTGAACGCCAGCCCACTGACAGTCCTGCGCGAGGGTTGATAGACTCCAGCCGTCTCCACCACAAGAAGTTGCCATGAGCCGTTACCGCCCTCCCCGCACCGCCGGCACCGCGTTGATCACCCCCGAGGGTGAAGCGCGGATGCGCGCCGAATTCCATGAGTTGTGGCATGTGCGTCGCCCCCAGGTGACCCAGGCTGTCAGCGAAGCCGCGGCACAGGGTGATCGCTCGGAGAACGCCGAGTACACCTACGGCAAAAAGATGCTGCGAGAGATCGACAGCCGCGTGCGTTTTCTCACCAAACGCCTGGAAGCGCTCAAGGTTGTCAGCGAAAGACCCAGCGATCCGAACAAGGTCTATTTCGGCGCCTGGGTCACGATCGAGGACGAGGATGGCAAGGAGTCGCGCTACCGCATTGTCGGGCCGGATGAACTGGACCTCAAACAAGGCCTGATCAGCATTGACTCGCCATTGGCCCGAGCCCTGATCGGCAAGGCACTGGACGCCGAAGTCCGGGTCCAGACACCGACCGGTGAGCAGTGTGTTTATATCGTGGCGATCGACTACCCGTAAAACTCAAGGGCGGGTGATCAGCCCTTGCCGGGCAACGCGAGTCAGTTGCCTGATCACTTCGGGAGCGTCTTCGAGGCTGGGGGATTGAATCACTGCCAGATCAAAACTGTCGTCGGCGAAACGGGCGAGAGACTCACCGTCTTCGACAAACTGGATCAGAAAGGCAGCGGGACCGCCGGTACGACGTGGCCAGCCATCGAGATAACGCAAGAGCGTCGGCTGATGTTTGCCGCCAAGCAGGATTTTTGGATTGCGCTGGGTGAGATGTGCCGTGATCGGCGCGGGACGTACTACCGGGTTTAGTGCATTCATTGTGTCGTGTCTCTGCCTCAAAAGTCTGCATGGCAGGTGAGAGGCAACACCGAACCAGCGCTTTAGCGGTATTTCGAAGCCTGTTCCGGCTTCTATCGGCAACTGAATGAGTCACCTGGCGCCCCGCAAGTAGCTGTTTAAATCGGCGCATGAGCAACATCCTAGAGAAGCTGACTGGACAGTGTCAAGAATGACGCTCAACAAAAAAGACCCGCACGAGGCGGGCCTTTTTCCTTGAACCAGAGCGGTCAGCCGGCGATGACACGGTCCGCCGAGAGTTTGCCCGCACCTTCGATCAACACCGCGATACTGCCACCGAGCAAGGCCAGGGCGAATTCATAACCGTTGTTGGCCATGAAAAGTCCATTGCTGATGTGCACCGAGAAAATCGCGACCAGCGACAGGAAGACCAGGCCCAATGCAGCCGGGCGAACCAGTAAGCCGATGATCAGCGCCAGGCCGGCAAAGAATTCGGTGCCGCCCGCCAGTGCCGCCATCAGGTAACCCGGTGTCAGTCCGAGGCTTTCCATGTACTGTGCGGTTCCGGCCAGACCATATCCACCGAATGCCCCGAAGAGTTTTTGCGCGCCGTGAGCGGCGAAAACAATGCCGACCACGATGCGCAGAACGGTCAGGCCGTAGCCAGCGCGGGTAAACAGTACCTTGTTGATCAGAGTGCTCATGCTGTTTAAATCCTTGTCAGTGTGTGTGGGTTGGGCGCCATATTAATCAATAAATCACATGTTAAAAGCGGAAAAAACCCACTATTACAATCAGATTAGTTGATCATTTGCGAGAGACAACCTTTTGTCCCTGGGGCTCCAACGACTCCCGCTCCCGGTCGAACGCCAAGTAATACTTGTTCACGCTATTAACATAGCTGACAGGCCCCATACCCACCTGCTCCATGGCCACGCGTTCGACCTGGAAGAACCACTGGTTGGGATTCAAGCCTCGCCGCCGGGCTTCGGTGCGCATGCCCTGAACCCGCTCCGGCCCGATGTTGTAGGCCGCCAGCACAAATGCCATGCGTTCTCGCTCGTTGAGTTTCGGGCTGGCAAAGAACTTGCGCCGGATCATCGCCAGGTACTTGGCCCCGGCCTGCACATTGCCGTCTACGTCCTGAATATTGCTGACCCCCACCCGCTGCGCCGCAGAAGGCGTGATCTGCATCAGGCCGGTCGGGCTGCCGCCACTGCGGGCGGTGGGCTGCAACGCTGACTCCTTGAAGGCCAGCGCCGCCAGGTTCAGCCAGTCCATGCCCTGGGCATCGGCGTGTTTCTGCAGCACCGGCCGGAGTTTTTCCAGGCGCTGGCGGTCCGTCTTGGCCAGCGGATAGTGCACTTGATAGAGACGGCGATAGATGCGCAGGAATGCAGCGTCCTGATCCGATGGTTTTTTGTAGACGGTGAGGAAGCGATTAATGCTGGCCCGCAGCATCGACGCATCGCGGCGTACGAACCAGAACTCTTCGCCCGGCTCACGGATGACGACCTGCTTGTCAAAACGCAGCTTGGGCAGGATCTTGCCCCAGCGTTCGGCAATCGGTTGCTCGACGATGGTCAGGTGAAAGATTCCACCCTGGACCATCTCCAGTACGTCCTCGACGGCAAGGCTCGGATCGACCCACTCGACGTTGACCGGCGGCAGTTTGTGCAAGGCGAGCTTTTGATTGATCTGGCTGACGGCATCCCCGGCGGCGCTGCCGGCGGGTAACGCCAGGGTCTTGCCGGAGAGCTGTTCAAGCCGGGTGTAGCGACGTTCGCCCTTGATGCCCACCAGGACCAGCGGGATGTTGCTGGCAATCGGCTCACTGGTGCTGACGGCAAAGCCCGGTTGCAGATCGAGCAACTCGCCTGGCGCCACCAGATCGCCCTCCCCGCGCTGCAAGGCGCCGAGCAGTTGATCCTTGGCCTTGGGAATGATCTTGAGGGTGATTTCCTGACCGTCACGGGCGTGGCCGTTGAGGTATTGCTCGAACGCTCTCAGACGATGGTATTCAACCCCGATCGCCTGCCCCTGGACTTCGCCGGAACTGTTGCGGCTCTGGTTGACCAGCACCCGCAGCACACGACTGCTGCGGATCTGCGCCAGGTCGCGCACCTCGCTGGCCGGTACGGCTTGCAGCGGCCCGGGCAGACGCGCGACCGCCGTCATCGGCAGTAGCAGCGAACAACACAGCAGTAGCAAAACCGAGGGACGAATCATCCACTCTCCGGAAAGAATATGAGGCCGCGTCAATGAAACGCGACGACAAAAACAGGGTGCCCAGGGCGCTGACAACGGGCGAAAGACCGGCACAATGATGGCAAAACTACCAAGCCAGCCTGGTCCGCGGCTCAAGAGACAGCGTTAACCCGTTGTAGTTCTTGGCTTTTCTTATAAATCCACGGCTCTGATATGCTTTCCGGCCTTTGGGCCGAGGTAGCACCATGCAACTCATCGATATCGGCGTCAACCTGACCAACGCCAGTTTTGCCGACAAACACCAGGCCGTACTCGACCGCGCCTACGCGGCCGGCGTGTGCCAACTGGTGCTGACCGGCACCAGTGTCGAGGGCAGCGAACAGGCCCTTGAGCTGTGCCGGCAACTGGACGCAAGCAATCAGCGCCTGTTTGCCACCGCCGGTATTCACCCTCACTGCGCCAGCGACTGGAACGCCGACAGCGCCAGACGTTTGCGCAGCTTGCTTAACGAGCCGAATGTGGTGGCCGTGGGTGAATGCGGGCTGGATTTCAACCGTGATTTCTCGCCACGCCCGCAGCAGGAAAAGGTGCTCGAAGAACATCTGGCCTTGGCCGTCGAATTGCAGTTACCGGTTTTTCTGCACGAACGCGACGCCAGCCAGCGTCTGCTGGAGATCCTGCGCGACTTCCGCGACCAATTGCCGGCCGCGGTGGTGCACTGCTTCACCGGGGAGCAGAAGGCGCTGTTCAGCTACCTCGACCTCGACCTGCACATCGGCATTACCGGCTGGATCTGCGACGAGCGCCGGGGCACGCATTTGCATCCGCTGGTCAGGGAGATCAAGCGCGGACGCCTGATGCTCGAAAGCGATGCACCGTACCTGCTGCCGCGCAGCCTGCGCCCCAAGCCGAAAAACGGGCGAAACGAGCCGGCGTACCTGACCGAAGTATTGCGCGAAGTGGCACTGCATCGCGGGGAAAGCCAGGAGGATCTGGCGGCGCACACCACAGCCTGCGCACGCGCGTTTTATGGCCTGCCATTGATCTCCTGTTCACCATAAATCCCTGTGGGAGCGAGCTTGCTCGCGATGGCGGTAACACATTCGGTACGGATGTGACTGACAAACCGCAATCGCGAGCAAGCTCGCTCCCACAGGTTTGAAATTGATCTGCATCAAGAACCAGCCACCTGAGTAGCGGCACAATAATGGCACCTTGCCAAAACTGTTTCCGCTATCAGAGAAGACCTCCATGGGTGCCTGGCTTAGCAATATCTCGCTGAAATACAAATTCTGGGCGGTCAACGCCGTCGCGTTCGTCACCACCCTGTTGTTGGTGCTGTACGCGGTGCAGCTTGAGCAGCAGGCCCGCAGTCACGCCTCCCAGGCTTCAGCCCAGGCCCAGGCGCGATTGCTCGAAGCCTGGCCCGCCGGGCAACCGCTACCCAAAATCGATAACCTGCTGACGTTCAATCGCGGACAAGCGCCTTCGCTGTTTGAACAACCCATTCCCGAGCTCATCAATGCAAACGGCTGGGTCGAGATCAACCCGATGCCGCTGTTCGGTGACAACCCGTTGATGGGCGCCGAAGTGTTCGCGCGCGCCGACGGGCAGCGGGTCGCCGTGATCGCCCACGGTCCAAGCCTGGGCCAGGTGTTCAGCGAGCGCTTCGCCCACTACGCGGTGGCGGTGTTCATCCTGATGCTGGCCATGCTCGGCGCATCGCAGTTGCTGATCCGCTTCCTGCTCAGCCAGCTCAACACCTTGAAGGACGTCATGTTGCACGTGGAGAAAACCGGCGACCTGTCGACCCGCGTGCCATTGGCTTGCAGCGACGAAGTCGGGCAGATGGCCAACGCCTTCAACGCCATGCAGGCCGGTTATCAACGGGTGGTCAACACCGTCGCCAGCACCGCCCGGCAACTGGATATCGGCGCCGCGCGGCTGGCGGCGAGCATGAATGAAGTGCGCCACGGCATGCTCGGTCAGCAAAGCGAAACCGATCAGGCCGCGACGGCGATCAATGAAATGACCGCCACGGTCTATCACATCGCCCAGCACGCGGGCGCCACCCGTGACCTTTCGCAATCGGCCGATACCCTGGCCGGTAGTGGCCAGGAAGTGGTGACGCGGGTGCAGCGCTCGATTGCCGGGCTATCCACCGGCGTGCAGCAGACCGCCGAGATGATTCAACGCCTGGCCGAGGACAGCCAGAAGATCAACGGCGTGGTCAATGTGATTCACAGCATCGCCGAACAGACCAACCTGCTGGCGCTCAACGCCGCCATCGAAGCGGCCCGGGCCGGCGAGATGGGGCGCGGCTTTGCGGTAGTCGCCGATGAAGTACGTAACCTGGCCAAACGCGTGCAAGCCTCCACGGACGAAATCACGATCATGGTCTCGGCGTTGCAGGCCGGGACGCGGGACGCCGTGGATTTCATGCAAGAGAGCTCGTTCAAGGCCGATGACTGCGTACGACAGGCCCAAGAGGCCGGCGCAGCCCTGGCCGAAATCACCGGCGCAGTGGCACAGATGCGTGAAAGCAACACGCAGATCGCCGTGGCGGCCGAGCAGCAGAGCCAGGTGGCGGAAGAGATGAACCGGGCGGTGGTGAGTATCCGTGACGTGACCGAGAACACGGTGCAGCAGACGGTGTCTTCGGCGACGACCAGCAATGAACTGGCGGCGCTGGCCGGGGAGTTGAGCAAGGCGATAGGTCAGCTCAAACTTTGAGGGCCTCTTCGCGAGCAAGCCCGCTCCCACAGGTGACCGCGTTCTTTCATAGGAATACGCTCAAAATGTGGGAGCGGGCTTGCTCGCGAAGGCGTCAGAACTGGCACCATCAATTCCAGTCATGGCACCTATCAAGCCAATAGCCAGCCTTGATTCGCCGCCGGCGTTGGCCGGGCCTATTCTTCATTACATGTGTTCAACATGGATCGAGGATCAGCAACATGGGCAAACGTCACCCCAACCTTCCCGCCTGGCAATGGCGAGCGTACCCGAACAATCATCAGCACCCGACCAATCTGGTGTTGCACCTGATCGCGGTGCCGCTGTTCATCGTCGCGTTTCTGCTGATCGTCTCCGGGGTCTTCAGCCTGAGCCTGGCCAACATCGCCATTGGCGTGATCGGCGTGATTGCGGCGCTGGCCCTGCAACGCCACGGCCACAGCATGGAGACGCAAGCCGCCGAGCCGTTCAGTGACCGCAAGGATGCAGTATCGCGCCTGTTGGTCGAGCAGTTTCTGACCTTTCCGCGGTTCTTCCTCAGTGGTGGCTGGTGGCGCGCCTGGCGTGAGCGCCACCGTCGTCACTGATCAGGCGAACACCGTCACCGTCTGCCGGCTCATGGCGATCAACCGGCCATCGGCGCTCCACATTTTCGCGGCGGCATGCCCGTAGCCGTCCGCGGCGTGCTCGGTCTCGACGAGGTATTTGCACCAGTCCAGGGTGGTCAATTCCAGCAGCGGTTGCACGAACTCGATGGTCCAGGTCAGCGTGCTGCCCATCGCCGGCTTCTTCAAAAACGGCATCAGGGCCGGCGGCCAGGCGTCCACCAGTGCGAGGATATGCGCCTCGCCGATGACCTCCTCCTTGTCATCGCCGCGCAAGCGCACCCAACCACCCATTTGCCGCGATGTGCTACCGCTGAACGGCAACCCGCCTACACTCCAGCGCATCGCCAGGTGCCGCATGAACTCCGGGATGACGCCTTCGATAAAAGGCAATTCCTGGCACTCGTCCCAGTGCTTCATTTCAGGTGCCGGTTCAGCGGCCACGGCCACTACCGAAGGGCGCGAAGCGCCAAAGCTCCCCTGGATCAACGTCACCACCTGGCCCTTCTGCATCACCCGACCCAATACCTGGCTGACCGCCTTGCCTTCGCGCAATACGTCGACTTCAAAGCTGACTGGAACCTCGGGCTCAACCGGGCCGACAAAGGTGATCGCCAATGAACGTACCGGGCGATCCGCTGGCACCCGGGCACGCATGGCTTCGTACTGCAAAGCCGCCACCACGCCACCGAAACTGGCGCGCCCCTGACCCCAGGAAGCCGGAATGGAGAGCTCCAGCGGCTGGCTACGGACAGCGTCAAGCAGTTCGGAAAAACGCATGAAAACCTCGGGGATCGGAAAAAGATGAGGGGATCTTAACCATCTGGCGAGAGGGATACATCGCCTATTCCGGACAAATTGACTGACAGATAAGTCGCGCTGGTTTCATGTCGAACACAAAACACCTGTGGGAGCGGGCTTGCTCGCGAAGACGGTTTGTCAGTCACCAACAATGTCCGGGCTGATGGCCTCTTCGCGAGCAAGCCCGCTCCCACATTTGTTCGGTGGTGTTCTCAGGATTTGAAGCAATCGCGACTGAGCTTTTCCAGCACCTGGTCCGCACGGCTTTCTGCCTCGGCCATGGTGGCTGTCCAGACCGCGACACAGGGCTGCAAATCCGCTTCCTGTTCAGCCATGGCCAGCCATTGCACGCAATCGTGCCAGTCACCCAGCGCGCCCTGGGCCGATTTCAATCGGGGCATGGCCGCTTTCGGTAAACGGTCCAGCTCGGGGTAAGCGTCGATACCATAGCGCACGCGCTTGATCAGCAGGCGTAGCCGATGACGGTCGTGGGCCGGGTCGTGCAGTGCTTCGTCGAGTTTTTTCCACTGTTTGCCCAGACGCTTTTCGATACGCTTGCGCAGGCCCTTGAGCAATCCCTGGCGCTGGGCTGCGCGCAGAAAACGCGGAAACGCATCGAGCACGATCAGCAATTGCGCGAGCTCGGGACTGGCCGCAACGGCCGGATAGGCTTCGGCCATTTGCGCCATGCGCCACTGTGCAGCGTGAGGTTGACCGTGCTCAAGCAGGTACGCCGCCAGCACTTCGCGATCACGCAACGGCGTGGTCAGATCGCCCACCCGCGAGGCGGCCGCTTCCAGTTGTTCGACACCGGGCAACCCGAGCAAAGGCCGCAAAAGGCTGCGTAACCGACGCATGGTTGTGCGCAGATCGTGTAAAGCTTCAGGATCAGTCCGCTCTTTCAAGCGGGCCTGACAGGCCAGCAGACGAACTTCCAGGCCCAGGACATGAGCCACCAGCCGATCGATCATGGGGGTTTACTCCGTAAACAGCGCCAGGCTGCAAGCTACGAGCTGCAAGCCCGATGAGTCATGCAACTCGTAGCTTAGAGCCTGCAGCTGCTTTTTGCCTTCAACGCCCCGCGCGCGATTCACGAATATAGAAACGAGCCTTCTCGGCTTTCCTGGTGCAGCCTTCGAACCCTTCGAATTGCTGCTGGGTCTTGGCCGCGGTCAACAGCGACAGGGCCTTGGAGTAGCTGACAGTCCCGGCGAAACCTTCGACTTTGGCCAGGTCCAGTTCATGCCATGCCGCATCCAGGTTACTACCGCAACTGTCGCGGTAGGCGGTCTTTCCGGCACAACCGGCGAGTGCCAGGGCAATCAATGGCACACAGATCCAGGCTTTCATCACTTACTCCTCAAAAATAGGTCAACAGTCATGCAGGTAAGACGGTGTAGCACCTGAAAAGTGCCGTTGGTCCGCAGTGCGAACTATAGCGCTGACGAGAACAACCCTGTGCCGCCATGGAGTGTCGAAAATACGACGCTCTTGCCCCCTCGAACGACCATGACCGTTGAAGCATGACCCTCGATGGGTGCATTGTTGAAGCATTCAAACGAGGGCGATTCATGAAAAAGCGTGTCGCACTGGTATTGGGCTCGGGTGGAGCCCGGGGTTACGCACATATTGGGGTCATTGAAGAGATCGAACGGCGCGGCTATGACATTGCCTGTATCGCCGGTTGCTCCATGGGCGCAGTGGTGGGCGGGATCTATGCCGCCGGCAAACTCAACGATTACCGCGACTGGATCGAGAGCCTGGACTATCTCGACGTGTTGCGCCTGGTGGACGTCAGTTTTCGTCTGGGGGCGATTCGTGGCGAGAAGGTGTTCGGGCAGATTCGCAAGATCGTCGGCGAGATCAACATCGAAGACTTGCGCATCCCCTATACCGCCGTTGCCGCCGACCTGACCAACCAGCAGGAAATCTGGTTCCAGGAAGGTTGCCTGCACCAGGCGATGCGCGCCTCGGCAGCGATTCCCAGCCTGTTCACCCCGGTGATGCAGGGCAACCGCATGCTGGTCGATGGCGGCATTCTCAACCCGCTGCCGATCGTGCCCGTGGTGTCGAGCCATTGCGACCTGATCATCGCGGTCAACCTCAACTCCACCAACCAGCGCCACTATCAATTGCCGGTGATCCAGCGCCCTGCCGCGTTCAAGACCCGCTTCGACAACCTGATCAGCTCTGTCGGCTCGAAGTTGCCGTTCCGGCGTAAACAGGCGGAACAATTGTTGATCCTGGAGCAGGAAGCGTTGAAAGCCGAAGGTGCGGATTTCAATCCGTGGATCGAGTCCGCCGAACCCGAAGCCCAGCAACCCGCTGCAGCTCCGGAAGCCAGTGGCGCGCCCCGCTCCGCCGCCGGCTCGTTCATCATCGACAACGTCGGACCGGCGTCCTTGCTCGACTTGATCAACCAGAGCTTCGAGGTGATGCAGACGTCGTTGGCGCAGTACAAGATTGCCGGGTATCCGCCGGACATCCTGATCAACGTGCCCAAGCGCGTGTGCCGGTTTTTCGAGTTCTACAAGGCGCCGGAGCTGATCGCACTGGGACGGGAGATTGCGCGCGATACGCTGGATCGGTATGAGAATGAGCAGAATTGAAAGCCTGAAAGTTCTCGATTGAATGTAATGCCCTCTTCGCGAGCAAGCCCGCTCCCACAGTGAATCTTTGGTGTACACAAAATCCCATGTGGGAGCGGGCTTGCTCGCGAAAGCGCCAGATCAGTCACCACAAAATTTCAAAACTACTCACTCAACAACCGATACCCCACCCCCGCCTCGGTCACGATAAACCTGGGTTGGGTCGGGTCATCCGCCAGTTTCTGGCGCAAGTGCCCGACCACGATGCGCAAGTAGTGAGTGTCTTCGGTGTGTGTCGGCCCCCAGATGTCCTTGAGCAATTGCTGCTGGGTGATCACCCGCCCCGGATGCCGCGCCAGTTGCGCCAGCACGGCGTATTCCTTGCGAGTCAACGCGACTTCGATACCGTCGAGCAATACCCGGCGATACGCCAGGTCGACCGTCAAAGGACCGAAGCTCAGCGCCGCTGGCTGGGTTTCGCCGACGGGCGCCTGGCGCAGCAACGCACGAATCCGCGCCAGGAATTCCTGGATGCCGAACGGCTTGGTCACGTAGTCATTGGCGCCGCCATCCAGGGCCTCGACTTTCTGCCCTTCACCGGCGCGCACGGAGAGCACCAGCACCGGCACCGTCGACCACTCGCGAAAATCGCGCAATACCTGTTGGCCGTCCATATCCGGCAAGCCGAGGTCGAGCACCAGCAAGTCCGGTTTGTTCAATGCAGCCTGGGCCAAGCCTTCACTGCCCGTGCCGGCCTCCAGCACTTTGTAGCCCTGGGAAACGAGGCTGATGCGCAGGAACTTACGGATCTGCGGTTCGTCGTCGATGACCAGGATGGTCGCAGTCTGGCTCATGAATTCACATCAACAAAAAGAAGTGGCAAGAGAGTAGCGCAAGCACGATCAGGCTTCACTCTCGTATCCCGGCTGAGCCTGGAGCGGCAGGTGCAACGTGATGCCGGTGCCGCGCCCCTCGATGCCGTCGGCGACGCTGATACGCCCGCCATGGGCACCGACCATGCCCTGACAGATCGCCAGCCCCAGCCCGGTACCCTGCCCACCACGATCCCCTCGCGCCGCGGTGTAGAACATGTCGAAAATCTTCGCCCGATCTTCCTCCGGAATCCCCGGGCCCTCATCGCTGACCGAAAAGAACAGCTCACCGTCGTCGGCCCCGGCGCACAATTGCAAACGCCCGTGGGGCGGCGAGAACCGCGCGGCGTTTTCCAGCACGTTGACCAATGCCTGTTCGATCAGCGCGGCGTGCACATACAGCAGCGGTAACTCGGCCGGCACGTCGGTACTGACTTGCAGCGGCGCAAGGACTGCACGCAGGCGATTGAGCGCACTGCCGACGATATCGGCCGGTGACACCCAGTCCCTCGCGAGCTTCAGGGCTCCGTGGCCGAGACGGGTCATGTCGAGCAGATTCTGGATATATCGATCAAGGCGCTCGGCTTCATCGCGGGTGCCTTCGAGCAGTTCACGCCGGTCCTCCAGCGGGATCGCTTCACCCAGGGCCAGCAGGCTATCGATACTGCCGCGCATGGACGTCAAGGGTGTGCGCAAATCGTGGGACACCGAAGCCAGCAAGGCACTGCGCAACTGCTCGGTTTCACCGTGCAGCCGCGCCGCTTCCAGATCATCGGCCAGTTGCGCCCGGGCCAGCGCCTGAGCCAGCGGCTGGCTCAGCGCGGTCAACAAGCGACGGCGCTGGCCGGTCAGGGTCTGGCCTTCCTTGGCGCACACGCCAAGCAGCGCGAGCGGGCCGTCCTCGACCGATAACGGCCACCACCACCAGCGGCCGAACGGCAAGGTACCGGTGCCCGCACCTGCCGGTTGATCGTGCTGCCAGGCCCAATCGGCGGCGGCGCGCTCAGCTTCGGTAAACGCCAGCGGGCCACCGGTTTCGACTTTCCAGCCGCTCTGCCCGTCGCGATTGAGCAGACACAGCTGCACGTCGCTCCAACCGTTGAGGTGCTGGGCGGCCGCACTGACCACGGCTTGGCGGTCGGTGGCGGCTGTCAGTTTGCGTGACAGGTCGAGCAATTCAGTGGTCTCTTCCTGGGTATCTCGCAGTGCCTGCAATTGCCTGCGCTGGCGCGCCGCGAGGTTGCCGGTGAGGGCTGCCATCAGCAGGAAAAACAGCAAGGTCAGCACGTCTTCTTCGCGCTGGATGCTGAAAGAGAAATTCGGTGGAATGAACAGGAAGTCATAGGTCAGGAACGACAGCGCCGCACAGGCCAGTGCCGGCCCGAGACTGCTGCGCACCGCCACCAGCAACACGGCGGCGAGGAACACCAGTGAAATGTTGGGCAGTGGCAGAACGCTCGCCACGGCCCAGGCCAGGGCGCTGGCCAGAACCGTCGCGACCACGGCCAGCGCGTAGTCGAACCAGACCAGTGACCCCATCGACCGCTGATGGGGTTGATGCTGTTGGTGATCGCCGTCGAGAACGTTGATTTCCAGTCCGCGCGCATTGCGCAGCAGCCGCGCCGCCAGCCCGCCACCGAACAGGCGTCGGCGCAATCTCGGCCGGGACTGGCCGACCAGCACCAGGCTGGCACGACGCTCGGCGGCATGCTGGATCAGGGTTTTCGCCACTTCACCGGCGCGCAGCAACACCACTTCGCCGCCCAGGCGTTCGGCCAGTTGCTGGGCGCTCTGCAGGCGCAGGCGGGACTGTTCGTCACGCACGCGGCCGTTGTCCACGTGCACCAGGCTCCAGGGCAGGTGCCGCCGCTGGGCCACGCGACTGGCATGCCGTACCAGACGCTCGGCCTGGGCATCGCCGTCCACCCCTACCAGCAAACGCCCGCGCACCGCTGGCGCCGCTTGTCCGAGTTGGCGATAGCCCAGGGCCAGATCGTTATCGACCTGAGCCGCCGCGGTTTGCATCGCCAGTTCGCGCAGGGCTGTCAGATTGGTCTGGGAAAAGAACGCGTCGATGGCCGCCCGCGCCTGCTCCGGCACATAGACCTTGCCATCGCGCAGGCGCTCGAGCAGTTCCCGTGGTGGCAAGTCGATCAGCAGCAGTTCGTAGGCTTCTTGCAGCACCCAGTCCGGCAAGGTCTCACGGACCTGCACGCCGGTGATACCACGCACCTGATCGTTGAGGCTTTCCAGGTGCTGGACGTTGACTGTCGTGTAGACATCAATGCCGGCGGCGAGCAGCTCCTGAATGTCCTGCCAGCGTTTTTCGTGACGGCTGCCGGGTGCGTTGGTGTGCGCCAGTTCGTCGACCAGCACCAGCTTCGGTTTGGCGAGGAGCAGACCGTCCAGGTCCATTTCTTCGAGCAACACACCACGGTATTCCGAGCGCACCAACGGCTGCTGCGGCAAGCCGCTGAGCAGTACTTCGGTTTCCGCTCGGCCGTGGGTTTCGACGACGCCGGCAATGATCTTCACGCCTTGACGCAGTTGGGTGTGGGCCGCCTGGAGCATGGCGTAGGTCTTGCCGACTCCAGGCGCGGCGCCGAGAAATACCTTGAGCCGGCCACGGCCATCGCGGGGCAGGTCTGCTAACAGCGCGTCGGCGCGGCCGGAGTTGCTCATGCTTGGAGTTCTCGTCTTTCAGATGTTGATGTAGTGATTGTCAAACCGTCTTCGCGAGCAAGCCCGCTCCCACAGGAGTACGCATTCCAATTGTGGGAGCGGGCTTGCTCGCGAATGGCAGCACCACGGACCTAAAGCTTTTCCAGCGCCAGATTCAACTCAAGCACATTCACCACCGGCGGGCCTACCAATGGCTGCTCGATGTGCGCGTCCAGCAGCTGTTGCAGTGACGCGACCGGCAGATTGTGCGCCGCCGCGACACGCGCCAGTTGATAGGCAATCGCCGCCGGTGGCAAGTGCGGATCGAGACCGCTGCCCGACGTCGTGACCAGCGCCAACGGCACGGGTCCCTGGCCGGGCACCAGCAGCTTGCCGGCTTCGTCGATCACCCGCGTGGCCAGGGCCGGGTTGCTCGGCGACAGGTTGCTGGCGCTGCTCGATACAGTGGCAAAGGCACCGGCCGAAGGACGCGGGTGGAACCAGGCGTCGCCGACGAAATCCTGGGCGATCAGCGAGGAACCGCGGACCTTGCCCTCGGCATCGCGCACCAGGCTGCCGTTGGCCTGATCCGGGAATACGACCTGGGCGACGCCGGTAACCACCAGTGGATAGGCGACGCCGGTGATCAGCGTCATCAGGACCAGCAGGCTCAGGGCCGGGCGTATCAATGTGGACATTTCAAAATCCTCGAATTCACGGAAAAAACCTGTAGGAGCGAGCTTGCTCGCGATGTAATTGAGAGCGCCGCGTACAGTCAGCAAGCACGCGTCATCGTTAACCACCATCGCGAGCTCGCTCCTACAGGGGCGTGTTCAGTCAAACCAGATGCAACGCCGTCAACAGCATGTCGATCGCCTTGATGCCCACGAACGGCACCAGAATCCCGCCCAGGCCATAGATCAGCAGATTGCGTCGCAACAGCGCCGCCGCACTCGCCGCCTGCACGCGCACACCGCGCAATGCCAGGGGAATCAGCACCACGATGATCAACGCGTTGAAAACGATCGCCGACAGAATCGCGCTCTGCGGACTGCTCAGGTGCATCACGTTGAGCACGCCCAGTTGCGGGTAGATCGCGGCGAACAGCGCCGGCAGGATCGCGAAGTACTTGGCCACGTCGTTGGCGATGGAAAAGGTCGTCAGCGCACCGCGGGTGACCAGCAATTCCTTGCCGATCTGCACCACGTCCAGCAACTTGGTCGGGTCGCTGTCGAGGTCGACCATGTTGGCCGCTTCACGTGCCGCTTGGGTGCCATCGTTCATCGCCATGCCGACATCCGCCTGGGCCAGTGCCGGGGCATCGTTGGCGCCGTCGCCGCACATGGCGACCAGACGACCGTCGTTTTGTTCGTGACGAATGCGCGCCAGTTTTTTCTCCGGCGTGGCTTCCGCCAGCACATCGTCCACACCTGCCTCAGCGGCGATGGCGGCTGCAGTCAACGGGTTGTCACCGGTGACCATGACCGTGCGAATGCCCAGCTTGCGCAACTCGGCGAAACGCTCGCGGATACCGGGCTTGACCACGTCCTTGAGGTGGATCGCGCCGAGCAACTTGCCCTCGGCGCAGACCAGCAAGGGGGTGCCGCCGCTTTGCGCGATCTTGTCGATTTCGCGGGACAGGGCCGGTGCCAGGTCCGCACGTTTCAGGCCGACGAAGGCCAGCAATGAATCCACCGCCCCCTTGCGGTACACGCGCCCTTGATAGTCGACACCGGACAAGCGGGTTTCGGCACTGAACGGCACGGCTGTCAGCAGGTCGGCGGACGGTTCCGGTTGCGGATGAGTGCCACGCAGGTACTCGACGATCGACCTGCCTTCAGCGGTGTCGTCGGCCAGCGACGCCAGCAACGCGCCTTCGGCCAATTCCCTGGCTGTCACGCCTGGCGCGGCATACACCGCCGAGCAACGACGGTTACCGAAGGTGATGGTGCCGGTCTTGTCCAGCAGCAGGACGTGCACGTCCCCCGCCGCCTCCACCGCACGACCGGACTTGGCGATCACGTTCAGGCGCACCAGACGATCCATGCCGGCGATACCGATGGCCGACAACAGGCCGCCGATGGTGGTCGGAATCAAGGTGACCAACAGCGCCACCAGGAACACCAGCGGCAGGCTGCCGTTGGCGAAGTGAGCGAACGGTTGCAGGGTGACGACCACCAGCAGGAAGATCAGGGTCAGGCCGATCAGCAGGATGTCGAGCGCCACTTCGTTCGGGGTTTTCTGGCGTTTGGCGCCTTCGACCAGGGCGATCATGCGGTCCAGGGTCGACTCGCCAGGGTTGGCGGTGATCCTCACCAACAGCCAGTCGGACACCAGCCGTGTATTGCCGGTAACGGCCGAGCGGTCGCCGCCGGACTCACGAATCACCGGTGCCGACTCACCGGTAATCGCCGCTTCGTTGACCGCTGCGATACCTTCGAGCACTTCGCCGTCACCGGGGATCATCTCCCCGGCTTCGACACGCACCACATCACCTTTGCGCAGGCTGGTGGCCGGCACTACCTGAAAGGTGCCATTGCTGGTTTTGCGCCGGGCGCTCAAGCCTTCGCTACCGGCCTTGAGGCTGTCGGCACGGGCCTTGCCACGACCTTCGGCCAAGGCTTCGGCGAAGTTGGCGAACAGCACGGTGAACCACAGCCACACGGCAATTTGCGCGGCGACGAAGGTCGGTACGGCCGTATCGGGAATGAAGCACAGCACGGTGGTCAGGATCGCGGTCAGTTCGACCACCAGCATCACCGGCGCACGTTGCAATTGCCGTGGGTCGAGCTTGACGAAGGCTTGCACCAGCGCCGGGCGCCACAGGGCCGAGATCGCGGTTTTCGGGGCTTCGGCCAACTTGGTCGGTGATGCAGGTTTTGAAGCTGGAACATGCATATTCATGATGGATTCCTTAGAAGCCCATACTCAGGTGTTCAGCAATAGGCCCCAGTGCCAGGGTCGGCAGGAAGGTCAAACCACCCACCAGCAAAATGGTCACGGTCAGCAAGGTCACGAACAGCGGGCCGTGGGTCGGGAAGCTGTTCTGGCCAATCGGTGCGGTTTTCTTCATCGCCAGGCTGCCGGCCAGGGCCAGAACCGGGAGGATGTAACCGAAGCGACCGATCAACATGCCCAGGCCCAGCATCAGGTTGTGAAACGGCGTGTTGGCACCGAAGCCACCGAACGCCGAACCGTTGTTGGCGCTGGCCGAGGTGTAGGCGTAGAGCAACTGACTGAAACCGTGGGCGCCGGGGTTGCTCACGGCAGCCACCGGACCTGGCAGGCTGGCGGCAATCGCGCCGAGCACCAATACGCCAATCGGCATGACCATCAGGGTCACCACCAGCAATTGCACTTCCCTGGCTTGCAGTTTCTTGCCGAGGTACTCCGGCGTACGACCGATCATCAGGCCGGCGAGGAACACCGCGATCAACACGTTGAGCAACATGCCGTAGAGCCCGGCACCGACACCGCCGAAGATCACCTCGCCAACCATCATGTTGACCAGCGCGACCATGCCGCTCAGCGGGCTGAGGCTGTCATGCATGCCGTTGACCGAGCCGTTGGACGCCGCCGTGGTGGTTACCGACCAAAGCACCGTGGCGGTAGTGCCGAAACGCGCTTCCTTGCCTTCCAGCGGCGCCGTCTGCTCGACGGCTACGTTGTTCAGGGGCGGGTTCGGCTGGTATTCAGCCCATAGCGAGGTCGCGCCGCCGATCAGGAACAGCGCCAGCATGCAGGCGATGATCGCGCGACTCTGACGCAGGTCCTTCACGTAGTGGCCGAAGGTGAACACCAGCGCCACCGGGATCAGGATGATCGAGGCCACTTCGAACAGGTTGCTCCAGGCCGTCGGGTTCTCGAACGGATGCGCCGAGTTGACGCCGAAGAAGCCGCCACCGTTGGTACCCAATTGCTTGATCGCAATCTGGCTGGCAGCCGGGCCCAGGGGAATGACCTGGTCGACGCCTTGCACCGTCACCGCATTCACGTACTGCGCGAAGGTTTGCGGCACGCCCTGCCAGACCAGATACAGCGCCAGCAACAGGCACAGCGGCAGCAGGCCGTAGAGGGTGGCGCGGGTCATGTCGACCCAGAAGTTGCCCAGCGATGCCGTGGATTTGCGCCCGATGCCGCGGCACAGCGCAACCAGTACGGCCAGGCCCGTGGCGGCGCTGACGAAGTTCTGCACGGTAAGGCCGGCCATCTGGCTCAAGTAGCTCAAGGACGCTTCGCCGCTGTAAGACTGCCAGTTGGTGTTGGTCATGAAACTGACGGCGGTGTTGAACGCCTGCGTCCACTCCTGACCCGGCAGGTGTTGCGGGTTCAGCGGCAAATGGCCCTGGAACAGCAGGATCGCGAACAGCAGCAGGAAACCCGCAAGGTTGAAGGCGAGCAAGGCCAGGGTGTATCTCTGCCAACTCTGTTCGGCGTGCGGATCGACGCCGGCCAGCCGATAGCAACCACGTTCGACCGGGCCCAGGACCGGCGACAGCCACGTGCGCTGCCCCTCCATTACCTTGTAGTAGAAGCGTCCGAGAAACGGCGCCGGGACCCATACCAGGGCGAAAAACCCGAGGATCAGCCAATAGTCATAACTGTGCATAGCCGCTCCTAGTTCCGGTCCGCGCGCAACAGCGCAACCAACAGATAAATGAACAGCCCCACTGCCAACAGCAGTGACACTCCGTCCAGAACGCTCATGGAAGTTCTCCGTGTTACGGCGTATTGCCGCGTGTGGAGTCATTGTCGGAAAGAAGGCTGTAAAGGAACGAGACCGAGGGTGTGGGCCGGGCATAAAGAAAGCGTAAAAAGTGGTTTTACGCTGGGGTTATGGGGTGCGCGAAGGGGCTCCGGTACGGAGAAAACCGTGAGTTTCGCAGGTAAAGCTCTAAATTTTGCGCAAGATTTAGTGAGTGAAGGCGGCAAGTCATGGATAATCCAGCCCGATTGGCACGACGTAACCGAATACGAATGGGGTCAGGAATTCTTGCGCCTCCTCGCTCGTGCCTGCAAGCTACCGATATTCGCATTACTGAAAAAGGCTGGCCCAACATGCGTATCCTTATTACCGGCGGAGCCGGTTTCATAGGCTCGGCCCTTGTTCGCGAGCTGATCCAACACACTGAGCATGATGTGCTCAACCTGGACAAACTGACGTATGCCGGCAATCTCGAGTCGCTGACCAGTATTGCCAACAACACTCGTTACGAGTTCGTTCAGGCCGATATTGTTGACCAGGCCACCGTCAGTGCAGTGCTGGCGCGTTTCCAGCCTGACGCGATCATGCACCTGGCAGCCGAGTCCCACGTCGATCGTTCCATCGATGGTCCATCAGAGTTCATCCAGACCAACATCGTCGGCACCTACAGCCTGCTCGAAGCCACCCGTGCCTATTGGCAAGCCCTCCCGGAGCCTGAGAAAAGCGCCTTCCGCTTTCATCACATTTCCACCGACGAGGTTTACGGTGACCTGCACGGCGTCGATGACCTGTTTACGGAAACGACGCCCTACGCACCCAGCTCGCCCTACTCCGCCAGCAAGGCCGCGTCCGACCACCTGGTCCGCGCCTGGCAGCGAACCTATGGCCTGCCGGTGCTGCTGACCAATTGTTCGAACAATTACGGGCCTTTCCACTTTCCCGAGAAATTGATTCCGCTGGTTATCCTCAACGCCCTGGCCGGCAAGCCACTGCCGGTTTATGGCAACGGCCTGCAAGTGCGCGACTGGCTGTTCGTCGAAGATCACGCCCGGGCACTGCTCACAGTGGTGACCACCGGCCAGGTCGGCGAGACCTACAACATCGGCGGGCACAACGAACAAAAGAACATCGACGTGGTGCGCGGCATCTGTGCCCTGCTTGAAGAACTGGCACCGCAAAAGCCGGAGGGCGTTGCGCATTACGCCGACCTGATCACCTTCGTCCAGGATCGTCCTGGACATGACTTACGCTACGCAATCGACGCCGGCAAGATTGAACGCGAACTGGGCTGGGTGCCCGAAGAGACGTTCGAAACCGGCTTGCGCAAAACCGTTCAATGGTACCTGAACAACATGGACTGGTGCCGCCGTGTTCAAGATGGCAGCTATCAGGGCGAACGCCTTGGCGCCATCAATTCCAAGGAGTTGCTCCCATGATGAAAGGTATCGTTTTGGCAGGTGGCTCGGGCACACGCCTGCACCCGATTACGCTCGGTGTGTCGAAACAGCTGTTGCCGGTCTACGACAAGCCCATGATCTACTACCCGATCTCGGTGCTGATGCTGGCCGGCATCAAGGATATCCTGCTGATCTCCACCCCGCAGGATCTGCCGCAATATCGTAATCTGCTGGGTGACGGCAGCCAGTTCGGGGTGAACTTCAGCTTTGCCGAGCAGCCCTCACCGGACGGTCTGGCCCAGGCTTTCCTGATTGGCGAGGAGTTCATTGGCGATGACCCTGTGTGCCTGATCCTGGGCGACAACATCTTCCACGGTCAGCACTTTGGCGAACAATTGCAGAATGCTGCAAAACGCACTTCCGGCGCCACCGTGTTCGGTTATTGGGTCAAGGACCCCGAACGCTTCGGCGTCATCGATTTCGACAGCGAGGGCCGTGCGCTTTCGATCGAAGAAAAACCGAAAAAGCCAAAATCAAGCTATGCCGTAACCGGCCTGTATTTCTACGACAACGACGTGATCGAGATCGCCAAGGCGGTGAAACCTTCGCCTCGCGGCGAGCTGGAAATCACTGACGTCAACAATGCCTATCTTCAACGCGGAGACCTGCAGGTCGAGCGTTTTGGTCGAGGTTTCGCCTGGCTCGACACCGGCACCCACGACAGCTTGCTCGAAGCCTCTCAATACGTGCAGACCATCGAACACCGCCAAGGCCTCAAAGTCGCCTGTCTCGAAGAAATAGCCTATGAAAATGGCTGGATCAACCGCGAACAACTGCTGGAACGCGCCCAGTACTTCGGCAAGACGGGCTATGGTCAGTACTTGGCCAAATTGGCAGGGGGAGAGTAATGAGCCTGTGTGAGCCCGATTTGCCCCATGGCGAGACTGAACCGTTCTCATGAAAGTACTCATCAATGGCAGACATGGTCAGGTCTCACACGAGCTGCAACGCCGACTGGGTGTGCTCGGCGAATTGATCGTATTGGGTCGCGAACAGCTCGATCTCGCGCAACCCGATCAGATTCGTCGCCAGGTGCAAAACCTCAGGCCCGACCTGATCATCAACGCGGCGGCCCATACAGCGGTTGACCTGGCAGAAAGCGAGCCGCAAGCAGCCTTTGCCATCAACGCGATCGCTCCCGGCATTCTCGCCGAAGAGGCGCTGGCTCTCGACATCCCGTTGATACATTACTCCACGGACTATGTTTTCGACGGATTGAAAGCCGGACCTTACAACGAGGACGACACGCCCAATCCGCTCGGCGTATATGGTAAGAGCAAGTTGGCCGGTGAGCAGGCTATCAAGGACGTGCAAGGCAAACACCTGATCCTTCGTACCAGTTGGGTCTATTCAAACCATGGCCGTAACTTTCTGCTGACGATGCAGCGATTGCTGCAAGAGAAACCAGAGTTACGTGTAGTTGCCGATCAAATCGGAGCCCCTACCTGGGCCGGCACACTCGCCAACAGCACCCTTGCCCTGATTGAACACTGGCAGGCGCGCGAGGTGGCCAACTGGGGCATTTATCACTTGACCGCTCAAGGTGAGACCTCCTGGTTTGGTTTCGCTCAGGCAATCGGCGAAGCATTGCGACAACAGGGCAAACCCTGCGCCGCCCTGTTACCGATCCCGTCCAGCGACTACCCGACGCCTGCCGCCCGGCCGCTCAACTCGCGCCTGGATTGCAGTCGCTTGCAACGCGATTGGGGCGTCAGTCAACCTGACTGGCAGACGGCGTTGCGCGAGTGCCTTACCGAACAAACCTGAACATCAAAGGCGGCCCGCGCTTGCTTTGAAACACGACGTATCCGCATCGCAGCGGCGTCGTGTAGCAGACAGGCGGGCTTGCTCGCGAAAGCGGCATTAGTAGCAACGACGCCCCCGACTGACGCACAAAGTTCGCACATTCGGTTGCGAACATCTCCGATACGACGCCTTTCAGCCCATTACGACGCCCCCTCGAAAAATGGCACGCCCACTGCACTGGCCTCCCCCCGAGCGTTCCAAACCACTCAGGGAGCAAGCGCATGAACACACAACTCAAACCCACGCTGGGCACGTTGCATCTGTGGGGCATTGCCGTCGGGCTGGTGATTTCCGGGGAGTATTTCGGCTGGAGTTATGGCTGGGGCGTGGCCGGGACCTTGGGTTTTCTGGTGACCTCTTTCATGGTCGCCACCCTGTACACTTGCTTCATCTTCAGCTTCACCGAGCTGACCACCGCCATTCCTCACGCTGGAGGCCCCTTTGCCTACAGCCGTCGTGCGTTTGGGGAAAAAGGCGGATTGATCGCCGGCCTGGCGACATTGATCGAATTCGTCTTCGCCCCACCGGCGATTGCCCTGGCCATCGGCGCCTATCTCAATGTCCAGTTTCCAGCCCTGGACCCGAAACACGCGGCAGTCGGTGCCTATATCCTGTTCATGGGTCTCAACATCCTCGGCGTGAAACTGGCGGCGACCTTCGAACTGGTGGTCTGCGTGTTGGCGGTCGCTGAATTGCTGGTGTTCATGGGCGTGGTCGCGCCGGCGTTCAGCTTTAGCAACTTCGCCCTCAATGGCTGGGCCGGCACCGACGTGTTCGGCGCTCCGGCGATCGCCGGAATGTTCGCGGCCATCCCCTTTGCCATCTGGTTCTTCCTGGCCATCGAAGGCGCCGCCATGGCCGCCGAAGAAGCCAAGGACCCGAAACGCACCATTCCCAAGGCCTATATCAGCGGTATTTTGACCCTGGTGCTGCTGGCGATGGGCGTGATGTTCTTCGCCGGTGGCGTCGGCGACTGGCGCACCCTGTCGAACATCAACGACCCGCTGCCCCAGGCGATGAAAACCGTGGTTGGCGAAAGCTCCGGGTGGCTGCACATGCTGGTGTGGATCGGCCTGTTCGGCCTGGTGGCGAGTTTCCACGGGATCATCCTTGGCTATTCGCGCCAGTTCTTCGCCCTCGCCCGCGCCGGCTACTTGCCGGCGTCCCTGGCCAGATTGTCGCGTTTCCAGACTCCCCACCGGGCGATCATCGCCGGCGGCGTGATCGGTATCGCGGCGATCTACAGCGACGGTTTGATCAACCTCGGCGGCATGACGCTGACGGCGGCGATGATCACCATGGCAGTGTTCGGCGCCATCGTCATGTACATCATGAGCATGCTCAGCCTGTTCAAACTGCGCAAAACCGAGCCAAACCTGGAGCGCAGCTTCCGCGCGCCGTGCTACCCGCTGGTGCCGTTCATTGCGCTGATGCTGGCGGTGGTATGCCTGGTGGCGATGGCCTGGTTCAACACCTTCATCGGCCTGATCTTCCTGGGCTTCATGGCCGCAGGTTTCGTGTACTTCACGCTCACCGCGCAATTGCGCGCCGACGCACCGGCGGACGCGATGCTGACCGGACATTGAATGCGTTCGGGTGAACCTTGAACAACAGGCATAGAATGGGGGTGATAGTGATGGAACTGCGACGAAACCCCGTCACTCAAAGTGCTATACGCGATCGGTTGGCGAACCCTCGTCGACCCGCCTGCTTTTCAAGGAGAGTCCTATGCCCTGGTATGCCTGGTTGATTCTGGTCGTTGCCATTGGCTCGATCGTTGGTGGTCTGATGATGCTGCGCGACACCGCCCACAAAGTCGAACTGACCGAAGAGCAACGTAAGCGCGTCGCCGAACGCAATGCGGAAATGGACGCCAAGGAAGCGCAGGACCGCTGAATGAAAACCCCGCCTTGAACAGCGGGGTTTGTTTTTACGTGGTTTGCCCTGAAATCATGCCGCTTTGTACCCATATCGAAGCATCTGCATGCTTTTTAGAAATAGAAGTACAGTCACCATGCAATTTTCATTGGTTAATATGGGCCGCATTGATGCGGAGATATCAGATGCGTTACTCGCAGGACCATAAAGCCCAGACCCACCAACGCATAATCAAGGAAGCTTCAGCGCGATTTCGACGCGACGGTATCGGCGCGACCGGGCTGCAACCTCTGATGAAAGCGCTGGGCCTGACCCACGGTGGCTTTTACTCGCACTTCAAGTCCAAGGACGAACTGGTGGAAAAAGCCTTGCAAGAGGCTGGCGCACAAGTCGACGAATTGTGCGCGCAAATCTTCGCCGAGGAGCATCCTCTCGAAGCCTTCATCGACGCTTACCTGTCCGAATGGCATCAAACCTCACCTCACGAGGGTTGCCCACTGCCGACCATTTCTTCGGAACTGGGGCTGCGTGGTCAACCGAGCCCCACCAGCGACGTCGTGCTCCAGGCGCGACTCGACCAGATCCGGCGCACCCTTGACGGAGAGCGCACCGCCGACCGCAGCATCGTCATCATGTCTACGCTGGTCGGCGCCTTGCTGTTATCGCGCAGCGTGGCCGACGCCGGGTTTGCCCAACGGATTCTCGACGTCGCACGCGAACACCTCAAACACCCGCAGGATTAACCCTGCCAACGCTTGAACAGCACACTGGCGTTGACCCCGCCAAATCCGAAGCCGTTGGACAACGCATATTCGATGGCCATCGGCCGTGCGCTGCCATGAACAATGTCCACGCCTTCAGTGGCAGGGTCCGGGTTTTCGAAATTGAGGGTCGCCGGCACGACCTGGTCGCGGATCGCCAGTAGCGTAAAGATCGCTTCGAGTCCACCCGCGGCACCGAGCAAATGTCCGGTCGCCGACTTGGTCGATGTCACGGCGATGCCGTTTTGCGCACCGAACAACGCCTTGATCGCCGCCAGCTCACCCAGATCCCCCACCGGAGTCGAGGTTGCATGAGCATTCAGATGCTGGACCTGAGCCGGTGAAACACCGGCCTGTGCCAATGCCAACGACATCGCTCGCCGCGCACCGCTGCCGTCCTCGGGACCGGCGGTCAAGTGATAGGCATCGGCGCTGGTGCCGTAGCCGACCAGCTCCGCCAGGGGCTTGGCGCCCCGGGCCAGCGCATGGTCCAGAGACTCGATGACCAGTAGCCCGGCCCCCTCCCCCATGACAAAGCCATCGCGACCACTGTCGAAAGGTCGTGAAGCGCGTTCAGGCGTATCGTTGTAAGCACTGGACAAGGCGCGAGCAGCGGCGAACCCGGCAAGGCTGACCCGATCGATCGCCGCTTCCGCACCGCCGCACACCGCGATATCCGCCTCACCCGCACGAATCATTCGCGCCGCGTCGCCAATTGCCTGAACCCCGGCGGCGCATGCCGTGACCGGCGCGCCCAGTGGCCCCTTGAAGCCATGCTGGATCGACACATGACCGGCCGCGAGGTTGACCAGAAATGAAGGAATGGTGAATGGAGACAAACGCCTCGGACCACGGCTATCGGTAGTCCGTACTGCGTCGGCAATCGCACCGAAACCACCCACGCCTGAACCGATGATGGTGGCCGTGCGCTCCTGGGCATTGGCATCCAGCGCTTGCCAGCCGGCTTGCTCCAATGCCTGACGCGCGGCTTCCATGGCGAACAGAATGAAGCGATCCATCTTCTTCTGTTCCTTGGGTGGAGTCGCCAGGTCCGGATCGAAACCCGCCTGCGGGTCATCCGCCAAGGTCGGCACCGCACCGCCGACCTTGGCCGGCAGATCGGCAACCACCTCATCCGGCAGATTACGCAGCCCGGAACGCCCGGCCAACAGCCGCTCCCAGACCACTTCGACACCGCTCCCCAGCGGCGACACCAGGCCCATGCCTGTTACAACCACACGACGATCATTCATACCGCTCACACCTCAATCTGATTGATGGCACTTACCGATAGCGGGCAGCAGCCTTGCTTTTGGACAGGTTAGGCGCCATCACAAGACGCGCCGCCACGAACGCATTCCAATCCGCCGCATCGGGCAATGAAGGAATAGTGATCAATTCACCCTGATCCAGACCCGACAATGCAGCATCGACCATCTCACCCGCCTCCATCACCATGTCCGCAGGAATTTGTGACGCATCGATGCCGGAGCGCTCCCAGATCTCGGTTCGGGTTACACCGGGCAGCACCGCCTGGATCTTCACCCCAGTGCCGTCCAGTTCG
This sequence comes from Pseudomonas sp. ACN5, assembly GCF_002303975.1. Lineage (NCBI taxonomy): Bacteria > Pseudomonadati > Pseudomonadota > Gammaproteobacteria > Pseudomonadales > Pseudomonadaceae > Pseudomonas > Pseudomonas sp. ACN5. Next base: position 187,802 of record NZ_MRCP01000010.1, on the reverse strand, counting down.
GCGTTCAACGATTGAGTCAGGCTCAATACATAGGCCTTGCTGGCGCTGTAGGTCGCGTTGAAACGCTCGGGAAACAAGGCCACCACCGACGCAATATTGATGATTGTGCCGCGCCCGGCCTTGGTAAAACCGGCTGCAGCCGCCGCGGCCAATCGCGTGACAGCGGTGATATTCAACTGAATCATTCGCTCCAGCTGGTCGATATCGGCATTGGCCAAAAGCCCGTCCGCCGCCACGCCGGCGTTATTGAGCAACAGACTGATACTCGAATCGCTGCGTAACCGCTGTTCGAGCTGCAGCACGTCTGCTTTTTGAGTCAGGTCCGCCTTCAGCACTTCAACCTTGATCCCATGCTCCGAACGCAGTTTGCTCGCGGCCGCCTCCAATCGCTGTTCGTCGCGAGCCACGAGCAACAAATCAAAACCACGGGCCGCCAACCGCTCGGCGTAAACCGCCCCTATACCGGAAGAAGCGCCAGTGACGAGGGCCGTACCTCGGGACTGAACTGAATTCATGACGGTGCTCCTGAAGGATGCTGAAGGACGCCTGACGCCAAGGCACTTCGACGCAAGCGGTATTTATTATACGCATAATTCAAACGAAATATGATAGCCGTAATTTTCCATATCCACGAAGCGGTCGGCTCTCGTCGGTGCCCAGGCCTGCATGAGAGAGTAGACCCTGTATGAACGCAAAACCGCGCCGAACCTCTACAATGGTATGAACGGTATTGCGGGCCGATCGATAAATGGTGGGGCGGATGAACAGTGCGTATTCAGCGGTGACTGAGCGACAGGACTTTCATGCGTCGAAGCAGCCCGATAGTCGATCAAAGCGATGTCTGATTGGCGACCCTGCTGAACAACGCGGGCCTGTACTTTGTCTGATTTCAGGTAACCGAAAAACCATTCAAGTACTGCGACTGGTCCGCCGGGCATAACTCTCGCTATAGACAAAGGCCGATCAATGACCGGCCCTTGTCGTCAGTCCCGCCCCTAGTTCACCTCGATCCTGTCGCGGTTCCTGTCCAGAAGCGCTTTGCCGATACCCTTCACTTCCAGCAACTCGTCAACTGACGCAAACGCACCATTACTTTCACGATAAGCAACAATTGCTTTCGCTTTGGCCTCGCCCACTCCCGTCAGCTCACGTTGCAACGTAGATACATCAGCACTATTGAGATCGACTTTACCGGATGGCGCCTGGACGGCAACATCCTGCACCAGAGGCGCATTCATCGCCTCAGGCGCCTTGACAGGCGCGGCGATTGCCGTAAGAGAAGCACTGGTGAGGAGGGCGAATACCAGAGAGTAGAAACTGCTTGTACGCATAAGTGAAGCTCCATGCCGTCGTTTGAGAAAGCAGCTTTTCCGAAGCTGCTCTCCAAACCTAGGCTATGCCATGGGACTGTCAAAAATGTGTACGTTACAGCATATGAAACAATCAGGGCTCAAGGCGGCGCTGCTGGTAGATCCAGTCGACAATCTCACCGTCGGGGGTGTAGCCGCTGACAGTGTCGCGCAACAACTGGCGGACGCGCGTGTAGTCGTCCTGATCCACCGCTGCGAGCAACTCGGTCAACTTGCCCTTCAGCAAATCCCAGGACAGGTGATCCTCGTTGGCCGTCATGATCATCGGATGCTGTGTGGCTGCTACGTTGTCACCGATCAGTAGCTCTTCGTAAAGCTTTTCGCCCGGACGCAGCCCGGTGAACTCGATAGCGATGTCACCATGCAGGTTTTTTTCCGAACGAACACTCAGGCCGGATAAATGGATCATCTTCTCGGCCAGTTCAACGATTTTCACGGGCTCGCCCATGTCCAGGACAAAAACATCCCCCCCCTGCCCCATGGAACCCGCTTGAATCACCAACTGCGCCGCTTCCGGGATGGTCATGAAGTATCGAGTGATCTTCGGATGCGTGACCGTCAGAGGACCACCCGACTTGATCTGCTTGTGAAACAGCGGAATGACCGAACCCGATGACCCCAGGACGTTACCAAACCGCACCATCGTGAAGCGCGTTTTGTTCACACGGGAGACATTGCTCGTATCTCCGAACAAAACCGGAGCCAACTCACGACTCAGCGCTTGCAACGTCAACTCGGCAAGACGTTTGGTGCTACCCATGACATTGGTGGGACGCACGGCCTTGTCCGTCGAAATCAGGACGAAGTTGGCCACTCCTGCCTGAAGTGCGGCCTGGGCCGTATTAAGCGTGCCTATTACATTATTGAGCACACCCTCGGCAATGTTGTGTTCGACCATAGGCACATGCTTGTAGGCGGCTGCGTGATAAACCGTGTCCACTCGCCAGGTTTTCATGACGTCCAGCAACTTGTCCGGGTTGCGAACCGATCCGAGAATCGGCAGGAGACGGATGGACAGCGACTCTCGAGCGACCCGCTGCTCCAGCTCGGACAAAATGGAGTAAAGGTTGAACTCGCTGTGTTCAAACAGAAGAAGCGTTGTCGGGCGCAGCGCCAGAATCTGCCGGCAAAGCTCTGAGCCAATGGACCCTCCGGCGCCCGTGACCAACACGGACTGCCCCGTGATGCAATGTTCGAGTAAATCAGCCTGGGCCGGGACGGCGTCACGCCCGAGCAGGTCGGCAATGTCTACTTCCTGGATATCGTCGACCTTTACCCGGCCACTGGCCAGATCCATGAAACCCGGGACGCTACGAACGTGCAGCGGAAAGCCTTCGAGAAACCCGAGAATCTCGCGACGGCGGCCACGGTTTGACGAAGGAATGGCGAGGAGAATTTCCTGGGCACCGGTGTTATCGATCATCTGCTGGATGTGCTTGGGCTTGTACACCTGCAATCCGGAAATCACCCGGTCGGCGATCCCGCTATCGTCATCGATAAAGGCAACAGGCCGCATGACGCGCCCCATCCGCAAGGCTGCAACAAGTTGATTACCCGCCGACCCTGCGCCGTAGATAGCCACTTTCGGCAGACCGTCATCCCGGCTGGTAAACGGGACGTGCTGGGCGGCGCTGAACCAGTCGCCCATAAAGTACTGACGCATGGCCAGGCGCAGACCGCCGATCATGATCAGGCTCAACCACCAGTAGTTGAAAATGATCGAGCGCGGAACGACGTTTTGATGATTACTGTACCAGTACACCACGACGCCAAGTATCAGGGACGATAGTGTCACCGCCTTGATAATGGCAATGAGCGCGTCATTTCCAAAGTACCGCATGACCGCACGGTACATGCCAAAGCGAATGAAAAGAGGAATGGCGATGACAGGTGCACTGACAAAAAGCCAGACATGCTGAGTGAACGGGTTGACCAATTCGTCCACCCCAAGTCGCACGACAAACGCCATCCACAGGGCACACCAGACCAGCGAAATATCAGTCAGGACCTGCAGAATGCGTTTATGTCGTCTTGGCAGACTTAACAACTTTGCCCGAATCTTATCCATAACCCCTCTAAACACCTGTCGAAGCTCCTAGCATTGATACAGCAACTGCAGCTTTCGGTAACTCACTTACCGACAAAGCAATACTCAAAAACCAATGCGTTCATCACGCCTTGCCAGCGATTTCCAACTCGCCCGCGTGAAACTTGAAAGCCAGCAACACCAGAGGCACGTAGGCCAGGGCCACGCCTGCCACGCCATCGATATATTGCATGACGACCAATATAGCCACTGGCACTAACCACAACAAATTGATCGCAGCAATTGTCAGCGTGACCGCCCGATGGCTGCCATATTGTCGTGAAGCATACTGGTATCCATGACTGCGATGGGCCTCATAAACCTTATCCCCACGCAACAGCCGACGAATGAGGGTAAAGGTGGCATCAACAATAAAAACGCCCAACAATATGAGCCAGGCCCAGAGGAACAGTGGATTCGTCCATGCTGCATAGAGCGACATCACCGCCAGCACTATGCCCAGAAAACCACTGCCGGCATCGCCCATAAAAATCTTCGCTGGCGGGAAATTCCAGGCGAGGAAACCCGATACGGCCATCGCCAGCACCAGCGGAGCAATCGCGAGGTTGGTGTGGCCTGCGATCCAGTAGACCAGGCAAGCACCGACACAGGCACAAATCGCCTCGACGCTGGCCAGGCCATCAATACCATCCATGAAGTTATAGAGATTGAGCATCCAGACCAAGTAGAAGGCGCCGATGACATATCCGAACCAACCGAGACTGAACTCGAAGCCGAACAGGTTGATCGACGCCATCCCGCCAATCCAGATCAATGCCCAGATGGCACCCGCGAAATGCGCAAGCAGGCGCCAGCGCGCGGCAATATGCCCATGATCGTCGAGAAACCCGATGATCGCGATCCAGCCGCCGGCCCCCAGCAGAGCCAGCGCTATCGGCCAGGCGACGGCATCTGTCCAGGCCAGGACTGGCAACGCGATCAGAAAGCTCAGGACGATAGCCACACCACCACCCCGGGGGGTCGGGACCGAGTGTGAACTACGCGCATTAGGAACATCTATCAAGCTGCGTGCCAGCGCGTATTTGCGCAATGCACCGGTGCCCAAAAATGAAACACCCACCACCAACGCCAACAACCATATTGTGTTCAAAGGTCAACTTCCTGAAACAGCCACAATCAATTCTGCAATTGAACCGGCATTGCCATAAGCCAGCTTAGCGCTGCCTTTCCTTGTAGTAGTTGGCAGCCGAGACAAGCGCCTCATCGACGCTGACCGGCGGAATCCAGCCCAGCAACTCCCGAGTTTTGCTGATATCGACTTGCAACGAACCGCACAGACGTTGCGACAAAGCCTTCTTGCCGAGCAACTGCGCCCCTCGTTCAAGCAACACGCTTGGCACAGGCAACAGGCGGGCAGGTTTACCCAATGCCTTTGCCATCCGCGTCAACAATTGTGTCGTGGACAAATCCTCCCCGTCGCTGACGAGGAAAGTCTGATTGGCGGCGGCCGGATGACGGATGCAGGTCACGATCAAATCCGCAAGATTTTCCAGAGCGACCAGGCTGCGTCGATTATGGATAGCGCCGAACGGCAAGGGTATTCCCTTGTCCAGCCAACGCATCATGTTCAGAAAGTTGGCTCTCACGCCCGGACCGTAAACCAGTACCGGACGGATGATCACCACTTCCATCCCGCAAGTGCTCGCAATTTCACGCAGCCCTTGCTCGGCCTCCATTTTCGAAACGCCGTACGGATCACCTGGTGCGGGCGTCGCGTCGGCGAAGTAAGGCTGATTGAGCGGCGTACCTTCGCCATTCACCTTGATCGAACTGATGAACACAAAGCGGCGAACACCCGACGAGGCTGCCTGCCGAGCGAGGCTTAGCGTGCCCTCGACATTCACCTTGCGAAACGCCTCCAGCGGATCGGATTCGGTGTCATTCATGACGTGAACGCGAGCCGCGCCATGAATGACAACCTCCACTTGATCCAGCGCCTGAGACCAATCGGTATCAGCACTGAGCCCGGCGGTTCGAACGGTAATAACGCGCGACGGACAGTCAGGCAGGGCGTGCCCGCGAATGGCAGCCACCGGTTCCAGATCGTCAGAGGCCGCCAAGCGACCCAATACTGCGCGACCGACGAAACCCGTAGCACCTGTCAATAAAACACGCATTTTTCAAACCTCGACGACGCTCAGGATTTCGACCAGACAGTACGATTGATGTAGTCGGTGTAACTCAGTACGACCCGAACGACCTGCTTCGACACAGGACCTGCCTGGTAATCCCTGACAACCGGGATAACACGCTGGCTACGATCATGTTGGCTGGTAACTACACGTACGGCATCCAGAACACCCTCAACTTTCAGGCCGCTCATGATGAGAGTGCCTTCATCCATCCCTTCCGGACGCTCGTGCGCATTACGAATGGTAATGGCGGGCAGATTCAGAAGAGAGGCTTCCTCTGTGATGGTGCCGCTATCGGACAGCACGCAGAACGCCGACATCTGCAACTTGATGTAGTCGAGCAGACCGAATGGCTTCGAGAAGCGAATCAAGGGGTGGTCCAGCGATTCGCCTATCGCTTCCAGACGTTTGCGCGTACGAGGATGCGTGGAAACAATGATCGGGTACTGGTACTTGTCGGCCAGGGCTCGCAGCGTTTTGAGCAAGTCGCGAAGGTTTTCCGTCGTATCGACGTTTTCCTCACGGTGAGCGCTGATGATGAAGAACTTGTCCTGCTCCAGGCCTTCTCGCGCCAGCACGTCGGAAGTGAGAATTTTCGGCATGTAGTAGTCGAGCACCTCCTCCATATGCGAGCCGGTCTTGATGATGGTTTCAGGACGAATGCCTTCAGCGATCAGGTAACGCCGGGCATGTTCGGTCAAGACCATATTGATATCGCTGAGGTGATCGAGCACCTTGCGGTTCAACTCTTCAGGGACGCGCTGGTCAAAACAGCGGTTGCCGGCTTCCATATGGAACACCGGAATCTTGCGGCGCTTGGCGGCAATGACGGCCAGACAGGTATTGGTATCGCCGTAGAGCAGAAGTGCATCAGGCTTTTCGGCCTCGAATACTTCGTCCGCCTTCGAAATGACTTCGGCAATGGTCTTGGCTGCGGTATCACCGGCAGCCCCCAGAAAGTAATCAGGCTTGCGGATTTCGAGATCATCGAAAAAGACCTGATTCAATTCGAAGTCGTAATTCTGACCCGAGTGAACCAACACATGATTAACCTGCTTATCAAGCTCGGCAATAACGCGGCTCATCTTGATAAGTTCTGGTCGCGTCCCGACCAGCGTCATGACCTTAAGCATCAAGTTGCTCCTGAATGTATTCCAGATTCAACAGAACTTTCTTCACGCCTTCTACATCGAGACGCTCGGTGTTGTGGGAGGTGTAGTCGTCGAGATCGGAAATTTCCTGCTCGCCCTCGACAAAAAACTTCTTGTAGTTAAGGTCGCGATTGTCCGAAGGGATGCGGTAGTAGCGCCCCATGTCTTCGGCCTTGGCCATTTCTTCTCGGGAGATCAGCGACTCGTAGAGTTTTTCGCCGTGGCGAGTACCAATGACCTTGACGGCATTGTCGCGAACAAACAGTTCCTTGAGTGCCTGGGCCAGGTCCGCCACTGTCGAGGCTGGTGCTTTCTGGACGAAAATATCACCTTGCTCGGCATGCTCGAACGCGTGCAGGACCAGGTCAACGGAATCCTCGAGCGACATCAGGAAACGTGTCATGTTCGGGTCGGTGACGGTCAGCGGCTCGCCACTCTGCAACTGATTGATGAACAACGGGATCACAGAACCGCGGGATGCCATGACGTTACCGTAGCGGGTTGCGCAAATCACCGGGCCTGTCGCCGGAATCATCCGCGATTTGGCAACCATCAGCTTTTCAGCCATGGCCTTGGAAATGCCCATGGCATTGATTGGGTATACTGCTTTGTCGGTACTGAGTACGACAACGCGTTGCACGCCCGAAGCAATAGCCGCATTCAAAACGTTCTCGGTACCCATGACGTTGGTACGCACGGCTTCCATCGGGTAAAACTCGCAGGAAGGCACCTGTTTCAGGGCTGCGGCGTGGAAGATGTAATCCACCCCCACCATCGCCTGATCCAGGCTGTCGCGATCACGCACGTCACCGATGTAGAACTTCACCTTGTCATTCGACAAGGCAATGCGCATATCTTCCTGCTTCTTCTCGTCACGGCTGAATACACGAATCTCTTTTACATCAGTATCCAGAAAACGCTTCAACACCGTATGGCCAAACGAGCCCGTACCGCCCGTGATCATCAAAACCTTATTATCGAACATAACTACCTTCCCAAACCTGATTGAATTTAATGATCAACGCAACGCGCGCATCGATTTAACCAATTCCAACCACGACGGTGGAACGTAACCGGTTGCCGCCTGAAACTTCGAGGAGTTTAGTGAGCGATCTATGGAAACTTGACTATCCGCGATGATATCGATTTCTTTTTCGTAAACTTTCGCCACCATCTTCAGAAGAGACAGTTTGTCAATTGGCGCCACGGAAACATGATAAAGGCCATGGAGACCTGGATTCGGGATCACGTAATCGCGAATGACACGCGCCAATTCTGCGGTTGGAAGCCCCGAAAAAATGGCCTTCTCATAACCCTTGACCGGTGCGTTCTGGGACAGGAACCAGTCCACCAGCGAATACTGGCTCCCCAGTTCGTGACCAATGATCGAAGTCCGCAGGGTGATAGCATTCAGTTCATCGTGAAGCTCACCGATGTACTTGGACTTACCGTAGAGATCCTCTGCATCGGAGATGTCCTCTTCGGTGTACATGCCTTTGCGGCCAGAAAACACGCAATCGGTGCTGATATGAATCAGCCGGGAACCTGACAGCGTGCACAACTTGGCAATGCGATGCGGCAACATGGCATTGATAGGGAGTGCGGAAAGGGGGTCCTTGGCATCGGCCAATTGTTTGATCAGTCCGACGCAGTTGATGACGACGTCCGGCTTGACCCGTGCCAGCACCGAAACCAGCGAATCCTGGTCTAGCACGTCGACATTACTGATCAACGAACTGTGCATGTCCTCAGAAAAGTATCTTGCGCCACCCGGATTGCGCAAAGTGCCCCACACCTCGTAGTGCGGGTTTCCATGGAATTGCCTGAACACTGTACTGCCCAGCATTCCGGTGACCCCTAACACGAGAACTTTCATTTTGAGCTACCTTTTAATTCATTGATCCTGCTACTGAGAATTTCGACCAGACGCTGACTTTGCCGCTCCATTTCGAAATGCTCGAGGTAATACGCTCGACCTGCCTGTCCCATCGATTCCCGCTCATCCGAAGTCATGCGAAAAAGCTGCTCAATGCAATAGGCCATACCTTCGGCGTCTTGCGCCGCGGTGGTCAGACCGGCTCCCGCCTCTTGAATGACGCGCGCGCCCTCCCCGTCCAGCGCGGCGATAATCGGCCTCCCCGCTGCCAGGTAAGCCTGAACTTTACTAGGGATGGTATAGGAGAACGCCTCATCTTGCTTCAACGTCACCAACAATCCCTCAGCGCGACTGAAAAAATGCGGCATTTCAGTGGCTGCAAAGCGTCCGGCGAGTATAAGGTTGTCCAAACCTCGGGATTCCTTCTGGGTTTCGATCCAGCTCGACATACTGCCGCTTCCGACCAAAACAATCCTGACTTCCGACAAATGGCGAAGCTTGTCAGCTACCTCAATGAGGGTTTCGACCGACTGGGCAGTCCCCAGGTTTCCAGCAAAAACCAGACAGAAATGATTGTCTAGCTCCGCGAGCAAGGGGGCGGGAATCCGGGTCTCCTCGATACTCCGCGGTACGTCCTGATATGAGTTGGGGTAATACACAACCTTGCCAGGATTGGCGTAACGGGCGACCGGTTCTCGAAATGCCCTCGACTGAACAAGAAGCGTATCGACGAAGGCATAAATACCTTTCACCATCCAGCCCACAACGCGCAATATTGCTTTGTTCTTGATGAACCCGGTCGCACTCAAGCTCTCCGGCCAGAGATCCTGAACCCATACAGCCAGATGGTTCTTGAGTTTCCACTTCAAGTAAATCGCAGGAATTACTGAAGTAATAGGTGAAGGTGCAAACACAAAAATCGCGTCAAAATCTTCACCTTTTACTGCTGCCGGGTAAAACTTAAGTCCATTTAAAATAAACGAAAAATAGTTCAGCATCAGATTTTTTGCGCCGGAAGCACCACGTGGTCTGAGTGGTGCACGACAAACACTAACGGAAGAGTCGAATTTTTCTTCCTGATATCCAGAAGCACTGTAACCACCAAAGACAATGCCATCAGGGTAATTTGGCTTACCAGTAAGAACCTTGATGTCATGCCCTTGAGCCGCCAAAGTCTTGACCAAATCATTAATAATGAACGACTCAGGCCAGAAATATTGCGTTACCACCAGGATTTTCATCTAGCAAGCACCTTCTTTTGAGCGTTTGGCCAACGCGAGTAACTCGGACCAAGTATTTTTCGAGGTGCTTTCCCAATCAAATCTGCCAATCTGCAAACGGCTGCAGTCGACAACTTAGTCAATAGCTCGGGAACTGATAGGGCCTCTGTCAGCACACCACCTATATTTTTCGAGTAAAACGGTATGGTTTTACGAAAACGAAAATCGAAAGAAATAATATTCCTAAACATCGTAATGATCGCGCAGCCGGCCGATGCACGAGCCCCCAATATTCAAATCGCGCAGAGCATTATCAATAGTCTCTGCCGCTTCGGTGACATTAATGCCTTGGGTCTTATGAGCCCCTGCCTTGATAGGGCTGCCATATAACAAATCGACCAGACCAGCGGTTTTCCGAGTGAATCCAGAGGTGACTTTTTTAATATTTTTTATTCGATGAAATTCAGACCTTAATACACTGCCAGGTACTTCACACGTAAAACCATGATAAGTTTTCAGCGCATCAACCCCAGTTTTTCCAAAATAAAACCGGACCTCGTTCACTTTCTTGCCAAACTCTACAGCCAGCGACAGGCCCACATAACCAAGACCCGCAACAGCCAAATTTACACCTTCGAGTTTAAGCATTTAATTTCCTTGCGACTAACTGCTGGACCAACCGTAAATGAGTCAGATATATGCAGGCCCAGAAACTCACGCAACATTTTACACGCTATCAAATCTTGACTTGAGAGCCTTTGGCCCAAGCTTCACAATAGAGTACACAAAAGAAAGTACAGCTCGGCATCTACTGAATCTAATCTTAAAGTCCGGATAACATGTCGACAAATCGATAAATTTTGAAGTTGTATCCTCAATATTAAACTGCCCAGCTTTATCTCTATGAGCATCAGACAGTGAATTATATTGGGTAACTTCCATTCGATATAGCATTTCTATGCATTCAAGAATAGGAATTCGACGCGTTGTTGCTGAAGCTTCGTTGTATGAGTAGCCGTCAATTTCTGAAAAAAACCCACACGTATCGGGAGTCGATATTGATTCTATCCCAACAATCGATGGCACACCCGCTGCAGAAGCTTCGATCAGAGTGGTACCAGAACCTATAAAGCAAAAAGCGTCATTAAAAATCTCAGGAAGATCCGAATACTTTACTTCACCCATAAAGTGCACAAACTGCGCAACACCACACTGGTTCGAGTAAGCCTCTAGCGCTTCTCTTTCGGGCCCGTCACCATATATAAAATAATGAAAATCACCAACAAGTCGCAAGCTGGACAATATAGATATTACATGCCTATTATAAACCTTGAAGTCCACCAAACGACCAACAGACAACAGCTTTAATGACAGTTTGTCAGGATAACATTTACTATAATGCTCAAGTGATATACCCAATGGCAACAATGCCACATCACCAACATCTAAAGCCTTGTAAGTAGCTGCAATCTCCGCAGTACTCTCATTCGGAAACAGAGTAAGCTTTACATTTTGATCGTACAATTCAAGCATCTTTTCTCTAAAATATACATTTCGACCGCGCCACCAAACAATTTCTCGAGAATGATAGATACCGATAGATAATGCGTCGAAAGAATATTTTTTCCGCTGGAAATACACATATGACAAAGTTAATAAATCAACAACATGGACCACGTCAAAATGAGTATGAGAACACGCACTCGCAGGCACCAAAGCGTTTAGCCAACTGGACGCCCCAAAAAAAGGAAAATACTCAACAACACAAACTGTTGCTACAGACGATAGCTTTTGGAAGAGTAAGTCATCATGCTTATTGGAGAGCAAAATCACAGTGACGGAGTGGCCCTGCTTCTGTAATTCGGTGGCCAAACGGACCACGTAGGTTTCTACGCCCCCCATGGATAGGCCACCCATCACAAAAAGTATATTTTTCAATTTACTCTCTACTTACTAATTATTGAAATTAAAAAACTGAACTGCTTCACCTGTCCAACCTGCATTATCTGTCAGATTCAAGTATAAAGTCAGCCCTGCATACAACACTATTAGAGCGTAGCCCACCCACTTGCCAAACAGCGAAAAAAAGACAAACGGTAACAAGACGTACTCAAACATCGAAATAGCCGCATAACTCCTTCCCGCGACAATTGCAAAATCGCCCAATGCAATCCGTATAAACGTTGCGCAAAAAAAGAAGCAAAAAACCAACTCAAAATACTCATATCTACTTGAGATTGTGCGCCAGAAAGCCAAGGCTAACCCCACAAAAAACAAATTCTTTAAATTTACAGCACTAAACAAGGGTAACGGATAGTTATAAATTTCCGCATTGAGATACAGATTTATTTTCTCACCTATAAACCCAAAATTGATCAAATATGAAAAAAATGTTTGTATATCAAAAAGCGCCGTAAAAGTCAGAAGAAAAAGCGCGACGGCCGCGTACATAGTGCGACCTGGTCGAAGCTGATAAATAGCGAACGGTAGTAGAATCAACAATGATGACACATGCACAAATGCGGCACAGATCACCAGAAGCATGAACATACCGACCTTCCGCACAGGAATAAACGTCACGGCCCAAAATAGAAGCGCGGAAGCCAAACCAAGACGAATAGCATTTAGTTCTTTATTAAGATAAAAATGACAAAAATATACAAGGATCGCTGCGCCGGCATGGGGAGAAAAAAATTTTATCGCCCTGACATTCAGCGCTACAGAGGCTAATGCAACCACACTGAAAAGCACAAGAGGCTCGCTACCAAAACCGCGCAACATAGATAGTAGAGTAAAAAAACCGAGTTCCACATTGAACTGGGAGTAGTTATAACCGCATAAAAATTCATCACATCCAAAAAAAAACGGAATATCCGTGAACATTTGCGCGTAGGCAACGTCATCGCTACCTACGCCCAAACTCCGCAATGCCGCTAATATGACGAGAGCTATAGCCGACGAAAAAACCGCAAGCTGCTTGACCCACCCTTGTTTAATCAGCATTTCCGCACCGCCGGAAATGGTCAAAAATATGAATACCGCGTAAATAGGCCAAACAAACTCAAAAGACATCAGTTACGCACCCAAAACTTCAACGCAAGAACACTTACAAGAAAACACATGACATAGGACATCATATACGCAACCGTGACACCTTCTGCGCCAACAATAAACCGCCCAATCAACAAGCTTAGAGATACAAATAAACCAGCCTGAAAAAGCTCTGAAATAATGTAAATACGGGTTGCCGCCCTCGCAACCGCAACAAAACCAATGACATAGTTAGACGCTTTAAAAAAATCACCAACTAACTGGTATAGCAAAAACTCATTTAACCCCTCAAACTCTTTAGAGAGCAGCAAGGGGACAAAAAAATCCCGCCAAAAATAAAGCGTTCCACCTCCGACTGCGAAAACGACCATGACAAAAACTACAAATTTATGGGTAAGTCGCTCTACTTCCCTTTTATTATTAATCCTAGAAATCATCGGCATGAAATAGGATGCCAAAAAAACACTAAAAAAACCTAAGTATGCACTAGAGAGCCTAATCAGACCTTGCCAAATTCCCGCCTGGGTATAGCCAGCATTACTAATTAGATTTTGTCGTATATAAATTTCGACAACGGGAAATGCGACCGCACTAACGCACAACATTAAACTGAACCAGCTTAATTTTTTAAGTAAAAACGGATCTATTTTCCCACATCTAAACCTGAAACGTAGTGAAGACCTCAGATACAAATAAATACTTGGAAATACCGCCATTGCCAAGATCGATATAATCGCGATCGCCGCACCCGGCAACCCAAACTTCAATATCAGCAACCAAGCAAAAGGTAATGAGATTAAATTACCAACTATCTGAGCAACTGCGAACGATTTAACATCAGCAAGTCCATTTGCGACAGAGGAAAACAGCATATTAAAGGCAAGCAAAAACTGAAAAACCGATAACAGTGATATAACCCAGGCGAGACTACCATCCCCAAGTATGAACACTGATATCGGATGAGCAAAAAGCAAAAACAACAAAGCAAAAACGACAGAAACGACAAATGCAAAAGCCGAGGCCGTACTCAAAAGCCTATAGAGATTAAATTTATTATTCCTGTACTCTGCGGAATATTTTATGACGCCATGAGCGATACCTCCGCCAGCCAGCAGAGCGAGTATCGAAGTCAGACTCATAAAGTGGCCAAGCTTCCCCAATCCGTCTGGCCCTAAATATAGAGCGATCAGTTTAAGAACGAGAAAGCCGACAACTATTTTTGAAGCCTGGGCGAGAGTGGTCAATACGGCGCTGGAAACAGCTTTCCGATATTGAAGCTTGTCGCTACACTCGTTACGCGCCACAGGACATAATCGCTGCAGTTACTTGGCTCTTGACCTCATTTTCCTCATCGGCATTCATACCTAACCAGAGAGGCAAACGAATAAGGCGCTCACTTTCACGGGTGGTAAACTTATCATCACCTGAAAACACACCAAGTTTTTTTCCAGCCGGCGCCGAATGCAACGGAATATAATGAAACACTGCACCAACACCAGCTTCCTTTAGTTTGCTCAGTACCGCTGTACGTACATTAATATCTTTCACTTTCATATAATACATATGGGCATTCGCAACACAGCCATCTGGTATCACAGGGAGATCAACAACCCCCTTTTTTTCATAAGACTTAAAATGCTGATGATACTTTTCCCAGAGGGCAAGACGCGCAGAATTTATATATTCACAACGCTCTAACTGACCATACAAATAAGCTGCCTGCAACTCACCAGGAAGATAACTACTTCCCACATCTACCCATGTATATTTATCAATCATCCCTCTAAAAAACTGACTGCGGTTTGTCCCTTTTTCCCGAATTATTTCTGCTCGAGCAACGAAGCGAGCATCATTAATAATCAACAACCCCCCTTCACCACCACTTGTAAAATTTTTTGTTTCATGAAAACTAAACGCAGCCATGTGGCCAATAGAGCCCAGTTGACGCCCTTTGTAAGTGGACATCATTCCCTGAGCAGCGTCCTCTATTACAAACAAACCATTGCGCTGGGCAATATCCATTATTGTATCCATCTCGCAAGCGACGCCTGCATAATGCACAGGCACGATCGCCTTGGTTCGAGATGTAATAGCACCCTCAATAAGAGTTTCATCAATATTCATTGTGTCTGGACGAATGTCGACAAACACGATTTTTGCCCCTCGCAGCACAAAGGCGTTTGCCGTACTAACAAAGGTATAGCTTGGCATGATGACTTCATCACCAGGCTGAATATCGATGAGAATTGCGGCCATTTCCAATGCCTGAGTACAGGAAGGCGTCAATAGCGCCTTGGCGCAGCCCAACGTTTTCTCAAACCACTGATGGCACAAAGCAGTGAACTCACCATCTCCCGACATTTTGCCACTGCGCATGGCACGGAGAACGTACTGATCTTCATTGCCAGTATATGGCGGTTTGTTAAATGGGATCATTTTTTTGCTCACTTAAAAATTCGACTTCGAGTTTCAGCAGATCTTTTTTACGTTGTTTTATAAGCTTCGCTGGCACGCCGGCATATATACCCCATGCCTCAGTCGACCTAGTGACTAATGCCATTGAGCCTATAGAACAACCTTCTGATATTTCAACACCCGGAAAAACAACCGCCCCTGCTCCTACAATGACATGTCTACCGAGTCGAACAGCGGAAAATTTCTCGTTTTTGAATTTTTTCGGAACGAGAGAGTTGGTCAATGTCTCGCCGCTATAATCGTCCGATTGCGAAAAGACTTTTACTCCATATGCCAATGTACAAAAATCTTCCATGACAATGCCAGGAATACCTCCGGCGACGAGGCACATTGGTGTGATGTGATTGTACCGACCAATTTTTACGCATCCCGAGATCACGCAAAAATCGTCAATCCTGGAAAAATCGCCTATCTCAATTTTGTCCGCATTGTAAATACACGCCTTGTCGCTGATCTTTACCTGCTTGCCAAGACTCTTGAAACCCAATTTTTGAAGTTCTTCGTCGGTTAGATAGGCCATTCTTGATGTACCAATTGAATTTGTAGTGCTAAATATTATTTTTCTACCATTACCAGTTACAAGCTTGCTTTAAGGCACATCAGCTAAGCCCTGCGTTTTCTGCTCACAACCAAGAGTAGTGATTGTAATGGTAACCGGTAACTATCAGTCGAAAACCATTGACTGTACATCCACGAACCTGATCTCGCACAATGCTATCGAAGAGTCAATGCAAGCACCCAATATCCAGCACTTGCCTTAGAGAAATCTCAAGAAAGCACTTTACGCCGCCCCCACAAGTAACGAACCAAACCAATCAGTAAACCCAGGAGCCCGCCTCCAATCAAAGCCAACCCTATGGACAGCATCTTCTTAGGCTTGATGGGTTCATCAGGTAACTCAATAGATCCATCCTGCCGGTAAACAGAAACGCTGGAGGGATCAATCTGCAAGTCTTCATAGAAGAACTTCTTGATTTGAAGCATACGAAGATTTTTTATGAAGGGATCGTTACTTTTTCTGTCCTGCAAATTTTTTATTTCTGCACTTAACGCTTTGGTGCCTCGCATGTACGTCAACTGGCCATCCATGGTCGCAGTCACTTCGGCGGCAACATTACCAGCAATTATAGGAGGCTCTTCAAGACCAATCGACTGCGCAACCCTCAACGCTTCTTGTAGTCGGCTAATCGAATCATTCCGTATCCCACTCTCAGTCTGCCGCAAAATACTTATTTGCTGACCAATATTACGTGCGCGAACTTCTGCTTCCCGCGTAACGTTGGTAATCACCTCATTTTTAGAGGCTTTACCTGCATTTGCTGTGAAGGTTTTCACCCACTCGGTTGCGCGCGCAGGATCTTTATCCTGGACTGAAACTGAATATCGATCTGGTTGTTCTTTGGAGGGCAACCCTATAGTCAGCTTCTTTAAAAACCTTGAATACAATTCATCTTGTGAGTCTTTTCGATCTGCATCAGATAGCGATGGCAAATACACTTCTAGAAAGAATGCGCGACGCAAAGCCTCACTTTGCAAGTTGCGAGTAAAAACATCATACACATCCTTTACTGTATAAGGTGTAAGCTCCAACTCTTTGGTTCGACCATAGTTAAAATCGGCTATTCCATTTAAAGTTGGGGGAAGCAAATATACACGCGCCTCATAGACTGGCTTACTGATAAACGCATAAGCTGCCGCACACAAAACAACAACCAAGGTAGTGCACAGTATCATTACTTTTTGAGCCCAAATGGATCTCATCAACTCAAATAAATCTATCTCATCCGACCCGGGCTTGGTCGATGGGGCATTCGTCATTCTGGCCAGCCTTTTCTAGTATGCATTTATGATGTTGCGCTTCGTATTCCAAACTCGTATTTTAACTAATTCTAGGATGCCTTTTCTTCTTTTGCGCAAAAATAAAAGCTAGAAGCGGCCCTATTGCCATACCGCTCAGTAACACCAAAATTAGCGATATGGATAACGGAAGCTTCGGCGATGACCAGCCAAGGAACACCAGCGAAACGTCTTGCCTATTTTCAAGCACAAAAATGACTATCACAAATACAATCAGTAGTGCAGCTACAAAAAAAACTATGCGTTTGGCATTAGTCATCGGAAAACCACCCGTCGTTCCTGATTACAGCTCAACGTCTTCATCTTCATTCACCCGATCCCTCAGCTCCTTGCCTGGCTTGAAATGCGGAACGAATTTTCCGTCGAGACTGACAGACTGACCGGTTTTCGGATTACGGCCAACCCGTGGAGCACGGTAGTGCAGAGAGAAGCTGCCAAACCCCCGGATCTCGATACGGTCTCCGGTAGCCAGACACTGGGACATTTGCTCAAGCATGGTCTTGATGGCCAGCTCCACATCCTTGGATGAAAGCAGCCCTTGATGGGTGACAATTCGTTCGATCAACTCCGACTTCGTCATATTTTTCCCTTCTTTTTCAAGCAGCTAGATCAGCGCTCCAAAGGTTTTAGCACGCCGGCATGATTTTGAACAGCCCGAGTTTTGCCATACATCCCACCACCCCGGAATGCCTGATTCCTGGAGCGAGGAGACCTCCGAGCCATCACTGTCTCATCGGCAAATCACCAGCATAGTGCGCGTCAGGAAACCTGCGGGATTGAAGCCGAAGGGGAAGCCATCTTCCTCCTCCTTCACATCGTCAGACCTCGCCACCACTTTATAGCCCGCCCCCCTGCACTCCTTGGCCGCGCGCTTGTAACACTTATCCCAATTCGAACCGAGCCCCGAACAATCAACCTCAATGCCGCTCACCCCGCGCACTGCGTGAGTTTTGGCATTGGTGGCACAACCCGCTAGCGCCAGCACTGCTACTGCGACAATTAGCTTGTTCATTCACGTCCTTTTGCCAGAAAGCCCAATGGGCGATCATTAGTCTCAAGCTAAAGACTAGCCGCAAACAAGCACTTGATCCGACTAAACAATCAGACATTTTCTCAGCAGCTTTGGTTCACGACTCGAGCAACCAAAGCCGGGCGCGCCTCACCAAATTCCAGGCACAAAAAAGGGCGACCGAAGTCGCCCCTTTTACAGAAAATCAGAACTTAGTTCTGTTTTTCCATTTGTGCACGCAGCAGGTCACCCAGAGTGGTGGCCACAGGAGCATCAGTAGCTACTGGCTTGTCGCGCAGGCTCTGGATTGCTTCTTTCTCGTCTTCAACGTCTTTCGACTTGATCGAGAGCTGGATTACACGGCTCTTGCGGTCAACGCTGATGATCTTGGCTTCTACTTCTTCGCCTTCTTTCAGA
Source organism: Pseudomonas sp. ACN5 (assembly GCF_002303975.1). Lineage (NCBI taxonomy): Bacteria > Pseudomonadati > Pseudomonadota > Gammaproteobacteria > Pseudomonadales > Pseudomonadaceae > Pseudomonas > Pseudomonas sp. ACN5. The sequence continues at coordinate 169,137 of NZ_MRCP01000010.1, read as the reverse complement.
ACGTTGCGCGCGTCTTCAACGCGGTCACGGCTGATTTCGGAGGCTTTCAGAGTCGCTTCGATATCGTCGGCCAGAGTGATGATGGCGCCTTTAGCGTCAACTTCCTTCACGATGCCTTTAACGATGGCGCCTTTGTCGTTCTCTTGAACGTACTCGGAGAACGGATCGCTTTCCAGTTGCTTGATACCCAGGGAGATGCGCTCGCGCTCTGGGTCAACCGACAGGATAACGGTGTCCAGCTCGTCGCCCTTCTTGAAGCGGCGTACGGCTTCTTCGCCCACTTCGTTCCAGGAGATGTCGGACAGGTGAACCAGACCGTCGATGCCGCCGTCCAGACCAATGAAGATACCGAAATCGGTGATCGACTTGATGGTGCCGGAGATTTTATCGCCCTTGTTGAACTGGCCAGAGAAATCTTCCCATGGGTTAGATTTGCACTGCTTGATGCCCAGGGAGATACGACGACGCTCTTCGTCGATGTCCAGAACCATGACTTCCACTTCGTCGCCGACTTGTACGACTTTCGAAGGGTGGATGTTCTTGTTGGTCCAGTCCATTTCGGAAACGTGTACCAGACCTTCAACGCCTTCTTCCAGCTCAGCGAAGCAGCCGTAGTCGGTCAGGTTGGTTACACGCGCGGTAACGCGAGTGCTTTCCGGGTAACGGGCTTTGATAGCAACCCATGGATCTTCACCCAGTTGCTTCAGGCCCAGGGAAACACGATTGCGCTCGCGATCGTACTTCAGAACCTTGACATCGATCTCGTCGCCAACGTTGACGATTTCGGAAGGATGCTTGATACGCTTCCAAGCCATGTCGGTAATGTGCAGCAGGCCATCGACGCCACCCAGATCGACGAATGCGCCGTAATCGGTGAGGTTCTTGACAATACCTTTGACTTGTTGGCCTTCCTGCAGGGATTCCAGCAGAGCTTCGCGCTCGGCGGAGTTCTCGGCTTCCAGGACGCTACGACGGGAAACGACAACGTTGTTGCGCTTCTGGTCCAGCTTGATGACCTTGAATTCCAGCTCTTTGCCTTCCAGGTGCGTGGTGTCGCGCACTGGACGGACGTCAACCAGAGAACCTGGCAGGAACGCACGGATGCCGTTAACGTCGACAGTGAAGCCGCCTTTAACCTTACCGTTGATAACGCCCTTGACCACTTCTTCGGCTGCGAAGGCTGCTTCCAGAACAATCCAGCATTCAGCGCGCTTGGCTTTTTCACGGGACAGCTTGGTTTCACCAAAGCCGTCTTCAACCGAGTCCAGAGCAACGTGAACTTCGTCACCGACGTTGATGTTCAGTTCGCCAGCGTCGTTGTAGAACTGCTCAAGCGGGATGAGTGCTTCAGACTTCAGGCCAGCGTGAACGGTTACCCAGCGAGCCTGGTAATCGATATCAACGATAACACCGGTGATGATGGAGCCTGCCTGAAGGTTCAGGGTTTTTAGGCTTTCTTCAAAGAGTTCCGCAAAGCTTTCGCTCATTTTAATTCCTGTTGATGAGGGCGAAGAAAACGCCCATCTCCACACCCCAGACGGTGTGGGTTAGTTTCATTTAAAAGAAGCCACCGCAGGACTATGACTGGTCCCCTGCGGCCCTCTTGGTCACCCGGCGATATCGCGGATGGCGATCTCGCTCATGATGCGTTCCAGCACCTGGTCGATGGACAATTCCGTGGAATCCAGCTGTATGGCGTCAGCCGCCGGTTTGAGCGGGGCTACCGCTCGCTGGGTGTCACGCTCATCGCGTGCACGTATCTCATCTAGCAGACTCGACAGACTAACACCCTCGACTTTGCCCTTCAACTGCAAATATCGGCGGCGTGCCCTCTCCTCGGCACTGGCGGTCAGAAAAATCTTCAGCGGCGCATCAGGAAAAACCACCGTTCCCATGTCGCGCCCATCCGCCACCAGGCCCGGCGCTTCCTGAAAAGCACGCTGGCGCTGCAGCAGCGCCTCGCGCACAGCGGGCAACGCAGCCACCTGGGACGCGCCGGAACCGACGCTTTCGGTGCGGATGACATCGCTGACTTCATCACCTTCCAGAATGATGCGTTGCAGCTGACCGTCCGTCGCCGCGATGAACTGCACGTCCAGATGAGCGGCAAGTTTCTTCAGCAACTCTTCGTTGGTCAGGTCGACACCATGGTTATGCGCGGCGAACGCCAGCAGGCGGTACAACGCACCGGAATCCAGCAGGTTCCAGCCCAGGCGCTTGGCCAGAATCCCGGCTACCGTGCCCTTGCCCGAGCCACTTGGCCCATCGATGGTGATGACCGGTGCAATGTTGTTCACGACTGCGCCTCTTGTGCCACGCGAATACCGACCTGCGCGCACAGCGCCAGGAAGTTCGGGAACGACGTCGCGACGTTGGCGCAATCATGAATGCGGATCGGCGCACTGGCGCGCAGCGAAGCAACGCTGAACGCCATGGCGATACGGTGATCACCATGACCGTGCACTTCACCGCCGCCGATCTGGCCGCCGTCGATGATGATGCCGTCCGGGGTCGGTTCGCATTTGACGCCCAGTGCCAGCAGACCGTCCGCCATGACCTGGATGCGATCCGATTCCTTGACCCGCAGCTCTTCGGCGCCGGTCAGCACAGTGCGCCCTTCGGCACAGGCAGCGGCCACGAACAGCACCGGGAATTCGTCAATGGCCAATGGAACCAGCGCTTGCGGAATCTCGATACCTTTGAGTTTAGCTGCCCGCACACGCAGGTCAGCCACGGGTTCGCCGCCGACTTCACGCTGGTTTTCCAGAGTGATGTCCGCTCCCATCAGGCGCAGGATGTCGATCACACCGGTACGGGTCGGATTGATGCCGACATGCTCGAGCACCAGGTCCGAACCTTCGGCGATCGATGCCGCCACCAGGAAGAACGCCGACGACGAAATGTCGCCCGGCACTTCGATGTGGGTCGCGGCCAGCTTGCCACCGGACTCAACCGATGCCGTGGCACCATCAACGCTCACCGGGTAGCCGAAACCGCGCAGCATGCGCTCGGTATGGTCGCGGGTCGGAGCCGGCTCGGTAACGGTGGTCTTGCCTTCGGCGTACAGACCGGCCAGCAGCAGGCAGGATTTAACCTGGGCGCTGGCCATCGGCATGGTGTACGTCAGGCCCTTGAGCTTGTTGCCGCCACGGATGGTCATCGGTGGACGACCTTCGGCGGCAGTCTCGATCACCGCGCCCATTTCACGCAGCGGATTGGCCACGCGATTCATCGGGCGCTTGGACAGCGAGGCGTCGCCGGTCAGGGTGCTGTCGAAGTTCTGCGCAGCCAACAGGCCGGACAGCAGACGCATCGAAGTACCGGAGTTGCCCAGGTAGATCGGGCCCGGTGCCGGCTTCAGGCCGTGCAGGCCAACGCCGTGAATGGTCACGCGTCCGTGGTGCGGACCTTCGATGACCACGCCCATGTCACGGAACGCCTGCAAGGTCGCCAGGGCATCTTCACCCTCGAGGAAGCCTTCGACTTCGGTGACGCCCTCAGCGAGGGAACCGAGCATGATCGAACGGTGGGAAATCGATTTGTCACCCGGTACGCGAATCCGACCGGACAGGCGGCCACCAGGTTGAGCCAGGAAAATCAGATCGTTGGAATTCATAGCGTCCACATAGGCCCTGCGGGCCAGGATTTTACTGAAATGCTCGCGGGCAACCCGGGCGCGAGTGAAAACGCCCAACAATTGGTGCCCATCCCCTGCATCGACCGCGTCGCGCAAGGCGTCGAGATCGCTGCGAAATGTATCGAGTGTGCGCAGGACAGCTTCGCGGTTGGCGAGGAAGATGTCGTGCCACATGACCGGGTCGCTACCGGCGATTCTTGTGAAATCGCGGAAACCGCCCGCAGCGTAACGGAAGATCTCAAGATTTTCATTGCGCTTGGCCAACGAATCGACCAGGCCGAACGCCAGCAAGTGCGGCAGATGACTGGTCGCGGCCAATACTTCGTCGTGACGTTCGACTTGCATGTGCTCGACATCGGCACCCAGCGCGCGCCACAAACGGTCGACCACGGCCAAGGCTGCCGGATCGGTCTGATCCAGCGGTGTCAGGATCACCTTGTGCCGACGGAACAGCTCGGCGTTGGAGGCCTCGACCCCACTCTGCTCGGAACCGGCAATCGGATGCCCCGGCACGAAACATGGCGGCATCTTGCCAAATGCTTCAGTGGCAGCGCGCACCACGTTGCCCTTGGCACTACCGACATCGGTCAGGATCGCCTGCCCCAGGTCCATGCCAGCCAGACGCGCAAGCACTTTCTCCATGGCCAGGATCGGCACCGCCAGCTGAATGACGTCGGCGCCCTGACAAGCAACGCCCAGGTCTTCTTCGCAGCGATCCACCACCCCCAACTCGACCGCGAGCTTGCGCGATTGTGGATCGAGATCGACCCCGACCACTTCGCGACACATCCCGCTTTCGCGCAACCCCTTGGCAAACGAACCGCCGATCAACCCCAGACCGACCACCACCAGGCGACCGATCATAGGTTCAGCAGATTGCAGTGCAGTGACATCAACCACGAGCCAGAACCTTGGTCAGCGCATCCAGGAAGCGGCTGTTCTCTGCCGGCAGACCAATGGTGACGCGCAGGTGATTCGGCATGCCGTAGTTGGCCACCGGGCGCACGATCACACCTTCACGCAGCAAGCCCTGGAACACCGGAGCCGCCACTTGACCGAGATCGACGCAGATGAAATTGCCCTTGGATGGAATCCAGCTCAGCCCCAGCTCACGGAAACCGGCTTCCAGCTGCTGCATGCCGGACTCGTTCAACTGACGGCTTTGCGCCAGATACTCGTCGTCCTTCAACGCCGCACAGGCTGCGGCCAGGGCCAGGCTGTTGACGTTGAATGGCTGGCGCACACGGTTCAGCACATCTGCGACTACTGACGTGGACAAGCCATAACCCACGCGCAACGCCGCCAGACCATAGGCCTTGGAGAAGGTGCGGGAAACCAGCAGGTTCGGGTAGGCCGCCAGGAAGTCCAGGCCATCCGGCAGATCGCTGCCTTCGGCGTACTCGATATAAGCCTCATCCAGTACGACCAGCACATGCTCCGGAACATCCTGCAGGAATTCGTCCAGCGCCTCGGCGTCGAACCAGGTCCCGGTCGGGTTGTTCGGGTTGGCGATGAAGACCACGCGGGTATTGGCGTCGATGGCTGCCAGCATGGCAGGCAGGTCATGCCCCCAATCCCTGGCCGGAACGACCTTGGCCTGTGCACCGACCGCCTGAGTGGCAATCGGGTAGACCGCGAACGCATGCTCGCTGAACACGGCGTTCAGGCCTGGCGCCAGATAGGCACGCGCGACCAGTTCCAGGATGTCGTTGGAACCATTGCCCAGCGTAACCTGATCAAGTTCGACGCGGCACTGCTCGGCCAACAGGCTCTTGAGGGCAAAGCCGTTGCCGTCCGGATAACGGGTCAGCTCGGCCAGCGCATCGCGGATGGCCGCCAACGCCTTGGGACCAGGGCCCAGCGGGTTTTCGTTGCTCGCCAGCTTGATGATGCTGGCTGGATCGAGGTCCAGCTCGCGAGCCAGTTCGTCCACGGGCTTGCCCGGAACGTAAGGCGAAAGTTGTTGCACGCCCGGCTGTGCCAGAGCGAGGAAATTGCCACTCATTTGCTACCGCCCTTAGAGAACTGCTTTCGGGTAGGAACCCAGCACTTTGAGTGCCACTGCTTCCTGACTGATTTTTTCCAGCACACCTTTTACCAGCGGATCGCGGTGGTGGCCGACAAAATCGATGAAGAACACGTAGGTCCATTTGCCGCTGCGCGACGGACGGGTCTCGATTCGCGTCAGGTCGATGCCGTTGTCGTGGAACGGCACCAGCAACTCATGAAGCGCACCCGGCTTGTTGCTCATCGAGACGATGATCGAGGTCTTGTCGTCGCCGGTCGGCGGCACTTCCTGGTTACCGATCATGAGGAAGCGCGTGGAGTTATCCGGGCGGTCCTCGATTTTTTCGGCCAGACGGGTCAAGCCGTACAGACCGGCCGCCATGTCACCGGCAATCGCCGCCGAGTTCCACTCGCCCTTGACCCGCTTGGCCGCTTCGGCGTTGCTGGACACCGCCACGCGCTCGACATTCGGGTAATGGGCGTCCAGCCACTTGCGGCACTGGGCCAGGGACTGTGCGTGGGAGTAGATGCGGCTGATGCTGTCGGTCTTGGTGTTTTCACCGACCAACAGGTGATGGTGGATACGCAGCTCGACTTCGCCGCAGATCACCATGTCATGTTCGAGGAAGCTGTCGAGGGTGTGGTTGACCGCGCCTTCGGTGGAGTTTTCCACCGGCACCACGCCAAAATTCACCGCCCCGGCCGCCACTTCACGGAACACTTCGTCGATCGCCGCCATCGGCTTGCTGATTACCGCGTGACCGAAGTGCTTCATGGCCGCCGCCTGGGTGAAGGTACCCTCAGGGCCGAGATAAGCCACTTTCAACGGCTGCTCGAGTGCCAGGCAGGAAGACATGATTTCGCGGAACAGCCGCGCCATCTCTTCGTTGCCCAGCGGCCCCTGGTTACGCTCCATGACACGCTTGAGCACCTGAGCCTCACGCTCAGGACGATAGAACACCGGCACTTCGCCTTCGGCCAGCGAGGCCATCTTTACTCGCGCGACTTCCTGGGCGCAGCGCGCACGCTCACTGATCAGCTCCAGGACCTTTTCGTCCAGGGCATCAATGCGCAGGCGCAGTGCCTTGAGTTCTTGCTCAGACATTAGCCGTGTTCCTTCTCGAACTCTGCCATGTACGAAATCAGCGCATTGACGGCGTTGATGTCGACGGCGTTATAGATGGAGGCGCGCATGCCACCCACGGAACGGTGGCCCTTGAGGTTCAACAGGCCACGCTCGTCGGCACCGGCCAGGAACGGCTTGTCCAGACGATCATCAGCCAGGCGGAACGGCACGTTCATCCACGAGCGGTCCGACTTGTTGATCGGGTTGCTGTACAGGCCGCTGGCATCGATGAAGTTGTACAGCGTGCGCTGCTTGACTTCGTTGAGCTTGCCGATGGCCTCGACACCGCCCTGCTCTTTGAGCCACTCGAACACCAGGCCGGACAAATACCACGCCAGGGTCGGAGGGGTGTTGTACATCGAGCCGTTGTCGGCCGCGACCTTGTAATTGAGCATGGTGGGGCAAATGGAGCGGGCCTTGCCCAGCAGGTCTTCGCGCACGATATTGACGACGATACCGCTCGGGCCGATGTTTTTCTGGGCACCGGCGTAGATCATGCCGAAACGCGAAACATCCACCGGGCGCGACAGGATGTCCGAGGACATGTCGGCCACCAGCGGAACGTCACCGGTTTGCGGAATCCACTGGAACTCCAGGCCACCGATGGTTTCGTTCGGCGCGTAGTGAACGTAGGCCGCGTCTTTCGACAGCTTCCACTCGTTCTGACCGGGAATGGCGAAATAGTCGTAGGGCTTGGCGGTGCCGGCAACGTTGACATGGCCGTAGCGCGAAGCTTCTTCGATGGCTTTCTGCGACCAGATACCGGTGTCGATATAGTCGGCCGAGCCGTTTTCCGGCAGCAGGTTCAGAGGAATCTGCGCGAATTGCTGGCTGGCGCCACCTTGCAGGAACAGCACTTTATAGTTCGAAGGGATATTCAGCAGATCACGCAGATCCTGCTCGGCCTTGGTGGCAATGGACACGAACTCATCACTGCGATGGCTCATTTCCATGACCGACAGACCCTTGCCGTGCCAGTCGAGGAGTTCACCCTGGGCGCGCTGCAGGACAGCTTCGGGAAGCGCCGCAGGACCGGCACAGAAGTTATAGGCTCTCTTGCTCACATCCAATCTCGCTCTGATTTGGGGGTATCACATATCAGTCGACGCCAACTTGATGTGGGAGCGGGCTTGCTCGCGAAAACGGGCTGACATTCAGCAAAGATGTCGCCTGATACTCCGCTTTCGCGAGCAAGCCCGCTCCCACAGGGGATCTAATGGGCGTCGATATTTCATTACGGACAAACAACAAGGGGGCGAATTCTCATCCGCCCCCTGCTTACCCGCTTATTCCTGTGGTTCTTCGTCAGCAGCAGCGTCGAGTTGCTGGTCTTCAACGGCATCGTCGATCACGACTTCACCCTCGAACACCGCCCCCTCTTCACCTTCCAGTTCTTCACCTTCGATTTCCGAAGGTTCCTGAACCCGCTCAAGGCCGACCAGGGTTTCATCCTTGGCCAGTTTGATCAGGGTCACGCCCTGGGTGTTACGACCCAGGCTGGACACTTCGTCGACACGGGTACGCACCAGGGTGCCCTGGTCGGAAATCAGCATGATTTCCTCGCCGTCGAGCACCTGGACGGCGCCGACCAGGCGGCCGTTACGCTCGTTGCTGACCATGGCGATAACGCCCTGACCGCCACGCTTGTACTCAGGGAACTCGGTGATCGCGGTGCGCTTGCCAAAACCACGCTCGGAAGCGGTGAGAATCTGGCTGCCTTCTTCCGGGATCAGCATGGAAATCAGCTTCTGGCCTTCCGGCAGACGCATGCCGCGCACACCGCGGGCGGTACGGCCCATGGCGCGAACGTCGGATTCCTTGAAGCGGGTGACCTTGCCGCCGTCGGAGAACAGCATCACTTCACGCTCGCCATCGGTAATGGCGGCAGAAATCAGCACGTCACCTTCATCCAGTTCCAGTGCGATCAGGCCGACGCTGCGCTGACGGCTGAAGGATTCCAGCGGGGTCTTCTTCACGGTGCCGTTGGCGGTGGCCATGAAGATGTAGTGACCTTCGGTGTATTCCTCGACCGGCAGCATGGTGGTGATGTATTCACCGTCATCCAGCGGCAACAGGTTGACCAGCGGACGACCACGGGCCGCGCGGGACGCTTCAGGGATTTCGTAGGTCTTCAGCCAGTACACCTTGCCCTTGCTCGAGAACAGCAGCAGCGTGGTGTGGCTGTTGGCAACCAGCAGGTGAGCGATGTAGTCCTCATCCTTGACGCCGGTCGCCGACTTGCCTTTACCGCCACGACGCTGGGCCTGGTACGCCGCCAGCGGCTGGGTCTTGGCATAGCCACCGTGGGAGATGGTCACGACGCGCTCTTCTTCCGGGATCATGTCACCCAGGGTCAGGTCGAGACGGGCATCGAGGATTTCGGTGCGACGCACGTCGCCGTATTCGGCGCGAATCACTTCCAGCTCTTCGCGGATCACTTCCATCAGGCGCGTGGCGCTGTTGAGGATGCGGATCAGCTCGCCGATCTGGTTGAGGATCTCTTGATACTCGGCCAGCAGTTTTTCGTGTTCCAGACCGGTCAGGCGGTGCAGACGCAGTTCCAGAATGGCTTGCGCCTGTTCCGGCGACAGGAAGTACTTGCCGTCACGCAGACCGTATTGCGGATCGAGGTTTTCCGGACGGCACGAATCGGCGCCGGCACGCTCCACCATCGCCACCACGGCCGAGGACTCCCAAGGGGTGCTGACCAGCGCTTCCTTGGCTTCCGACGGCGTTGGCGACGCCTTGATCAGGGCGATGACCGGGTCGATGTTCGACAGGGCAACCGCTTGACCTTCAAGAATGTGACCACGCTCGCGGGCTTTGCGCAATTCGAACACGGTACGACGGGTCACCACTTCGCGACGGTGACGAACGAAGGCTTCCAGCAGGTCCTTGAGGTTCAGGATCCGCGGACGGCCGTCGATCAGCGCGACGATGTTGATGCCGAACACCGCTTGCAGCTGGGTCTGGGCATAGAGGTTGTTGAGGATCACCTCAGGCACTTCGCCACGACGCAGCTCGATCACGACGCGCATACCGTCCTTGTCGGACTCGTCGCGCAGTTCGGTGATGCCTTCGAGCTTCTTCTCTTTTACCAGCTCGGCGATCTTCTCGATCAGACGCGCCTTGTTCAACTGGTAAGGGAGTTCGGTGATGACGATCTGCTGGCGGCCACCGACCTTGTCGATGTCTTCGATCATCGAGCGGGCGCGCATGTAAATGCGGCCACGGCCAGTGCGGTAGGCTTCAATGATGCCGGCGCGACCGTTGATGATCGCAGCGGTCGGGAAGTCCGGACCCGGGATGTATTGCATCAGCTCGTCGACAGTCAGCTCGGGATTGTCGATGAGCGCCAGGCAACCGTCGATGACTTCACCGAGGTTGTGTGGCGGAATGTTGGTCGCCATGCCCACGGCGATACCGCTGGAGCCGTTGACCAGCAGGTTGGGAATACGGGTCGGCATGACCGCCGGGATCATTTCGGTGCCGTCGTAGTTCGGCACCCAGTCCACGGTTTCCTTATGCAGGTCGGCCAGCAGCTCGTGCGCCAGCTTGGTCATGCGCACTTCGGTGTATCGCATGGCCGCGGCGTTGTCGCCGTCCACCGAACCGAAGTTGCCCTGGCCGTCTACCAGCAGGTAGCGCAGGGAGAATGGCTGTGCCATCCGAACGATGGTGTCGTACACCGCGGTATCACCGTGCGGGTGATACTTACCGATCACGTCACCGACAACACGGGCAGATTTCTTGTACGGCTTGTTGAAGTCGTTGCCCAGCTCGCTCATCGCGAACAGCACGCGCCGGTGCACGGGCTTCAAGCCATCGCGCGCATCCGGCAGTGCCCGCCCGACAATTACGCTCATCGCGTAGTCGAGGTAGGACTGCTTCAGCTCGTCTTCGATATTGACCGGGAGGATTTCTTTGGCCAGTTCGCCCATGAGAAGCCTGATTCCTTTTTCTGGTGAAACTTCGTCAGGACCAACGAAGCTCGCCGCTGCAGGCTCGGTGCCATGCAGTGGCTTACGACAAATCAACGAGTTATGCCATGGATCTGCGCAGTAAAGGTCACCCCGCAGGGTAACCATGGAAACCGCCGGATGTTATCACAAGAGCCGCCACGCACCTATCCCCCAGATGCGCATGGAGAGTAGTTAGTTGACCGGTGACAGGCTTGAAGGGGACGAGAGGGGCTTAGAGCCGTGTTGAATGGAGAAATGGGGCTGGATTTTGGGTTGTTCGGTGCCTGTGCAGGCCTCTTCGCGGGCAAGCCCGCTCCCACAGTGGTTCTTTATTGTGCCGACGATTGCGGTCACACCTCGATCAACTGTGGGAGCGGACTTGCTCCGGGCGGCGATCCGACGAAAGCGATTGAACAGACGCCAACGATAATTAATGCAGACGCTTGCGGCACATCAACTGCGCCATCTTCGCCGTGTCCGGGCGTTCGACAATGCCTTTTTCGGTGACGATCGCATCGATCAGATCCGCCGGCGTCACGTCGAACACCGGGTTGAAGGCATGGACATCGGCCCCGACGCGCTTGCCACCCACTTCCAGCAACTCGCGACCATCACGCTCTTCAATCGGAATGTCGTCGCCACTGGCCAGGTTCATGTCGATGGTCGAACTCGGCGCCACCACCATGAAGCGCACGCCGTGGTGCATGGCGTTGACGGCCAGCTGATAGGTGCCGATCTTGTTGGCCACATCGCCATTGGCGGTGATCCGGTCAGCGCCGACGATGACCCAGGTAGGGCCTTTGGTCTTCATGATATGCGCAGCGGCGGAGTCGACATTGAGGGTCACGGGAATGCCTTCATTGGCCAGCTCCCATGCGGTCAGCCGCGAGCCCTGCAGCCATGGGCGGGTTTCGTCGACATAGACCTGCTCGACCATCCCCTCGATGAATGCAGCGCGAATCACGCCCAGCGCCGTGCCAAAGCCGCCCGTGGCCAGTGCGCCAGTGTTGCAGTGGGTCAGGATCGCCTGGGCGTTGCCCTGATGCTTGCGGATCAGGTCGACACCCAGTTGCGCCATGGTCAGGTTGGCTTCGCGATCACTTTCGTGAATGGCAATGGCCTCGGCCTCCAGCGCCTCCAGCGGATCGGCATTGTCTTTCAGGCGATCAAGCCGGTCGTGCATGCGACCCAGCGCCCAGAACAGGTTGACCGCAGTAGGACGGGAATCGGCCAGCAGCATGAAATCCTCTTCCAGCGCCGCATACCAGTCGCCACCTTCGGCAATCCGGGCACGGGCCGCGAGCACAATGCCATAAGCGGCGCTAATACCGATGGCCGGCGCGCCACGCACCACCATCGAGCGAATGGCCTCGGCCACACCGGCTGCACTGGTGTAGGCGATCCAGGTTTCCTCGAACGGCAAAATGCGCTGATCCAGCAGATGGAGAGCGCCATCACGCCAATCGATGGCCTTTACCTTTTCCGCAGCCAACAGTCGATCGCGCATCCCTCACCCCGCACTCATGAACAAAAGCCGCCGATTATAGCGATCCCCCCGCGAAGACGCTCGGGTATACTTCGCCATCCTTTACAAAAGCACTGGAACCGACCCTCGATGCCGAACACTGCCGCTGCGCTCGACCTGTTATTGCTGCCGACCTGGCTGGTACCCGTCGAACCCGCTGGTGTCGTCCTCAAGGAACATGGCGTGGGCATCCGTGATGGACGCATCGTGTTTATCGGCCCACGTTCCGCCGCACTGAAGCTTAACGCAACCGAAATCCGCGAATTGCCCGACATGCTGCTCAGCCCCGGCCTGATCAATGCCCACGGGCACGCGGCGATGACACTGTTCCGCGGCCTGGCCGATGACCTGCCATTGATGACCTGGCTGGAAAACCACATCTGGCCCGCCGAAGCCAAGTGGGTCGACGAGGACTTCGTGCGCGACGGCACCGACCTTGCCATCGCCGAGCAAATCAAAGGCGGGATCACCTGTTTCTCTGACATGTACTTCTTCCCGAAGGTTGCCAGCGAGCGCGTGCACAACAGCGGCATTCGCGCGCAGATCGCGATTCCGATCCTCGATTTCCCGATTCCGGGCGCCGGCTCCGCGGATGAAGCCATTCGTCAGGGCGTTGAACTGTTTGGCGATCTCAAGCACCACGAACGCATCAAAATCACCTTCGGCCCCCACGCACCCTACACCGTGGGCGACGAAAACCTGGAAAAAATCCGGGTAATCTCCGAGGAACTGGACGCCTCGATCCACATGCACGTGCATGAAACCGCCTTCGAAGTGCAGCAATCGGTCGAACAGCGCGGTGAACGCCCGCTGGCCCGCCTGGCGCGCCTGGGCTTGCTGGGGCCGCGTTTCCAGGCGGTTCACATGACCCAGATCAGCGATGAAGACCTGGCACTGCTGGTAGAAAGCAACACCAATGTGATTCATTGCCCGGAGTCGAATCTGAAGCTGGCCAGCGGGTTCTGCCCGGTCGAGCGTTTGTGGCAGGCGGGGGTCAATGTCGCGGTCGGCACCGATGGCGCGGCGAGCAACAATGACCTGGACCTGCTCGGCGAAACCCGCACCGCAGCCCTGCTGGCCAAGGCTGTCGCCGGCTCGGCCACCGCGCTGGATGCCCATCGCGCCTTGCGCATGGCCACCCTCAACGGTGCCCGCGCGCTGGGCATCGAAGCCGAAACCGGCTCGCTGGAAATCGGCAAGGCCGCGGACATGGTGGCTTTCGACCTCTCCGGTCTGGCCCAGCAACCGGTCTACGACCCGGTTTCGCAGCTTATATACGCCACCGGCCGGGACTGCGTGAAACACCTTTGGGTTGCCGGCAAGCAACTGCTCGACGACCGTCGCCTGACTCGCCTTGATGAACAACAGCTTTGCGCTGTCGCGAAGGCCTGGGGCCAGCGCATCAGCGGCCGTACCGAATCGTAAGCACCCCGGAACGCCATCCGGGGCAACAGGATTTTTCAAGTTTTAGAGGACTTAGACCATGAGCAACGTCGACTACGCCGAAATCGCCAAATTCGAGGCCCTGGCCCATCGCTGGTGGGACCGCGAAAGCGAATTCAAACCGCTGCACGACATCAACCCGCTGCGGGTCAACTGGATTGACGAGCGGGTCAATCTGGCCGGCAAGAAAGTGCTCGACGTGGGTTGCGGCGGTGGCATCCTCAGTGAAGCCATGGCCCAGCGCGGCGCGACCGTGACGGGTATCGACATGGGCGAAGCGCCGCTGGCGGTTGCCCAGTTGCATCAACTGGAATCGGGCGTCAACGTCGAATATCGGCAGATCACCGCCGAAGCCCTGGCCGAGGAAATGCCGGAGCAGTTCGACGTGGTCACCTGCCTGGAAATGCTTGAGCACGTGCCGGACCCGTCGTCGGTCATCCGCGCCTGCTTCCGCATGGTCAAGCCCGGCGGCCAGGTGTTCTTCTCGACCATCAACCGCAACCCGAAGGCGTACCTGTTCGCCATCGTCGGCGCCGAATACATCATGAAGCTGCTGCCGCGCGGCACCCACGACTTCAAGAAATTCATCCGACCTTCCGAACTCGGTGCCTGGAGCCGCATGGCCGGCCTGACCGTCAAGGACATCATCGGCCTGACCTACAACCCGCTGACCAAGCACTACAAGCTGGCCGCCGACGTGGACGTCAACTACATGATCCAGACCCTGCGCGAGGAATAAGCCGATGCGAATCAGAGCAGTTCTTTTCGACATGGACGGCACCCTGCTCGACACCGCGCCAGACTTCATTGCGATCTGTCAGGCGATGCGTGCCGACCGCGGCTTGCCCCCAATGAACGACAAGCACATCCGCGACGAGATTTCCGGCGGTGCCAAGGCGATGGTCGCCGTGACCTTCGCCATGGATCCGGAATCGCCAGGGTTCGAAGCGTTGCGCCTGGAGTTCCTGGAGCGCTACCTCGTCGGTTGTGCGGTGCACAGCAAGCTGTTCGACGGCATGGCCGAGTTGCTCGCCGATATCGAGAAAGCCAACCTGATCTGGGGCGTGGTCACCAACAAGCCACTGCGCTTCGCCGAACCGATCATGCAACAACTGGGGCTGTCCGAACGTTCGGCGCTGCTGATCTGCCCGGATCACGTGAAGAACAGCAAGCCGGATCCGGAGCCGCTGATCCTGGCGTGCAAGATGCTCGACCTGGACCCGGCCAGTGTGCTGTTCGTCGGCGATGACCTGCGCGACATCGAGTCGGGCCGTGATGCCGGCACCAGGACGGCTGCAGTGACCTTCGGCTATATCCACCCTGACGATAACCCGCGTCACTGGGGTGCGGACGTGGTGGTCGATCATCCGCTGGAGTTGCGCAAGGTTTTGGATAGCGCCCTCTGCGGCTGCTGAATCTCTTTACTGAGCTCGCCCACTGTAGGAGCGAGCTTGCTCGCGAAAAACCTGAGAGCGCCGCGGGGTGCCTGGCTCGTCGCGTAATCGTTGACGACCATCGTCGGACCGCCGCCCGGAGCAAGCTCGCTCCTACAAGGTTCGCTCGTTCTGATTTGTTGAGGTTTTTTATGTTTGATTATTCCGCCCGCCCCGAACTGCTCAAGGATCGGGTCATTCTGGTCACCGGTGCAGGACGCGGCATCGGCGCCGCAGCGGCAAAGACTTACGCCGCCCACGGCGCAACCGTGTTGCTGCTGGGCAAGACCGAAGCCAACCTGACCCAGCTCTACGACGAAATTGAAGCCGCCGGCCATCCACAACCAGCGGTGATCCCGTTCAACCTCGAAACCGCCCTGCCCCATCAATACGATGAACTGGCGGCGATGATCGAAAACGAATTCGGGCATCTCGACGGCCTGCTGCACAATGCCTCGATCATCGGCCCGCGCACGCCGATCGAGCAGCTTTCCGGCGAAAACTTCATGCGGGTCATGCAAGTCAACGTCAATGCCATGTTCATGCTCACCAGCACTCTTTTGCCGTTGCTCAAGCTGTCGCAGGACGCCTCGGTTGTGTTCACGTCCAGCAGCGTCGGTCGCAAGGGACGTGCGTACTGGGGCGCTTACGGCGTCTCCAAGTTCGCCACCGAAGGCCTGATGCAAACCCTGGCTGACGAAGTCGACACCGTGGCCCCGGTACGCTCCAACAGCATCAACCCGGGCGCTACCCGCACCAGCATGCGCGCCCAGGCTTACCCGGGTGAAAACCCGCTGAACAACCCGACGCCCGAGGAGATCATGCCGGTCTACCTGTACCTGATGGGCCCGGACAGCGCCGGTATCAATGGTCAGGCGTTCAACGCCCAATAACGACCGTACGTCGCTTTTTCGATGCCGCGCCGGCTTCCCGACGCGGCACTCGAAGACACCCCATGCACCTGTCAAACAAACGTCACACGCTGCGCCATACAGGTTGCAGATGATGCACAACCATTTGATTTAATACGAATTTTATTCTGATGAAGCGAATGGCACGACTTTCGCTCTAAGTTTGCTCAGACACGCAAGGTGAAAGCAGACGGGGTGAAGCATGGGTGCAGGAGTTACTCATCTTCCACAAAGCAGATTAAACTTGTACGAAATATCCTACGGGACTGACGGACCAGTACGACGCGCAGCCCTAAGCCGCTCTCACCCAGCTTGTAAGACAGCCTTACTGCTCAGGGGCGCACGCCTAATGAAACCACCTTCCCAGACCAACGCAATTGACTTCGATAGCGCCAAATTGCAGCGCCTGGGCTTTGGTCAGCAACCGCCTCTTCTGGAACGGCCCGTCAACCTTGCGCAAATGCGCCAGCAACTGGGCCTGCAACTGCAAACCAGTCTGGAACCGCAGCGCATTCTTGGGACTTTCTATCGCGAGATTCAGCGATTGGTGCCGTTGGACGCCTTGTGCTACCTGCACAAGAGCAGTGATCTGCGCCTGGAGTTCGGCCAGCGTGGTCACCATTCCATCAGTTACAGCCTCAGTCACGATGGCGAACACCTGGGTGAACTGATTTTCCGCCGCAATCAGCGTTTCAGCGAACAGGAACAGGGCAATCTCGAATCACTGCTGGCTACGCTGCTGTTTCCGATGCGTAACGCGCTGCTATACCGTACCGCCACCCAAAGCGCACTGCGCGACCCGCTGACGCGCACCGGTAACCGCATCGCCATGGACCAGACGCTGCAAAGGGAAATCGAGCTGTCCCGGCGCCATCTGCAACCGTTATCGGTGTTGATGCTGGACATCGATCATTTCAAGCAGGTCAATGACACCCATGGCCACAGCACGGGTGATCACGTGCTCAAGGCGGTCGCCGCCTCGATCAAAAACCAGCTGCGCAACGTCGACATGGTGTTCCGCTATGGCGGTGAAGAGTTTCTGATACTGCTGTCCAATACCAGCCGCGAAGCCGCGGCCATGGTGGGGGAACGGCTGCGGTTTGCAGTGCAGGCTGAGGAGTACCTGGCCGACGGTCATACGATCGTGCTGACAGTCAGCCTCGGCTGTTCGACCCTGTTGCCCGGCGAGTCCGCCGACAGCCTGTTGCGGCGGGCAGACAGTGCACTGTATGTGGCCAAGCGCGAAGGTCGTAACCGGCTGGAGATGGCGGGCTGAGTCATTAGCTGCGACACAAGACAATGTGGGAGCGGGCTTGCTCGCGAAGGCGGCGTATCAGCTGACATCTAAGCTGAATGACACTCCGCTTTCGCGAGCAAGCCCGCTCCCACAGTTTTATTGCGTGATAGCTGAATCAGCCTTCGGCCAATGCCATCCGCTCACGCACGACCGGCGCCCGCTCTGCGTGCTCCAATTGCATGCAACGCTCGAGAAACAGGTACATGTAGTCGTAACTCTTGCAAACGGCCTGGCGCAATTCCACCTGCAGGGATTTGCTCGGGTTGGTGCCCGCCAATGTGCAGATGATTTCCAGGGCTTCCCACGGATGGGCATCGTCGTACTGGGCATGCATCTTCAACCACTTCATCGCCCGCTTGCGATCCTCCTCGGGGAACGAGGCGGCGTAGATACCGTTGGAACACACGAGCGCCGACCATTCCCCGGTCGCTCCTTCGATGGCGTAGTTGGTGGCGGCAATCGCAACGATCAGCGAGTCGGCCGAACTGGTGTGCCAGCACCAATGGCTCAACGCGTGAAGCTCCGGTGCAACCTGCTGTGCCTGCAGGTCCTCAAGGCTGACACCGTGCGCGCGACTCCAGTGCACCCAATAATCGGCGTGGTTCAATTCGACGCGGATGTTGCGCATCAGCCAGCGACGGGCCATGTCTTCGCCGGGATGACGGGCGAAGCGGGTCTTGGTCAGGTTTTTTGCCATATACAACGCGAACTGTTCGACCACCGGCCAACCACCGATCAGGTATTGGCGCATGGTCTTCGCACTGAGCTTGTTGTCTCGCATGCGTTGGTACAGTTCGTGTTCGACAACCCGGCGCTTGCTCTCGCTGCAATCCTGGATCAGGCGCTGGGCCCAGGCAGGGTAACTTGCAGCTTCCATGAGCGGTCCGGTTCGGTTGAATGTGTCGATCACTGTCGAGCTCCTTTTGATTGTGATTGTCAGACCGGCAGGAATTTCAACGGAACGTGCCAGGGGCCTTGAACAACATCGGCTGGGGCCTGGCAGGACGACTCAACAAGCTATCGCTGGTAAACAGATGCGGGCGTTCAATCACATACCCTTGAGCGTAATCAACCCCGATCTCCAGCAGTGCCTGCTCGATCTGGGGCGTTTCGACAAACTCGGCAATCGTGCGCTTACCCATGACATGGCCGATGTGATTGATCACCTCGACCATGGCGCGGTTAATCGGGTCGTCCAGCATATCCTTTACAAAACTCCCGTCGATCTTCAGGAAGTCTACAGGCAAATGTTTCAGGTACGCGAATGAGGACATTCCGGCACAAAAGTCGTCCAGTGAAAAATGGCATCCTAAGCCTTTGAGTTCATTAATGAATCTAATGGCGCTGCCAAGATTTGAAATAGCACTGGTTTCAGTAATTTCAAAACAAATCATTTCAGGCGGAATCGAATAGGTCACAAACTGTTCACGCAGGAAGTCCAGGAACGCCTCATCCCCGATCGTCGTGCCTGACAGATTAATCGCACACATGGCCAGCGGGCCTTGGCTTCGCTCGGCCCGACATTGGGCAATGATCTTGAACACGTTCTGCACCACCCAACGATCAAGCGAGCTCATCAGGCCATAACGCTCGGCAGCCGGAATGAAGCTGTCGGGCAAGATCATCCGCCCGGCTTCATCATGCAATCGCAGCAGAATTTCAATATGCCCGCCGTGCTGCTCGACATGACCCAAGGGGACGATTTCCTGGGCATACAGGCAGAAGCGGTTTTCCTCCAGCGCCATGTGCAAACGTTGCACCCAGGCCATTTCGCCGAAACGCAGGGACAGTTCCGAGTCATCCGGATGATAGACCTGGACCCGGTTGCGGCCCTTTTCCTTGGCCATGTAGCACGCCATGTCAGCAGCACGTAGCGAGACTTCGAGCGTCGTCGGATTCTGCGCGACATGAACCAGCCCGATACTGACAGTGGTGACGAAAGGTCGGCCCTTCCAGACAAAATGCAGATTCTGCACAGTCTGGCGCAGGCTCTCGGCAATTTTCTCCGCCGCTTCCGGCGCGCAGTTTTCCAGCAGGATGCCAAACTCGTCGCCGCCCAGGCGCGCCAGGGTATCGCCTTCGCGCAGCCCCGACTGCAGCAAGGCGCAGATATGCCGCAACAGTTCGTCGCCCGCCGCATGGCCGCAGGTATCGTTGACCAGCTTGAACTGATCCAGATCGAGGAACATCAGGGCATGGCGCCCCGAGTAGCGGGTCAGGCTGTGCAGCGCCTGTTCCAGGCGATATTCGAATTCACGGCGGTTGGCGAGTCCGGTCAAGGCATCGTGGGTCGCCTGCCATGACAGATTGGCGATGTATTGCCGCTCCTGGGTCATGTCATGCAGCACCAGCACCGTACCGCTGACTTTGCCGGCATTGCGGATGGGCGCGCCCACCAGTGTGACCGACACCGTGCTGCCGTCCAGGCGTTGAATCAGCCTGGAGTGCTCGCTGCCGCCACTGAGCTGGCCGCTGAGAATATGCTCGATAAGGGTGAAGCCATCGGCCTGGGCCTCTTCATCCAGCAGGTTGAACAGCGCTGCCAGCGGCAAGCCTGTCGCCTGCTCGGCCTTCCAGTGGGTCAATGCCTCGGCCGCCGGGTTCATATAGGCAATCGCACCGGAAACATCTGTGGTGATCACGCCGTCGCCAATCGATTGCAGGGTGATCTGCGCCCGCTCTTTCTCCAGCTGCAGCGCATCGGCGAAGGCATGGCGCTGCTTGAGCAGCTTGCGGGTGCGCATCAGCGCCAGCGCAATCAATCCAAGCGCAGTGGCGAGGTTAGTCAGCAGCAGCAGACGAAGAATGACCCGCGACCCTTCCCCCAGTGCATCACTGAAGGCTTTCGCCGCCGGAGTCACTTCATCATTGATCGCGAAGATCTGCTCCTTCCAGCGCTGGATATCCGCATCAGAGGCAGGGCGGGTATTGATGTGCTGATGCATGTCCCTGGCAACGTCATCGAGCTTGGCCAGATAGGCATCCCCCACGGTCCACAGATCGATGGCTTTTTCGAGGTAACTGAAGTGACGAAAGTTGAGGTACAGCCAGATCAGGCTGGAAACGTCGTCCGGGTGGTTGCCCCCCTTGAGGATCGCCAGCCTCGCCGCTTCGATGTCTGGCGGTTGCTGATCCAGCGCCACACGCAATTCATGCCCGCCTTGAGGCACGGAAATGGCGTTCCGGTACTTATCAAATATCCCTTCGTCGCCGCTGTCGGCGTAGAGGTTCAGGTAATAGATGGCATCTTTCTGGCCCTTGGACCAAAGGCTTTCGCCGGCAACATAGCCACGAACAGCCGACAGCACATAAAGGCTAACGCCGCCCAGCAAGGCTTGAAACAACACAACGGCGATAAATGGCCAGACAATGCCCAACAACCGTGGCGTTCCGAGAGTCCGCGTTTGATTCATGAGGTCCCTTGCATTAGCACTGCTTGCTCGTCTTCCGGACGAAATCGCTATAGCCAGACTAGGGGGCATTCGTGATCCCGGCAAGTAAGAACTGCCGCCCACCGTGAGCAGCACTCTTGCAGCAACGCCAGCGCCGTCCCCCCCTGCCATAGACCTCGAACAGAAATCGACTTCTTCAAAAACGGTGCATTATCTATGTACCGCACAGCCCTTGCCATGAACCGTTGTAATCGGTGGCGAAACACCAATGCTCGTTCAATCGAGCGCATACCAACCGATGCAACGAAAAGAGAAGCTGGCTTATGCAAACTCCCCCTTCAACTAGCACATCAACTGAAACTCTAAATTCAACCCCGACCACTGCGCAGATCTATCAGAGCCAACTGGATGACTATGAATTATTACTGTCTTTCCTGCGCGCAGAAGTCGGCTCTATGTCTCATTTCGCGCGAACACTGCTCAGACCCTGCACGCTCTCTCCGCTGGATCAAGAAAATGAAGCCGGTCAAACCGCTTTGCAAGACTTGATGAAAGACAGCAAGTATCAAGCACTGTGTAAAAGTAAAAACGTGTCCCCTCATTATTTGATTGTCACTGCAAAAGACGGAACCTACGTCTACGAGACGTCGAATCGCGATGACCAGAACAAAGTAGTTCTGGCATTAACCGGATCTGAAAAATGGTCAGAATTTAAAGCACGCATCGAAAAGACGGCTAAGTTGCTGGGCGGACAGATCCGTTACGACCGCCTTGTCAGCCTGCCAGGAATGGCCACTTTTTACGGTCTTGCCCCCTGGGATCCGACCAACTCGGCTGAACACCAAGCCGCCATCAATGCCCTTGAGGAAAAAATCGCAAGCTATCGTCTGAAACTGGAAGACGACTTCAACATTGTCGACTTGAAGCGTCCTCCCAGCGCAAAGGATCGCAAAGTGTTCAACGTTGTCAGGGCAGCTTCATCCGATCCCTCAAGTATCACTATGCAAAAAGTGCAAGAGCAGATCATCGGTGCGGAAACGATCGAAACGATAAGAACGTTTCTGCCCGAGGCGGGCATTTCTCCATTCACTCATCTGGCCAACGACACTCTTATGTCGGCTACCGCTGAACAAATCCGCGCCACTCCTACCGTTTTTCTTGAAAAAATCCTGCAAAACCCTGAAGCCGAGAAGCTGGCAACCGGCTTGCTGTCGACTTTGAACTGGTATGGAGGAGCACCAGGCGAAGAAACGTCGCCGCACATCCGCATCAAAGTCATAGCCAACGCATTGCAAATCTGGTTTGAGACACCGAGCCAAAAACCGGAAGAAGTTGCCGGTTTCGATTGGCAGTCACGTTCACACTGGGGCAAAAGTTATCCGGCCATCCGAAACGAATTCGAGACCCATCTACTCAGGTCAAAACGGGCCGCGTCGGAAAAAGAAGCGATTGTTATGGCCCGATTGTTTCTGCACCAGTTTCCGGTCGAGTTCCGTGTCACCGATATTCCGACCGCGCTTCCATACCGGAGCTCCCTTGTTTGGGTGAACTTCATGAATGGCGTGAACCTGATAAACGCTACCGACCCCGAAGCGTTGTGCAGAATGACCTTTCAGCATTTGGTTAACCTGGCTCTCGATCGGGCCGAGGGAGCGACAGACGAGCAACTCAAAGAAGTCAGCCTGGCAAGGCTGCTGCCGACACTGGACTGGGCAGTGACCCAAGGCATCATCCTGCCTAAGCGTCATGAGGATTACACAGAGCCCGAAATCGAACTGGCGCTATCGGAGCTGGATAAACACACCAATGCGCTCGGCACTGCCATCACCCGAATCAACGAAACCCCGCCAAACCGACTATCAATGGCGAAAATCGTAGCGGAAAAGTTCTTTGGAAAACGCTTTGTCGCGCAAAACAGGAAGCTGGCGAGGAAAGAACGCGAAACCATCCGATGGAATAGCGTTCCGACCCTCCGTGGCAAGGGGTACGATCGCTATTCGCTCATCGACATCCTCGCCTCAAATGAATTCGATGAGCAGACACGATGGTATTACACGCAGGCTGATGGCGCCGTCAGTCAATACTATTTCAGGATCGACAGTAACCGAAAGGTAGCGTCGCCATTTTACTGGGAAGCATCAGGGATACCGGCGGTATATGGCATCTTGCCAGAAGTGAAATCGATGTTCTATGACGGCTTCCTGGATTACGTTGAACGACAGACAACTGCTTACAAAACGCTGATTCGCAGTCAACTGGCCTCACTCCCATTCGACGATCGCCAGGCCATTGAATGGGGTGAACTCAAAATCCATAGCCTGAGAAAGGAAACCAGCGGTGTAGAAGCCCAAAACGAAACACCTGAAATAATCCTGCCACTACGAGCCCGTAACGGCCTGATTTTGCAGACGACCTACGCCGAGGAAACAAGAACCTACGAACTGCTGCCCCGAGCTGGGGTGATACGCCGCGTGGAAAACCCCGACCCGGAGCAATTCGGGGGTGTCCAGAAAACCGAGACGTGGCGAATGAACAAAGGGACCGTTTCCGTTTCGGTGTTGCGCAACCAGACATTACCCTTTGACTGGGATGCTCATTCGATCGGGAGCGCACCCAACGCCGGAGCGGTCTGTGAGGCAATCATCGAACAGCTAGGTGATACGTTCACCGCTCCTTCCAACGATGTGCAAACCGCAAACAGCACTCCACTGACACTTTCCTCACCCCGTTGCCTGGCAATCAGTCATTTCATTGCCAGCCTGCTACCGTTTGTAGACCCCAAACAGCTCTACAAGGACTGTGCCGGGCAGACTGAGTTTGAACGCGAAAAAGCCGAGAAAGATGAAATCCGCGAAGTTATCAAAATCTTCGTGCCATTCTGGAAAAGTATCGAAGATCTGGCCTCAGGCGAAAAGACACGCCTTATCAATGGAGTGTTCGGAGTGTTCATCGACCTGTTGTCATTCGCACAACCGATCGGCAAGTTTGCTTCGGGCTCGACAAAACTGATCAGCAATGCCGGCCGACTGACCTTACGCGCCAGACTTCCAGCATTTAAATTGCTGACCAAAGAGTTTTTGATTTTGAGCTTGATGGCACTGAACCCGCTTGACGGCATCGGAGCGCTGCTCAAGGCATTGGGATCAAAAGGACTTAAAATCGGCAGATCCGGTATTTTCCGCATCAAGGAATTGGCGGGCAGTGCAGGGCACTATAATTTCTCCCGCAGCCTGCCGCAGGTCACTGGTGCGGGCCGCTGGAAACCTTTGGTCAACGGCGACCAGTTAACGTCCCTTAGAGGTCTGGACGATGTACCCGTACGCAATCTGTCGTCCTCAGGCAAGGCCCGGTATTACCTGGTCGATCCATTGTCGTCCAAGCCCTATGGCCCCTTGCTACGCAGCCGTTCGAGAGAGTTCTCATTGGGGCGATCCCACTACAGCCCCCTGGAAAAAACCAAGGACAATGTCATTGTCGAGTTGGCTGACAAAAGCAGCGTGCGCGAAGTGCTTGAAGTCGATGGCCGGACGACGCTCTTCATTGACGACCAACCTTACCGACTGAAGGATGATGTGTTACGCCGCGCCGACCTGATGGACCTGAAGGACAGCTATAAGGCGGCTCCTTGCAGGATCCGTCGCATGCCCGGTTCCGCGCCGTGTAAAACCAGCTATGTCATTCGCGACCCTGCCCCCACACCCGACATCGGCAGTTTTGATACCGCCAAGGGTTGGGCGCCCTGGTTCGGGGATGTTACTTACATCCCCGCGACCAACAGAGCTGCAATGCAAGTGGACGCGATCCGCGCCCACTCAACCCTTCAGGGCACAATGGAATTTCAAAAAGGTATTTATGGGCGGGTCATGGTCAGTGTCCCCGTTCCGGGAGAAGAGCTCGTCGATAACTTCCACATCGGCAGTATCATTGTCGAAGCGGCGGACGGTTCAAAACACTACGTTTTCACGCGATTGAACGCCGGGGACTATTATTTCGCCGAGCGCGCATCTGGACATGGCGTGCATGACCTCCTGACGTTCAAGAAAGCCGACACCCTTCCCGATGAACTGAAAAACGAGTTATTGGTGGTGTACACCGGTTCTCTGAATGCCAACAACATGGTCAGAATCCATGGCCAGGCGTCGGTAGAGCGAGCACTGAAAGCGATGGATGAGATTGCCATCCCGATCGGCGGCCATGCCAATCCGCCTGAAACACTCAAATGGCTCAAGGTTGATACCAGCCCGGGGGAAGCGGCTTTATTCGATCATTCCACACGAATGATCATTCGGTTTTCCACCGACGGTGCCGCAACCTGGTCGCTGTCCAAGGCTGCCCCCGACAGCGCACGTGAAACGACTGCGGAAATTTTCAACAACCTGTTTGAAGAAAACGTCATCACCGTCGCATCGTCGACGCAGGCGGGGCCCAAGGCATTAAAAATCGATGACACGATGAGGCGCCTGCAACGCCTCATCAGCAAGAAAACACGACGCCCCCTGCACAAACCCCGGAACATCGCGTTCGCCGAAATCAAGACAAAAGCCGGGGGGCGCGAGGTGTATGTCAGCGTTTCCGGCAACAAGGGTGATACGGGTTTCCTGCCATTGTTTGCCAACAACAGACATACGAATGAGGTTAAAGTCGGCAGCACCAGCTACTTCAATATCGATCATAAAGTCAGCTTCCCGCAGACCGCACTTGAGGTATCACCCCAAGGCAAGTTGCAGGCGATCCCGCGCACCATCAATGACATTGAAACCTACACGCCTGCGCTCACATCTCGCCCTACCTCGCTGGACACCGAAAGCAAACTAATCAGTGTCATCCGCGGCAAATACCCCAATCCCAAGGATCTGGACTCCATCACGATCGCCACCGCCCTGGCGCCATGCGAATCGTGCTCGGTCGTGATGAAGCAGTTCGGTTATGACGGCAGCGCCGATGCACTGGGCGTGATCTGGAAGTAATTGCTTGCTGGTCAGTGCCGCTGCAAATGCCCATACAGCTTGGCATACAGACCACCATCGGCAATCAGCTGCTGGTGGTCGCCGTCCTCGGCCACTTGCCCACCGTCGAATACCAGCACTCGATCAGCCTGCTTCACCGCCGAAAGGCGGTGGGCAATGATCAACGTGGTGCGGTTGCTCAGAAACCGCGCCAGGGCCTGGTGCAGGTTGTATTCGGTGGCGGCATCCAGCGCGGAGGTGGCTTCGTCGAGGATCACCACCTTGGGCTCGGCGAGCACCATCCGGGCGATGGCCAGGCGTTGGCGCTGTCCACCGGACAAACGCACGCCGGAGCGCCCGACGATACTGTCCAGGCCATTGGGCAAATCCCGCACCGTGCCGTGCAACTGGGCTATTTCCAGTGCATGCCAGCAAGCCTCGTCAGTGCGCTCACGCCCCATGGTCAGGTTGGCCCGGATGGTGTCGTTGAACAGCGCCGGATGTTGCAGGACCACGGCAACATTTTCCCGCACGGTTTCCAGGCCGATCTCCTGCTGGGTCGAACCGCCAAATCGAATGGTTCCGGCCAACGGCGTGTACAAACCCAGCAGCAGTTGCACCAGCGTGCTCTTGCCCCCGCCACTGGCGCCGACGATCGCGACCTTTTCGCCGGGGGCGATGGACAGGTTCATCTGGTTCAGGACCAGTTCATCGCCGTAACCGAAGCTCAACCCTTGTACTTCCAGCCCGACGGTCTCGCGCCCGATGAACGGGTCGACGCCGCCCGGGTATTCAGGCTCATCAGCGCGCGACAGCAGCTCATTGATCCGCGACAGCGCACCGCCGGCAGCGTAGTAGGCATATTGCAGGTTCAGCAGCTGTTCGACCGGACCGATCATGAACCACAGGTAGCTGAACACCGCGAGCATCTGGCCGATGGACAAATCGGAGAACAACACCGTGAGCATGGCCGCGGCACGGAAAATATCGATGCCGAACTGGAACAACAAACCGCTGGCCCGGTTCGACGCATCGGTTTTCCATTGCGAATTCACCGCATAGTCGCGCACGTCACGGGCGCGTTGCCCCAAGCGACCGAGGAAAAACCCCTGACGGTTGCCGGCGCGAACTTCCTGGATGGCATCCAGGGTTTCGGTCAGTGCCTGGGTAAAGCGCGAAGTACTGTCGTTCTCGAGTTTTTTCAGGTGCTTGACCCGTTTGCCCAACTGCACCGTGGCGTAGATCACCAGCGGGTTGAACAGCAGGATCAGCAATGCCAGTTTCCAGTGCATCCACATCAGAATGCCCGCCGTACCGACCAGGGTCAGCATGGCCACGAGGAAACGACTGAGGGTTTCACCGACGAATTTGTCCAGCGTGTCCAGGTCGGTGACCAGATGCGTGGTCACCGTGCCACTGCCCAGGCTTTCGTATTCACCCAGCGAGATACGCTTGAGCCGTTCGATCAGACGTATGCGAATGCGGTAGACGATGTCCTTGGCCAACCCGGCGAACAATTTCGCCTGCACCACGTTGAACAGCAACGCCGTACACCTCAGGGTCAAGGTCACCAGCAGCATCAGGCCGATGTAGCCCGCCGCTTTTTGCCAGCCTTCGGGCAGCGCGTGGTTCATGATCTTCAGCGCGGCATCACCGTGCCCCAGCAACACCTCGTCCACCAGCAACGGCAGGAGCAAGGGAATCGGCACGCTGCACAAGGTCGCCAGCACGGCCACGCCGTTGGCGATCCACAGGGACTTCTTGTGATGCAGGGCCAGGCGACGGATTTCCGCCCAGCTCAGACGGTCGACACGTTTAGCGGTGGCGACGTCTTCGGGCAGGTCATGCACAGGCAGCGCGCTCCAGCCAGCGGCCGAGCAGCGGGGACAGCACACTCAGAGGCTGATAGCCGTTGGTCAGCAATGCCAATTGACCATTGCGTTCAGCGAGCAATGTAGGAAAACCGGCGATACCCAGGTCCTGGACCCAGGTGAAATCGGCGGCGGTGGCTGCGTGCATATCAGCCCGATCGAAAGCACCGGCGAACTCGATGCGCGGCAGACCGGCCTGTTCCGCCAACTCGACCAACACGCTGGCCTGGGTGACATCACGGCCTTCGGCATAAAATGCGTGCTGAATCAGCCCGAGCAGTCTCAACGCGCAATCCGGCGCCAGGCTGCGCGCCGTCACCAAGGCCCGGCAGGCAGGTTCGGTATCGTAGACAAAACCGTCGGGCAGCGCGCCTTCGAACTTGAACGGCTGGCCAGTGGCCTCGGTGACCGCCTGCCAATGCTCAAAAATATAGCGTCGGGTGGTCGGCTCCAGCGCCGCACCGCTACCGGTGCGCAAGCCACCCACGATCAGATGCACATCCACACCCGCGGCTTGCGCCTGCTCGACCAGTGCCTTGGCCACCGGGGCAAACCCCCAGCACCAGGAACACATCGGGTCCATCACATAGAGCAGGCGCGCAGACATGGTTCAGGCCTCGGTGGATGCTTGCTTGTAGTTGTAGCCGATCGGGTGGGGCTGGTTACGAGCCTTGGCCAGCTCGATCTGCTTCTGCCGGTCGATGGCGCTGCGACGGGTCTTCTCACTCAGCTTATCCCAGCAATGCGGGCAACTGATGCCGGCCACGTAATGCTCGGACGCGCGGTCTTCAATGCTGACCGGAGTGCGGCAGGCATGACATTGATCGTAGTCACCTTCGCTCAGGTCGTGACGCACGGTCACGCGGTTGTCGAACACGAAGCAGTCGCCCTGCCACTTGGTTTCTTCCTGCGGCACCTCTTCGAGGTACTTCAGGATGCCGCCCTTGAGGTGGTAGACCTCACCGAAGCCCTCGCTGAGCATGTAGCTCGACGCCTTCTCGCAGCGGATGCCGCCGGTGCAGAACATCGCAACCTTCTTGTGCACGGCCGGGTCGAAGTTGGCTTTGATGTAGTCGGGAAATTCGCGAAAACTGGTGGTTTTCGGGTCGATGGCGCCTTCGAAGGTGCCAATCGAGACTTCGTAATCGTTGCGGGTGTCGATCAACAGCACTTGCGGGTCGCTGATCAGCGCGTTCCAGTCCTGTGGATCGACGTAGGTGCCGACCTTTTTGTTCGGGTCCACGCCTTCCACACCGAGGGTGACGATTTCTTTCTTGAGTTTGACTTTGGTGCGGTAGAACGGCTGCTCATCGCAGTACGACTCTTTATGGTCGATGTCGTCCATGCGTGGGTCGTTCTTGAGCCAGGCCATCAGCCCGTCGATGCCTTCGCGGCTGCCGGACACGGTACCGTTGATGCCTTCTTCGGCAATCAGCAGGGTGCCTTTGATGCCGTTGTCGACCATCGCTTGCAGCAGGGGCTCGCGCAGGGCGACGTAATCTTCCAGGGTGACGAACTTATACAGTGCCGCCACGACAATCTGTTGTGTCATGGGTAAATCTCCAGGTGGCTACCCTCGTAAGGGGTGAACCGGATGCGAAAAAAAACGCGCCGGGTGAGCGGCGCGTTGGGCATTGTAGCAAAACAGCAGCTTCTAGCGGCAAGCTTCAGGCCACAAGTTTGGAGCGCGGCGCCTTGAACTTGCAGCTTGCAGCTTATAGCTGTTTTTACTGCTTCTCTCCGCCCGCACAGGTCGGCGAGG
Organism: Pseudomonas sp. ACN5; assembly: GCF_002303975.1. Classification (NCBI taxonomy): domain Bacteria; kingdom Pseudomonadati; phylum Pseudomonadota; class Gammaproteobacteria; order Pseudomonadales; family Pseudomonadaceae; genus Pseudomonas; species Pseudomonas sp. ACN5. The sequence continues at coordinate 139,825 of NZ_MRCP01000010.1, read as the reverse complement.
CCGGAGCCGCGTCGATCTGTGCCCATTCCTCTGGCGTGTAGGTATGCAGCGCCAACGCATGGAACTCGCCCATCAGCTCGCCGAGCGTGCCGTAGACTTTCTGGTGGCGTTTGACCCGGTTCAGGCCATCGAACTGCGCGCTGACCACCACGGCCTTGAAATGGGTTTGCAGCCCACGGCTGTGCATGTGGCTCTCATCCAGCACTTGCAGATGCTCGGGCTGAAGCAGGGCCAGCGTCGATTCGATGCGTTGTTGCATAGTCATACCGAACTCCGCTTAAGGCTTTTTCTTGGCGGGTGCAGCCGCGTCTTTCGGGGCCAGCTCGGCCGTCATGTCAGCCAGCAGCTTGTTGACCACCGGCACAGCGCTTTCCAGCTTGGACTGGGTCATCTGGGCCGATTGCTGGGTCAGCTGGGGCATTTTTTCCATGACTTTCTTGCCCAGTGGCGACTGGTAGAACGCAACCAGGTCCTTGAGCTCGGATTCGCTGAAGTTGCTGGTGTACAGCTTGACCATGTCCGGCTTCAGCTTGTTCCAGCCAATGGCCTGGTCCAGAGCGGCGTTAGCCTTGGCCTGGTAGGTTTCCAGTACGGCTTTTTTCGATTCAGGGGCTTTGGCCTGTTCGAAACGCTGGGCAAACATCTGCTGTACTTGCATGTACACCGGAGTGCCCAGTTTGTCGGCGTGCGCCATGGTCAGGAAAGCCTCGGCACTGGCGTTATGGCTGGCAGTGTCGGCGAGAACCTGGCCGCTGGCGCAGACCAAAGCAACGGCGGTACAGATGGCACGAAGACGAGTCATCGAGTTTCCTATTCTAGCTGGCGAGGTAAGACCCCAAGGGCATCCATTCTGCGCCTAAAAAAGTGTGTCGCTCAACCCCAAGCCTTGTCGCACCTGATTTAGAGGGGTTGAATGGACAAATTCAGACTGATGGAACCACGGCCGTCGATCACGGCCTAAACTGCGCAATCGGACCTACAGGAGTGAGCAAGATGAGCCGTATCGAAACCGACAGCCTCGGCCAGGTTGAAGTCCCGGATGAAGCCTATTGGGGTGCTCAGACGCAACGCTCGCTGATCAACTTCGCCATCGGCAACGAACGCATGCCGCTGGCGGTGTTACATGCCCTGGCGCTGATCAAGAAAGCCGCGGCGCGGGTCAATGATCGCAACGGCGACCTGCCCGCCGATATCGCCCGTCTGATCGAGCAGGCCGCCGACGAGGTGCTCGCCGGCGACCATGATGACCAGTTTCCGCTGGTGGTCTGGCAAACCGGCAGTGGCACCCAGAGCAACATGAACGTCAACGAAGTGATCGCCGGTCGCGCCAACGAGCTGGCTGGCAACCCCCGTGGCGGCAAGTCCCCCGTGCACCCCAACGATCACGTCAATCGCTCCCAGAGTTCCAACGACTGTTTCCCCACTGCCATGCACATCGCGGCCGTGCAGGCGGTGCAGCAGCACTTGCTGCCGGCGATCAGCGAATTGTCCGGCGGCCTGGCCGAGCTGGCTGCTCGCCATATGAAGCTGGTCAAGACCGGCCGCACCCACATGATGGATGCGACACCGATCAGCTTCGGTCAGGAAATCTCGGCCTTCATCGCGCAACTCGATTACGCCGAGCGGGCGATCCGCAGCGCACTGCCCGCGGTCTGCGAGCTGGCCCAGGGCGGCACAGCGGTCGGCACCGGGCTGAATTCGCCCCACGGTTTCGGTGAAGCCATCGCCGCCGAACTGGCCGCCCTCTCCGGCTTGCCGTTTATCACCGCGCCGAACAAATTCGCCGCACTGGCCGGCCATGAGCCGCTGACCACGCTGTCCGGCGCGCTGAAAACCCTCGCCGTGACCCTGATGAAAATCGCCAACGACCTGCGCCTGCTGGGCTCCGGTCCCCGCGCCGGCTTCGCCGAAGTCAGGCTGCCGGCCAATGAACCGGGCAGTTCGATCATGCCGGGCAAGGTCAACCCGACCCAGTGCGAAGCGTTATCGATGCTGGCCTGCCAGGTGCTGGGCAACGACGTCGCTATCGGCTTTGCGGCCAGTCAGGGCCACTTGCAGTTGAACGTGTTCAAACCGGTGATCATCCATAACCTGCTGCAATCGATCCGATTGCTCGGTGATGGCTGCAGCAACTTCCAGCAGCATTGCGTGGCCGGCCTGGAGCCGGATGCGGAAAAAATGGCTGAACACCTGGAACGTGGCCTGATGCTGGTGACGGCGCTCAACCCGCACATTGGCTATGACAAATCGGCGGAGATCGCCAAGAAGGCCTACAGCGAAGGGCTGACCTTGCGTGAGGCGGCGTTGCAGTTGGGGTATCTGACCGATGAGGAGTTCGATGCCTGGGTAAGGCCGGAGAACATGCTGGAGGCTGGGGCCAAGGGCTGAATCTGTAGCGCCTGAAAATCCGTCTTCGCGGGCAAGCCCGCTCCCACATTGAACTGCGAACGCGGTCAAATGTGGGAGCGGGCTTGCTCGCGAAGAACGATAATACGGTCTACCGACCGACCGCCATCCGCATCCGCCGCGCCCGCAACCCGGCAATCAACGACGGCCCCAACGCCACCAGCGCCGACCCCAGCACCACCAGCACCGCACCGCCATAACCCAACCCATTGATCGTCTCGGCATGCACATACTCGGGCCACAGCCATGCCGCCATGGCAACCGCCGCAAAAGTCACCAACGGCGTGATGGCCAGCGTCGCGCTGACCCGGGAAGCTTCCCAGTGGGCCAGGGCCTCGGCAAAGGCGCCATAGGCAATCAGCGTGTTGAGACAGCACGCCAGCAGCAACCACCCCTGCAAGGGGTTCAATTGCAGCGCTTCAAGCGGATGCACCCAGGGCGTCAGCAGCGCCGCGCAAAACAGGTAGATCACCATCATCACCTGCAGCGAATTCCACACCGTCAGCAATTGCTTCTGCCCCAGGGCATAGAAGGTCCAGACCGTGGATGCCAGCAGCACCAGCAGCACGCCGGCGGTGTAGTCGGTCAGCGACGTGAGCAATTCACTCAAGCGCTGGTTGAAGAACAGCGCAAAGCCGATCAGCAGCACCAGCAGGCCAATCCCCTGCCCCAGGCTGAAGCGTTCCTTGAACACAAACAGACTGGCGATCAGCAGCATGATCGGCCCCATCTGCACCACCAGTTGCGCGGTGCCGGGGCTGAGCAGGTTCAGGCCCATCAAATACAAGACATAGTTGCCCACCAGGCCAAGCACGGCCATCAGCACCAGCCAGCCACCGCGAGGACCGAGCACTTTGCGGCTGGGCAGGCGCCTGGTGGCCGCCAGGTAAATGAACAGGCAGCCACCAGACACCAGCAGGCGAAACCAGGTCACCGTCACAGGGTCCATCACCAGTAACACTTGCTTGAGCTTGATCGGCAGGATTCCCCACAACAACGCGGTCAGCAAGGCCAGGAACAGACCGTAAACCCAGCGACCCGATGAAATGTGCATGTGTACCCCGAAGCCAACTGACAGGAGCCGTCATTCTAGGCGCAGAGCGGTGGCGTACACAGGGACAGTTACGGTCTGGCCGCGATTGAAACTGTGCGGGTCGCAATGTGAAAGACCGCGGAGCCTGCATTCGCGAGCAAGCCCGCTCCCACATTGAACGGTGTACGCGGTCAAATGTGGGAGCGGGCTTGCTCGCGAAAGCTATCTGGCAGACAACGCAAAAAACCGGGGTTTACCTCACCGCTTCAAACAACCCCGTAGCCCCCATCCCCCCACCCACGCACATGGTGACGATGCCGTACCGCAGATTGCGCCGCTGCAACTCACGCACAAGATGCCCGACCTGACGCGAACCGGTCATGCCGAACGGGTGGCCGATGGAAATCGAGCCGCCGTTGACGTTGTACCGGGCGTTGTCGATTTCCAGGCGATTACGGCTATAGAGGCACTGCGAAGCGAACGCCTCGTTGAGTTCCCACAGATCGATATCGGCAACTTGCAAGCCTTTGGCCTTGAGCAGTTTCGGCACCGAAAACACCGGGCCGATGCCCATCTCGTCCGGCGCGCAACCGGCCACGGTAAAACCACGGAAGAACGCTTTCGGCTTGAGCCCCAGTTCCAGTGCCTTTTCCAGGCTCATCACCAGGGTCATGGACGCGCCGTCCGACAGTTGCGACGAGTTGCCGGCCGTGACCGAGCCATCTTCGGCGAACACCGGTTTCAAGCCGGCCAGGCTTTCCAGGGTGGTGTCGGGGCGGTTGCAGTCATCGCGGTCGACGATGCCGTCGAGGATCTGTACCTGGCCGGTCGCCTTGTCTTCGACGCGGTACTTCACCGCCATCGGCACGATTTCATCAGTGAACAGCCCGGCGGCCTGAGCCTCTGCGGTGCGCTGCTGGCTTTGCAGCGCGTACAGGTCCTGCTCTTCACGACTGACGTTGTACCGACGTGCGACGATTTCAGCCGTCTGGCCCATCGGGAAGTAGATACCCGGTACCTGCTCCTTGAGCAGCGGGTTGATCAGGTTGTCGGTGTTGACGCTTTTCATGGTCAGGCTGATGGACTCGACGCCACCGGCGACGATGATGTCGCTGCAACCCGAAGCGATCTGGTTGGCGGCGATGGCGATCGCCTGCAAGCCCGAGGAACAGAAGCGGTTGAGGGTCATGCCGGCCGTACCGATGCCCAGGCGCGACAGCACCGCGACATTGCGCCCGATATTGAAACCCTGGGCGCCTTCGTTGGAACCGGCGCCAACGATGCAGTCCTCGACGCTTGCCGGATCGATACCGGTGCGCGCCAACAGGGCATCGACGCAGTGTGCCGCCATGTCGTCCGGGCGGGTCATGTTGAATTTGCCGCGAAAGGATTTGGCCAGGCCGGTCCGCACGCTGTCGACGATCACCACTTCACGCATGGCATACCTCATTGTTGTTGTCGGTTGAGAGTGGACCGAGCATAAGTCCAGCCCTTCACCGACCGCGACAATCATTCACCCCGCGTATGCGTAACCATCGCCTCAATCCTTGTCCTTCTGCTTCTTGCGCTCATGCCGGTCGGCTTTTTCGAAAGCCTCCTCCAGCGCCCGATTGATGGTGCGCAAGACTTTGACTCGCGCCCAGCGCTTGTCGTTGGCCTCCACCAGGGTCCATGGCGCAATCTCGGTGCTGGTACGGTCAACCATGTCGCCGACCGCTGCGCGATAGTCATCCCATTTTTCACGGTTGCGCCAGTCATCTTCAGTGATCTTGAAGCGCTTGAAGGAAATCTTTTCGCGTTCCTCAAAACGCTCCAGTTGCGTCTGTTTGTCGATGGACAGCCAGAACTTGACCACGATCACACCGGCGTCGGTGAGTTGTTCCTCGAAGTCGTTGATTTCACCGTAGGCACGCAGCCAGTCTGCCGGGCTGCAAAACCCTTCGATGCGTTCCACCAACACCCGGCCATACCAGGAGCGGTCGAACACGGTGAACTTGCCCCGGGCCGGGAGGTGCCGCCAGAAGCGCCACAGATAGGGTTGCGCCCGCTCCTCTTCAGTGGGGGCGGCAATCGGCACGATGCTGTATTGGCGCGGATCGAGCGCCGCCGCCACCCGGCGGATCGCCCCGCCCTTGCCTGCCGCGTCGTTGCCCTCGAACACCGTCACCAGCGCATGGCGACGCATGCGTTTGTCACGCATCAACCCGGAAAAACGCGCCTGCTCGGTGATCAGCTGTTCTTCGTAATCCTCCTTGTCCAGGTGCAGGCTCAGGTCCAGGCTGTCGAGCAGGTTCACTTGATCGACACTGGGGAACACTGGCGCGGCACTGACCTTTTCCGGATGGATCGTCGGCCGTTGCAATGCGCCCTGCAGGCCCGCCAGCAGTATCCGCCCCACGGCCAGACTGCGATAATGGGCATCCGCCCCGGCGATCACATGCCAGGGTGCATAGACGCGACTGGTACGGCGCAGCACCCGCTCGCCATACTTCACGAACCTGTCATAGGTTTCCGATTGCTGCCAGTCCAGCGGGCTGATGCGCCAGCTGTGCAGCGGGTCGTCGGCCAACGCCTTGAGCCGCGCCTTCATCTGCTTCTTGGAAAGGTGAAACCAGAACTTGAAGATCAGCGCACCTTCATCGCAGAGCATCTTTTCCAGGCGCTCGGCGCCATTGATCGCCTGGTCCAGCCGCGGATCCTTGAACTCGCCATGGACCCGCCCCTGCAGCATCTGGCTGTACCAGTTGCCGAAGAAAATCCCCATGCGTCCCTTGGCCGGGAGCATCCGCCAGTAGCGCCAGGCCGGTGGCCGCGCCAGTTCTTCGTCAGTTTGCTGATCAAAGGTACGGACCTCGATCAGGCGCGGGTCCATCCACTCGTTGAGCAACTTGATCGTCTCGCCCTTGCCGGCACCTTCGATGCCATTGATCAAAATGATCACCGGAAAGCGGCGTTGCTGCTGCAATTCGAACTGCGCTTCGAGCAACGCCTCGCGCAGGGCCGGTTCTTCGGCGTCGTAGGTTTCTTTGTCGATGGCGTGATCGATTTCGGCGGATTCGAACATGGATGGCTCCCTTCCAGATGTGAGCAAGACTAGCGGAAGTTGATGTCGAGCGATGCCGCCTGGATCAAAAGATCGCGGCCTTCGGCAGCTCCTACATAGATCGGCGTAATCCTGTAGGAGCTGCCGAAGGCTGCGATCCTTTAGCGATCGGCTAGAATGGCGACCTTGCCGTTGCCGAGCCTGCCATGAAACCTGTATTGCCCCACGCCCAGCTCGACTGGGACGACCAAGGTCGCCCGTATTCGCGAGTGTTCGATGATGTGTATTTCTCCGACAAATCGGGGCTGGACGAAACCCGCTACGTGTTCATCGAACAGAACCGTTTGGCGGAACGCTTTGCGGCCTTGCCCGAGGGCGGGCGGCTGGTCATCGGTGAAACGGGGTTCGGCACCGGGCTGAATTTCCTGTGCGCCTGGCAGGTGTTCGAGCAACACGCCGTGGCCGGTGCGCGACTGCATTTTGTCAGCGTCGAAAAGTACCCGTTGAGCCCGGCCGACTTGCAACGTGCCCTGGCACTGTGGCCGGAACTCAAGGTGTTTGCCGATCAACTGCTTGAGCAATACGTAGCCATCCATCAGGGCTTTCAGCGCCTGACGCTGGACCACGGCCGCATCACCCTGACCCTGCTGATCGGCGACGCGCTGGAGCAACTGCCCCAACTCGACGCCCGGGTCGACGCCTGGTTCCTCGACGGTTTCGCTCCGGCGAAAAACCCGGACATGTGGACCGCCGAACTGTTTGCCGAACTGGCGCGCCTGGCTGCGCCCGGTGCCTCCATCAGCACCTTCACCAGCACCGGTTGGGTGCGGCGCCTGCTCAACGCCGCCGGTTTCAAGATGAAACGCACCCCGGGCATCGGCCACAAATGGGAAATCCTGCGCGGCGAGTTCCTCGGCTGGCCCCACGACGTACCCGCCCCGGCGCCCGACAAACCCTGGTTTGCCCGACCTGCACCGCCGAGCGGCGAGCGCCAGGCACTGGTGATCGGTGCCGGGCTGGCCGGTTGTGCCAGCGCCGCCAGCCTGGCCGCGCGGGGCTGGCAAGTGACGTTGCTGGAGCGTCACGACGACATCGCCCGCGAAGCTTCGGGCAATCCGCAGGGCGTGCTCTACCTGAAGTTATCAGCGCATGGCACGGCGCTGTCGCAATTGATCGTCAGCGGATTCGGCTACACCCGGCGACTGCTCGAACACTTGCAACGGGGCCGCGACTGGGACGATTGCGGCGTGTTGCAACTGGCCTTCGATACCAAGGAAGCCGAACGCCAGGCGCAATTGGCGGCGGCGTTTGCGCCGGACCTGTTGCACCTGCTGGATCAATCCAAGGCCCAGGCCGTGGCCGGGATCGGGCTGGCACAAGGGGGCCTGTTCTATCCGCAAGGCGGCTGGGTCCACCCACCGGCGCTGTGCCAGTGGCAGGCCAGGCATCCGCAGGTTCGACTGCTCACGCATTGTGATGCGCTGGAACTGCGCAAAGTCGAGGATCAGTGGCAAGCCTGGAACGGCGAGCAATTGCTTGCCAGCGCCCCCGTGGTGGTCCTCGCCGGTGCCGCGGACATCCAGCGTTTCCCCGAGAGTGCCGGGTTGCCGCTCAAACGCATTCGCGGGCAAATCACCCGCCTGGTGCAAACGCCGCAAAGCCAGGCCCTGAGCACCGTGGTGTGCGCCGAAGGCTATGTCGCTCCCGCACGCTTGGGCGAACACACCCTGGGGGCCAGTTTCGATTTCAACAGCGATGACATGACGCCGACCACGGCTGAACACCTGGGCAACCTGGCCATGCTCGACGAGATTTCCCACGATCTGGTCGAGCGCCTGGAGATTGACCGCCTCGACCCCGAGAGCCTCCAGGGGCGCGCCGCGTTTCGCTGTACCAGCCCCGACTACCTGCCAATCGTTGGCCCCTTGGCCGACACCCAGGCCTTCGCTCAGGCCTATGCCGCGCTGGGCAAGGACGCCCGGCAGGTGCCGGACGTCGAATGCCCGTGGCTCGACGGTTTGTACATCAACAGTGGCCACGGCTCGCGCGGCCTGATCACCGCACCGCTGTCCGGAGAACTGCTGGCCGCCTGGCTGGACAACGAGCCCCTGCCCTTGCCCAGGAGCGTGGCCGAAGCCTGTCATCCCAACCGGTTTGCGTTACGTCGCCTGATCCGGGGCAAATAGCCGATTCCGCCGTCGGGAGCGCCCGCACAGCGGCTCTCGGCCCGGGTTTCGCCCTCTTATAACTCATCGATATAAAACTCCCCTTGCCGAGGCGGGTCAGTTTCTGAGTACCCGCCATTTTGGCGCGGTATCGATTGACCCTCCCCAACGGAAAAACCGGTAAGGAATTTATGTGCGGATTAGCTGGCGAGTTACGTTTTGATCATCAACCTGCAGACCTTGCAGCCGTTGAACGAATCACCCATCACCTGGCCCCTCGCGGCCCCGACGCCTGGGGATTTCATAGCCAGGGGCCGGTTGCCCTGGGCCATCGGCGCCTGAAAATCATGGACCTGTCGGACGGCTCGGCGCAGCCGATGATCGACCCGCAATTGGGCCTGTCCCTGGCCTTCAACGGCGCTATCTACAATTTTCCGGAACTGCGCGCCGAGCTTGAAAGCCTGGGTTACTCCTTCTATTCCGGTGGCGACACTGAAGTCCTGCTCAAGGGCTATCACGCCTGGGGCGAAGCCTTGCTGCCGAAACTCAACGGTATGTTTGCCTTTGCCGTTTGGGAGCGCGATGCCCAACGCCTGTTCATCGCCCGCGACCGTCTTGGCGTAAAACCCTTGTACCTGTCGCGCACCGGCCAGCGCTTGCGCTTTGCCTCAGCACTGCCGGCATTGCTCAAGGGCGGCGACATCAATCCGCTCCTCGATCCGGTGGCGCTCAATCACTACCTGAATTTCCACGCCGTGGTCCCCGCACCGCGCACGTTGCTGGCGGGCATCGAAAAACTGCCGCCAGCGACCTGGATGCGCATCGAAGCCGATGGTCGCACCGAGCAGAAAACCTGGTGGACCCTGGCCTACGGCCCCCACGACGACGAGAAGAACCTGACCCTCGAAGACTGGCGCGACCGGGTGCTCGACAGCACCCGCGAAGCCGTCGCGATTCGTCAGCGTGCGGCGGTCGATGTTGGCGTGCTGCTGTCCGGTGGTGTCGACTCGAGTTTGCTGGTGGGCCTGTTGCGGGAAGTCGGCGTGGACAATCTGTCGACCTTCTCCATCGGTTTCCAGGATGCCGGCGGCGAGCGCGGTGACGAGTTCCAGTACTCCGACCTGATCGCCCGGCACTACGGCACGCACCATCACCAATTGCGCATCGATGAAAAAGAGATCATCGAACAACTGCCCGCCGCGTTCCGCGCCATGAGCGAACCGATGGTCAGTCATGACTGCATCGCGTTCTACCTGTTGTCCCGCGAAGTGGCCAAACACTGCAAGGTCGTCCAGAGCGGCCAGGGCGCCGACGAACTGTTCGCCGGCTACCACTGGTACCCGCAAGTGGACGGTGCGAGCGATCCCTATGCCGCGTACCGCGACGCGTTTTTCGACCGCAGCTACGACGACTACGCGGCGACCGTGCAGCCCAAATGGCTGACCGCCAATGACGCCGCCGGTGACTTCGTCAAAGCCCATTTCGCCCAGCCCGGTGCCGATGCGGCAGTGGACAAGGCCTTGCGTCTGGACAGTACGGTGATGCTGGTGGACGACCCGGTCAAACGCGTCGACAACATGACCATGGCCTGGGGCCTGGAAGCGCGCACGCCGTTTCTCGACTACCGCCTGGTGGAGCTGTCGGCCCGGATTCCGGGGCGTTTCAAACTGCCGGACGGCGGCAAGCAAGTCTTGAAAGAAACCGCGCGCCTAGTGATTCCCAGTGAAGTGATCGACCGCAAGAAAGGTTACTTCCCGGTGCCGGGCCTCAAGCATTTGCAGGGCGATACGCTGGAGTGGGTGCGTGAGTTGCTGCTCGATCCGAGCCAGGATCGCGGCCTGCTCAACCCGGCAATGCTCGACCGTCTGCTGACCGATCCCCAGGGACAGTTGACGCCGTTGCGCGGCTCCAAGCTGTGGCAACTGGCGGCCCTCAACCTGTGGCTCAGCGAACAAGGAATCTGACCGATGAAACCTCACGCCACGGCTTTCAGCCAACGCCTGTTGCGCGGCCAGTCGCCTTCCTACGAACGTTTGCAGGCACGCCTGGCCGAGGATGGCAGTGAACTCGGCGCCGCACCGATTGCGGTGCATTGCGGTTGGGGCCGCTTGTTGATCGGCCACACCTTTGCCGATGCGGCGAGCCTGGCCGCGGAGTTGCTCAACGAGCAGCCCGGCGAACGGGACATCGCGCTGTACGTCGCCGCGCCCCAGCAGGTGCTGGGGCTGGAGCCGGCGCAGCTGTTCCTCGACCCATCCGATACCTTGCGCCTGTGGTTCAGCGACTACCGCCAGGCGACCCGGGTGTTTCGTGGATTTCGCATTCGACGCGCGCAGAGCGACGCCGACTGGCAGGCCATCAACCAGCTGTACCAGGCGCGCGGCATGCTGCCGATCGATGCCACCCTGCTCACTGCGCGCCACCTGGGCGGCCCGGTGTACTGGCTGGCGGAAGACGATGACAGCGGCGCGGTCATCGGCAGCGTCATGGGCCTCAATCATGCTAAAGCCTTCAACGATCCGGAACACGGCAGCAGTCTCTGGTGCCTGGCGGTCGACCCGCATTGTGCGCGGCCGGGCGTCGGCGAAGTGCTGGTGCGGCATCTGATCGAACACTTCATGAGTCGCGGTCTCGCTTACCTCGACCTGTCCGTGCTGCACGACAACCGCCAGGCGAAAAGCCTGTACGCCAAGCTCGGCTTTCGCAACCTGTCGACCTTCGCCATCAAGCGCAAGAACGGTATCAACCAGTCGCTGTTTCTCGGGCCGGGCCCCGAAGCCGCCTTTAATCCGTACGCCCGGATCATCGTCGAAGAAGCACACCGTCGCGGCATCGATGTGCAAGTCGATGACGCCGATGCCGGAATGTTCACCCTCAGCCATGGCGGGCGCCGGGTACGCTGCCGCGAATCACTGAGTGACCTGACCAGCGCCATCAGCATGACCCTGTGCCAGGACAAGAGCCTGACCCACAAGGTGCTCAAGGCTGCCGGGCTGAACCTGCCCGTGCAGCAACTAGCGGGCAATGCCGATGACAATCTGGCGTTCCTGGATGAGCACCGGCGCGTGGTGGTCAAACCGCTGGACGGCGAACAGGGCCAAGGCGTGGCGGTCGACCTGCAGACCATCGAAGAGGTGCAGCACGCCATCGAGGCGGCCCGCCAGTTTGATAGTCGCGTGCTGCTGGAAAGCTTCCACCAAGGCCTCGACCTGCGAATCCTGGTGATCGGTTTTGAAGTGGTCGCGGCCGCGATTCGCCGGCCGGCCGAAGTGATCGGCGATGGCCAGCACTCCATCGGCCAGTTGATCGAAGCCCAGAGCCGGCGCCGACAAGCGGCCACGGGTGGCGAAAGCAAGATCCCGCTGGACGCGGAAACCCTTCGCACCTTGCAGGCGGCCGGATACGACTACGGCAGCATTCTGCCGGCCGGCGAGCATCTGTTCGTACGGCGTACGGCGAATCTTCATACCGGCGGCATTCTCGAGGACGTCACGGCGATCCTGCACCCGACGCTGCTGGACGCGGCTGTACGGGCCGCCCGGGCGCTGGACATTCCTGTGGTCGGCCTCGACCTGATGGTGTCCGCCGCTGACCAGCCAGACTACGTGTTTATCGAAGCCAACGAACGGGCCGGGCTGGCCAACCACGAACCGCAGCCGACGGCGGAGCGGTTTGTCGATTTGTTGTTTCCGCACAGCCAGCCGGTGGTTTCTTAGTGATGTGTTGTCTGGACCGGCCCCTTCGCGAGCAAGCCCGCTCCCACAGGGGAATGCAATTAAATGTGGGAGCGGGCTTGCTCGCGAAGACGGACTGACAAACAACACAAATCCCTCATCGAAACCATCGATGCGCTCAACTCATCAGGAGTTTCCATGACCAGCAAAATCCCCGAACCGGACCTCGGCTACCTGCAAAAAGTCCTGCTGGAAATGCTCGCCATTCCCAGCCCCACCGGGTTCACCGACACCATCGTGCGCTACGTCGCCGAGCGCCTTGAAGAACTGGGCATTCCCTTCGAGCTGACCCGTCGCGGCACCATCCGCGCCACGTTCAAGGGCAAGAAGAACAGCCCCGACCGCGCCGTTTCCGCCCACCTGGACACCATCGGCGCGGCGGTGCGTGCGGTGAAGGACAACGGCCGCCTGACCCTCGCGCCGGTCGGTTGCTGGTCCAGCCGCTTTGCCGAAGGCAGCCGGGTCAGCCTGTTTACCGACAACGGCGTGATCCGTGGCAGCGTCTTGCCGTTGATGGCGTCCGGGCACGCGTTCAATACCGCCGTGGATGAAATGCCGATCAGTTGGGATCACATCGAATTGCGCCTGGACGCCTACTGCGCCACCCGCGCCGACTGTGAATCGCTGGGCATCAGCGTCGGCGATTTCGTCGCCTTCGACCCGTTGCCGGAGTTCACCGAAAGCGGCCATATCAGCGCCCGCCACCTCGATGACAAGGCTGGAGTGGCCGCACTGCTGGCGGCCCTCAAAGCCATCGTCGACAGTGGCGAAGAACTGATGATCGACTGCCATCCGCTGTTCACCATCACCGAGGAAACCGGCAGCGGCGCCGCGGCGGCGCTGCCCTGGGACGTCAGTGAATTCGTCGGCATCGACATCGCTCCGGTCGCGCCAGGCCAGCACTCCAGCGAGCATGCGGTAAGCATCGCGATGCAGGACTCCGGCGGGCCGTATGACTATCACCTATCGCGTCACCTCCTGCGCCTGGCCAGCGACAACGACCTGCCGGCACGCCGCGACCTGTTCCGCTACTACTTCAGCGACGCGCATTCGGCGGTCACCGCCGGCCACGACATTCGCACGGCCCTGCTGGCCTTCGGCTGCGACGCCACCCACGGTTACGAACGCACCCACATCGACAGCCTCGCCGCCCTGAGCCGCCTGCTCGGTGCCTACATCCTCAGCCCGCCGGTGTTTGCCAGCGATGCGCAACCGGCCAAGGGCTCACTGGACCGGTTCAGCCATCAGCTCGAACATGACACGCAGATGGAAAGCGATACGCGGGTGCCGTCGGTGGACAGCCTGGTGGGGCAGCGGTCGGAGAGTTAAGTCAGACTCTTCATTGCCTGACAGATCGCCTTCGCGAGCAAGCCCGCTCCCACAGTGACCGAGTTACTTCCATGAAAATGCGGTCGAATGTGGGAGCGGGCTTGCTCGCGAAGGCGTCAGACCAGACAACACATCAGCCCCAGGCTAGCCGCAACAGCCCAATCGCCGTAGCATCGCGCCATTGATCCGACCGAGGTGCCTATGCTGATCCCCCACGACCAACTTGAAGTCGACACCCTCACCCGCCTGATCGAGGATTTCGTGACCCGCGACGGCACCGACAATGGTGACGACACGCCGCTGGAAACCCGCGTTCTGCGCGTGCGCCAGGCGCTGACCAAGGGCCAGGCACTGATTGTCTTCGACCCGGAAAGCGAGCAATGCCAACTGATGCTCAAGCATGACGTGCCCAAGCACCTGTTTGACTGAAGCTTCAGCGTTCCTTGGTTTTCGCCAGTTTGTTCTGAATGCGTTCATAGATTTCGGCGCGGTGCACATTGACGTCCTGAGGCGCCTCGACGCCAAAGCGAACGTGGTTTCCGTTGATCGCGAGAACGCGCACGCAAATGTTGTCACCGATGGAAATGGTTTCGCCCACAACGCGACTGAGTACGAGCATAAGGAGTGTCCTTCAGGGATTACTGGCCCCTGAAGATGCCCGGCCCGCCGTACGCCTACAATGCTCCGACAGCAAACCGGACCGGACTGACAGCCCCTGAACCACCCCGCTGACGGAAAAGTCCGACAAGCCGGGTGATTGTAGGGACGAGCTGTCAGGACGCGGAGAATCGCGGCCCGAACAGGATGATACTCGCGCCAATCACACACAACGCCACGCCGAGCCAGTCCGAACCCAGCGGACGAATCCGCTCGACCACGGCCAGCCAGCCAATCGAGGCAATGATGTAGATGCCACCGTAGGCAGCGTAGGCGCGGCCGGCGTAGGTGGCCTCGATACGGGTCAGTAGCAGGGCGAACAGGGTCAGGCTGAGGAGCGCCGGCACCACCCACCACATGCTTTTACCCTGGCGCAGCCACATCCAGAAGGCGAAGCAACCGGCAATTTCGAACAGCGCGGCGAGGAAAAACCACAGGTAATTGAGCATGCAAGCGTCTCGCAAGGATGGCCGATGGCGGCCACCCTAACCACAGCGTTGCCTGCGGGCAAGATCAGCTTGCGGATTGCCTGGCCTTGGCGCGCATTTTGTCGGCCATGACGGTCATTTCGTTGTAGAGCAATTGCGGGTTCTTCTGTTTGATCGCCCAGGCCATGCGGCCCTGTTCGTGGGGCAGGATCATGAACTCGCCGGCAGCGACCTGCTGGTAGATGTAGTCGGCGATGTCGGCGGCGCTGATCGGCGAGCTTTCCAGCAGCTTGCCGACCTGGGCCTTCATGGCCGGGGTCGGACCGCGGAAGGAGTCCAGCAGGTTGGTCTGGAAGAAGGATGGGCACACCACATGTACGCCGACTTCCTGATGCGCCAGCTCGATCAGCAGGCTTTCGGACAACGCCACCACACCCGCCTTGGCCACGTTGTAGTTACTCATCGCCGGGCCTTGCATCAGCGCGGCCATGGAGGCGATGTTGATGATCTTGCCTTTGCTTTGTTCCAGCAGCGGCAGGAAAGCCTTGCAGCCCTTGACCACGCCCATCAGGTTGATTGCTATCTGCCAGTCCCAGTCCTCCAGGGACAACTCACTGAAGAAGCCGCCAGAGGCCACACCCGCGTTATTGACGATGACATCGATGCCGCCGAGCTTGACCTCACAGGCCTGGGCAAACGCCGTCAGTTGGCTGTAGTCGCGCACGTCGCAGCGCTGGATAAAACCATCGCCACCGGCTTCACGGACCAACTTCAGGGTTTCCTGCAAACCGGGCTCGCTGACGTCCGACAAGGCCAGTTGCCAGCCTTCACGCGCCCAGCGCAACGCGATTTCGCGACCCAGGCCAGAGCCTGCACCAGTGATCATCATGCGATTTTGCATAGCAAACAGCCTTGTTGTTCTCGGAAGATGCATCGAGTGTAGCGAAGGAAGTTGCCCGACCCACGCTCCATCAGATTGCTGAATGGCCCGAGCAAACCGCGGGCGCGCCACAAGCAACTAAGGCAATCACAAAAGAAATAAGAACCTGTCCGAAATACTTCAAAAAAACTTGGAATTTTCCTGCAGTCGCATGAGTCGGAATTTTTAAGCAGCTCGAATTTACTTCATTCCCGCTGACCTGATTGGCACGGTCATTTCACTGCATTTTCGACAAGGAAAAAGACATGGGCACAATACTGATCATCATTCTGATCCTGTTACTGATCGGGGGTTTACCGGTCTTCCCGCACTCCAGAAGTTGGGGTTATGGCCCGTCCGGAATCATCGGCGTCGTATTGGTGGTGCTGTTGATCCTGCTCTTGCTCGGCAAGATATGAAAGTCTGACAAGCAGATAGAAACCAGCGAAAAAGACGATGCCAGTCCATCTGACTGGCATCGTTGTTCGGATTCACACGTTAGTGAATATCCCGCTGAGGGGATTGATATTGCCGCCGTAAGGCACGCGGGTTCCGGCTGCCTTGGCTACGGTTGCCCAGATACGCTGCATGTCGACGAAATGCTGGCCGATCACCGGGTTCCCCGCGTGGTGCTTTTGATCGGCTTGCGACGTAATGTTGAAGTACCGTCCCGAACCGTCCCCGCTTTTCAACAATCCGCTCGCCCCCCCCATTAACAACATCGGCATATCGATCATGTGTTCAGGGGATCCATCGGCCATCTCGCTGGTGAGTACGACGAGTGTATGTTGGAGCAGATTGTCGCTGGGCACGTGCGGGTCCTGGTACCGGGCCAGTTCATCCATAAACAGTTTGACCTGCCGAACGTACCATTGCCGCGTTCCCTTCCAGAGTTCTTGCCCGGAGCGACGGTGAGCACAATCGTGGGGATTTCTCTCGGGACTGACATCAACGATATTGAGCGACTCCGCCGAGCGCCCGATCTGAAGGGTGGCGACCCGGGTTATCCCGCAACCCAAGGCGGTGGCCACCACTTTGTGGTGATCCGCCTGAATGCGGGTGCGGTGCGCCGCCGATCTGTAATCCAGAGGCTCGAGTGTCACCGGCTCACATGCCCCCACGGGCGGCCGTGTTTCCTCCAGGTCCTTGATGACCTGCTCCACCGAGTCGAGATGGGTATCAAGCTTTTGCCGCTCTGCGGTAGAAAGCCTGGCTCTGAGTTCCCGGATATCCACCAGGGATGCCTCCAGCAGCGCACCGGCACCAGGCTGTAGTGCGCGCCGAGTCCGAGCGGGCGACTTGAACAATGATTCAGCCATCAGCATTGGGTCACGGTAGGGGGTACGAATCGAACGTCCCTGAAACGACACAAACCAGGGCGTTCCATCGATTCCGGCGTGGGGGCCGGCAAACAGACTTCGGTGGGACGGCTCAGTGCCCGGCAGCGCTTGCCCCAGCAACACGTCAATAGACGATTGACTCTTTTGACTATCACGCAATACCCAGTTCCAGCCATTATGACCCACGTTCCCCGGCCCCAGAATAATCCCGCGCAGGTACAACGACTGGTTGCGATAGGCGGCCAGCTCTGAACTGACTTCATTGAGCGTAAAGGCCGTGGTATCCATCCCCTGTGCAGTGGGGTGCCACAATCCGCGCCCATCACCAAAAGCACCGCCATTGTAGGAGTCCACCGCCAGTCCGTCGGGGACCACCACAAACACAACCTTCAACCTGGCTTGCTGTGTTTGCCCGGCCAAAGCCATGCGCGCCAAACCGAATTGAGTCAGAGGACCGTAGACACCTGCCGCAGCCATGCCCGCGAGAAAACGCCGACGACTTTTCAAAATGCCCATGATCAATTCCTCTCGGTTTTGTAGATGAACGCCTTGGAAGTCCCCAGGGTTCGCAACATTTCTGCCAGGGAGCCTGAAGTTTTCAAGCCATCGGCAATCGCCTTCACTGTCCCGGAGGTCGATTCATCCGATTTGTTGCCGAACACAAAGCGGAAGTAACTGTCGGCCATGCAGAACTGTGATGCCGGGTTACGCGAGACAATTCTTGCGACATCCCGGACATCATCGACCTGCTCGGTGCCGGCCAGACTGATGAACGGACCGGAGGCCTTGATCGGCAACATCTGCGGATACTGGTTATAGTTGTGGGCCTTTTCCTGAGTGCGATAACGACCAGCCGCGTCGTAATGCTCCATCGACGACCCTGTGTCATTCATGTATTGATGGCACTGCCAGCAGCGTCCACCTGAAGCTTGCTCGCCGTTGACCAGGTCCCAATGCTCACGGGTGGTAATGGCGCGAGGCGGATAAACCGGTTCTGTCGGATCGGCCTCCACCGGGGCACCGAACTCACGGCAGAACATCTGCTCACGAATCATGATTCCACGCTTGACCAATGAGGTCCTCACCAAGTCTGACGTGGCAGCTTGAGTCAGCCCCAGATGCAACAACCCTCCCCGTTTTTCGTCCACCATGACCTTTTGCATCGTGCTGCCCGTGACACCGCTGATGCCATAATGCGCGGCCAGGTCCTGATTCAAATAGGTGTAGCCGGGGTTGAACAACTCGTTCAGGGTGCCGGAACCCAGCAGCATGTTTTTGCTCAGCAGATACTGCTCCTGCGTCATGAGCTCAATCATGTGCCTGGTCAGTCCCGGTTTTTCCTGGACGCCTCGAACCGTTTTGACGTAATAGCTGACGAAGCGGTTGAACTGCTCGATGCCGCGATCGGTTTGCATCATTCGCTGAATTTCTGCGGCGATCTGTTGCGAGGTCTGCAGTTCGTTGCGCTGCGCCTTGGCCAGCAACTCAACATCCGGCGTCGTGCCCAGGAACCCGTAAGAGAGCGCAGTGGCTACCTCGAACGGTGTGAGCTGATACACCTTGCTTGCCGATGCTGACTCCACTCCCAACTCCGAGCGATAGAGAAAGTTCGGCGACATCATCAGAGCGGTGATTGCAGCCGGCGCCCCTTGCTCATCGAGGATTTTCTGGTAACGCAACCGCTCGGCGTCAGTGACAGGCCGTCGGAACAACTGATAGCCCAGGGAGGTGACCAGATCGGTGCCTGCCCGGGAGGTTGCCAGCGCGCTCAACCGCGATGGCGAAACCTTTTCTGCCACCGACAATGCCATGTCGTAAAACAGTTTGACGTCCTCTGCCTGCAGAACGCCCATGTTCGCTTCCCCAGGGTACTTGAAGTCTTTTTCGGACTTGTCGGCCGGCAGCTTCTCGGGATTGACTTCAACCCCCAGAATGTCCAGGACGGTGGCGGCATACTCATCTGGCGTCAGCAATCGCAACTGCCGCGCGCCATAGGATTCGCCCTGATCCAGGTAAGATTTCCAGACGACGTCGAACAAGTGATTACTGATTTCAGTCGCACAGGTGGTGTCGCAATGCCCTGAAACCGGCATGGTCTTGATTTGTGTGACCAACGCGTCCCGACCCGCCACGCTCCAGAGCAAGGCCTTACTCGCGTTATTGAAGTACTCGACCGCATGGCACTTGGTACAGGCCCCCGTCAGGACCGTTTCGCCCAGGTTCTCGACATGCTGGTAAGTGACGAGTGGCAGCTGCCGGTCCTGGCTGGACTCATCAATCACCACCGTCTCCAGTTCCGGCTGCGGTTTTTCCTTCGGATAAAACGGGTAGATAACCTTGTACTTGCCATAGTCGAGGAGCTGCGTCGTAGTCCCGCCCCATGGAATGTTTATGACCTGTGGCTCAGCATTACTCTGGTCCTCGTTAATCAGGCTGACGTGCCATTGGGCATCGGTGACAGAAGCGGGCCTGGTCGGTGCCTTGATCGTCACCTTGACCTCAAGCTTGATCGGCCGCTCGCGGTAACGCAGGTTGATCGTATGAGTCTTGCTGGTTTCCGATAGCGTTAACGCTGTGTTGCGCACTTCGGGAATCCAGTTTTTCACATCATTGAGGCGCAACTGATACTCACCATACGCCAACCCATTGAGAACCAGCGCGGACTCATTGTTTAACGCATTCCATGAAATTTGCACCAGTCGACTATTGCCGTCGGGGGCAATCAGATAACCACTGATCATTTCGTTTTCCAGGCCGGGAGGTGACAGCATTGGACGTAACGCCAACTGCGTCTGCGGCAACCCGGTCGCGTCATAGCGCACGCGATAGATGACCCCGGCGACGTCGTCGCTGATCAGCAGGCTGCCATCCGCCAGTTCAAGAAACTCGACGGGGCGCCCAATGCACGAGCTGTCCAGGCAATAGACATCAAATCGTTCCGGGTCCTGCACAAATCCATTGATCAGCGGGATCTGGTTGACCACGCGCGTACCGTCCTGGATGGTCAGCATTTGTATGTCCATGCCTGGACGGGCAGTGGAGCCCGCACCATGCACGGCAACCAGCAAACGCTGGGTCCTTTCAGTGGCCGGGTAACCTGACCAGAACTTGACCCCGAGCGGCGCCGTGTTGGTGCCCGACTCAAAAGCTGCCGGCACATAATCAGCGGGGTTGATCTGCTCGAGCGACTTGTCGGACACAATGGCACCGGGCACCAGCGGCGGCTGGATCACACCCGGGTTGAGGTACTCCTCCTGGGTGAATCCGGGCGTGTCCTTGCCAAACCGATAAGGCACGCCGAAATGCAACCCGGGGCTGCGGATAAAGTTGACCTCGTCAGGGTTGGGGAAGCCTTGGCGATTATTGTCACTGAACCATATTTTGCCGTCCTTGGGGTTCCAGTCGAAGCCGACAGAGTTACGCACCCCCGAGGCCAGAATCTCGGACGCCCCCGTTTCCGGGGAGTAGCGCAAGACCGTCCCATAGCGCTTGTCGGCAGGAATCATGCACAAGTTGCACGGAATGCCGACCGCTGTATAAAGCCACTTGTCTGATGGATCGAGTGGATTGAAGCGCAAGGGGTGCTTCATGTGCCAGATGCGAGTGTTGGAACCGGACGACAGAGGGGGCAAGGGAAACAGGTTGTCGTCTGCCGGAAAGCTGAAGACCCGTTCGGGTTTCGGGTCTTTGTAATGATCGTCCGCGTTACGCAAGCGATACAGACCACCCGTGGTCGAGTAATACAGATCACCGTCGCGATACGCCACGCCGTGAGGCTCCTCCAGACCACTGGCAATGACATGAATGCCCGTCGGTTTACCCGCCCCATCCAGTGGCAATGCGTAGATCATGTCGCCGATTTTTCCGCCATAGACGTACGAAGGGATTGCGCTGGAGCCGACATACAATACGTTCTTGCCCATGGCCATCTGCCTGGGTTGTACAAGCCCCTGGGCAAACAGCTCGATTTTCACCCCCGGCAAACCACTGAGCTTGCTCACATCCACCGGTGGGCGATACGTCACCGTCACGGCTTGCTCTGCCCCTTGCGCCTCCTTGAACGTGACAATGCGCGGCGTGTTCAGCGGGATGTATCCATCGGCGCTGTTCATCACCAGTTGGTAGTCGCAGGCTTTCAGATTATCGAGATGGATCGTTTCGCTGGCCTTCGCCCTGATCGAAATTTCTTCGGCCTTGCAGCGCAAGGTTCCGGTGACGATCTGATCAGCGCGAGCGACACCGGGCACCGCCGGTTTCAGGGGTGCTTTGCCGCTGAGGGTGGCAAAGCTCAGCGTCAGGCGATTGCCCTCGAAGCCACCGCATTCACCGAGGTCCTTCCATGCGTCTTTCCAGTGGTTGGTTGGAAGGAGCGGCTCATAGGCCGGTTGCCTGCACCATTGCCAACTACCGATACCAAGCGGTGCCTCGTCGTCTTTCCAGCATTCAAACTGTCGGCCGGCGTGCTGTACCTGTTGTCCTTGTTCATAGGGCGTGTTCTTCGCATAAGCGGGAGCGGTACAGGACTGAGGTGAGGGCGTGGACTCTGATGTTCTGGTGAACGCCACCCAAGCGATGACAGCGGCGAGCGCCACCAGACACGCGAGCCACAGCAAACGAAGCACACCGACAGACTTGTTCATGAAGCGAGCCTCACTCGTTAGACAAGTGCTTCAACCCACTGGACAAATCTGTTGATTCGATGTCCTGCGGCGAACCACCTGAACCGAAGCGGCAGGCCAGAAAAGCGCCAAAGCCACCCCCGGCGTTTCTATTGGAATGTCTTCCAGTGCGGTTCCACAGCATCACCAAGACATGGCACGAAAGCCAAAGAGACAGGAACAGACAGACACTCATCCTTGCGACACTGCCCGCTCTCAACGTCGCTGTTACAAACGTTGGATCAGGTACCCGAAGCACCTGTATGAAATCCCCAAACCCCAAGGGTGTCTACTGTCAGAGTTGACAGGTATTGCCCTTGGATGCGGTTCTTCGCCACCCGGCAAACATAAAAAAATCCGATGCCTGTGCAGGCATCGGATTCTGATTTTTTGTTGCCTGAAGTCAGGCAACAAGACCTGACTGAATACTTAGTCCGGCGTGCCGTCAACGACTCCTGCTGTGTTGTCCAGCAGGCTCTTGGTCGCTGTTTGCAGGAACGCTTCGAGCTTGAGTTTCAACTCGGCGGTACGCGGTGCGTCAGCAATGATTTCGGCGCGAGGCTTGGCACCCAATTCATACTGATACAGCTTCGGCGCCATGTCCTTGTCCTTCGGCAGGACCAGAATCTGGTCGGCGGTGAGGATGGCCGTGGTCTGCTCGCTGCCCGACGGCTTGATCACACCAATACCGGCATCGCCTTGCGGCAGGTCGAGCAGATCGCGTCCCCAGCACTGATGGCGCACTTCGCCACCGATGCGGCCCATGATGGTCGGCACGATGTCGATCTGGGTGCCCACGGTGTGGTCACGCTGGCCGAATTTTTCCTGGATGCCCGGCGCGATCATCAGCATCGGCACGTTGAAGCGCCCCAGGTCCATCTCGGTGATCTGCTGTTCGTTACCAAAACCGTGGTCACCGACGATGACAAACAGGGTTTCCTTGAAGTACGGCTCCTTGCGGGCCTTTTCAAAGAACTGGCCCAGTGCCCAGTCCGAGTAACGCATGGCGGTCAGGTGTTCGTTCAGGTTGCCACGATCGGTTACGCGCTCGACCGGCAATGGCGTCGGCAAGGCGTAAGGCGTGTGGTTGGACAGGGTTTGCAGCAAGGCATAGAAAGGCTTGCCGTTTTCCCGCGCCTTGAGCTCGACCAGGCCACGGTCGAACATGTCCTGGTCGGACACGCCCCAGGTCGGATCAGAGAACACCGGGTTCACAAAATCGTTACGACCGATGAAGTTGGTCATGCCCTGGTTGCTGAAGAAACCCGACTGGTTGTCCCAGGCGAAATCGCCGTTGTAGACATACACGTCGTCGAAGTCACGGGCACTGAGCAACTGCGGCAGACCCGACAGCTTGTGGCTGCCTTCCGGGGTCTGCATCAGGTATTCGAAGCCCGGCAGGTTCGGGAAGCAGGCCATGGTGGCGAACATGCCCTGGTGGGTATGGGTGCCGTTGGAGAAGAAGCGGTCGAACAGCAAGCCTTCCTTTGACAGTTTGTCGAGGTACGGCGTGATGTTGCCCGGCCCGCCCAGCACGCCCACCGAGTGACCGGCCATGCTTTCCATCAGGATCACAACGACGTTCTTGATCGGCAGGGTCTTGTCGGCCGGCGGGGTGTAATCGCGACGTACCGCTGCGGTGTCGGTATCCACCAGTTTATCGGCCGGTACCAACAGCATGTCACGCACCACTTGCTGGGCTTGTGGCTGAGGCAGGGTCGCCTTCCAGATATTGTCGCGATCCTCGGACATCCGGCTCTTGGCGGCGGCGACCAGAGAAAGCGTACCGTTGAGACCCAACTGGTTGGCGAAGTTGGAATCCGTGGTGTAGACATCACCCCAGCGCATCGGCGGGCCTTGACGCAAGGTGCCACGGGCCGCGACGACGCAGATCAGCAGGCAAACCACGAACACGCCAATGCGTGCATACCACGGCGCAACCTGGCGAGTGCCGATGCTGCCGCCACTGAACGGGCCACGAGGGCGGGTCGCACGGTCTGCGCCCTTGAACGCCAGGCTCAGGATCCAGGTGCCCACGGCCCATGCCAGCAGGTAGCGGACCACGGGAAAACCGTACCAGAGCATGCTCATCACGGTTTTCGGATCTTCCTTGACGTACTGGAAGACCAGGCCGTTGAGACGCTGGTGGAACTCACGATAGAAGTCCATCTCCATCAGGCCCAGGAACAGCGCAATGCTGGAGACGACTGTCAGCCAGAGACGGAACAGCCCGCGTGCGGCCATGGCCCGGACACTGAACAATGACAGCAGCAACGGAATACTGAGATAGACCACCAGACGCAGGTCGAAACGCAGACCGTTGGCGAATGCCTCAAGGAAGGTCGAAGCCGGTGTATCGAGGATCATCGAGCGGTTGTAAACCAGCAGCGCGACGCGCAGCAGGCTGAACATGACCATCATGACCAGGGCACACAACAGCGTGTAGGCCAAATGCGATTTGACGGTCGGTTGCAGCAGGCGACTAAAGGCTCGCTGCTGATTCAGGGCGTCCGGGATTGCCATGTCGTTTTAGGACCCATTGGAAGTTGAAGTTTCAAAAAATACAGCTGCGCCTGGCCCTCTTTTCGGCCCGTACAAGGCCCGGGGTTTGCGCGGTGCGCAAATGTTGCACGATCAACGGCTGTATTGCCATTGATTACTCCCCTCATCCCGACTGTTTCATCCTGCATTCAGGAATACGCTGCGTGTGGCGGGAGAGCCGGTGAATTGTCTTGGAGACCTGGTGAAAATTTCGTGCAACGCATATCCGGAAACAAATTAAAGCGCCCTGCCCGGCCAAAAACGCAAACGCCCCGAACCGGTCGGGGCGCTGCGAAGTCACCTTTAAAGCAGCACGCCGTTACTTCTCGGCGCGTTCCTTGAGGGCTTTCAAGGTATTGAACGGGGCATCCACCACGAACTTGTTGGCCACCATCGACGGCACGCTGCCACCCGGTTCAGTGTGCACCTGATAGGTCACTTCGACCTGGTCGCCCTTGGGTACGAACTTCCAGAAACCGTCGACCTTGGCGACCCGGACGAAGCCTTTTTCTTCAGGAAGGTATTTCGGTACGCCTTCGAGCTTGCGGGTCAGGCTGCCATCGGCACCTTCGGTGGTGGTGATGTGCAGCACCGAGTCACGCGCAGTCACCGGCCATGGGGTGTTGAACTGAGTGTAGGTCCAGCTCTGGTCACCTTCGTGCTTGAGCAACTTCTGGGTTTTGCATTCGTGAATCCAGGCGCAGGCTCCGGACACGTCATCCTGCAACGCGCGCAGCTTGGCCATGGTGGTTTTCATTAGCGTAACGCCCTGGTAGGCCTTGTAATCGGACCCGGCCACTTCACTCAGGGAGACCTTGATGCCGTCTTCGTTTTTCGCGATTTTCCAGTCTTCGGCCTGGGCCGTCGAGGTAACCAGCACAACCGTCAAACCACACAGCACAGCCATACGATGCAGCGAACCCATAGTCTTATTCCTTATTGTTGAAGTTCCGTTCGTTCGACACATCACGCCGCCGTCATTTGCTCCCACCAGCCAATCAGCCGGATGGCTTCTTCGCTGCTGCTTCCGCACACCTCGAGGTCGGCCTCGAAGGCAGAACACACCGCCGGCCGTTCCGGCTGGCCGAAAATATTGCACAGGTTATCGGCGGAAAGTTGCAGGCAACGCTGCCCCGCGGCCTTGCCGTTGGGCATACCGGGGATCGGTGAACTGATGGACGGGGCAATGCAACAAGCGCCACAGCCCTCACGGCATTTCATGACGACAAGCTCCTCGCGACGAGCAATGTGTAAAAGGACGGGGCACAGAGTACCCGCTAAAACAGTTGTTTTAAATTACCTGCGAGCGGGTTTTTCCACGTTAACGGGCATGACCGACCAGTCTCCGACAAAGCGTCTGTTCTGCGGCTCGCGGAACTTGCTGGCGTTACTGCTTGAACTCGAAATCCAGTGCCGCGCCTTCAACCTCACGGCGCTCTTCATTGCGCAGTTGCAGCTGCATTTCATTGCTGAGCAGGCGGCCGTTGAGCTGGAACGGGCTGCTGCCGCTTTTGTCACCGAACATCTGGGGCAGCAGCGGTTCGCGCTTGGACAACGGCACTGTTCCGACCGGCTTGAGTTCCTGAACCATATCCTTGGGCAAGCTCAGGTCCAGCTTGGCGGATGGAAGCTCGGTCTTTACCACTTCGCTGGCCGGTTTCGATTTGGAAGCAATGGGTGGGCGTTTTTTCGCGGGCGTCGCCGGTTTTTTGGCCGGCGAGGCTTTTTTTGCGGGTGCGGTTTCTATCGGTGCGACGTGGAAACTGCCGGTGGCCTGCTGATCCTGCTCGGTGGCGGCAACGACGGATACCGGCTGAATACTCGCAATCAGGCAGAGCAAAAGCCAGGCGGCAGGAAAAATCGGTTTCATGTATCCAACGGTGGGTGCAAACGGCAGAGGTGCCTATGCTCGCCTGTTGCAGCCCACAAGACAAGCGCAGTAGCAGACTATTACAAACCGCCAGCCATCTCCTGGCAGAGTTGGGTGGCCAGCATGCCCAGGGTCATTAACGCGCGCTCGGCTTCACGATTCCAGGGCGTGCCGCAATTGAGGCGAATGCAGTGATTGAATTGCTCGGTATTACTGAAGATCAGCCCGGGTGCAATACTGATGCCCTGCTGCAATGCCCGCACGTGCAACTCTTGGGTGTTGACCCGCCCCGGCAGACTGACCCACAGAATGAAGCCACCGGTAGGCCGGGTCATCTGCGTGCCTTCCGGGAAATACTGCTGCACGGCCAGCTGGAAGGCACTGAGGTTCTTGCGGTACTCCTGACGGATGAAGCGCAAATGCCGGTCGTACCCGCCATTTTCCAGGTAGGCGGCGATGCCCATCTGGGTCACGCTGCACGCTGAATGCGTGCTGAAGGTCTGCAAGCGCTGGATTTCCTGCTGATACTTGCCGGCAATCATCCAGCCGATCCGCACCCCCGGCGACAGGGTTTTCGAGAAGCTCGAGCAATAGATCACCCGGTCCAGCCGATCATAGGCCTTGAGGGACTTGGTGCGTCCCTGCTCGAACATCAGCTCACCGTAGATATCGTCTTCGACAATCTGGATATCGAAGTCCGACGCCAGGCGCAGCAGTTGTTTCTGCCGCTCTTCAGGCATGGTGCCGCCCAACGGGTTACTCAGCCGGGTGGTCAGCACCAACGCCTTGATCGACCACTGGTTGGCTGCCAATTGCAGGGCTTCCAGGCTCATGCCCGTGGCCGGATCGCTAGGGATCTCGATGACCTTGAGGCCCAACAGATCGGCCAGTTGCAGCAACCCGTAGTAGGTCGGCGACTCGGCTGCAATCAGATCGCCCGGGCGGGTCAGTACGCGCAAGGACATCTGCAGCGCATCGACGCAGCCGTGGGTGATCACCACTTCCGACGGATCGACCACCACGCCGGCATCGCGCATGCGGATCGCCACCTGCCGGCGCAACGGCTCGAAACCGGGACTGAACATGTAACTGAAAGCCCGCGGGCTATGGAAACGAGTGACTTTGGCCAATTGCTGATGCAGCGCCCGCACCGGCAAATAGTCGACACTCGGCACCGCCGCGCCCAACGGGAAGACACCTTCACGACGGGATTCGACCAGCACTTGTTGAATGATGCTGCTACGGGTGACCAGGCCGGGGCGCTCGACCCGGGCGATGTCCGGCGTCGGCGCCGTGAGTGCCGGCGTCTGGTGCACGTAGTAACCCGACTGCGGCCGGGCACGGATCAGCCCCTGATCTTCGAGATTGGCATACGCCTGCAACACCGTCGCATGACTGACATTGAGCTGCGAGCTCATCTTGCGCACCGAAGGCACGCGCTCTCCCGGCTGATAGACCCCTCGGCGGATGTCTTCGGCCAGTTGTTGAGCAATACGTTGATAGAGCAAAAGATTGGTCATGACGCAGCACTCGATTTCACGGGCATTTTATTCTTGTGTAAAACAATACCGGAACAGTTTAGAAGTGTACGGGGACAGTTACCACAATAGTCGACCGTACAGTGCAGTGTCAGCAAAATCTGTACTGTTTTGTGCGGTAATCGGCAGGCAAAAAAAACCCGGCGCTGCATGGCAGGCCGGGTTTTCCATCGACGCACACCCTACCGGGCGGCGCCGAGCTGGCCGTTTTCGTCGGAAAACACAATTTCCACCCGACGGTTCTGCGCACGGCCCCGTTCCGACGCATTCGCGTCCACGGGATACTCGTCGCCATAACCTTCGACCTGGATGCGCTTGTCGTCAATGCCCAGGTCCATCAGCACGTCAGCCACCGACTGTGCGCGGTCGCGAGAAAGCTTGAGGTTTTCCTGCTTGCCCCCGGTACTGTCCGTGTAACCTTCGATCCGCACCACACGCTTGGGGTTGAGTTGCAGGAACTGCACGATCTTCAACACCACGCGGTTGGCCGAAGGTTTCAATTCCGCTTCGCCGGTGTCGAACAGCATGTCGCCCAACGTCATCACCAGACCGCGGTCGGTCTGGGAGGTGGTCAATGCCAGGATCTGCTCTTCGAGCCATTTGCCTTGCTGCTGCACACTGAACAGTTTGGACTCACGCAATGCCAGTTGCAGGCGCTGCCGTTCCAGTTCGAGTTTTGCCGCTTTTTCTTCGTTGAGCGCCTGATTGGTGTGTTCCCGGGCAATGGCGCTATAGCGCTGGCTCAGGTAGGCGTAATGCACCACGTCCGAACCACTGCCCCAATAGCTGGACAGGCGATCGGCACGGGCCAGGGACTCACCGGCGCGGATCACGTCCTTGGGGGCGATTCGCAGGACATTGGAGTCTTCCTTGACCTTCTGAAAGTCGGTTCCGGCCTGCTGCAGCGAGGTCTCGCTGTGCTGGCTGACGCAACCGGTCAGGCTGGCGGCCAGAATCAAACCGCCAAGGGTTTTGCGCTTGAGGCTCATTGAGCATCTCCCAGTTGCTTTTGCAGACGGGCGATGCGGGTGTTAAGCACGTTCAACTGTTCCTCGCTCTTGGCCGTCAGCACCTTGGCCTCAGCCAGGCGCGCATCCAGTTCGGCCTGTTCGGCGCGCATGCGCGCGTTCTTGAACGATTGATCAGTCATGTTGCCCTTGGCACGGTTGTACTTGTCCTCGGCCAGTTTCATTTCCGGCACATCGTCGGCGGTGGCACCCACGGCCTTGGCCTGTTCGAGTGCCTGTTCGGTCAGGCGCATTTGTTCGTTCGGCGCCGGATCGGTTGCACAACCCGCCAGGGCGACAATGGCCACGGCAGCGAAAAGAGGTCGAATACTCACTAAATATCCCTACTGTTTTGGGGTACTGACGGGTTGTTGCGAGGGTTGCTGCGGTTGTGAGCGCTGTGCCTTCCAGCGCTCGATATTGCGCATCAGCACAGCCTCCGTCAGTCCGGACGCGGGCAATTCTGTCATCTTTTTGGCCAACTGTCCGCGCAACCACGGATCGTTGCAGGCCGAGTTGTGGGAAATCGCCAGGAACAGGCCAGGCTTGTCGACCGGTTGCGAACGCGCAATCAGATCACCGGCCATGCCCAGTGCCTGTGCAGTCGCCATGCCCGAGTAACGTCCGGCCAGGACAAATTCGACTTCGCCCAACAACAGCTTCTGAAAGGCCAGGGTCAGGCTGGACGTGTGCGCGAGGGTTAACTGCTGTGCGGCAAAAGTGCTGAATTGCGCGGTCAATCGAGCCTTTTCCGACACGGCACCCGGATGGCCGTGCAGATCTGTGGCTTCGTTGTAGACCAGTGCCGAATCCTTGCGCGTCCAGACCAGGTAGTCGTTTTCCAGCAAGGGAGGATGGATGTAATCCAGGGTTTCCAGCTCACTGACGGTCAACGTCGCGTCCGCCAGCATGTCCATGCGTCCGCTGCGCACTTCGTCCAGGGCCTGGGCGCGTTTGCCGGCATACAGCAGTTCGACCTTGAGCCCCAACTCCCCCGCCACTTGCTGCAACAAATCGGCACTGGCACCGATCAGGTGTTTGGGATCTTGCGGGTCTTGCCACAGGTACGGCGGCGCATCGGGGCTGCCGGTGACCACCAGGCGTTCGCATTTACCTGCGGCGAAAGACAGCGCCGGCAACAGCGTCAATCCCAGCAAGCTCCATACACAGCGCAGATCCATGGCTTCACACTCCACTCAAACCCGGTTATTCCCCCCCTGTAGGAGCGAGCTTGCTCGCGATGGACGTTAACGATGACGCGTTCATTTTGGAAAAACGCGGCGCATTGAAGTCCATCGCGAGCAAGCTCGCTCCTACAGAAGAGCAAAAAAAAGCCCGACCAAAAGGCCGGGCTCTTTATAAGTGAAGCAGCCGGTTTAGACCAGCTTCTCCAGCTCAGGGATGGCTTCGAACAGGTCCGCCACCAGGCCGTAATCGGCCACCTGGAAGATCGGCGCTTCTTCGTCCTTGTTGATCGCAACGATCACTTTGGAGTCTTTCATGCCGGCCAGGTGCTGGATCGCGCCGGAGATACCGACGGCGATGTACAGCTGTGGAGCAACGATCTTGCCGGTCTGACCGACCTGCATGTCGTTGGGTACGAAACCTGC
Source organism: Pseudomonas sp. ACN5 (assembly GCF_002303975.1). Lineage (NCBI taxonomy): Bacteria > Pseudomonadati > Pseudomonadota > Gammaproteobacteria > Pseudomonadales > Pseudomonadaceae > Pseudomonas > Pseudomonas sp. ACN5. Next base: position 109,547 of record NZ_MRCP01000010.1, on the reverse strand, counting down.
GTCGACCGCGGCGCGCGAAGCACCCACGGCAGCACCCAGCTTGTCGGCCAGGGCGTACAGGTGCTTGAAGTTGTCGCCGTTCTGCATGCCGCGGCCGCCGGAAACGACGATCTTGGCAGCGGTCAGTTCCGGACGATCGGACTTGGCCAGTTCTTCGCCGACGAAGCTGGAGATGCCAGCGTCGTGAGCAGCGCCAACAGCTTCAACGGCAGCGGAGCCACCTTCAGCTGCAACCGGGTCGAAACCGGTGGCACGCACGGTGATCACTTTCACTGCAGCGTTCGATTGAACGGTGGCAATGGCGTTACCGGCGTAGATCGGGCGCTTGAAAGTGTCAGCGCTTTCTACCGAGATGATCTCGGAGATCTGGTCAACGTCCAGTGCAGCGGCAACGCGCGGCAGGATGTTTTTGCCGTTGGAAGTGGCGGCAGCCAGGATGTGGCTGTAGCCCTTGCCCAGTTCGGCGACCAGTGGAGCAACGTTTTCCGGCAGCTGGTGAGCGTAGGCAGCGTTATCAGCTACCAGCACTTTAGCCACGCCAGCGACTTTCGCAGCGGCTTCAGCCACGGCGCCAGCGCCCTGGCCTGCAACCAGAACGTGGATGTCACCACCGATTTTGGCGGCAGCAGCAACGGTGTTCAGCGTGGCCGGGGCCAGCACTTTGTTGTCGTGTTCAGCAATAACCAAGATAGTCATTTAGATTACCTTCGCTTCGTTTTTCAGTTTCTCGACCAGTTCAGCCACCGACTTGACCTTGATACCCGCGCTGCGTGCAGCTGGCGCTTCGACTTTCAGGGTCTTGTTGGTGGAGGCGGTGGAAACGCCCAAAGCGTCCGGAGTCAGCACTTCGAGAGGCTTCTTCTTGGCTTTCATGATGTTTGGCAGAGACGCGTAGCGCGGCTCGTTCAAACGCAGGTCGGTGGTGACGATGGCCGGCAGTTTCAGGGAAACTGTCTGCGCGCCGCCGTCGATTTCGCGAGTCACGGCAACACTGTCGCCGCTGATTTCGACTTTGGACGCGAACGTGCCCTGACCGTAGCCGCTCAGTGCAGCGAGCATCTGGCCAGTCTGGTTGTTGTCGCTGTCGATGGCTTGTTTGCCAAGGATCACCAGCTGAGGCTGTTCCTTGTCGACAACAGCCTTGAGCAGCTTGGCAACGGCCAGGGAAGTCAGGTCTTCGGCGGACTCGACGAGGATGGCGCGGTCGGCACCCAGAGCCAGCGCGGTGCGCAGTTGCTCTTGAGCGGTGGACGGGCCGACGGAGACGACGACGATTTCAGTCGCAACACCTTTTTCTTTCAGGCGTACGGCTTCTTCCACGGCGATCTCGCAGAACGGGTTCATCGACATCTTGACGTTGGCAAGATCGACGCCGGAATTGTCCGCCTTGACGCGAACCTTGACGTTGTAATCCACAACGCGTTTGACAGCTACAAGAACCTTCATGGATTCCTCGTTACTCTCCGGTGAAAAGAAAGTCGCCTAGGCGAACCTGGCGGTTGATGCTCATCGGGCGCAAGGGCACCTCCAAAAACGCCGGCAAAGGTGTCAAGTGACCAGCGCTCATGATCTGCATGACCGTTCGTCAGTGGTGACTGACGAGTCATTCAACATCGCGGCGTGTAAACTGCGCATCAAACCCGCGCAGCGCATCACTCTCTACTGCCATCGCCCTGTCTTTAGAGGTGCTCTTGAAACCAACTGCCAGCCTACGGCGAGCGCAAAACCGCCCGTATCTTGACCGGAACGCCTATTCCGGTCAATACGCCAAAATGGCCGTTCATAAGGCGCGTGACTTTGATTTCTCTGGCTTTGAGCCAATTCAAACAAACGTTTGTATTGGACGCTGAGAGTGGTGTAGATATAATGCGCCACCCAAAGAGAAAGGTGGTCAATCGATTGTCCGCTTTCGGCGTTGCGCCGGAATTCATGGATGCGACACCCAACCTCCAAATTAGAAAAAAAACTGTTGAGCCTTGAGTAGGAGATAACCTGTGGAACGCGAATACATGGAATTCGACGTCGTCATCGTCGGTGCCGGCCCCGCTGGTCTTTCCGCCGCCTGCCGCTTGAAGCAGAAGGCCGCCGAAGCCGGTAAGGAAATCAGCGTCTGCGTGGTCGAAAAAGGCTCCGAAGTCGGTGCTCACATTCTGTCCGGTGCCGTGTTTGAACCACGCGCCCTGAACGAACTGTTCCCGGACTGGAAAGAACTCGGCGCGCCGCTGAACACCCCCGTCACCCGTGACGACATCTTCGTGCTGAAGAACGCTGACAGCGCGCAGAAAGTTCCAGACTTCTTTGTGCCCAAGACCATGCACAACGAAGGCAACTACATCATCTCCTTGGGCAACCTGTGCCGCTGGCTGGCCCAGCAGGCCGAGAACCTGGGCGTGGAAATCTACCCGGGCTTCGCCGCTCAGGAAGCACTGATCGACGAGAACGGCGTGGTGCGCGGGATCATCACCGGCGACCTGGGTGTCGATCGCGAAGGCCATCCGAAAGAAGGCCTGTACACCCCGGGCATGGAACTGCGTGGCAAATACACGCTGTTCGCCGAAGGTTGCCGTGGCCACATCGGCAAGCAGCTGATCAAGCGCTTCAACCTGGACACTGACGCTGATGCCCAGCACTACGGCATCGGCCTGAAGGAAATCTGGGAAGTCGACCCGGCCAAGCACCAGCCAGGCCTGGTGGTGCACACCGCCGGTTGGCCGATGGACATCATGGGCACCGAGAACACCGGTGGCTCGTTCCTCTATCACCTGGAAAACAACCAGGTCGTCGTCGGCCTGATCGTCGACCTGTCCTACAGCAACACCTACCTGTCGCCTTTCGACGAGTTCCAGCGCCTCAAGCATCACCCGGTGCTCAAGCAGTACCTGGAAGGTGGCAAGCGCATCAGCTACGGCGCTCGCGCCATCTGCAAGGGTGGCCTGAACTCGCTGCCGAAGATGGTCTTCAAGGGTGGCGCGCTGATCGGTTGCGACCTCGGCACCCTGAACTTTGCCAAGATCAAGGGCAGCCACACCGCCATGAAGTCCGGCATGCTCGCCGCTGAATCGGTGGCTGAGGCACTGTTCGCAGAGAAGGACGGCAGCGAAGAACTGACCACCTATGTCGACGCGTTCAAGAAGAGCTGGCTCTACGACGAACTGTTCGCCAGCCGCAACTTCGGCCCGGCGATCCACAAGTTCGGCGCCATCGTCGGCGGCGGTTTCAACTGGCTCGACCAGAACATCTTCGGCGGCAAACTGCCGTTCACCCTGCACGACACCAAGCCGGATTACGCGTGCCTGAAACTGGCGGCCGACTGCAAGAAGATCGACTACCCGAAACCGGACGGCAAGATCAGCTTCGATAAACTCAGCTCGGTGTTCATCTCCGGTACCAACCACGAAGAAGAGCAGCCGTGCCACCTGAAGCTGGCCGATGCGAGCATCCCGATCAGCAAGAACCTGCCGTTGTACGATGAACCGGCACAGCGTTACTGCCCGGCCGGCGTGTATGAAGTGATCACCAAGGAAGACGGCGAGAAGCGCTTCCAGATCAACGCCCAGAACTGCGTTCACTGCAAGACCTGCGACATCAAGGATCCTGCACAGAACATCACCTGGGTGACGCCGGAAGGCGCTGGCGGCCCGACTTACCCGAACATGTAAGCCGACCGCTGAACATCAAGGCTCCCGAATGGGGGCCTTTTTGTTGCCTGGCATTGATGCAACAGCACAAACCCCATGTGGGAGCGGGCTTGCTCGCGAAAGCGGTCATTCATTCAACATTGATGTCGACTGATACACCGCTTTCGCGAGCAAGCCCGCTCCCACAAGGGGGTCGAATCAGACCTTGAGGCCCAGCTCCGCTGACAGCCGTGCCGTGACCCCCTTGATCAACGGAATCAGCTCGGCCATTTTCTCCAGCGGCATGTACGGCACGGTACTGGCGATGCTGATGCCGGCGACGATGCGTTTGCTGGCATCGCGCACCGGCGCCGCCACGCAACGGATCGACGGCTCGTTATCTTCCAGATCGAAGGCGTAGCCGCCGGCCACGTACTCGACCATGCGCTGCTCGAACTGCTCCCAGGATTGCTCCGGGTGCTGCGGCCAGAACTGGTTTTTTCCACCCACCGGCAGGCTGACTTCGTACAGGCGCTGCCACTCCTGCGGCGAATCATCGAGCATCAGCGCCTTGCCGATCCCGGTGCGCGCCAGCGGCATGCGATGGCCGACCCGCGAACGCATTTCCGGGCCATTGCGACCCGGGTTCTTGTGCAGGTACAGCACTTCGTCGCCTTCACGGATCGCCAGATGAATGGTGTCGCCGGTCAACGCCGACAACTCATCCAGATACGGCCCGGCCAGGGTCACCAACGGCAACTCTTCACGGGCCTGAAACCCCAACTCGATCAGTTTCGGCCCCAGCAGATAGCCGACTTGCGGCACCACCCGCAGGTAACGCTCGTCCACCAGGCAACTGGCCAGGCGATGGGTGGTGCTGCGCGTGGTGCCGATCAGCCGGGCGATTTCCTTGAGATCGCGGGCGCCGCTGGCCACGGCATGAACCACACCCAAACCGCGAAGCAGAGTTTGGGTGCCGGTGGGTGCGGCGTCCTTGGCGATTTTTGGGGCGTCTTCCTGCATATCCAGCCTTTACCGTTGAGCGAGTGAACGGGCGGCATTATGGTCGCCCGCGTGCCACGACTACAACTTGATACGCTCGACCTTGCCCACCAGCAAGATGTAGGACAGTGCGCCAATCAATGCCAACACCGAGATGTAGGTGATCGCCGGGGCAAAGGAATCACCCGTGGCGAGGAAGCCGATCACGATCGGCGTGGCAATGGCCGCCAGGTTGCCGATGAAGTTGAACACCCCGCCGGTCAGCCCGAGCAAACGCGCCGGGGCGAGCGTCGACACCAGTGACCAGGTGATCGAAGCCAGGCCGTTGCCGAAGAATGCCAGCGCGAGGAAGGCAATCACCAGCGGCGTCGACTCAACGAAGTTGGCGCCGATGATCGAGGTGGAAATCAGCAAACCGCTGATGATCGGCAACTTGCGGGCGAAACCCACCGTGTAACCGCGACGGATCAAAAAGTCCGAGAAGAAACCGGAGCACAGTACGCCGACAAAGGCCGCGAGAAACGGCAGCGACGCCAGCAGGCCGGACTTGATGAAGTCCATGCCGCGGTATTTCACCAGGTAGGTCGGGAACCACGTCAGGAAAAACCACAGGGTCGAGTTGAGGCAGAACTGGCCGAGGTAGATACCCCAGAGCTTGCGTTTGGTCAGGACAATCCCCAGGTCAGTCCAGCTGAATTTGGTTTTGACCTTGGCCTGTTCGGCCTGGATATCCACCAGCCCACCGCCCTCGCGGATCAAGTCGATTTCAGCGTCATTGGCGCCTTTGAAATCCCGTGGCTCGCGATACACCGCGTACCAGATCACGGCCCACAGAATGCCTACCGCGCCGGTGGTGACGAACACCATGTGCCAGCCGAATTCGTGCTGCAGCCAGGCCAGCACCGGTGTCAGGAAGGCCAGGCCGACGAATTGCCCGGAGGTGTAGAAACCGATGGCCGTGGCACGCTCGCGCTCGGGGAACCAGGTGGTGACCACGCGGCTGTTGATCGGATAGGCCGGCGCTTCCAGGGCGCCAACCGCCATGCGCAACACGAACAGCGCGATGAAGCTGCCGGCGAAGCCGAGCATCACGGTGGCAATCGACCACAGCAGCAGCGCTGCCGTGTACAGGATGCGTGGCGGTACGCGGTCTACCAGCCAGCCGCCGGGGATCTGCATGGCGGCGTAGGTCCAGCCGAAGGCAGAGAAGATCAGGCCGACATGAATCGGGTCGATGCCCAGGTCACTGGTCAATGCCGGGGCGGCAATCGACAGGTTGCTGCGGTCCAGGTAGTTGATCACCACGGTGATGAACAACAGCACCATGATGAAAAAACGCTTGCGGCTGGGCGTCACCAAGGACGCCTGCCCGGTGAGGGTTTGCGGTTGCATGGGGGGTGCCTCTTCTTATGGTTATTGAGGTCGATTCAAGTCTTGTGTGTACTCGGATCCACTGCCGATGGAGATCGAGTGTGGGAGCGGGCTTGCTCGCGAAAGCGGAGTGTCAGTCAACATCTATGTTGAATGTGCCGCCCTCTTCGCGAGCAAGCCCGCTCCCACAGGGATATGTGGTGGGTTAGAGATCACTCACCACTCGGCAAAACTGCCATCGGCATGGCGCCAGATCGGGTTGCGCCAGCGGTGGCCGATGGCGGCGCGTTCGATCACGTATTCCTCGTTGATCTCGATGCCCAGGCCCGGGCCGTTCGGGATCTTCACGAAGCCCTGGTCGTAGTCGAACACCCGTGGGTCTTTCACGTAGTCGAGCAGGTCGTTGCTCTCGTTGTAATGGATGCCCAGGCTCTGCTCCTGGATGAATGCGTTGTAGCAAGCCGCGTCCAGTTGCAGGCAGGCCGCCAGGGCAATCGGCCCCAGCGGGCAATGCAGCGCCAGCGCCACGTCGTAGGCTTCGGCCATGTTGGCGATCTTGCGGGTTTCGGTGATGCCACCGGCGTGGGACGCATCCGGCTGGATGATGTCGACATAGCCTTCGCTGAGCACGCGCTTGAAATCCCAGCGCGAGAACAGGCGCTCACCGAGGGCAATCGGTGTGCTGGTCAGTGGTGCCAGTTCTTTCAGCGCTTCGTAGTTTTCGCTGAGCACTGGCTCTTCGATGAACATCAGCTTGTACGGATCAAGCTCCTTCATCAGCACCTTGGCCATGGGTTTGTGCACCCGGCCATGGAAGTCCACGCCGATGCCGACGTTCGGGCCGACCGCATCGCGCACGGCGGCGACGTTGGCCAGGGCCTGGTCGACCTTGTCGAAGGTGTCGAGGAATTGCAGCTCTTCGGTGCCATTCATTTTCACCGCAGTGAAACCGCGCTCGACCGCATCTTTGGCAGCACGCGCCGTGTCCGCCGGACGGTCGCCGCCGATCCACGAATAGACGCGAATCTTGTCCCGCACCTGACCACCCAGCAGGTCGCTGACCGACACGCCCAGCGCCTTGCCCTTGATGTCCCACAAGGCCTGGTCAATACCGGCCAGGGCGCTCATGTGGATCGCACCGCCACGGTAGAATCCGCCGCGATAGAGCACGGTCCAGATGTCTTCGATGTTGCGCGGGTCCTTACCGATCAGGTAATCGGACAATTCTTCAACGGCAGCGGCAACGGTGTGGGCGCGGCCTTCGACCACGGGCTCGCCCCAACCGGTGACGCCCTCGTCGGTTTCGACCTTGAGGAAGCACCAGCGTGGCGGAACGATGAAGGTGGTCAATTTGGTGATTTTCATCTGTTGTCTCTCTTATGGATGCAGCGCTCGCAGCGCCAAAAAGTCTTAGCGAAGGGCTTTCCAGGCAGCGACATAGGCCTTGGCATTGGCCGCCACCTGCGCAGGCGTCATGCCCGGTTTGAACAGACCGGAGCCGAGGCCGAAACCTTTGACGCCCGCGTCGATAAACACCTGCATGTTGTCCGGGGTAATGCCACCGACCGGCGCCAGGATTGTCCCGGCCGGCAGTACCGCCAGCCAGGCCTTGACGACTGCCGGCCCCATTTGCTCGGCCGGGAACAGCTTGAGGATGTCCGCGCCTTCGGCCAGCGCCGCAAAGGCTTCGGTCGGCGTGGCGACACCGGGCGACAGGTACAGCCCCGCCGCTTTCGCCGCACGCAGGACCTTCGGATCGCTATGGGGCATGACGATCACCTGGCCCCCCGCCACTTTCACCCGTTCGACCTGCTCCGGCGTCAGCACCGTGCCGGCACCGATCAGGCAATCGGCAGGCAAGGTACTGCGCAGGATGCGGATACTGTCGTACGGTTCAGGGGAATTGAGCGGCACTTCGATGACGCGAAATCCGGCGGCGTACAGGACTTCGCCGATAGCGGCAGCTTCCTGTGGACGCAAGCCGCGCAGGATCGCGATCAAGCCGTTTTGCGCCAGCGCTTGTTTGAGCATGTCAGACCTCCAGGCAGGTTTAACGGGATGCGGTGGACGAGACCAGACCGGCGGCGAGCGCCAGTTGCCACAATCCGCGTTCGGTGGCCTGTTCGGCCAGGGTCACCCGGGTAAAACCACAGGCGTCGAGCGCACGGCGGTAGCGGGCACAGAGTTGGGTATTGCCGATAAGGATGATCGACGGCAGGTGCACGCTGTTGCGCCGACGCCGCTGGACATTGGCCAGGGCCGACAACTCGTGGCCGATCAGCAGGCCGGACAGATAATCGGCCTGAGCGGTGGCGCTCAATTCACCCGTGAGGCCCAGGCTACGGGCACTGAACAGGGTCGACAGCGGACCGGTTTCACCGTCCGCCGACAACGCGACCTGCACGCCACGATCAAACGCATCCCCCTCGAAAGACCCGCCACGCTGCTGGGTGCGCCCGAGAATGCTGTGCTCGCTGAGCACGGCGAAGACTTCGCCAGTCATGAAGGTATCGAAATGCACGATGCAGCCGTCGGCCACTTCCACCCATTTCGAATGACTGCCCGGCAGGCCGATCAGCAGGTCCGCGCTCGCCTCGCCCGCCAGGTTTTGCAGCACACCGAGCACCTGGGTTTCTTCGCCGCGCATCACGTTCGGCAGACGTGAACGCTCGATGACGCCGGGCACGATGTGCACATCGACGCCACGCAGGCTGCGAACGGTTTGCAAGGAAGTGCCGAGCGTGGCGACGTTCGCCGGCGTGTCGCGGTACGCCGCTTCGCACCAGCCCTGGGCGCTGCCGACCATGCCACAGGCAATCACCGGCAATTGCGGCTGGGCATCGAGCCAGTCACCGCATGCCTCATCGAAAGCCAGTTCAAAACCGTCGGTGCATTCCCGGCCGCCAATGATTCGAGGCGCCTTGGGCAACTGCATGATCCCCGACGCCAGCGAACGCTGTTCGAGCACCTGCCCGCCTTCAGTCAGTTTGTAAGCACGTAATGAGGTTGTCCCCCAGTCGAGCGCGATCAATTGCGCCTGCATCGCTTCACCTGTTTTGGTTTTTGGCAGTGAGTGAGCGGGACTATAAACCCACGCGACGCAAAATCTCAATATATAAATTATCATCCCATATATTGAGATTAAGACAAAAAAAACCACCGCCTACGGTAGCTCCCTGGAATGCATTCCCCTGGAGCTAGCTTGCTAGCGATGGTCGTCAACGATTAAGCGGAAAACCTGACACCCCGTGGTGCTTTCGATTTCTTCGCGAGCAAGCTCGCTCCTACAGGGGATACGGCTCAACTGCCCTCGGCGAACTCGCGCAATACTTTCCCGTCCATCCGATACCGGACCCACTCCTCCTGCGGCTGCGCACCCAGGGATTTGTAGAAGTCGATGGCCGGCGTATTCCACTCCAGCACGCTCCATTCGAAACGGCCGCAGTCGTTGGCGCAGGCGATTTTCGCCAGATGCCGCAACAGGGTCTTGCCTGCGCCACCGCCGCGCTGCTCCGGAGTGATGTAAAGGTCTTCGAGGTACAGGCAATTGCTGCCCAACCAGGTGGAATAGCTGAAGAAGAACACCGCGAAACCGATGGCTGCGCCGTCGCGCAGGCAGATCAGGCCATGGGCCGTGGCGCCTTCGCTGAACAGGCTGCGCTCGATATCGGCAACGCTGGCGATGACTTCATGGCGGGCACGTTCGTAGTCGGCCAGTTCAGTGATGAACGCGAGGATTTGCGGTGCATCACTGGGGGTCGCCGGGCGGATTTCGATCGTCATGGACGTGCCTTGTCAAAAGTTGAAAACGCCATACTAAGGCGACACGTGGCCTGTGGCGAGGGGGCTTGCCTGTGGCGAGGGAGCTTGCTCCCGCCGGGTTGCGCAGCAACCCCAAAAAGAACACTTGAGTCTTTCTGGTGGAACGCAGTCATTGAGAAAGGGCCTGCTTCGCAGGCCAGCGGGAGCAAGCTCCCTCGCCACAACAGCGCAGAGGCTTCACTCCGGCCGCCACTAACCCTGGCATCGATAACCTTGAACCTGACAATCAGGCACTGCGTGGTTAGATAGCGGCGCTGCTCACTTATCCGGTCAAGGAACCGCGTCATGTCTACCGCAACACCCCCAGTCTCAAGCAAATTGTTCGGCCTGTTTTGCCTTGCCAGTTACCTGCTGTCATTGTCCTATGGCTCGACCTTCCTGCTGTCGCTGCTGATCAACGCGCGTGGCGGCAACGAACACGACGCCGGCAGTGTGATTTCGGCGGCGATGCTCAGCACCTTTGCGGCAGTGATCGTTTCCGGTCATTTGTCCGACTTGCTCGGTGCCGCCCGGTCGGTGGCGCTGTTCGGTGTGTTGCTGGTAGCGGCCAGCCTGGGCTTCGCCCTGACCCCGGGCTTCGGCCCTCTGCTGTTGTTTTTTGGCCTACTGCTGGGCCTGGGTTGGGGCGTGTTCTACACCCTCGGGCCGATCATCGTGGCAAGCCTGGTGACACCCGCACAGCGCGCCAGATACTTCGCCCTGCTGTCGGGCAGCATGATGACCGGGATCGGCAGTGGCCCGCTGCTCGGCCGCGCCGCGAGTGCCCTCGGGTACCCGGTAACCGCTGCGTTTTATCTGGCAGCACTGGCCAGCCTGGTCGGTGTGGTGCTGTTCTGGCGACTGCAGCGGAAATTGAATCAGGCCCCTCTGCCATCGGGCAGCGTGTCGCGGATTTCGTGGCGTGCCGCGGGTCAGGTGCTGTCGTCCAGGGCTGTCTTTGCGATCATCATGGTCGGTCTTGGCGGCTGCGTGTTCGGCGGGCTGTCGAGCTTTCAAACCAGTTATGCCGCAGCGCGCTCGCTCGACTACTCGCTGTTCTTCCTCGGCTTCATGAGCGCGGCGATCAGTGGCCGAATGCTGGTTGCCGGGTTTGTGGTCAAGCGCGATCCATTGCGTGCCTCGTGCCTGCTTTCGGGGCTGATGCTGGCATCGATCGTCATGTTCGGTTTTGTCGTCGACAGCAGCTTCAGCTACGTGCTCGCGGCGGTGATGCTCGGGACCGGTTACGGCCTGACCTACTCGGTGATCAACGGCCTGGCCGCCAATGAGGCGCCGCCCGGCAACACCGCGCAATCCTTGCTGCTGTTCAGCCTGTCGTATTTCATCGGTGTGTTCGGCTTCCCCTTGCTGGCCGGGAAAATCATCGTCGAGCAAGGCATGGCCACACTGCTGCTCACCGTGCTGGCGGTTGCTGCGCTCAACTGGTTGATCACCGCAGGCCGATTGATCTGGCGAAGGGCAGCAGCGGTCAGGGCATTGACACAGGCCTGAGCCGTCCGTCGCTAACAACGCACCTATCCCGGGCGAGGACGGACTAATCAGGTAAGGACTCTACCCGTTGGAGACAACACCATGATCCTGTCCAGGTTGACCGCCCTCGCCCTCACCGCCCTGCTGTCTTGTGCCTCGTTCGCCGGGACCCTCGGCTCGAGCACCGGCCCGACCAATCCGGTGGAAAAGCCCAGGGCGCCGGCCATCCAGAGTGCCCCCGGCATGAACACCGACGGCACCACGATCGACCACAACCTGCCTCCGTCCACCGGCACCGACCCGCGCATCCAGGGCAATGACATGGGGCGTCAGGGAGGGGTGGACTTGCCGAACAGAAAAACGCCCGGCAGCGGTGGTCTCGGCTCGAGCACCACCGAGGACGAGGACAGCAACATCAGCCAATAGTGAAGCCAGGATAAATGTACTGAAGCTGATGGCCCCTTCGCGAGCAAGCCCGCTCCCACAGGATCTATGCCACACCAGCACTCAATGTGTGAAGGCAGAACCCTGTGGGAGCGGGCTTGCCCGCGAAGGCGTCGTCATATCCAACATTTACATTTCAGACAGACCTTCGCGGGCAAGCCCGCGCCTACAGAGGAAATGAATGTCAGCGCTGCTTCAGTCGGTCAATGACCACCGCCAGCAGCAAGATCGAACCGCGAATCACATACTGATAAAACGTATCGATATTCTTCAGGTTCATCGCATTCTCGATGATCGCCAGAATCAACACCCCGGCAATCACGTGCCGGATCATGCCGATCCCGCCACTCAACGAGACCCCGCCCAGTACACAGGCCGAGATCACGGTCAGCTCGAAACCCTGGCCGATCATCGGTTGCCCGGAGGTCATGCGCGACGCCAGGATCACCCCGGCCAACGCGCCGATCACGCCATGCACGGCAAAGATGATGATCTTGGTCCGGTCGACATTGACCCCGGCCAGCAACGCCGCCTCCTGATTGCCGCCGATGGCCATGGTGTTGCGCCCGTAGGTCGTGTAGTTCAGCAGCCAGCCGAAGAACAGGAAGCAGATGATGGTGATCAGGATCGGTACCGGCACGCCGAACATCTGGCCGTTGCCGAACACGAAGAACGATTCCTGGGACACCCCCACCGCCTTGCCGTTGGCGAAGATGTAGGCCAGGCCGCGCACGATCTGCATGGTCGCCAGCGTGGTGATCAGCGCGTTGACCCGCAGCCTGGCGATGACGATGCCGTTGATCAGCCCGACGATCAGGCCCATCACCAGCGCCGCACAGACACCGAGAAACACGCTGTTGGTGTCACGCATCACCACCGCCGCAACCACCCCGGCACAGGCAATCACTGAGCCCACCGACAAGTCGAAATGCCCGGACGCCAGGCAATACAACATGGTGCACGCGGCAATGCCGGTGGTGGAAATCGCCAGCCCCAGGCCACGCATGTTCAGCGGCGACAGGAAGTTGTCGATCATCAGGGTACAGAGTACGAAGATTCCGACGGCCGCCAGCAGCATTACCCAGTCATCTAGAAAGCGCCGCATATCCAGCGGTTTGCGTGTAGTCGGCAGGGTGTTGTTTTGGGTTGTCATCATAGTCACCTCTCAGTTCGCCACGCCGTCGGCGCGTTGGCGCGGCAAAGCCAGTTGCAGCAGGTTGGATTCGTTGGCCTGGTCGCGGCTCAGTTCGCCACGCAGCGCGCCTTCGCACAGCACCAGGATGCGGTCGGAAATGCCCATGACTTCCATCAAGTCGCTGGACACCACAATCACCGCGATCCCCTCGGCCGCCAGGTTATGGATGATCTGGTAGATCTCGGCCTTGGCACCGATGTCGATGCCGCGGGTCGGTTCGTCGAGCAGCAACACTTTCATCGGCATCGACAGCCAGCGACCGAGAATGGCCTTCTGTTGATTGCCACCGGATAGAAACTTGATCGGCTGCCCGGCGTGTGGTGTTTTTACCTTGAGCGCCTTGATCTGCTGGTCGGCGTTGCCTTTCTCCCACTGGCCACGCAACAGGCAGCCGAAGGTGGAATGGGCGCCGCGGGCGCTGATGTTGATGTTTTCGGCGACGCTGGCCAGCGGCAGGATGCCTTCCTTCTTGCGGTCCTCGGGGCACAACAGGATCCCGGCGGCAATCGCATCCCGGGGTGAACGCAGCTTCAGTTCATGGCCACGCAGTTTCAGCTGTCCGGCGCGGTTTCGCGCCAGGCCGCTGAGCAGGCGCAGCAGCTCGGTGCGACCCGCGCCCACCAGCCCGAACAACCCGAGAATCTCGCCTTTGTGCACCTCGAAACTCACGGGCTCGCGTAACCCCGGCCCAAGCAGACCGTCGACCTTGAGCGCCACCGCACCGCGCTGGCGCGGGCGGTAATCGTAGATGTCCTGGATGTCGCGCCCGACCATGCAGGTGACCAGTTGATCATGGGTCAGCTCGCTCATGTCGTCGAACGTGCACACGTATCGTCCGTCCTTGAACACCGTCACCGCATTGCAGATGCGGAACACTTCTTCCATGCGGTGGGAGACGTAGAGCACCACTTTGCCCTCGTCCCGCAGCCGGCCGATGATCGCCATCAAGCGGTCGATCTCCCGTGCCGAAAGGCTGCTGGTGGGTTCGTCGAAGGCAATCACATGGGCGCCACGGGACAGCGCCTTGGCGATTTCCACCAGTTGCCGCTGACCGAGAGACAGGCGCCCGACTTTCTCCTGCGGGTCGATCTCATCGGCCAGGCCTTTGAGACAGGCCAGCGCCTGCTGGCGCAGGGCGCCGCGATTGATCAGGCCAAAACTGGCCGGCAGATGCCCGAGAAACAGGTTCTCGGCCACGGTCATTTCCGGCACCAGATGCAGCTCCTGGTGGATCACCGCGACGCCACTGCCGATGCTGTCGGCGGTGGACTTGAAGTCCATCGTCCGCTCGCCGATCTGCAAGGCTCCGCTGCTGGGTATGTAGGCCCCGCCGAGGATTTTCAGCAGCGTCGATTTACCAGCGCCGTTCTCGCCCATCAAGGCATGAACCTGCCCCGGATAGGCGACGAAGCTGATGCTGTCCAGCGCCTTCACCCCGGGAAAGGTCTTGCCGATCCCGTTGAAACGCAAGCTGCCGCTGTGTTGTTGTGTATGTGTTTGCGCGTGCATAACCCACCTCTTCAAACCGGACAGGCAACCTCGTCGCCGAGGCCGCCGCTGAAATCAATGGCCGTCAGTTCCACAGGCCGATCTTTTCCAGTTCCTGCTTGAAGTTGTCGCGGGTGATCAGCGTCACGTCATCCATGGCGGTGTACTTCGCCGGTTCTTTGCCGGTGGTGACCCACTCGTACATCATGCTTGCGGTGTTGTAGCCCTCGATGTGCGGGCTCGGCAGCATCGAACCATAAAAGCCGCTGTCGGGCTTCTTCAGCTCGCCGATGGCGTCGGTACCGTTGATGCCGATGCCGATCACGTTGGCCGCAGCGAACCCGGCGCTCTCGGTGGCGCGCACACCGCCGAGCACGGTGTTGTCGTTCATGCCGCCGATGATCAGGTTCTTCGCTGCACTCGGCAGTTTCACCAACGCCGAGTTGGTGGCGTCCATGCTGCCCGGCACGTCGAGGGTCTTGAGGGCCGAGAACAGGATGTGGTCCTTCGGCATGCCGGCGTCTTCCAGGGCTTTGACCGAACCGTCAGTGCGCTTCTTGCCGGTGTCGAGTTCGTTGTAGGTATTGATCACCGCGTACGTGTCTTTCCAGTCCCAGCCGCGTTTCTTCGCCTCGGTGGCCATGGCATGGCCTTGCTTCTGGCCGACTTCGAACGCGGCCATGCCGAGGTACGGCACGTCTTCCATGAACTTGCCGCTGGCATCGACGAAACGGTCATCGACAGCGATCACCTTCAACCCGTTGAGCCTGGCCTTGGCCATGATTGCCGGGCCGAGGGACACGTCCGGCGGGCAGATCACGAAGCCTTTGGCGCCATTGGCCGCGAGGCTGTCGATGGCCGACAGGGTTTTCTCACCGTCCGGCACGGCGATCTTGATCAGGGTGAAGCCCTTCTCTTTCCCGGCCTTTTCGGCAAACGCCCACTCAGTCTGGAACCAGGGTTCTTCCGCCTGCTTGACCAGGAAACCGATTTTCACTTCCTCGGCCGCCAGCAGCGTGCTGCTCAGGCTGACCGCCGAGACCGCCAACGCGGCACAGCACAGGGAACGGATAGCATGACGACGATTCATAAGCTGACTCCTTGTTATTTTTGTTGAGCGTTCTTTGAAAGCGTTCTGTAAAGCCTGGGCGGTAAACCGTACTGCCAATAGTCATATCGTATGATGATTGACTTTCAGGCGAACCAGGACGCCTGAAAGCCCGGCCACTCAGTCGTGGTACATCACCGAGCGCCCACCATCGATGGTGATGCACGAGGCATTGATGAACGGCGCTTCATCACTGGCCAGGAACACCGCAGTCATCGCCACTTCAATCGGCTGGCCGATGCGTTTGGGTGGATGCAGGTCAAACGCACGCTGGCGCTCAGCGTGAGGATCGGCGAAACCGTTCCAGTAATCGATATTGATCTGGGTTTCGATATAGCCCGGTGCGATGGCGTTGACACGAATGCCCCTGGACGCATATTCGATGCCCAGCGCGCGGGTCAGCCCGAGCAAGCCGTGCTTGGCCACCGGGTAGGGAAAGCAGCCCGGTATGATGTGGGAGGAATGGGTCGAGGCAATATTGATGATGCTGCCGATGCCCTGCTCGATCATCTGCGGCAGCACCGCCTTGCAGCCATACCACGCGCCATCGAGGTCAATGGCAAAGCAGCGACGCCAGTCTTCCTCGGTCATTTCCAGCGGATCACGGAACACGTTGACCCCGGCGCAGTTGACCAGCACATCGATCCGGCCGTGTCGCTCGACCGCCAGCCTGGCCATCGCCTGCAGATCCTGCGGCTGTGAAACGTCAGCCTTGATCGCCACTACGTCGGCGCCCTGTCCGCGCCAGTGCGCCGCGACCTTCTCGACCTTCTCGGCCTGAATGTCGCTGATGATCAGCCTGGCCTGCTGGGACGCAAAGGTCGCCACAATGGCCTCGCCAATGCCCTGGGCGGCACCGGTCAGCAGCACGACTTTGTCTTTGAGGCGCTCACCCTTGGGCGGCTCGGGCACCGGGGGCAATGACAGCGGTTCAGCCATGGTTCAAGACTCCTTTTCGAAAACACGACGAAAACCGGACATCAGTCGATGGCCGGTCAAAAGGCGTTGTGGAAGAAAACAGGTGAAAGCGAAAACGTTTCAGCTTGAAAACGCTCTGCGGCACTGTCTGCGCAAGGGAGCACGGGGGAATTTCGCTGCATCACTTCACCTGTTTTGTTTTTTTGAGTGTGAGTGCATGTAACTGGTGAGGCCGACTATAAACCTGGCCCGCGATAAATCTCAATATATATATTCGCATCCCATATTATGGGACTTAACCCGCAAAACGCGTGCAACGCTTCCCGGGCACATCCACTGGAATCGACAGCACCGCCCCATCCAGCGGATGTCCCAGCGGACTCGCCGCACTGGTGATGTACAGGGTTTTCAGGTCCTCACCGCCGAACACGCAACTGGTGGGACGACTGATCGGCAGTTCGATGGTCCGGTCGACTTTGCCGTCAGGGCTCAACCTGAGCAGACAGTGTCCATCCCAACGGGCATTCCAGATAAAACCCTCGGCATCCATCGCCGAGCCGTCCGGGCCGCCGCGCCCGTGCGGGCCAAACCAGACCTGCGGCGCATCGAGGGCGCCGTCGCTGCGGATGAAGTGTCGATACATGGTGCCATCGAGGCTGTCGCCGAAATAAACGCGGGTGGCATCATCGCTCCACAACAGCGTGTTGGGAATGCCCAGGTTGCGCAGTAACGGCACAACCCGCCCGGTACGATCGATGCGAAACAGTCCACCCGAACGGCGCACGATGGGCAGGTCTTCACCCTGTTCTCCGATATTGTTTTGCATGGTACTGAGCCAGAGCCGGCCCTGGGCGTCGCAGCGGGCTTCGTTGGGGCGATTGCCCGGTTGCGGATCGGCCACGCAGAACAAGGTCAGGCGCGGCGCCAGGCCCGGTGAATCGAGATCGAGCCGATACACGCCACTGCTCAATGTCACCAGCGCGTCGCCGCTTTCACAGGGGATGAAGGCTGACACATGCTCCGGCATCTGCCAGATCTGCACGTTGGCGCCGATCAACCGCAACGCCTGTTTACCCGCGATATCCACCCAATACAGGGCCTGGGTCGGCGCATCCCAGAACGGACCTTCGCCCAGTTTCGCCCGATGCCCGGTAACCGCCGTCAACGTCATGAAACCTCCTGCATGGTTCTTGTTTTTATGATGTAGGACCCAGCTTGCTGGCGATGGTGTGTCAGTCGGTCTCGTGGTAGCTGATAAAGCATCGCGAGCAAGCTCGCTCCTACAGGGGTTCAAGTTCTCAGCTGGCCTTTTTATCGGCCATGACTTGCGGGTAGTAACGCTTGATCGCCAGGGCGGCGTTATCGATCAGGGTCATGCAGGCCCAGACGCCCCGAGCGGTATCACGGGCCGCAATAGCCTCGGCCAGGTCCCGGTGAATCGGCAAGGTGCGGCGCAGTTCATCCGGGTCGGCGGCGGACACTTCAAAGGCCACCGCCAGCAACGCGCCGAGGGCGGGAACCATTTGTTCGATGAATTGATTGTGGCTGGCGGCCAGGATGCACTCGTGGAAGAGCTGGTCGGCACGGTTGTAATCGATGCCGCTGTCCACCGCCCGTTCCAGTGCGTTGCAGGCCAACAGGATCGCGTCCACCTGTTCGCCGGTTGCGCGCTCGCAGGCCCAGCGCACGGCCATTGGTTCGATGGTGCGACGCAGATCGAGCAGATCGTCGACGAAGTTTTCCGGCAAGCCGCTGCGCGACAGCCAGCCGACGACTTGCGGATCGAAGAGGTTCCAGCGCCGCACCGGCAACACCCGCGTGCCGACTTTCGGGCCGACTTCGAGCATGCCTTTGGCAACCAGGGTTTTGATCGCTTCGCGGATGACCGTACGGCTCACGCCAAGTTGTTCGCCGAGGTCGGCTTCGACCTTGAGTGACTCACCCGGCCTGACCTGCCCCGTGGCCAGCCAGCATCCCAGCCAGTCGACCGTCGTAGCATGAAAGCTGTTGGACATGAGCACCTCCAAGCCGTATGCGATGGAGGACTACGCTAATCATCATACGATTGGGTGTCAATTTGATTTTTTGAAGAAATCAGAAATCTGATGCGGGAGCGGGTTTGCTCGCGAATGACGGTGTTACTGAATCAACTCGGTACTGAGTACTTTTGAAGACCCACCTATCACGCTCTCGCTGAGCTGAACAAACGCCTGGGTATCGATTTCCCCCTGCTGCATCGCCCCGCGCAACACGTCGTCCAGTGAACGCTTGTTGTGGGTTTTCAGACGAATCTCGCGATCCAGTTCCTGCAGCAACACCACCGCCCTGGCCACCTGCGCCGGGTTGACCCGATCACTGCGCAGCGTGCTGACCTTCTGGCTGGCCCTGACCAGTTTGCCGTGCAGGCTCTCGTAGCGTTCATCGCTCATGCCGCCGGCCCGGCGCACCAGTTCGATGGCGTAATACTCGGCAAAGCCTTCATTGATCCAGTCACTGCGCTTTGTGCCGTTGATCCGCCCGAACACCTGAGCCAACTCGCGGACCAGGGCGCTGGAGCCGCTTTCGCTGACCAACGGCAGGCGACTGTTGAGGTAGATCGACTCATGCGCCGACCGGCTGCCACGCCACATCGGATCATTGGCCCCGACGATCAGCAGTTTGCCCGGGTGTCGCGGGTACAGCGCCTGCACTTGCGGCCAGACGAAAGTCAGCAGCGTCAGCACATCCATACGCCGCATGCCCTGCCCCAGCGGCGAGGCGACGGTAACTTCAG
This sequence comes from Pseudomonas sp. ACN5, assembly GCF_002303975.1. Classification (NCBI taxonomy): domain Bacteria; kingdom Pseudomonadati; phylum Pseudomonadota; class Gammaproteobacteria; order Pseudomonadales; family Pseudomonadaceae; genus Pseudomonas; species Pseudomonas sp. ACN5. The sequence continues at coordinate 90,339 of NZ_MRCP01000010.1, read as the reverse complement.
TCTCGCCCAGACGGGTACGGCGACTGCCAAGCTGGCCGGCGAGCATCCAGCCCGTGGGCCGGTCGAACAGCCTGGAAGGGTTATCGATACGGAACTTGTTCTGGCCGATCCGTGGCCACGCGGTTTCGACGCTTTTCCAGACACCGGGCAGCTCGAATTCAAGGCGTGAAACCAGTTCGATGCCATCCTGTTGATCGAGCCTGGCAGGCGGCACCAGATCGTCGCCGCGCATCAATGCCCAGTTTGGCGTCATGCGAGCATCAAAGCTGCCGTTCTTGCGCCCATGGTTGATACTCACCCGATACGTCAGGCTGGCCTTGTCAGTCGCTGGACGCCAGACACCCCGCGCCGCTTTGCCCGGGGTCAGTTGCCATTGGCCGTCGGCCTTGAAATCGCTGTAGTGGCTGCCGTCGCCCAAGTCGAAATCCAGGCTGCGTACCGCCGAGCCCTGGGCGAGCGTCAGGCGCACTTCGGCCTGATCGTTCTTCGGCAACAGGCGCACGTGATAATCCAGATCGACCTTGTTCGCTGCCCATACGGGCGCACTCACGGCCAGTAATCCAACGCCCCACGCCTGCCGCCATCCCACAGCCATACACACTCCTTCGTGAAAGGTTGAACCTCAGGCAGTCAGCCCGCGCGGAAAATCAGGTGATCCTCCCAGTCGTCTTCCGGCACGCTGCCTTCGGCGAGCATGCGCCCGGACTGGGAGATCCGCTCATGGTGCACGGCATCGCGATCACCGCACACCAGGTGATGCCACAACGGCAGGTCCTTGCCTTCGCTGACCAGACGATAGCCGCACGTCGGCGGCAGCCATTTGAATTCGTCGGCCTTGCCCGGCGTGAGCTGGATACAGTCCGGCACAGTGTCGCGACGGTTAGGATAATCCGTGCACTGGCAGGTTTTCAGGTCCAGCAGTTTGCAGGCGATGCGCGTGTAATAGACGCTGTTGTCGTCTTCGTCTTCAAGCTTTTGCAGACAGCACAATCCACAGCCGTCGCACAGCGACTCCCATTCCTCCTGATCGAGTTGATCGAGGGTCTTGCGTATCCAGAACGGTTCTACTTTGGCGGCCATGGTTCGAGCATCGACATCAGGTGGTGAAAAGGCCGCCAGTCTAGTGCCCGAAACCCCGTGGGCCAAGCATTGGCGACTGTCGGTAGAACGGGCTTGTCAGTTTCTGCGCTGCCAAGTAGGGTTTTTCGTCGCTCCCACTTTCAAAACCTGCAAGGAATCTCTTGATGAGTGCCAACCCACGCGTTGCCGATTACACCATTGACCCTCAGTTCACCGATCGCTGGTCGCCCCGCGCCTTCACTGGCGAAGCCATTGCCGAAGAAACCCTGCTGAGCTTCTTCGAAGCCGCGCGCTGGGCACCTTCGGCCTACAACTCGCAACCCTGGCGCTTTCTTTACGCACGTCGCGATACGCCGAACTGGGAACGCTACCTGGGACTGCTGAACGAATTCAACCGCAGCTGGGCGCAACATGCTTCGGCCCTGGTGATCGTGATTTCGAAAACCACCTTCACCGCGCCTGGCGCCACCGAAGAAACCCCGGCCCTGTGGCACACCTTCGACACCGGTTCCGCCTGGGGCCACCTGGCCCTGCAAGCGAGCCTGAGCGGCTGGCACACCCACGGCATGGCCGGCTTCGACCAGGAACTGACCCGCAAAGAGCTGAACATTCCTGAAGGCTACGCCCTGCACGCCGCCGTCGCGGTGGGCAAGCTGGGAGACAAGGCCAGCCTGGCGGATTACCTGCAGGCCCGCGAAGTGCCAAGCCCGCGTCGTCCGTTGAGCGAGTTGGCGGCTGAAGGCGACTTCACTCTCTAAGCCACACCGAAAAACCAATGTGGGAGCGGGCTTGCTCGCGAATGCGGTGTGTCAGTCACTGTGATTGTCGACTGACACACCGCATTCGCGAGCAAGCCCGCTCCCACACTTTGATCGCATTGGATTTAATACCCGCGATCGAAATCCACTTCCCCGCGCAACGCCTCTCCCGCCTGAAACGCCCGCAGGTTTTCGACAAACAGCTTCACCATCATCGACGGCGAAGTCGGTGCCGAACTGTGGCCGGTGAGCAGCAGGCCCCAGGCTGTCCAGAACGGATGCCGCTGGGGCAATGGCTCCTGACGGCACACGTCGATCACCGCGCCCGCCAGATGCCCTTCCTTCAAGGCTTCCACCAGATCCGCATCGACCACCGCCACACCGCGCCCGGCATTGATGAACAACCCGGTCGGCTTGAATTGCTTGAACAGCGCCGCGTCGTAGATATCGTGGGTTTGCGGCGTATTCGGCAGCAGATTGACCACGTAATCGACTTCACCGACCAGCCGCGGCAGATCCGCCAGTGAACCGACTTCGATGAACGGCGCCTGTTCCCGCGCGCTGCTGGCAACGCCATACAACTCGACACCAAACGGCACGAGGAACTGCGCGACACGCTGACCGATATCACCGGTGCCGACGATCAACACCTTGCGCCCCGCCAGGCTCTGGCCATGGCGGCTGTCCCATTTGCGCTCGACCTGGCTGACCAGTCGCGCCAGCACTTCACGTTCGTGACCGAGCATATAGGTGAGCACGTATTCGGCCATGACTTGCCCGAAGATGCCCACTGCACGGGTCAATCGATAGTGCCGTGGCAAGCCATCGGCCAGCAGCGGCGTAATGCCGGCCCAGGTCGATTGCAGCCATTGCGGTTGATGGCCCTGGCGTAACAGGGTCGCCAGCAGATCAGGCTGGCCGAGCCATACCGGACAATCGGCGGCCTGGCCGGCCAGTTCGGCGGAATCACCGCTGGTCAGCACCTCCAGGTCCGGTGCCGCCTCGCGCAACAGTTGGGCGTACACGGGGTGGTCGTGTTCAGCAATCAGGACGCGCATGCTTCAAACCTTTCAAAAACGGTGCAGACGGCAGCCGACAGAGCGCTGCTCGGTCGATGCTGCCATCGCTAAAATCAATCAGTGTTTCATAACCACGCTGAACAGAGCCTGTCTGCCATTCACACCGGATCGTTGCGGCGCAACAATTCTTCCGGCAAGTGCTCGATGTACTCGTCTTCGGCAGGCGGCATTTGCAGGTGATAACCCTGTTTCTCGAGGTTATCCAGCACGACCGTGATGTCCTCGCGCGACAGCTTGCGCTCCGGGCTCAGTACCAGGTCGAAGGCATGGATAGCCTTGCCGAAGGCGGCCATCAAGGCATCCGGCACACGCTCCAGAGCATCGCTCTTGAGCACATACAGGTACATTTCGTTTTTCTTCGAGCTGCGATAGATGGAGCAAATACGTTTCAAGGCTGTTCTCCGGCGGTGACCAGGCTGTCTAGCAGCGCCTGGCCCATCAATTCGCGGCGCCAGCCACGCAGCGAATCAGGCAATTGGTAGGGACCATTGGGGAAGCCGCTCTTGAGCAGCGCTTCCAGGGTTTTCTTGCGCAGCATCAGTTCCGGCGCAATGCTCAGGCGCTCGGCCTCAGCCTGGCCGATGGCTTTGAGCTGCTTGAGCAACACGGCAGCGTCCACCGGCAGCGGCTCCGGCACGGCTGGTGGCCATTGATCTGGCGACACACTGCCAGAGCGCTTGATCAGATCAAGCAGAAACTCACCATCCTGACGCACGGTACGCGGGTGCATGTCTTCGATTTTCGCCAGGGCGCCGAGATTATCCGGTTGCGTACGCGCCAGCGGCCACAACGAATGCTCGCGGATGATCCGGTTGCGCGGCAGGTCGCGGGCACGGGCTTCCTTTTCGCGCCAGGCGCAAAGTTCACGCAATACCGCGAGTTGGGCGCGGGACAGCTTCCAGGCCAGCTTGGCATCGCGATAGACCTCGTACGGATCTATCTCGCGACGCAGGTTGGCCACCAGTTCGGCACCGTCTTCCAGAACCCAGGCGTATTTCTCGTCAGACAGCTTTGGACGCAGCTTTACGAAAACTTCGGCCAGGTGCACGGCGTCTTCGGCGGCATAGCTGATCTGGGTTTCGGAGAGCGGACGTTGCAGCCAGTCGGAACGGGTTTCACCCTTGGGCAGGTCGATGCCGAGCACTTCCTGCACCAGGCGTGAATAGCCCATGGAGAAACCGAGGTTCAGGTAAGCGGCCGCCAATTGCGTATCGAACAGTGGCGCCGGCAGGCTACCGGTCAGGCGTAGCAGGACTTCGAGGTCTTCGCTGCACGCGTGGACAACCTTGACCACGGCCGGATTTTCCAGCAACGCGGCCAGAGGCTGCCAGTTGTCGATGGTCAGCGGATCAATCAGGTAGGCACGTTCGCCATCGCCGACCTGCAGCAGGCCTGCGATCGGGTAGAAGGTGTCGACCCGCATGAATTCGGTATCGAGGGCAACGAATGGCAGTTGCTGCCACTCGGCACAAAACCGACCGAGGCTATCGTTGTCGCGAATCCAGTGAATATCGATGGCCACACGGCTCTCCCTTGAAGAATGGCGCGCAGTATATATCGCCCCCGGCGATTTCCGCGCATCCACTGAACAAGAGCGTTAGCGAAAATGACTGCGTGACATGAAGAATAGTCCGACAAGGTCGGCCTAGCGGGTCTTACCCAGCACGTAGACCCGCATTTGTGCACAACCGGGGAAAAAATCCTGATGGCTGAGCAAACGGAATCCCGCCTGCCTGAACTCGCTTTCGACCCCGGCCTTGCTCGGTAACGGCCCCTCCAGGCTTGAATGCGCGCCCTTGAAACGTCCGTCGAGGCGCACCGCGACAATCACCGTATCGCGACTGACCCGGTAAAACTCGCCCAGCATCGCCAGACGATGCTCCGGGCTGTAAAGGCGTTGAAACAGTTGCATGCAAAAAATGCAGTCGACCGCGTTCTCCGACAAACCAATCGAGAAGGCGGAGCTTTGAAAGGTCTTGATCCGCTTCAACAGGCTTTGCGGGTGATGTGTGCGGGCATGATCGAGGATGTCCTGGGACGGGTCCGTCGCGAGGATCACCCGATTGGCATGTTCGGCCAGCACCGACCAGAAACGCCCTACACCACAAGCAACGTCAAGGATCAGGCCCGGCTCGCCAGCGACGTTAAGCGCATTACGCACCAGACGCGCCTCACGCCAGAGCAGCAGACGCCCGGTCAGGCCCGGCGCTTGCGGCTGAAGGCAGACGCGCGCGTGTTCCTGGTCGTAGCGCCGGGCAATCTCAAGCTCGATGGCGGATGGGGGTTGAGCGGACATGTGCAATGGCTCTTGATAAACGTTCAACAGGCCGCAGGTCGGCAGCCATCGAGTGAAACAAAATCGGAGCACTCAATCCTTGGCCAGCACACCGTCGGTCACCGGGCCACGACATCCGGCAAACATGTCCAGATCCCGGTTGTAGACCTTGCTGTTGACCTCCAGCAGCCCAAGCATCGAATGGAACAGGTTGTCCTGGCTCAGGGGCTTTTCACGACCCTGTTGCAGGCAGCGGGTATCTACCGCAAACGACTGTTTATAGCTGTCGGAGAACCAGGCAAACATGGCCACATGTTTTTGCTGCTCCGGTGCCAGCATGTAAGGCGTGCCGTGGAGGAACAAGTTGTACTCGCCCAGGGATTCACCGTGGTCCGACAGATACAGCATCGCGGTGTCCACTTTGGACTGGTTGCTGCGCAGCAGATCAATCAAGGTCGACAGCACATGGTCGGTATAGACCAAGGTGTTGTCGTAACCATTGACGATACTTTCGCGACTGCAATTGTTCAGGGCATTACTCTCGCAAACCGGGGTGAAACGCTCGAACTCTTTCGGATAACGCTTGAAGTACTCCGGACCGTGGCTACCCATCTGGTGCAATACCAGCACGGTGTCCTTGTCCAGGGTATCGATGAAATGTTGAAGTCCCTGCAGCAGGATTTCGTCGCGGCATTCACTGTTGGCGCACAGCGCCGGGTCTTTCAGATTGCTGACGTCCTGGAGGGTGACGCGATCGCATGCACCCTTGCAACCTGACTGGTTGTCACGCCAGATCACGTCGATACCCGCATGCTTGAGCACATCCAGCAGGCCTTCTTCGTTCTTGGCCTTGCTGGCGTTGTAGTCCTTGCGCCCCATGTTGGAGAACATGCAAGGCACCGATACGGCGGTTTCCGTACCGCAGGAGTGCACATCGGTGAAAGCGATCAGGCCATCTTCCTTGCTCAGTTTCGGCGTGGTGTCGCGGCTATAGCCAAAGATGCCGAAGTTCTCCGCCCGGGCACTTTCCCCCACGACAAGCACCGTCAGGGATTTGCGCCCGTGAGTTTGCCAGAGCGTATTGCGCTGAGCATCTTCACCGATCTTGACAAAGGGTTGCCGCGCAGTCGCTACTTTCTCGCGCAATAAACCAGCCGAGGCACCAATGTAGTTGCTTGGCACCACCATCAAACGCAACTCGTGGTGATTGCGAAACAGCGAAGACAAGCCTTGATAGTTAACCAGTGCAATACCACCAATGACGGTCGCAGAAGCAAATATCACCAGGACTTTACTAAGCAGCTCACGGTGCCAACGACGATAATTAATCGGTGCCTTCCACAATAGCCATGACGGCAATACACCGAGCAGCACAATATAAACAAACAACTTGAGCGACAGTAAGTCGCGTACTTCCGTAGCATTGGTTTCAGCGAAGTTACGCAACATGCCGGTGTCGATCAGGACACCATACTGGCTCATGAAATACGCCACGCCCGCGCTGACCATGAACAGCAGGGTCAGGACCGGCTTGAGCACCGGCCGGAAGGCCAGCAGCGTCAGCACGATGTTGAAAGCCGCGAAGATCATCATCCCGAAGGCCACGCGCATGACGATGCCTTTGCCATCGGACGTGGTGATTTCGAACAGGTGTTGCCAGAGTACAAAGTTGAAGCCAACCAACAAAAACGCACTGGCAATGAGTGTCACCCATTCGGGGCGCACGGCTTTAATCTTAAACATGAGGTTCGGCGAGTCCTGAAAAGAAGTGCCTTCGGTCAATGTGAAAATTTCATTGACCGAGACAGTTCAAATTTTAGGAAGCCAACCATCAATTTTTTGTGAAAAAGAAGCCAACAATTAGTTGGCTTATAACACCCGCCTGAAACTTCAGACTATTTGAGAATAGTTCAGCTTTGGTTCAGTTTCGGCTCAAGCCTGATGCAGGTACCAGCGCCAGTCCTGCTCACCCACTTCCCCCATGAACTGGCGGTACTCGGCGCGTTTCACCGCCAGGTAGACACCGAGGAACTCGCCGCCGAAGGCTTCCCTGGCCCAACTGGAACCTTCCAGCGAACGCAATGTGGTCAGCCAGTCCGTCGGCAACAGTTTCGCGGCCTGGGCGTAGCCATTGCCCTCCACCGGCGCACCCGGGTCGAGTTGTTCGCGGATACCGCGATGAATACCGGCCAGAATCGCTGCAGCCGCCAGATAGGGGTTGGCATCCGCGCCACAAATTCGATGCTCGATGTGCCGGGAATACGCCGGCCCGCCAGGGACACGCAAACTCACGGTGCGATTGTCCACACCCCAGGTGGCTGCCAGCGGCGCATAGCTGTTGGCCTGGAATCGACGGTAGGAGTTGGCGTTGGGGCAGAACAGCAACAGCGAATCGAGCAAGGTACTGAGCATGCCGGCAACAGCCTGCTTGAGCAGGGGCGTTCCATCCGGGGCTTCGCTGGCAAAGAGGTTGTTGCCGTCCTTGTCCGCCAGACTCACGTGCATATGCATCCCGGTGCCGGCCAGGTCATCGAATGGCTTGGCCATGAAGCACGCTGTCATGCCGTGCTTGTGCGCCACCCCTTTGACCAGACGCTTGTAACGCACCGCTTCGTCCATGGCCTGCAACGCGTCGGTGCGGTGTTCGAGGGTGATTTCCACTTGCCCCGGCGCGTATTCGGAAATGGCCGTGCGCGCCGGAATCCCCTGGTGCTTGCAGGCGCTGTAGAGATCGGCAAGGAAGGGTTCGATCTGCTCAAGCTCGCGCAATCCATAGACCTGTGTGCCGCGCGGACGCCCGCCATCGACATCCCGTGCCGGTTGCGGCCGGCCATTGCTGTCGCGTTGCTGATCCAGCAGGTAGAACTCCAGTTCCGCCGCCATGACCGGGTAATAGCCGTCAGCCTGCAACCCTTCGATGACTTTCGCCAGTAAGTGACGGGGATCGGCAATGGTAGCGGGCATCCCCTCAGTCGGGTGCATGCTGACCTGCACGGCCGCGGTCGGTATCAGACGCCACGGCATACGCGTGAGGCTGCCGCTGATCGGGTAGGCCCGGCAGTCGATATCGCCGACATCCCAGACCAGCCCGGAGTTTTCCACGTCATCGCCGTTGATGGTCAGGCCGAGGATGGTGCTCGGCAATGGCCGCCCGCTTTCATACACCGCCAGCAATTCGTCACGGTGCAGCAGCTTGCCCCGCGGCACACCGTTGTTGTCGAGGATGAACAGCTCGAACATTTCAATATCCGGGTTCTGTTCCAGAAAAGTCAGGGCTTCAAGCCGGGTGGCGAACGAGGTCGTGGCACAACTCATGGGAATTCTCTTTTTCCGTGTTTGACGGGTGCACAAAGGCACACGCACTTTAATTCCGGTACCTACCGGAATATGTAGGAACGATCAGCGGAAAAAGCAGGAATCCGGCGGGCGCGCATGTCGGCAATGCCACAGCGCCCAGAAGGCCAGTTCAGAAGGAAGTGCAGAGAGGCTTGGTGCGGTGGCAGGCGTGAATCGACGACCAAGGCTCGACGCACGAGCGCCGATGGTTGCCTTGAAGTGGATTGCGACTGGCCAACCGTCCATAGAGAGAACCGCAGAAAACAGATGACCGGCAGCGTCACACGATGGGTTCCGTCGTTAAATCAGGATTTGAAGAACCTTGGATGTCGTCTGGCTAAACATTCAACGGTGTCCGTATGACCGCACGCCTATTTAATTTCCAAATACATCCCCAGACTTTCTGATTTGCGGCCTTCAGGCCTCGCGCGCCTAATCGCAACCTTACCGTTCAAGGCCCGATCATGGAAAACACCCGCGCGACTACCCGCCCTGCCCTCTGGCTGATGTTCAGCATTGTTCTCGTCGCCCTGAACCTGCGTCCCTCCATGGCCGCCGTCGGACCTTTGCTCTCGGCAATTCGCGAGGACATCCCGCTGAGTTTCAGCCTGGCATCACTGCTGACCCTGCTGCCGGTCATGGCCATGGGACTGGCGATGTTTTTCGGACTGCGTGTCAGCCAGCGTCTCGGTGAACATCGCACTGTCGTCCTTTCGTTGCTGATCATAGGCATGGCCACGGTGTCGCGCCTGTTTCTCGATTCAGTCGCCGAATTGATCCTCAGCGCCGTACTGGCAGGTATCGGCATCGCCCTGATCCAGGCCCTGATGCCTGCGCTGATCAAATCCCGCTTCAGCGACCACGTTGCCTTGTGCATGGGGCTCTACGTCACGTCGATCATGGGCGGTGCCGCCCTGGGTGCGTCCTTTGCCCCGCTGGTGATGGCGTCTAGCGGCAGCTGGCGTATGGGCCTGGCGATCTGGGCCGTACTCGCCGTGCTGGCATTGCTCTTCTGGCGCAGCCAAAGCACCGGGATGCCGACACCGAATTCGAGGGCATCCAGCAAAGGATCGTTCTTCGCCAATTCCCGCGCGTGGTTACTCGCGATCTTCTTTGGCCTGGGCACTGCGTCCTACACCTGTGTTCTGGCCTGGCTGGCGCCGTACTACGTGGAAAAGGGCTGGAGCGAGCAACACGCCGGATTGCTGCTCGGGTTTCTGACCGCAATGGAAGTGCTGTCGGGCCTGCTGACGCCCTTCATCGCCAATCGCAGCCGCGACCGTCGAGTCGTGCTGATGGTCTTGCTGACACTGATCATCACCGGTTTCTGCGGACTGATACTGAGCCCGCAGCACTTGAGCCTGATGTGGCCATGCCTGCTGGGGCTGGGCATTGGCGGGCTGTTCCCGATGAGCCTGATCGTATCGCTCGATCACCTGGACAATCCATTGCGCGCCGGTGGCCTGACCGCATTCGTGCAAGGCATCGGCTACCTGATCGCCAGCCTGTCGCCTTTGCTGGCGGGGATCATCCGCGACCGGCTCGGCAGCTTTGAATGGGCCTGGTGGTCACTGACGGCGGTCATGGCGCTGATGATGTTGATGGTTTTGCGCTTCAACCCAAGGCACTACAGCCGCCACATCCACTGACCCGGAGCCTGCCATGAAAACCACCGGTTTCGCCGCCGCTCACGTCAGCATGCTGCTTTGGGCCTTGCTGATCGCTGCCTCGTTTTCCGCGGCGGCGCAAGTCAGCCAGGCCATCGACCCGATCCTGCTGACCGGTTTGCGCCTATTGTTCTGCGCGGTGGTGTTTCTGCCGCTGTTGCAGCGTGAAGGCAACGCCGTCATGACCACCCGCGGGCTGCTAGGTCACGCGGTGCTCGGCCTGCTGTTGGCGTTGTACTTCGGTTCGCTGTTCGAAGCGTTGCGCTACACCTCGGCCGTCAATACCGGGACGATGTTTACGCTCGTGCCGCTGATGACCCTGGCTTTCGAAGCCGTGCTCATACCTGACAGCCGCTTGAAACAACGGATTGTGCCGATGCTGCTCGCCGCTGCCGGGGCGGTGATACTGATCATGAAAGGCACCGGCCCCGGTGAGTTGCCATCGCCCTATGCACTGACTGTATACGGCATCGGTTGCCTGGCGATGGCACTCTACGCCCCACTCAGCCAACGCCTGAAAGCCAATAGCCTGAAGGGACGCGGGCCGGTGCCCATGACGTTCTGGAACATGCTGTTCGGCGCGCTGTTTCTGCTGGTGTTCTGCGGACTCAGTGGCGGTTGGCGCTCGGCATCATCACTGACGCTCAAGGACTTCTATTGGTTGATGTACCTGGCGGTGTTCGCCACCCTGGCGACGTTCTGGCTGCTGCATCGGGCCATCGGCGTGATCGCGCCATCCTCGGTGATTTCCTACATCTACCTGAGCACGCTGTTCATTACCTTGTTTCATTGGTTCTGGGGACGCCAGATGCCGCTGCCGCTGGAGTTGGCCGGCGCGCTGCTGGTGGGCATCGGCATGTTCGCGCTGTTGATCTCCAGCCGCCGCACCGTGTCGGCGATGGTCCAGCGTTGAAGGGCTCCAGGGGGAAACTTCCTGCAAGGCATTTTCCCTGTTCGCTCATTCCGTTAGGATAATTCACCCACCCTGCACAGGGTCAGCGCAAGGGATGCAGCGAGACGCAACGGATGCTGAACAGTAATTCGCTTAGAAAACTCGACATGCAGGACCTCCTGGTGTTCGTCGCCGTGTACGAGCAGAACAGCGTCACCGGCGTATCCGAGATGCTTAGCGTCAGCCAGTCCACAGTGAGTTACTGCCTGAAAAAACTGCGCAACAGCTTCGAGGACGAACTGTTCATCAATACCCGTACCGGCGGCATGCAACCCACCGACAAGGCCAGCGCGATGTACCCGCACGCGCTGAAAATCCTGGAAAGCATCAACTTGTGTCACGCCGGCTCACCCGCGTTCGACCCAGGCCTGCAAGCCGTGACGTTCAACCTCTGCGCACCGGAGTATTTCGAGCAGTTGATCCTGCCGCGCCTGTTGAAAACCTTCGCCCTCGCCGATCTCCCGGTGACGGTCAATGTGCTCAAACTCGAAGCCGACATCCCGGCCGAAGCGTTGCGCGAAGGCAATCTCGACCTGGTGATGTGTTTCGGCCCGAACTTTCATCGCAGCCACGTCGATTTCAAATCCCGGACGCTGCTCGATGATGATCTGGTCTGCGTGTTCGACAAACGCGCCACCCCGGCGGAACCGCGTTTGAGCCTGCAAACCTATGTTGAACGTCGACACGTGTTCCCGACACCCTGGACGTCCGCCACCAACATGGTTGACGGCTGGCTCGCGCAGCAGGCCAAACAGCGCCAGATCGTCGCGCGCGCCAACAGTTACAGTGCAGCGCTGAAGCTGATTACCGGCACCGACTATGCCCTGACCCTGCCCCGGCGCATCCAGCGGCTGCTGGCCAGTACCGACACCTTCAATCACTGTGAAGCGCCCGAGGGTTTGCCGGGTTTCACCCTCGACATGCAGTGGAGCCAGCGTGTCGATCAGGACAGCGCCAACACCTGGCTGCGAGCGCAAGTGATCCAGGCCTGCACCGTGCAGGAAACGGCCTGATACTCAGTGGCTGATGGCGGTCTTGCTGTAGGAGTCGCGATCGATGTCGAGAATTTCCACGCACAGCTGGACTTCAACGCCGCTCGGCCACTCACACAGGTCCTGAACCACCGCCAGCAGGCTTTCGGAAAGTTGTTTCTTGATCTGTGCGGAACGACCACTCAACAGTGCGAGTTTCACATGCACGAATGCCCGCTCAGACAGAGCAGTACCGACCTTGAACGTTTCGACCCTGACCGCGCGGCTCTTGATGTCGAATTCGGCAGCAAACTGACCGGAACCCACCAGCGTATTGTTCAACCGCATCAACGCCACATCGGCATTCAGGTCAGACAGGTTGGCGGTGTATTCCATGTGCAGGTGAGGCATGAGTTGGCTCCTGGAAGGGGATGGAAAGGTCGTACGTATAACACGCCCTGTTCATTCGGGCAGCGGCAAAACGGCACGCTCACTCATGAACGCCTCCAGGCGCGAACGCAACCAGCGCTCGGCAGGGTCGGTATCGACATGACTGAGCCAGACCATGGACAAATCCAGGGTCGGTGTCTTGAACGGAAAGGGCTCCTTGAACAGCATTCCGGAAGCCGCCATCGCCTCGGCGGTGTAGTCCGGCAGGCTGGCGATCAGGTCCGTCCCGGCGAGCAGTGCCGGCAACGAACTGTATTGCGGCACCGAGAGCACCACCCGGCGCGTGCGGCCGATTTCCGCCAGCCACTCGTCGGCGTAGCCACTGACGTTGGCGGTATGGGACACCAGCACGTGCGGTCGCGCGCAATATTCGTCTAGCGTCAGCGGAGTGTCGCAAGCATCGGCGCGCAAAATGCTGGGCTGGATATGCCGCAGCAACTTGCGCTTGGCATTGGCCGGCAAGCCACGGGTCTGGCTGATACCCACCGTGATATCGCCGGACGCCAGCAAGTCGGGAATCCGCCAGTAATCGACATGCTGCACCACAAACACCACCTTTGGCGCTTCCTGGCGCAGCGTTCGCAGCAAGGGCGGCAACAGGCCGAACTCGACATCGTCGGACAACCCGATGCGGAACGTCATCGTGCTGCTGGCCGGGTCAAAATCATGGGTCAGACTCAAGGCCACGGACAAGGAATCCAGCGCCGGCGACAGGTGCCTGATGATCTCCTCAGCCCGTGCCGTCGGCTCCATGCGATGGCCAACACGGATGAACAACGGATCATTGAACATCGCACGCAAGCGGTTGAGCGCAGAACTGATGGTCGGCTGACCGAGAAACAGCTTCTCCGCCACCCGGGTGACATTGCGCTCCAGCATCAGCGTTTCGAATACCACCATCAGGTTGATATCCGCCTTGCGAAGTTCGTTGCGATTCATCCAGTGTCCCCGTCCCCCAAATCTGCTGACAGTTTAGGTAGCCGGGGCAACTGCCGTCTATCCAACTCAAGTTCAACAGCCTGATGGGGTTCACGCTTGATGGATTGAGCAGGAATGCGGACCGTTGCCAGCTCGAAAGAAAGCGGCCTCGAACGAGCAGCTTTACCGCTGCATTTCAGCTCCCCCCAGGCGTCCTGCCAACGATGCATTAGAAAATGACTGATATCGCGCTAGATGACCAAGAGGATGGTGCACATGGGATTTTTGGCTTCTCCACTATACAAGGTCGTGCTTGGAGCATCCTGAAGCTCCAACCGAGTTATCGATGCTGTGTACCAGAGTGACGACCATCGGTCGTGACAGCTAACTGTCACGTATTGACTTAATGACAGAAAACACGCACTTTCTTTCTAAGCGCTGAAAAACAACAGGAAGCAGCCTTGAGCCAGCCCATCAAACAACGCCTTGAAAGCAGTCTTTCAACCGCCTCCGCCTCTGGCAGGGTGATTGCTAACTATATGCTGGCCAACCTCTATGAACTGCCGTTTCAGACCGCCGCTGATATCGCCGCGAAATTGAACGTCAGTGAATCCAGTGTGGGGCGCTTCTGTCGCTCACTCGGATACAGCCACTTCAAAGACCTGAAAAACGACCTCAAGGTCGACCTGGGCGATGGCCCATGGCTGGTGGGCGATCGCTTGCAGGAATTTCGCCATCAAGCCAGCCAGGGCCCGCAAGGCCTGCCGCGCAGCTTCGAGTTGGAAGTCGCGGCCCTGGTCAAGGTTTACGAATATAGCCTCACCCCGACCTGGCACAGCGTCAGCCAGCGCCTGGCCACTCGGCGCAAGGTATTCGTCGCCGGGTTCCAGACCGAGCGTGGCATCGCGGCGTCCATGGTGCATCTGTTGCAGTACCTGCGCGATGACGTGCACTGGGTCGATGGCGCCGCCGGGCATTATGCCGAGGTGCTGCTCAGCGTCCCCGATGACTCTGCACTGGTGGTATTCGAGGCCCGCCGCTATTCACGTCACGCCCTCACTCTGTGCCGCAAGGCCCGCGAGGCCGGAATTCAAGTGACGCTGGTAACCGACACCTTTTGCGACTGGGCCGAACAGAACGCCGATGAAGTGTTCCGCGTGCCCACCGAGTTCAACCTGTTCTGGGAATCGACAGCGGCGATGCTGTCGCTGGTCCACCTCCTGGTCAACGACGTCTGCAAACAGCTGGGTCCCGAGGTCGAAAAGCGTCTTGAAGCCATCGCGGCCTTACACAACGAGTTCGTTGGATACACATCGTCACCAAACTCAAAACAATAAAACGAGGTGCTGGATGAAACACGTCATTCGCTTTGCCGGTGTATGCGCAATGGTCCTGGCCGGGGCCAGCAGCGCGCAGGCTGAAGTACTGAAGATTGCTACCGAAGGTGCTTACCCTCCGTTCAACTACGTTGACTCGGACAACAAGCTGCACGGTTTCGATGTGGATATTGCCAACGCGCTGTGCGAGCGAATGAAAGTCCAATGCAAGATCGTCGCCCAGGATTGGGAAGGGATCATTCCGGCACTAATGGCGAAGAAATACGATGCGGTCGTGGCATCGATGATCGCTACCGATGAACGCAAGCAAAAAATCGATTTCACCAACCACTACTACCGCACTCCCCTGTCCGTGGCCGTGGCCAAGGACTCGAAGATCACTGACGCTCAAACCAACTTCAAAGGCCTGTCAGTGGGTGCCCAGTCTTCCTCGACCCAGGCCATTTATGCCGAAGAGCATTACGGCCCGGCCGGTGCCGACGTGAAGTTCTATCCGACCTTGGACGAAGCCAACAGTGACCTGGCCGCAGGCCGGATCGATGGCGTGATCGCCGACAAGTTCCCGCTGCTGGCCTGGGCCGAAGCCGCCGGCAAGGACTGCTGCAAAATCATTGGTGACGTCAACGGCACCACCGCCGATGCCTCCATCGCCATCCGCAAGGGCGACGATGCCCTGCGCGAACGCTTTAACACGGCGCTGGCTGAAATCGTTGCCGACGGCACCTACAAAAAGATCTCCAGCCGCTACTTCGCCTTCGATATCTATTGATCGCCAGGCCTTCAGCCGAGACTGAAGGCCTTCTTTCCATGCACGCTGCCCTGCACCCTCTCCGGGTGCGGCGCCAGCGTGCGGGCTTAACTTTGCGAGAGGGTTCGAGCATGTTCGAACATCTGTCACTTTTATCCTTCGCCAGCGGTGGCTGGGGTTCGGCACTGCTGGCTGGCGCGCTGGTGACCATCGCCCTCGCCCTTAGCTGCTTACCCATCGGTTTGCCACTGGGCTTGGGCGTGGCGTTGGCGGCCCGCTCCCGGCAGCGCTGGTCGCGGGCCATGGCCACTCTGTTTTCCACCGTGTTTCGTGGACTGCCCGAATTGCTGACCCTGTTGATCATCTACTACGGCTGCCAGATCGCTGCGCAGAAACTGTTGGCCGCCATGGGCTACGAGGCCGAAGTCACGATCAATACCTTCGCCGCCGCAATGATTGCTTTCAGCCTGGTATTCGCCGCGTTCTCCAGCGAAATTTGGCTGGGCGCCTTCAAAACCGTGCCCAAGGGTCAGTTCGAAGCGGCAGCGGCCCTTGGCCTGTCCCGACGCACAACCTTTACCAAAGTGATACTGCCGCAATTGACACGCATTGCTTTGCCGGGCCTGTCGAACAACTGGTTGTCGCTGCTCAAGGACACCTCCTTGGTATCGACCATTTCCTTGGTCGACCTGATGCGCCAGACCAACCTGGCCGTCAGTGTCACCAAAGAGCCCATGTTCTTCTATGCCGTGGCCTGCTTTGGCTACCTGTTTTTCTCGGCCCTTTCCGGTCGGTTGTTCCAGCTCCTGGAGCAGCATTTCAGCCGCCATCAACGGAGCGCCCACCCATGAGCTTCGATGAATTGCAGAATCTGTTCCTCAGCCCTGACTTGTTGGAGCGTTACGGTCCCCGCTTCATCGAAGGCCTGTTGGTGACTGCCAAGCTGGTGACCATTTCCTTCACCCTTGGCGCCCTGCTCGGTCTGCTGATCGCCTTGGGCCGGTTGTCGAGTAACCGCTTTATCAGCCGTTTTACCGGCGTCTACGTGTATTTCTTCCGCGGTTCGCCGCTACTGGCACAGCTGTTCATGCTCTATTACGGCCTGGGTTCGTTCAAAGGCTTCTGGCAGGACGTGGGTTTGTGGTGGTTCTTCCGTGACGCCTGGTTCTGCACACTGCTGGCCTTCACCCTGAACACCGCGGCCTATCAGGCCGAGATTTTGCGCGGCAGCATCCTGGCCGTGACCCAAGGCCAGCGCGAGGCCTCGAAAGCCCTCAGCCTGTCGCGCTGGACCACCTTTCGCAAAGTCATCCTGCCGCAATCTCTGCTGGTCGCCATTGGCCCGCTGGGAAATGAACTGATCCTGATGATCAAGGCCAGCGCCATTGCCTCGCTGGTGACCATCTACGACTTGATGGGGGTGACCAAGCTGGCCTTCTCGCGCAGTTTCGACTTCCAGATCTACCTCTGGGCCGCCGTGCTCTATCTGCTGATTGTGGAAGTCGTGCGGCGCAGCCTGAAAGCGCTCGAGGGCCGCCTCGGCCGTCACTTGCAGTAAACCAAATTCTCTCGGGCTGCCGTGCGCGCCCCTGCATCAGGGATACACCATGCATTGCGAAACCATCGTTCTGGGCGCAGGGATTGTCGGCGTCAGTACCGCACTCCAGTTACAGGCCCGTGGCCGTAAGGTCGTGCTCATCGACCGCCAGCAACCGGGTAACGGCACCAGCCACGGCAATGCCGGGCTGATCGAGCGCGCTAGCGTAATTCCCTACGCATTCCCGCGCCAGTTGTCGAGCCTGATGCGCTACGCCCTCAACCAGCAGTCGGACGTGCGCTACAGCCTGAAGTACCTACCCAAGGCCAGTCCATGGCTGCTGCAGTACTGGCGGCACTCCGGGACCAAGGGCTTGGCCGCCGCAACCCGGGCCATGTTGCCGTTGGTGGAGCACTGCGTCAGCGAACACGATCTACTCTCTGCACCGGCCGGCGTGGATCACTTGATCCAGGCCAGTGGCTGGGTCGAGGCCTACAATTCTCCATCGGCGTTTGCCAAGGCCCAACGCGACGCTGCTGCGCTCATGGACTATGGCCTGAATTACAAAGTGCTCGACCGCGATCTGATGCATGCCCGTCAACCGGGCTTGCACAGCAGCGTGGTAGGCGGCATTCACTGGCTGGACCCCAAGACCGTTAGCGACCCCGGCGGCCTGACACGCGGTTATGCCAAACTGTTCGTCAAACGCGGCGGCGTGTTCGTCCTTGGTGACGCCCTATCCTTGAGCCAGCGCGTGGGCAAATGGGAAGTGCAGAGCGAACAGGGCCTGGTGATTGCGGATGAAGCTGTGGTCGCCCTCGGCCCGCAAGCCCGGAGCATTTTCGAGCCACTAGGGTATGACATTCCTCTGGCGATCAAGCGCGGTTATCACATGCACTATGCCGCCCTGCCTGGCACGCGCTTACAACGACCGCTGCTTGACCCGGTGGGAGGTTATGTCCTGGCACAGATGGTCGGCGGCATTCGCCTGACCACCGGGATCGAGTTCGCCGACAGCCAGGACCCGGTCAACGAAATCCAGCTACGTCGCTGCGAAGAGCTGGCGCGCGCCTTCTACCCGCTGGGCGAACGCCTGGATGCCGAGCCTTGGCTGGGACGCCGTCCATGCTTACCGGACATGTGCCCGGTGATCGGTCCGGCGCCACGACACAAAGGTTTGTGGTTCAACTTCGGGCACGCCCACCACGGCCTGACCCTTGGACCTGTCAGCGGTCGGCTACTGGCCGAGATGATGACCGGTGCGATGACCTTTACCAACCCTGCCCCGTACAGCGCCGAGCGCTTTCACTGACTGCCGGAGTCAAGACCATGCATGCTCTCTCTGCCCTTGTAGACACTCCGTTCGCCGCAAGCCCGGACACCCGTAAGGTGGTGGTTGATATCGCCGGCCTGAACAAGTTCTATGGCGCCTTCCATGTGCTGAAAAACATCGATTTGAAAGTGCGCGAAGGCGAGCGCATCGTGCTCTGCGGGCCTTCCGGCTCCGGAAAATCGACGCTTATCCGCTGCATCAACCGCCTGGAAATCGCCGAAAAAGGCCGCATCCTGGTCAACGACACCGACTTGGCCCAGACCAACCGCGAGGCCGCCAAGGTCCGCAGTGAAATAGGCATGGTGTTCCAGCATTTCAATCTGTTCCCGCACATGAGTGTGCTCGATAACTGCACCCTGGCCCCGATTTCGGTGCGTGGCCTGAGCCGCAAGAAGGCCGAGGAGCTGGCCCAGCACTTCCTGCAAAAAGTCGGTATCGCCAGCCAGGCCGGCAAGTACCCAAGCCAGCTCTCGGGAGGCCAGCAACAGCGCGTGGCCATCGCCCGGGCTTTGTGCATGGAACCCAAAATCATGTTGTTCGACGAACCCACCTCGGCGCTCGACCCGGAGATGGTAAGCGAAGTGTTGGATGTGATGGTTAACCTGGCCGGCAGCGGTATGACCATGCTCTGCGTGACCCACGAAATGGGCTTTGCCCGGCAAGTGGCCGAGCGCGTGCTGTTTCTCGACAGCGGCCAGATCATTGAGGACGCACCGCCTCAGGACTTCTTCAGCGCCCCGAACAGCGCGCGGGCCAAGGCCTTTCTTTCGCAAATTTTACATTGAGGCCACATACGAACACGGCTTGTCTGCGATGGCTGCGCCAGGCGTAGGCCGTTAATCAACGCACTTGCGCGCACAGCTGTTTCTTTCCGACATCCGCTACTACTGATCTCAGCAAAAGGAATATTCAATGACTAATATGCTGGCGAATAATGCCGCCCCGAAAAACCTTGCAGTTACCGTCTGTGATCAAGCGCAGACAGCGGCACTGCTGGATTTCAAAAAACTCGTTGACGCTATTGCCCAAGCCGCAACCGAACTGGAAGCTGGTTCAATTCTGAGCCCTGAGCGCTTGGTTGTACCCCTGGGTGACGGCGGTGTTTTGCTGAGCATGCCCGCCACCGCTCAGGACATCGGCATCCACAAACTAGTAAACGTCCAGCCGGGGAATGTGCAGCGTCAGCTGCCCACGATCAACGGCACGGTAACCGTATGTGATGCCGTAACCGGACAAATAAAGTGCTTGCTCGACGGCCCAGAGGTCACCGGGCGTCGTACTGCGGCAGTAACCCTCCTGGCGATTCGGACACTGTTGAAGCGTGAGCCGAAACAGATCTTACTGTTCGGAACCGGCGCACAAGCACGTCATCACGTACAAGCTATCAATGCCCTTTACCCACTATGCAAGCTGTGGGTAAAGGGCATTGACGCGCAGACGGCGGCAGACTTTTGCAACAAAAATCGAGACCTGCACGAGCATTTGCAACCGTACGGCGACAGCATTCCCGACGTGGATGTGGTAATCACCGTAACCACCAGCACAGAGCCGGTCTACAACGAGCTAGCCAAACCTGGTCGATTGATTATCGGTGTAGGTGCTTTCAAACCGGAGATGGCAGAGCTCGGCAAAGTCACTCTGGACGGTAGCGTTCTCTATGCTGACGATACTGCCGGAGCGCAGCACGAAGCAGGCGACCTGTTGCGGGCAGGAGTGGATTGGTCTCAAGTCAGATCGCTGGCCGCAGCCATTCGCGGCCCAATCGATTTGTCACGCCCCGTTGTGTTTAAAAGCGTGGGTACCGCGGCTTGGGACCTGGCCGCTTCGCGGGTCGCGCTCCACGCCCTTGCCAGCCAATAAACCAATTTCGCAAGCTTTGAATTATAAATTGCACTCAGCCATCGCTAGCGTTGACTATCTTCGCTAGCGATGGCCCAGAAGCGATTCCAAGAGTATGGCGGGCATCGTCTCGAAAATGCCGGGGTTTAGAACGGGCTAGAGCGGAATACAGGGCATGTTTTATGCCTTGGAAATGCCCTAAACAATATGACAGAAACGAAAAAGCCCCTGTAATCAACGATTACAGGGGCTTAGTCGTATTCAATAATGGCGGAGAGATAGGGATTCGAACCCTAGGTACCGGTGAAGGTACAACGGATTTCGAATCCGTCCCATTCGGCCACTCTGGCATCTCTCCAACGGCGCGCATCATAACAACACTTTCGCCGGAAGCGAACCCCCCAAGCGAAATATTTCTGTGCTTTCAGATGCTTGCGTCGGTTAAAGCGGTACGCCCAGACGGTTGGCGACTTCTTCGTAGGCTTCGATGACGTCACCGAGGCCCTGACGGAAGCGGTCCTTGTCCATTTTCTTGCCGGTAGCCTTGTCCCACAGACGGCAGCCGTCCGGGCTGAACTCGTCGCCCAGCACGATGGAACCATCGTGGAACACGCCGAATTCCAGCTTGAAGTCGACCAGCAGCAGGCCGGCGTCGTCGAACAGTTTGCTCAGGACTTCGTTGACCTTGAGCGACAGTTCTTTCATGCGAACCAGTTGCTCGGCGGTGCCCCAACCGAAAGCCACGACGTGGGATTCGTTGATGAACGGGTCGCCCTTGGCGTCGTCCTTCAGGAACAGTTCGAAGGTGTAAGGGTTGAGCTTCATGCCCTCCTCGACACCCAGGCGCTTGACCAGGCTGCCAGCGGCGTAGTTACGCACGACGCACTCGACCGGGATCATGTCGAGCTTCTTCACCAGGCATTCGTTGTCGCCCAGCAGTTTGTCGAACTGGGTCGGCACGCCGGCCGCTTCGAGCTTCTGCATGATGAAGGCGTTGAACTTGTTGTTCACCATGCCCTTGCGGTCGAGCTGTTCGATACGCTTGCCGTCGAACGCCGAAGTGTCGTTGCGAAACAGCAGGATCAAACGGTTAGCGTCGTCGGTCTTGTAAACCGACTTGGCTTTGCCGCGGTAGAGTTCTTCACGTTTTTCCATGATGGGCTCCGCTTGCTAAGTAGATGGGCTAGGCGATGTGACGCCAGTCGAGCCCTGAATCTTGATCGGCCAGTTGCAGCCAGTCCGGGTCGCACCCAAGGGTGTCGACAAAACATTGCCGGGCCAGCTGCGGCAGGTTGTTCTTGCTGCTCAGATGGGCCAGGACCAGATGTTGCAGGTCCTTCCAGCCCAGCTCGGCCACCAGGAATGCCGCCTGGTGGTTGTTCAAATGTCCCAGTTCACCGCCCACCCGCTGCTTGAGAAAGTACGGGTAATAACCGCGAGCCAGCATGTCCCTGCAATGGTTGGACTCGATCATCAATGCATCGAGGTCCCGGTAACCGTCCAGTACCTTGTCGCAATAGGAGCCCAGGTCGGTCAACAGGCCAAAACGCCGTGAACCATCACTGAAGACATACTGCGTCGGTTCCTGTGCATCGTGGGCCACGGCAATGACACCGATGCTCAAGTCGCCGATCTGCAACTGCTCGCCGCCGGCCAGAAAGCCTGCGGGTTCAATCGGTTTGCGCATCCCGCGCAAGGTCCCGCGACTGAGGTAGACAGGCAGATTGTAGCGCCGAGACAGCAAACCCACGCCATGCACGTGGTCGGCATGTTCGTGGGTCACAAGTATCGCGCTCAGCTGCGCAGGGTTCACACCCAGTCGCAGCAGGCGTTTTTTGGTTTCCCGCAGGGAAAAACCACAATCCACCAGCACGTACGTATCAGCGCTGGCTATCAGCGTGCCGTTCCCTTGACTGCCGCTGCCGAGAACGGCAAAACGCATAGGATCAGCCCAGGTTGTCTTGAATCTTGCTCAACACTTTACGCGCCACATCTGCCGGCGCCACGGTGTTGATGTTCTTCTCGACGGTGACCTGGACGTTCTCGCCAACCTTGCTCAGGCGAACCTGATAACGCTCGGCACGGGCTTCAAGCTCTTCCTTGCTCGGCGCACTGCCGAACAGGCCGCTGAGGAAGCCTGGCTTGTCGTCTTTGCTCTCGGCTTTTTCGGCCAGGTTGATGTAGTACAGGCCCAGGCTGCGGTTGATGTCTTCAACGCGCCACTCACCTTGTTCCAGCGCACGACCTACGCTCGACCAGGCACGGTCAAGGTCGGTACCGACGTTCAGCACAGGGTTGCCGCTGCCGTCTTCACTCAGGCTGACACGGCTGGGCGCGTCGAAATCACGCGAAGCCAGCATGGAGACAGAACCGCCCTTCTCCGAGATACGGCTCATGCTCGCGAGCATGTCGTCGACCAGTGCCGCGTCCAGGCCAGTGTTGACCGAACGGTTGGTGAACTCGACATCGGCGGTGCTGCCGGCAGGACGCTCGGCGCTGACCACGTAGACTTCACTGGTGTTGCGCTGCACGCCCGGCTCGATGCGCACCCGCACGCGGGTTTCGCTGTCGGTGCTGACGCCGGCCGCGCCCAGGCGCTTGGCCATGGCCGCAGACAGTTCATCGGAATGCTGCCAGGTCGTGGTGAATTCGCCGGTTTGCGGGCGCTGTTCATCCAGACGGAAACCGTTGTCCTGGAAGAACTGAACGGCCACAGGCCAGATTTCGGCCGGCGGGTTCTGCGCCAGGATGGAGCTGGTGCCGCCGCTCTTCTGCAGCGAATAGGGACTGGCGTCGGCAGCCGCGGTCAGCGGCTGGGGACGAGGAACGACGTATTCGCCCGTGGCGGTGTCATCGGCCACGTTGCGCGGGATCGGCAACAGCGGATCCAGACGCTTGGCGGTATGGATATCCGGCGGAATTTGCATCGGTGCAGTCTGTTGCGCTTCCAGGTAATCGCTACCACGGTCACGGAAATAACCTTCCGGGCCCCAGATCCATCCGCAGCCACTGGTGCTGGAGATAATCAAGGCAAGTGCGGAAAGTCCGGCCATTCGCTTCATGCGTTGTACTTCCTCAATTAAACCAGGACGCTGCACTGGCGCAGGGCCGTGCGGAGCGTTTCGTGACAAGGTGCGCTCAGCCAGGTCAGCGGCAGGCGAATGCCTTCGTGCATCAGGCCCATTTCGACCAAAGCCCACTTCACCGGAATCGGGTTGGCTTCGATGAACAGGTCCTTGTGCAGCGGCATCAGTTTTTCGTTGATTGCCCGTGCAGTCTCGGCATCCCCCTTGAGGGCGGCCTCGCACAGATCGGCCATTTCACGCGGCGCGACGTTGGCGGTGACGGAGATGTTGCCCTTGCCACCCATCAGGATCAGCTCGACCGCGGTCGGATCATCGCCGGACAGCACGATGAAGTCCTTGCTGACGCCATCGAGGATGGCCTTGGCGCGCTTGAGGTCGCCGGTCGCTTCCTTGATACCGATGATGTTCGGCACGGTGGACAGGCGGATCACGGTCTCGGCCTGCATGTCGCAGGAGGTGCGGCCGGGCACGTTATAGAGAATCTGCGGGATGTCGACCGCTTCGGCGATGTGCTTGAAGTGCAGATACAGGCCTTCCTGGGTCGGCTTGTTGTAGTACGGCACGACCAGCAGGCAGGCATCGGCGCCGGCTTCCTTGGCATTGCGGGTCAACTCGACGGCTTCGCGGGTCGAATTGGCGCCGGTACCGGCAATCACCGGAATGCGGCCATTGACCTGCTTGACTACCGCCTTGATGACGGCGATGTGTTCATCGACATCAAGGGTGGCCGATTCGCCGGTGGTACCGACGGCGACAATGGCATGGGTGCCGTTTTCAAGGTGGAAGTCCACGAGTTTGCTGAGGCTGTCCCAGTCAAGACGCCCCTGTGCATCCATGGGAGTGACCAGTGCCACCATACTGCCCGCAATCATGAAACCGCTCCTGCCGGAAAAAGAGAGCCGTAATGGTACTGGCGCCAAGTTGCTTGCACAAGCGAAGTACTGTGCTGCCGCCATTCCCCTTGGCGCCGGTTTTCGCTACCCTTCAGACTTTGATCGTTACAGACAAGCTCGTCCGTCGGGTTTCAGCCTCCATTTTCGGCATCACAAGTCCTGATCCAGCGTTGCCACGTCTCGCTCCCGCCCCGGCGGAGCCTGTTCGCAATCTGTCACTCGGGACTTTCTGAGTTCGCATCCGCAGGCTCGCTCCCGACCAATCAGCCCTTAGACGTACCGACCGCTCATCGCTTTAGGAATGCTGCATGTCCACCCCCACAGTTCGCGAACAATTCCTTGTTATCAGTGCCCTCGGCGCCAACCCCATGGAGCTGACCAACGTCCTGTGCCGCGCCAGCCATGAAAACCGCTGCGCCGTTGTCACCTCTCGCCTGACCCGTCATGGCGAATGCAGCGCCCTGGTGCTGGAAATCTCCGGTAGCTGGGATGCCCTGGCGCGCCTGGAAGGCAGCCTGCCAGTGCTGGCCAAGCGGCATGCGTTCACGGTCAACGTGGTGCGCAGCGCCGCCCTGGAAAACCGCCCCCAGGCCCTGCCGTACGTCGCTTATGTCAGCTCGGCCTACCGCTCGGACATCATCAACGAGCTGTGCCAGTTCTTCATGGACCACAATGTCGAGCTGGAAAACCTGACCTGCGACACCTATCAGGCCCCGCAGACCGGAGGCACCATGCTCAATGCCACGTTCACCGTGACCTTGCCGGCCGGCGTGCAGATCAGCTGGCTGCGCGATCAGTTCCTGGATTTCGCCGACGCACTGAACCTGGACGCCCTGATCGAACCCTGGCGCCCACAGAACCCAATGTAAGGAAGCTTTCCATGGCCGTTGCCATCGACCAACCGGTTGCCGATTTCGAAGCCTCCGCCACCAGCGGGCAGACCGTCAGCCTCGCAGGCCTGAAGGGCAAGCAGGTGGTGATCTACTTCTATCCGAAGGACAGCACGCCGGGCTGCACCACCGAAGGCCAGGGCTTTCGTGATCAGTATGCCGCGTTCAAGGCCGCCAACACCGAAGTGTTCGGCGTATCTCGCGACAGCCTGAAATCCCACGAGAACTTCAAGTGCAAACAGGAATTCCCCTTTGAGCTGATCAGCGACAAGGACGAAGCCATCTGCCAGCTGTTCGACGTGATCAAGCTGAAAAAGCTGTATGGCAAGGAATACATGGGCGTGGATCGCAGCACGTTCCTGATCGACAAGAATGGCGTGCTGCGCCAGGAGTGGCGTGGCGTGAAGGTGCCGGGGCATGTGGATGCGGTTCTGGCGGCGGCTCAGGCCCTCGACAAAGCCTGATTCATATAGCGCCTATCCGGACGCCTTCGCGGGCAAGCCCGCTCCCACAGTTGACCGAGTTGTTCAGGCGAACAAGGTCCAATGTGGGAGCGGGCTTGCCCGCGAAGAGGCCGTCAGCCTCACCGAAGATTCAAAGCAACGGCGCCACCTCCGGCTCCTTGCGCGGCCAGGCATCCAGCACCGCCTTGAACAGCGTCGCCAGGGGAATCGCAAAGAACACCCCCCAGAAGCCCCACAACCCGCCAAACAGCAGCACCGCACAGATGATCGCCACCGGGTGCAGGTTGACCGCCTCCGAGAACAGCAAGGGCACCAGCACGTTGCCATCGAGCGTCTGGATGATTCCGTAGACCGCCATCAGGTAGATGAACTGATCGCTCCAGCCCCACTGGAACAGCGCAATCAGAAATACGGGTACTGTCACCACCACGGCGCCGACATAAGGCACGACCACCGAAATCCCCACCAGCAGTGCCAGCAACGCCGCGTAGTTGAGTTCAAGCACGACAAAGGCGATGTAGGTCACCCCACCACAGATAAAGATTTCGATGACCTTGCCGCGAATGTAGTTGGCGATCTGCCGGTTCATCTCATGGGCGACCCGGGTGATCAGCGCCCGCTCACGGGGCAGGTAACCGCGCACCCACTGGCCGATCATGGCCCGGTCCTTGAGGAAGAAAAACACCAGGATCGGTACCAGCACCAGGTAGATCATGATGTTCACCAGCAAGGGCAGGCTCGACAGCGAGAACGTCAGTGCCCACTGACCAAACTTGCCGATTTCGCCGCGCGCCACTTCAATGGCCCGCAGTACTTGCTCATCAGACACCAGATGCGGATAGCGCTCGGGCAGCAGCAGCAACAGTGACTGCCACTTGGCGAGCATGCCGGGCAACTCGTTGAACAAGGTGATCAGTTGATGCCACAGCAGCGGCACGACCACCACGATAAACACCAGCAACAGCCCCATGAACAACGCAAAGACCAACCCCACCGCGACCCAGCCCGGCACACGCAGGCGCTCAAGCGTCACCACCAGCCCCTGCATCAGGTACGCCAGCACCATCCCGGCGAGCACCGGCGCCAGCATGCCGCCCAGGGTCAATACGGCGGTGAACGCCAGAAACAGCAGCACAGCCAGCACCACCGCTTCTTCATCGGAAAAATAGCGCTGAATCCAGTCGCGTAACACTTTGAACATCAATAATCCTTAGGAGCAAACGCAGCACAATTCAGGCTTTTTTCAACCAGTAGCGGTAAACACCCGCTTCATCTTCTTCACGAAGCAGGGTATGACCGGCCAATCGGGCAAAGGTGCGAAAGTCGCGCTGCGAACCTGCATCGGTGGCGATAACCTTGAGCACCGCGCCACTGGCCAGCCGGTTGAGCTCCATCTTGGCCTTGAGCAACGGCAACGGGCAATTCAGGCCGCTGGCGTCCAGTTCAACGTCATGCTCTACAGCATCGGTCATTGCATCACTCCGGGTCAGGTGGTTGAGTTGCCTAGAATATCTGGTCGCAACGCCGGTGTCCGGCTACAGTAAGGTCTTTGTCGACTAAGGCTTTGTGCATGACATTTTTGCGCCCTACCCTGCTGACGCTCGCTTGCCTGCTCGCCTCACCGGGCTTCGCCGACGACCTGCCGTCACTCGGCGACGCCAGTTCTGCCATTGTCTCGCCACAACAGGAATACCAACTCGGCCGCGCATGGCTGGCCATGTTGCGCAGCCAGGTTTCGCAACTCAACGACCCGCAACTCAAGAATTACGTGGAATCCAGCGTTTACCGCCTGCTGGAGACCAGCCAGGTCACTGACCGGCGCCTGGAATTCATCCTGATCAACAGCCCGCAGCTCAACGCCTTTGCGGCGCCGGGCGGGATCGTCGGGGTCAACGGTGGCTTGTTCCTCAACGCCCAGACCGAAGGCGAATACGCCTCGGTACTGGCGCACGAACTGGCTCACTTGTCGCAGCGCCACTTTGCCCGGGGTATCGAAGCACAAAAACGCATGCAAGTCCCCATGATGGCTGCATTGCTGGCGGGTATCGTGGTAGCGGCCGCAGGTGGCGGTGACGCCGGGATCGCAGCCATTGCCGGCACACAGGCAGCAGCCATTCAGGAGCAGCGGCGATTCTCCCGCCAGAACGAACAGGAAGCCGACCGTATCGGCCTCCTCAATCTGGAAAAGGCCGGTTACGATCCCCGCTCGATGCCAACCATGTTCGAGCGCCTGGGGCGTCAGTACCGCTACGATGCCAAGCCACCGGAGTTCCTGCTGACTCACCCAGTCACCGAATCGCGTATCGCCGACACCCGCAACCGCGCCGAACAGTTTCCAACGGGCGGCATTGAAGACAGCATGCGCTACCAGCTGATCCGCGCACGCGTACAGCTGATCTATGAAGAAACCCCGGGGCTGGGCGCCAAGCGCTTCCGCGCCCAACTCGACGAGAACCCGAAAAACGACGTGGCACGCTACGGCCTGGCGATCGCCCAGATCAAGGGCGGCCAACTGAACGAAGCACGGGAGAACCTCAAGCAGTTGCTGGCCAAGTCACCTAACGAAATCATCTACAACCTCGCTCAGGTCGATCTGGACATCACCAACAATCGCCTGGCGGATGCCCAGTCCCGGGTTGACCGCTTGATGACCCAGTACCCTGGCAACTACCCGCTGAACCAGGTGCGCGTCGACCTGCTGCTCAAGCAAAACCGCACCGCAGATGCGGAGAAAGCCCTCGAAAGCCTGCTCAAGTCACGGCCGGATGACCCGGACGTGTGGTATCAGGTTGCCGAGACGCGCGGACTGTCGGGCAATATCATCGGCCTGCATCAGGCGCGCGCCGAATATTTTGCCCTGGTCGGGGACTACAAACAGGCCATTCAGCAACTGGACTTCGCCAAACGCAAGGCCGGCAGCAACTTCCCGCTGTCTTCGCGGATCGACGCGCGGCAACGCGAGCTGATGGAACAGGAGCGCTTGATCAAGGACATGATGGGCTGACGCCCTTGCAGACAAAAAGTCCGGACATAAAAAAACCGCCTCTTTCGAGGCGGTTTTTTATTCAGCCATCAACCGGGTTATTCAGCCAGCTTGAAGGTGATGAAGCTCGCACGACCTTGACGCAGTACTCGCATCGACACCGAACGGTTCTTTGGCAGCGCCTTGGCGATGTCCGCGAACTCCTTGGCGGAACCGATGGCCTGGTTGTTCAGGTGGGTGATCACATCACCCGGCTGCAGGCCGATCATGGCGGCAGGACCGTCCTGCACTTCCTTGATCACCACACCACCTTTGAGGTCGTAGGTTTTCTTCTGGTCGTCAGTCAGTTCGACCACGGAAACACCCAGGCGATTGCTGCTGCGCTCGATGCTGGATTTCGGCTCGGCGCCCATTTCCTTGTCTTCATCCGGTATGGCACCGACGGTCAGCTCGACATTTTTGCGCTTGCCGTCACGAATTACTTCCAGATCAGCCTTGGCGCCAGCCTTCAATGCGCCAACGAGGTGCGGCAAGTCGGCCGACATGACGATTGGCTGACCGTTCATGCTCAGGATCACGTCACCCACTTGCAGGCCACCCTTGGCAGCCGGGCCATCATCCTGGATCTGAGCCACCAGCGCACCCGCCGGTTTCTCCAGGCCAAACGACTCGGCGAGATCCTTGCTCACTTCCTGAATCACCACGCCCAGCCAGCCACGGCTGACCTTGCCACCGGACTTCAGCTGATTGGAAACGTCCATGGCCACGTCGATCGGGATTGCAAACGACACGCCCATGAAGCCGCCGGAGCGGGTATAGATCTGCGAGTTGATCCCGACCACTTCACCGTTGAGGTTGAACAGCGGGCCGCCCGAGTTACCTGGGTTGATCGGCACGTCGGTCTGGATGAACGGCACATAGTTTTCGTTCGGCAGGCTGCGACCGACGGCGCTGACGATGCCCTGGGTCACCGTGTGGTCAAAGCCGAACGGCGAACCGATAGCAACCACCCACTGACCAGCCTTCAGGTCCTGGGATTTACCGAGTTTGAGCACCGGCAGATCCTTGCCTTCGATTTTCAGCAGCGCCACGTCGGAACGTGGATCGGTACCGACCAGCTTGGCCTTCATTTCGCTGCGATCGGCCAGACGGACGAGGATTTCGTCTGCATCGGCGATCACGTGGTTATTGGTCAGGATGTAGCCATCAGACGAGATGATAAAACCCGAGCCCAGGGACGTTGCCTCGCGCTGACGGTCACGAGGAGAACGCGATTGCGGCGGCATGCCCCGCTCGAAGAATTCGCGCAGCATTGGCGGCAGGCCTTCGAGGTCGGGCATTTGCTGGCTGACTTTGCGATCCGGCAGCTTTTGCGTGGTACTGATGTTCACGACCGCGGGCGAGGCTTGTTCGACCAGTTGCGTAAAGTCAGGCAATTCGACCGCTTGGGCGGTGACCGCCTGACCGAGCACCAGCACGGTGGCAATAATGGAAAGGTAGGACTTCAAGCGTGGTATCGACATACGGCTCCCGTTACGACGAGCAGGGTTAAGCGATATGGAGCAAGGAACACCGGGAACAATACGCCGGTATTTTTGTTCCGGGAACAACAAACAAGGCCAGAGCCGAGGGGCTCTGACCTATAAGAAATTTAAGGGTTTTTTGCAAATTGAAATGCTCACGAAACATTTCGAATTTAGCTCACTGCTTGGTTGCAGTGGCGTCGGTGCGCATTGAAAGCGCTATCCGTTCAGCAGTACCTACCGGTATCTCGCCGACGACGGTCACCATCATGTCGCCTTGTGCCGTGGTCAAGCGCCGGGAAACCGCAACGGTCGGCCCCAACTGAGTACGGGTATCGGTGACGGTTGCGCCATTCAACGGTTCGAGGAATACCGAAAAACGCGCCAGACCATCGTCGTACATCAGGCTATTGACCTGGGTCTTGGTCTGCGGATCCTTGCGAGCGGTACTGCTGGTCAGCTCGAAGCCGGGAGGCAACCAGTCGGAATGCCAGACCTGGGCAGTCTTGACGGCAGAAGCCTTGTCACTGTCGAGGTTGACTGGCTTGCAATCATCGCTGGCCTGCAGATCCTTTTCGGAAGGAACGTCGGCCGTATCCAGTTGCGTGAACTGGAAGCGCTCCAGCAACCGCCCCTTGTCGTCCAATAACAAAGACTTCAGAGGCAGGCCGGTTTCTTTGTCCAGATGCAATTCAAAACCGTAGCGGTGTTGATCCCGGGGTTTCAGCGATACGATCACCGCCGAACGCCCGGCAACACGCGACTTGCCGATGACGGCGAGGTCATACCAATTCTTGAGCTTTTGAGGATCGAGTGCACGGGCAGCGGAGTTGGGGGAGTCCCCCAGCCCTGCTATCAGTGTGCCGCTGACGCATTGAGTATGCCCATCAATGCGAACGACTTCCTGAGCGGAGCCGTCGAGCTGGATCAATCGCTCGCGGACCTTTCCATCCTGGACGAGGTGCCAGATGTTATGGGTAGAAAAACTACCGTTACGCTCGTAGACGAAAGTACCCTGAAAGCTTTGCTGCTGCTCTGCCTGGCCCAGGCGGGTCAACCAGTCCTGGGCATCATCAGCTTGGGCTGGAACGATGAACCAGCCGCTGAGCAGAAGCGAAAGTAGAGGTATGGCGCGCATGATCCTCCTTAACGGTTTTCCAGACTTGCCGCACGAGCGTAAGGCAGAGCGCTCTCAGTACCTTTCAGTGCAGCCTGCTGTGCATGTTGGCGCAAGTAGCCTGGCAGACGCTGATCGTGCCAGCCTGGCTGACCTTGCAAAACGCCATTGGCCATTGGGCCTGTAGCTTCCGAACTCTCATTGTAGCCTGCCAGAACAGCAGGGCCTTTTACTTGAGGAGCGGCCAGTGCGGGTTGACTGGATTGCTGGGCCAGTTCGGTACCGGCGATCTCATCCTGGTTGTACAGACGCACACCGGCCAGTACCGCCAGGGTCACAGAAGCTGCGACCGCCAGACGACCCAGGCTGCGCCATGGACCGCGGGAAGCTTTTGCCGGTGAGGCCTCGTCAGCCAGGGCAGCAGAAACAGCCGCAGCGATGTCCAGGCGTGGAAGCAGCAGATCCTTGTGCATCACTGCCCGAGCGATCTGATAACGAGCCCAGGTTTCACGGGTTTCAACATCGTCGCAGGCATTCAATACCCGACGCAATTCCAATTCGTCCGCTTCGTTATCCATCACTGCGGACAGCGATTCCTGCAGGGCTTCACGACTCATGGCGTTCCTCTCTTGGCTGTCGCCGCTGTCTTTAGTTTTCCTGCAACAACGGCTGCAGGGCTTTGTCGATGGCCTCCCGGGCGCGGAAAATCCGGGAGCGCACGGTGCCTACCGGACATTGCATGACGCTCGCAATGTCCTCGTAACTCAGACCATCAAACTCACGTAAAGTTAAAGCCGTACGCAAATCTTCCGGCAGTTGCTGAATGGTTCGATGGACAGTGCCTTCGATCTCATCCCGCAGCAAAGCCCGTTCTGGCGACTCGAGATCCTTGAGGCCATGATCGCCATCGTAGAACTCTGCATCTTCGGAACTGACATCGCTATCCGGCGGCCGACGGCCGCGTGAAACCAGATAGTTTTTCGCCGTGTTGATGGCGATGCGGTAAAGCCACGTATAAAACGCGCTGTCTCCGCGAAAATTTCCAAGTGCACGGTACGCCTTGATAAAGGCTTCTTGTGCCACATCCTGGGCTTCATGGGTGTCGTGCACAAAACGCACGATCAACCCGAGAATTTTGTGCTGGTATTTCAGCACTAGCAGATCGAAAGCACGCTTGTCGCCGCGCTGAACGCGTTCGACCAGTTGCTGATCCTCTTCCTGGGTTAGCATGAACACTCCTCGATGAGCTCGGAGGAGGCTTGCAGAAGTAAACCACCAGACTTGCAAACATAGACTCGGGCTTTTCGCAAAAGTTCTCCCCCTCCAGGCAAGTTTCCTGCGGGCTCTGATTTGGCACGCACGAAAAGCGCAGCGCGAGTGGGCCCGGCTGCGCGAATAATCTTGTCATCGGATTCTTCGCCAGGGATCGAACTGCAATCCTGTACTGAATCCGACGCTGTCCCTTGTTTCAGGCAACGGTCTATTGATCTTGGCACTTTGGCAAAAGTTCCAAATATTTATAGCTGCGCCGAACCGACATTGTGCAACCGTGAAGCGAAAAAGACTGTTAAATCGGCGATACAGTCGTTCTCGCGCGCAACGGGCAGAAAAACATCCGACGAAGCGCCCGACATTTTGCGTCACAGTAGTTTCACAATGCCATGCTGGCTCGGGTATTGTGCCGTCCCCCCCCTCTATATACTAGTGGGCTGTGCGGCTGACCTGACTCGCCAATCCAGCTGCGCCACCCCCGACCCGGGTCGCTTTGAGCGGAATCCTGAAATGAGCCAACAGTTTCAACACGATGTTCTGGTAATTGGCAGCGGTGCTGCCGGCTTGAGCCTTGCGCTGACCTTGCCCGGTCATTTGCGCATTGCCGTATTGAGCAAAGGCAACCTCGCCAATGGCTCGACGTTCTGGGCCCAGGGTGGCGTTGCCGCCGTGCTGGACGACACCGACACCGTTGAATCCCATGTCGATGACACGCTCAATGCCGGCGGCGGCCTGTGCCATGAAGACGCGGTGCGCTTTACCGTCGAGCACAGCAAGGAAGCGATTCAATGGCTGATCGACCAGGGCGTGCCTTTTACCCGCGATGAACAGTCGGGCAATGAAGATGGCGGGTTCGAGTTCCACCTGACCCGCGAAGGCGGTCACAGCCATCGGCGCATCATCCACGCCGCCGATGCCACGGGCGCTGCCATTTTCACAACCCTGCTCGAGCAGGCCAGGAAACGACCGAACATCGAACTGCTGGAGCAGCGGGTTGCGGTAGACCTGATCACCGAGAAACGCCTGGGACTCGAAGGTGATCGCTGCCTCGGTGCTTATGTGCTCAATCGCGGCACCGGCGAAGTCGATACCTATGGCGCCCGCTTTGTGATCCTCGCCTCCGGGGGAGCGGCCAAGGTTTACCTGTACACCAGTAACCCCGACGGCGCCTGCGGCGATGGCATCGCCATGGCCTGGCGCTCAGGCTGCCGGGTGGCGAACCTGGAGTTCAACCAGTTTCACCCCACCTGCCTGTATCACCCGCAGGCCAAGAGCTTCCTGATCACCGAAGCCCTGCGCGGCGAGGGTGCCCACCTCAAGCTGCCCAACGGCGAGCGCTTCATGCAGCGCTTCGATCCACGGGCAGAACTGGCGCCACGGGACATCGTCGCCCGGGCCATCGACCATGAAATGAAACGCCTGGGTATCGATTGCGTCTATCTGGACATCAGCCACAAGCCCGAATCCTTTATCAAGACGCACTTCCCGACGGTGTACGAACGCTGCCTGGAATTTTCCATCGACATCACCAAACAGCCGATTCCGGTGGTCCCGGCGGCGCACTACACCTGCGGTGGCGTGATGGTCGACCAACAGGGCCGCACCGACGTGCCGGGGCTGTACGCCATTGGCGAAACCAGTTTCACCGGCCTGCACGGCGCCAACCGCATGGCCAGCAACTCACTGCTTGAATGTTTCGTTTATGCCCGCTCGGCGGCCGCGGACATTCTCGAACAGTTGCCCCGGGTTCCAATGCCCGCCCCCCTTCCCGCCTGGGATGCGAGCCAGGTTACCGATTCCGATGAAGACGTGATCATTGCGCACAACTGGGATGAGCTGCGGCGGTTCATGTGGGACTACGTTGGTATCGTGCGCACCAACAAACGCCTGCAACGGGCACAACACCGCGTGCAACTGTTGCTGGATGAAATCGACGAGTTCTACAGCAACTACAAGGTCAGCCGGGATCTGATCGAGC
This sequence comes from Pseudomonas sp. ACN5, assembly GCF_002303975.1. Taxonomy (NCBI): domain Bacteria; kingdom Pseudomonadati; phylum Pseudomonadota; class Gammaproteobacteria; order Pseudomonadales; family Pseudomonadaceae; genus Pseudomonas; species Pseudomonas sp. ACN5. The sequence goes on along the minus strand of NZ_MRCP01000010.1, from coordinate 55,853 downwards.
TGCGCAACCTGGCCCAGGTGGCCGAGCTGATGATTCTGTCAGCCATGGAGCGCAAGGAAAGCCGTGGCCTGCATTACACCCTCGACTACCCGGACATGTTGCCGGTCGCGCTGGACACTATTCTGGTGCCGCCCACCTACGTCGGCTGAATTTGAGCCGGACCCGCAGGCGTCGGTGCACATCCGCCGCCTGCGCATCCCGGGGCACGCAAATGGCCCTGACCCGGCGCTCGCCCCGCAGACGGAAACGCAAGACCACCACCAACGGCAGCGCCAGGCTGTCCGGCCTCAGCTGCACGGGCTGCCAACCCTTGGCCCGGCTCCACAATTGCCAACCATCGGCATCGCGCCGCAAGCCGCAAATGGCCTGCGGGTGTGTCAACAGAATCCCCCGGGGCAACAGCCAGACACCGTGAGCCACGCACAGCACAACGCCGAGCGAACTGGCCCAGAGCGGAATCGACAGTAAAAACAACGAACCCAGCGCGAACAGCTGGGCCAGCAGATACGCCGCCAGCAACTGCCGTGAGGCATGCCAGCGGCATTCGAACGAATTACTTGGGCTGGACACGATCCAGAATCATGCGAACCATGCGTTGCAGCTCGGGATCTTCCGATTCGCTGCGTTCCATGAACCAGCCGAACATGTCCTGATCCTCACACGTCAGCAGTCGGACGTACAACGCGCGATCCACCTCGTTGAGCGTTGCGTAAACCTCTTTCGTGAACGGCACCAGCAACACGTCAAGCTCAAGCATGCCACGGCGGCTGTGCCAAAAGAGGCGGTTCAGTTCAACATCTTCGACCATGGAGCGCTCCTCAAATAGGCCGCAAGTATACAGGCCCGCGCACCGTCGAACAGTCGGCTTTGGTCGGGCACCGGTGATCCTTTGTGAACTACCCATTTCGAAGGCGGCCCCTTATGATGTCCACCAGACTTTTTACCCTGCGATGACCCATGGCCGATTCTGCTTTTTTCTGCACGCTTTCTCATGAAGGTGTTCTCGCGGTCCGCGGCGCGGACGCCAGCAAATTCCTGCAAGGCCAACTGACCTGCAATCTCAACTACCTGAGCGATTCCCGGGCCAGCCTCGGCGCGCGCTGCACGCAGAAAGGCCGGATGCAATCGAGCTTTCGCATCCTGCTCGAGGGTGACGGCGTGGTCCTGGCCATGGCCAGCGAATTGCTCGAACCGCAACTGGCGGACCTGAAAAAGTACGCGGTGTTTTCCAAATCGAAACTGACCGACGAGAGTGCCGCCTGGGTCCGCTTCGGCATTGACCACGGCGACGCCGCACTGGCCAGCCTCGGCCTGGACCTGCCGGCAGAAACCGACAGCGTGGTGCGCAACGACGGGCTGATCGCCATCCGTGTTTCGCCGCAACGCGCCGAGTTGTGGGTTGCCGCCAGTCTTGCCGATGCAGTCAAAGGCAAGCTGTCGGCGGTGCTGAGCGAAGGTGACCTGAATCAATGGTTGCTGGGCCAGGTCCGTGCCGGGATCGGCCAGGTCATGCCCGGCACCCGCGAGTTGTTCATCCCGCAGATGCTCAACCTGCAAGCGGTCGGCGGCGTGAGCTTCAAGAAAGGTTGCTACACCGGCCAGGAAATCGTCGCGCGCATGCAGTACCTGGGCAAACTCAAGCGTCGCCTGTATCGCCTGCAACTGGCTGCCGGCGAGCTGCCGGAACCGGGTATGGCGCTGTTCTCCCCGACCCATGGCAGCTCTATCGGCGAAGTGGTGCTGGCTGCCCGCGCCGGGCAAGGCATTGAGCTCCTGGCGGTGTTGCAAGCCGAAGCGGCAGACAGTGGAGACATCCACCTGGGGGCGCTCGAAGGGCCGTCCTTGCAGCTGCTCGACCTGCCTTATGAACTGGATCGCGATCGCGAAATCCAGCAATAACGGCAGCACTAGAGAGACTCAATGAGCGAACTGGCGGAAAAGGTCCAACAGGATTTGGTTGAGGCCATCAATAACGATGACCTGGTTCTGCCAACGTTACCGGAAGTGGCCCTGCAAATTCGCAAGGCCGCGGAAAACCCGGAAGTCAGCGTCAGTACCCTGAGCAAAGTGATCGGCCGTGATACCGCGCTGTCGGCGCGCCTGATCAAAGTGGTCAACAGCCCGCTGTTGCGCGCGACCCAGGAAGTGACTGACCTGCACACCGCGATCACTCGCCTGGGCATCAACTACAGCTGCAACCTGGCGATCGGCCTGGTCATGGAGCAGATTTTCCACGCCCGCTCCGACGTGGTGGAACAGAAAATGCGCGAAGTCTGGCGCAAAAGCCTGGAAATTGCCGGCGTCAGCTATGCCCTGTGCCGCAGTTACACCCGGCTCAAGCCCGACCAGGCCGCCCTTGGCGGGCTGGTGCATCAGATCGGCGTACTGCCGATCCTGACCTACGCCGAAGATCACTATGAACTGCTGTCCGACCCGGTCAGCCTCAACCATGTGATCGACCGGATTCATCCCGTGATCGGCAAAAAACTGCTCAAGGTCTGGGACTTTCCCGACATGCTGGTGCAGGTACCGCAGCTCTACCTGAATTTCAAACGCCAGTCGGCGCAGGTCGACTATGTGGATCTGGTGCAGGTGGCCAGCCTGTATTGCCACAAGGACACCGACCATCCGTTCGCTCCTATTGATCCGTTGAGCGTGCCGGCCTTCCATGCAATTGGCATCGACATCGACGATGAGGCGATGTGCGCCGACCTGGAAGAAACCCGCACGATGTTTTACTGATCAAAGACCGCGTCGCCCCCTTCGCGAGCAAGCCCGCTCCCACATTGGATCTATGCAACACCACAAATCCCTGTGGGAGCGGGCTTGCTCGCGAAGGGGCCTGAACAGACGCTGCATCACTCCCCCGCAACAAAACTCACCCGCACCTTCAACCCCGCCCGCTCACCATCGTGCAGGCTGATCTGCGCCAGATGCGCGCGGCAGATCTCGCCGACAATCGCCAACCCCAACCCTGAACCGGCCACTTGCTGATTGCGCCGGTAAAAGCGTTCGAATACCCGGTCGCGCTCCTCAAGAGGAATGCCGGGGCCATCATCTTCGACTTCCAGCACGGCGGGGGCCGAGACCCGCAGAATCACGTTGCCGCCTGGCGGGGTATGAGCCAGGGCGTTATCCACCAGATTGCTCAGCAGTTCGTTCAATAGCGTCGGCTCGCCCCGCAACCAGACCGGTTCATCCGCTTCCAGCGCCAGCGCGATGCCGCGCTTGTGGGCCAACGGCGCCATGGCCATGCCCAGTTCCCGGGCCAATTGACTGAGGTCGAGCAACTGCGCGCCCCCCTCGGCAATCGCCCGGGCGCCATTTTCGACCCGTGCCAGGGAAAGCAGCTGATTGGCCAGATGGGTCAAGCGATCAGTGCCCTGGGCGGCGGTCTCCAGCGTGCTGCGCCAGGTCTCGGGCTCGCCCGAGCGCATGCCCAACTCCAGTCTCGCCTTGAGGGCTGCCAATGGCGTGCGCAGCTCGTGGGCGGCGTCGGCTATGAATTGCGCCTGCTTCTCGAACTGTCCTCGTAGACGCTCGGTAAAGTGATTGAGGGCGCGCACCAGCGGCCACAATTCGCGCTGCACTTCCACCAATGGCAAGGGGCGCAGATCGTCCGGCTGGCGCTCTTCCACCGCCGTGCGCAAGCGCTCCAGCGGGCGCAACGCGGCACTCACCGCAAACCACACCAGCATCAACGCACCGATTGCCAGCATGCCCAGACGCAGCAAGGTATCCGCCGCCAGACTGCGGGCCATGCTGACGCGCGCCTCATCGGTTTCGGCCACGCGGATTTCCGCCATGCCGTTCATGTTGGGCTCGCTCACGGGCTTGAGCAGGCTCACCACGCGCACGTTCTGCCCGCGGTACTGGGCGTTGTAGAAACGTGCCAGCGCCGGGTAGTCGTCGGTGCGCGGCGTTCCCGGCGGTGGCGCGGGCAGGTTTTCGTAACCGGAAATCAGCTTCTGATTGATATCGTTGACCAGGTAGAAAATTCGCCCGGCACTGTCGTAGGCAAAGGTATCGAGGGCCACGTAGGGCACGTCGGCACTCAGGGTGCCGTCGCGCTGGGAGACGCCGGCGGCGATGGTGCGCGCCGAGGCCAGCAAGGTCCGGTCATAGGCCGTGTCGGCGGCTTCACGACCGTTCCAGTAGGCGCTCAACCCGCTGGCCAGCATCAACACCACCAGCAACAGCGCCAGGTTCCACAACAACCGCCAGCGCAGGCTGCTGGGCTTATGCATCGCGGCTTTCCAGCAAGTAACCGAGGCCACGGAAGGTCACGATGGCGACCGGCTGGCCATCCAGTTTCTTGCGCAGGCGGTGCACGTAGATTTCGATCGCATCGGGACTGGCCTCTTCATCCAGACCGAACACTTGCGACGCCAGTTGCTCCTTGCTCATCACCCGCCCGGGGCGCGCGATCAGGGCTTCGAGTACCGCCTGTTCGCGGGAGGTCAGGGTGAGCAATTCATCACCGAGGGTGAAACGCCGGGTTTCCAGGTCATAGGCCAGCACACCACAACGCTGGATACGTTCACCGCCCAGCACACTGCGGCGCAGCAACGCCTTGACCCGGGCTTCGAGTTCGGTCAGTTCGAACGGCTTGGCCAGGTAATCGTCGGCGCCGAGGTTCAGGCCATGGACCCGATCCTTGACGTCGCTGCGGGCGGTCAGCATCAGTACCGGCAGGTTCTTGCCCCGCGCCCGCAGGCGCGCCAGCACTTCGAAACCATCCATGCGCGGCAAGCCGACATCGAGGATCGCCATGGCGTATTCCTCGCTGCCCAGCGCCAGGTCGGCGGCCACGCCATCGTGCAGGACGTCCACGGTCAGCCCGGTGCTCTTGAGCGCCTGGGCGACACTTTCGGCGAGCTGCAAATGGTCTTCGACGAGCAGGACACGCATGGATCTATACCTCGTTCAGGGATGGCCGACGCCATTCTTTGGCGCGGAGTTTACAGCCGCAATCACCGCTGTGAAGCCCGAAAAACCGTGAAAGCCCGCTGAAAGGTTAGCGAAAGGTTGGGTGGTTAGAGTCGCCCCACGGATGGTTTCGACTGCCGACCATCGAATCGTAGTTTGAAAACGTGCTTTGACATGTAACTACCGAAAAACGCCTCGAAGCGTTTTCGCCAATAAGAACAATAAACGAGGTACTGCACCATGCTGTCCACACAGCTTCAGGCTTGCCCGCCCCGCCCTTTCTCTTGCTCCCCGATGTTTACGCTTGCCAGCGCCGAAGCCGGCTGCCCGTCGTTCGATCCGTGCGGATTCGAACACGCCAGCACCGCGCGAAATCGTCGCACCTGAATCATCCTCAAAAACAAAAACTCCACTGGAGACAAAAATGAATCGTTCAATGCGCCGTTTCGCCCTCGCCGCCAGCTGTGTGCTGTTCGCCGGCCAACTCATGGCCGAGCCTAAACGCCCGGAATGCATCGCCCCGGCCTCGCCAGGTGGTGGTTTCGACCTGACCTGCAAACTGGCGCAAAGCGCGCTGGTCAACGAAAAACTGCTGACCAAACCGATGCGGGTGACCTACATGCCCGGCGGTGTCGGTGCGGTGGCGTACAACGCGGTGGTCGCCCAGCGTCCGGCCGATGCCGGTACGTTGGTGGCCTGGTCCAGTGGTTCGCTGCTGAACCTGGCCCAAGGCAAGTTCGGTCGTTTTGATGAAAGCAATGTGCGCTGGCTGGCCGCCGTCGGCACCAGCTACGGCGCTATCGCGGTGAAGAGCGATTCGCCCTACAAGACCCTCGACGATCTGGTCCAGGCCCTGAAGAAAGATCCGAGCAAAGTGGTGATCGGTTCCGGCGGCACCGTCGGCAGCCAGGACTGGATGCAGACCGCGTTGATCGCCAAGGCCGCCGGGATCAATCCGCGTGACCTGCGTTACGTCGCCCTCGAAGGGGGCGGCGAGATCGCCACGGCCCTGCTCGGCGGTCACATCCAGGTTGGCAGCACCGACATTTCCGACTCCATGCCACACATCCTCAGTGGTGATATGCGCCTGCTGGCGGTGTTCTCCGACAAGCGTCTGGACGAGCCGGAAATGAAGAACATCCCGACCGCCCGCGAACAAGGCTACGACATCGTCTGGCCGGTGGTACGCGGTTTCTACCTGGGGCCGAAGGTCAGCGACGAGGACTACGCCTGGTGGAAGGATTCCTTCGACAAACTGCTGGCTTCACCGGAGTTCGCCAAGTTGCGCGACCAGCGTGAACTGTTCCCGTTCGCCATGACCGGCCCGGAGCTGGACACCTATGTGAAGAAGCAGGTCGCGGACTACAAAGTGCTGGCCAAAGAGTTCGGCCTGATCCAGTGATCGTCTCTGTCTAGCGGCTGCGACTCCGCTTGGCGGAGTCGCAGCACAGGAGTTCCTCATGCTCTTACAACGCATTTTTGCTTCGGTGCTGTTGCTGGCCTGTCTCGGCCTGGCATTGATGGCGTGGCCGTACCAAGCGGCTTTTTCCTACGAACCGGTGGGGCCTCGGGCCTTTCCACTGCTGATGCTCGGCCTGATGGGCTCAGCGCTGTTGTACATGGTGTTCCGTCCGGCACCGATCAAGCACAGTGCCGACGAGCCGCCGCTGGATCGCGAAACCCTGACCAAGATCGGCATCTGCGTGGTGCTGTTGCTGGTGTTCGCCGGCACCTTCGAGCCCCTGGGTTTCATCGTCGCCAGCATCCTGATCGGCGTGCCCATGGCGCGACTGTATGGCGGTCGCTGGGTGCCAAGCATCGTGATCATCAGCTTGATGGCCGTCGGCCTCTACCTGCTGTTCGACAAGTTGATGGACGTACCGCTGCCCTTGGGCGTGCTCGACGTTCTGGAGAACTGATATGGATACTCTTGGCTATTTGGGTCAGGGTTTCGGCGTCGCGCTGAGCCCGTACAACCTGGTGACTGCACTCTGCGGAACCCTGATCGGTACAGTGGTCGGCCTGTTGCCAGGCCTGGGGCCGATCAACGGCGTGGCGTTGCTGATTCCGATCGCATTCGCCCTCGGCCTGCCACCGGAGTCGGCACTGATCCTGCTGGCGGCGGTGTACCTGGGTTGCGAATACGGCGGCCGGATCAGCTCGATTCTGCTGAACATTCCGGGTGAAGCGTCCACCGTTATGACCACCCTCGACGGTTACCCGATGGCCCGCAAAGGCCTGGCCGGTGTAGCACTGTCGCTGTCGGCATGGAGCTCGTTCATCGGTGCCTTTATCGCGACCTGCGGCATGGTGCTGTTCGCCCCGCTGCTGGCGAAATGGGCGATTGCCTTCGGCCCCGCGGAATATTTTGTACTGATGGTATTTGCGATTGTCTGCCTCGGCGGCATGGCCGGCGACCGTCCGCTGAAGACGTTCATCGCGGCGCTGATCGGTCTGTTCCTGTCGACCGTCGGCATCGACGCCAACAGCGGTGTGTATCGCTTCACCGGGGACAACATTCACCTGACCGACGGTATCCAGTTCGTCGTGCTGGTGCTGGGCTTGTTCTCCATCAGCGAAATCCTCCTGCTGCTGGAAAAAACCCACCACGGCCAGGAAGCGGTTAAAGCCACCGGCCGGATGATGTTCAACTTCAAGGAAGCGGCGTCGGTGTTCGTGGTGAACATCCGTTGCGGTGTACTGGGTTTCATCATGGGCGTATTGCCGGGTGCCGGTGCGACCCTGGCCAGTGCCGTGGCCTACATGACCGAAAAACGCATGGCGGGTGCCAAGGGTACTTTCGGCCAGGGTGACATGCGCGGCCTCGCGGCGCCGGAAACCGCCATCGGTGGCGCGGCTTGCGGTGCGCTGGTGCCGATGCTGACCCTCGGCGTTCCAGGTTCCGGCACCACGGCGGTGATGATCGGTGCATTGTCGCTGTACAACATCACCCCCGGCCCGCTGTTGTTCCAGCAGCAACCGGACATCGTATGGGGCCTGATCGCTTCGCTGTTCATCGCCAACGTGATGCTGGTGATCCTCAATATCCCGATGATCCGCATCTTTACCCGCATCCTCGCCGTGCCGAACTGGGCGCTGGTGCCGGTGATCGCGATCATCACCGGGATCGGTGTCTACGCGGTGCACGCGACAACGTTCGACTTGTTCCTGATGATCGGCATCGGCATCTTCGGTTATATCCTGCGCAAGCTGGACTTCCCGTTGTCGCCGGTATTGCTGGGCTTCATCCTCGGAGGATTGATGGAACAAAACCTGCGCCGCGCCCTGTCGATTTCCAACGGTGCGCTGGAAATCCTCTGGTCGAGCCCGATCACCTTCGGTTGCTGGATCCTGACGGCGATCATGCTGCTGATGCCACTCATCCGTATCTGGCGCAAACGTTCGGCCGCGCAACGCATCATCCCCGATGTCTGATCGAACACCCTTCAAAGCCTGGTGGGGAACCCCGCTGGTCGGCCTGCTGGGCGGTTACCTCGCCAGCCAGGTCGGCTGGCCTTTGCCGTGGATGGTCGGCTCGTTGCTGGCGATCATCCTCGTGCGCTGCCTGACCCCCTGGCAACTGGCCGAAATCCCTGGCGGCCGCAAGTGCGGCCAGTGGATCGTCGGCATCGGCATCGGCCTGCACTTCACCCCGCTGGTGATGGAGCAAGTGCTGAGTCATTTCGGCCTGATCTTCTTCGGTGCGTTGGTCACCAGCCTGTCCGCCGTGGTCGGCGTGTGGCTGATGCGCCGTACCGGTGAAGATCGCGCCACCGCGTTCTTTTCCAGCATGCCCGGCGGTTCCGGGGAGATGGTCAACCTCGGCGCACGTAATGGTGCAGTGCTCAGCCGTGTCGCGGCGGGGCAAAGTTTACGGGTGTTGGTGGTGGTGCTGTGCGTACCGGCAGCCTTCAAGTATTTGCTGGGTGACGGTGCGCCGATTTCCCACGCGGGCAGCATCGATTGGCGCTGGCTGGCGGTGCTGTTTCCTGCTGGCGCACTGGCGGCCTGGATCTGGGAACGCCTGCATCAACCCAACCCCTGGCTGTTCGGGCCTTTGCTGGTCAGTGCGGCGGTCAGCATCGGCTGGGACCTGCACATCGGCTTGCCCAACGGCGGCAGCCAGATCGGTCAGTGGTTGATCGGCAGCGGTCTGGGCTGTCACTTCAACCGGCAGTTTTTCCGGCGTGCGCCATCGTTCATGGGCCGCACCTTGATCGGCACGGTGCTGACCATGCTGATTGCGACTGCCGCAGCACTGGGCTTGAGTGCGCTGACCCACCTGGATCTGCGCTCACTGACATTGGGCATGATGCCGGGCGGTATTGCCGAGATGAGCCTGACGGCGGAGACCCTGCAATTGTCGGTGCCGCTGGTGACGGCGATGCAGGTGATGAGGTTGCTGTTTGTGCTGTTTCTGGCGGAGCCGTTGTTCAAGTATTGGAACCGCAACCCGGATTCAGACTGATGGACCGAGTCGCCTTCTTCGCGAGCAAGCCCGCTCCCACAGGGTTCGCGTGATCCTTGTGGGAGCGGGCTTGCTCGCGAAGAGGCCCTCGAAATCAACGCTTAAACCGGCGGCAACCGCCACTCGATCGGCGTCTCGCCATTCTGCTCCAGAAACTTGTTGGTGCGGCTGAAGTGCCCGCAACCGAGGAAGCCGCGATAGGCGGACAGCGGTGACGGGTGCACCGAGGTCAACACCAGGTGCTTGGTCGCATCGATCAGCTTCTGCTTGCTTTGGGCATGGGCGCCCCACAGCATGAACACCAGGTGCGGCTGCTGCTGGCTGACCACTTCAATGACCCGATCGGTGAAAAACTGCCAGCCCTTGTCCTTGTGGGCATTGGCGTTGGCGCGCTCGACGGTCATGGTGGTGTTGAGCATCAGCACGCCCTGATCGGCCCAGCTCTGCAAGTAACCATGGTTGGGGATGTCGATGTTCAGGTCGCGCTTGAGCTCTTTATAGATGTTCACCAGCGACGGTGGCGCCGGCACGCCGGGTTGCACCGAGAAGCACAAACCGTGGGCCTGGCCCGGGCCGTGATAGGGATCCTGACCGAGGATCACCACCTTGACCTTGTCCAGCGGCGTGGAATTGAGCGCGTTGAAAATCATCGGCCCCGGCGGATAGATCTCCTTGCCGGCCGCCCGCTCCTGTTGCAGGAAGTTTCGCAACTCTGCCATGTAAGGCTGGTCGAATTCGGCACGCAGTGCCTCCTTCCAGCCCGGTTCGAGTTTGATACGGTCGTCAGCAGTCATGGTTACATCCGGCAAAAACAATGGGGCGAACCCTAGGAAAGCTCACCACGCTTGTCAATTGATCTGATACAGATCCGGCACTTTCCCACACAGCGATCATACTTAACCCTCAAATTCCCGATCGAGGTCACGATGAATCTGCACTTCGAAGAACTCACCGGCACCGACGGCGCACGCATCGGCATCGCCAGTCTGGATGCCGAAAATTCCCTGAACGCCCTGTCCCTGCCCATGATCAACGCCCTGCGCGACCGCATGGAAGCCTGGGCCAAGGAGCCGCAGATCGTCTGCGTCCTGTTGCGCGGCAATGGCGCCAAGGCCTTTTGCGCCGGCGGTGAAGTGCGCAGCCTGGTGGAAGCCTGTCGCGTCCATCCGGGTGAAGTACCGCCACTGGCTGCGCAGTTTTTTGCGGCGGAGTATCGCCTGGACTTCAAGCTGCACACCTACCCCAAGCCGTTGATCTGCTGGGGGCACGGCTATGTGCTCGGCGGTGGCATGGGACTGTTGCAAGGAGCGAGCACCCGGATCGTCACACCGAGCAGCCGCCTGGCCATGCCGGAGATCAGCATCGGCCTGTACCCGGATGTTGGCGCCAGTTGGTTCCTGTCGCGCCTGCCCGGCAAGCTCGGGTTGTTCCTGGGCCTGACCGGCGCCCATATGAACGGGCGGGATGCCATCGATCTGGACCTGGCGGATCGTTTTCTGCTCGATGAGCAGCAGCCGAAGTTGATCGAAGGCTTGCTGCAATTGAATTGGCAGGAACAGACACCCATGCAGCTCAACAGCCTGCTCAAGGCCTTGCAGCAGGAAGCCGTGGCGCAGATGCCCGAAGCCCAGTGGCTGCCGCGCCGTCGGCAGATCGACGAGCTACTGGATGTCAGCGATGTGCGTTGCGCCTGGAAGGCCATCAGCGCCCTGCGCGACCACAGCGATCTGTTGCTCAGCCGCGCGGCCAGGACTCTGAGCGAAGGCGCGCCGCTGACCGCGCATCTGGTATGGGAGCAGATCATCCGGGCCCGGCACCTGTCGCTGGCCGAAGTCTTCCAGATGGAATACACCCTGAGCCTCAACTGCTGTCGTCATCCGGAATTCAGCGAAGGCGTACGTGCGCGGTTGATCGACAAGGATCAGAAGCCGCACTGGCACTGGCCAGACATCAACACCGTGCCGGACTCGGTGGTCGAGGCGCATTTTCACAAGGCCTGGGAAGGTCGGCATCCGCTGGCGGATTTGTCCGAATACTAGAGCCTGGACATAAAAATGTGGGAGCGGGCTTGCTCGCGAAAGCGGTGTGTCAGTCAACATCAATGTTGCTGAGATGACGCCTTCGTCGGAACGCCGCCCGGAGCAAGCCCGCTCCCACATTAGAACTGCGATTGGCTATCGGTGGCCGCCCCGCCCGTTACGATAGCCGCGACCGTTACCGCGATAGTCGTTGTTCCAGTTCCCGCGGTTACGGCCGTCCCAGCCATGGTTCTGATGCGTGCGGTAGTCGCCCCGCGACGGCTGATAATAACGAGGGGCCGACTGGTAATGGCGAGACGATTGATACATCCGCGGCGGCGAGTAATGGCGCGACGGCTGATACACCCGCGGTTGTGAGTAATAGCGCGGTGTCGGCTGGTAATACCGCGCTGGAGGCACGTAATACCGGGGCGGTGGTGTGTAGTAACCGCCACCATTGGAGTAGTAGGAACTCCCTCCGGCGTAATAGGTTGGCGATGGTGAGGTATAGACCTCGGAACTGTAGTAACTGCCTCCTTCATCGTAGTAAGGCACGCACCCACCAAGGGACAATCCCAACACTGCAAGCAGTAGAATTCGGCGCAGCTTTTTTTGACAGAGCATGGCGGCCTCCTGGACCGCGGATGAGCCACACCAGCGACGCTGGCAGGCGACAGTCAAATGTTCGGTGACTGTCGAAAGATCAGACACCGAATTCGGAATCTGGTGCGTCCCCGAAACAAGTAGAAACATCTGCCCGATGAAAGGTTTTTCATCCATTCACGCCCTGATCAACGGTGTCCACCACGATGTCCACCGCCATGATGTCCACCACCGTGACCACGGTAGTAACCATGCCCGCCGTAGTAATAGGCGCGATAACCACCGTAATAGCGCGGACCGTAGTAACCGTAGTAATAGGGCGAGTAATAGCCGGGGTAGTAATAAGATCCCCCGTAGTAATCGGCAGGACCGTCGTAGTAGTAGCAGCCAGACAATCCGAGACCGAGCACTGCTCCCAACAACAATCGACGTAACATGGCGGCCTCCGTAAAGACCTGTGACAGCAGTCGGCACACACCGGCTGACACCTGTTTTGACTGGCAATCCCCTGCCAAGTGCGATGTCGCACCCACCTTCTGATCAGCGGCGGACAGGTTCCAATGCGGTGCACCCACGCACCATCACAAGGCAGTACGCCTTTCCAATCAACACCGTCGACCTCCCCGTCGCCCGAGCTAGAGCGCTCGGGCCAACTTGGCACGCCTCTCGCTTTAACAACCGGGTGCAGGAGTCACTACAGGTTCGCGGCACCACAATTTGCAAATGGCTGACTAGGGTTCCGGCTCGCAAACGCGAGTGACTGGTCCGAGAGTTGGCGACCTCCAGTTGAGGTTACACGGCGGGACAAAAGCCCGGGAGACAAGCCACCGTTAGCGGTGCCGCTGCCGTCCTGTCCGTCCTTGATCAACTGGAGAACCACCATGTCCCAGCTTCGTTTACCCGCCCTGCTCGCCGCTGCGTTCGCAGCCCTCGTGAGCTTCTCGTCCCAGGCTGCCCAAAAAGACCACTTCAGCGTGTGCTGGACCATTTACGCCGGCTGGATGCCGTGGGAGTACGCCGGCAGCCAGGGCATCGTCGACAAATGGGCGAAGAAGTACGGCATCCAGATCGACGTGGTGCAGCTCAATGACTATGTCGAATCGATCAACCAGTACACCGCCGGCCAGTTCGACGGTTGCACCATGACCAACATGGACGCGCTGACCATTCCGGCCGCCGGCGGCGTCGACAGCACCGCGCTGATCGTCAGCGATTTCTCCAACGGCAACGACGGCATCGTGCTCAAGGGTGAAGGCAAGACAGTCGCCGACCTCAAGGGCATGGACGTCAACCTGGTGGAGCTCTCGGTCTCCCATTACCTGCTGGCCCGGGCGCTGGATTCGGTGGACCTCACCGAGAAAGACCTGAAAGTGGTCAACACCTCCGACGCCGATATCTCCGCCGCCTTCAACACCGAACAGGTCAACGCCGTCACCACCTGGAACCCGATGCTCTCGGACATCAAGGCCAAGCCCGCGGTGACTGAAGTGTTCAACTCGAGCCAGATCCCCGGCGAAATCATGGACATGATGGTGGTCAACAGCGCCACCCTCAAAGACAACCCGGCCCTCGGCAAAGCACTGACCGGTGCCTGGTTTGAAGTGGTCGAGTTGATGAACGCGAAAAACGCCGCCGGCAAAGCCGCGCTGGAGCACATGGCCAAGGCCTCGGGCACTGACCTGGCGGGTTTCCAGGCGCAATTGGACACCACCAAGTTGTTCGCCACGCCCAAGGAAGCCCTGGCGTTCAGCACCAGCAAGCAACTGCCGGAAACCATGCGCAAAGTCGCCGAGTTCTCCTTCCAGCACGGCTTGCTGGGTGAAGGCGCCAAGGACACCAGCGCGGTCGGCATGGCCTTCGCCAACGGCGTGACCAGCGGCGACAAAGGCAACCTCAAGCTGCGTTTCGACCCGAGCTACGTGCAGTTGGCCGCCGACGCCAAGCTGTAATCAGGAGAACCGGCCATGCGCCTGATCAACCGTCACCTGGACCGCCCGAGTCGCCTGTTGTTGGTGATCCTGCCGTTCGCCCTGGTGCTGTTCGCCTATTTCATGGGCTCGGCCGAGCGACTACTGGACAACCCCAACGACAAGCTGCTGCCCAGCGCCGTGCAGATGAGCGATGCGGTGAAACGCCTGGCCTTCGTGGCCGACACCCGCACCGGCGAATACCTGCTCTGGCAGGACACGGCCTCCAGCCTGCAACGCCTGGCCATCGGCCTGGGCATCAGCGCCCTGGCCGGGCTGTGCCTGGGCATCGCCGCCGGCACCCTGCCGCTGTTCGGTGCGCCGTTGTCACCCTTGCTGACGGTGTTGTCGATGGTGCCACCGCTGGCGATCCTGCCGATCCTGTTCATCGTCTTCGGCCTGGGGGAATTGTCGAAAGTGATGCTGATCGTCATCGGCATCACCCCGGCCCTGGCCCGGGACCTGGAACAGCGTGCCCGGGAGATTCCCGTGGAACTGCTGATCAAGGCCCAGACCCTTGGCGCCTCCACCTGGACCCTGATGCTGCGGGTGGTGTTGCCGCAACTGCTGCCACGGCTGTTGATCTCGCTGCGCTTGATGCTCGGCTCGGCATGGCTGTTCCTGATCGCCGCCGAAGCCATTGCCTCCACTGATGGACTCGGCTACCGGATCTTCCTGGTGCGTCGCTACCTGGCGATGGACGTGATCTTGCCCTACGTGGTGTGGATCACCCTGCTCGCCTGGCTGATGGATTGGGGCCTTAAACGCCTGACCCGACGTGCGTTCCCCTGGTATGAGGGGGCCGCCAAATGAGCTTCATCACCGTTAAAAACGTCTGGCAGCAATACGCCGATCAAGTGGTGCTTGAAGGCCTCAACCTGAACGTCAACGAGGGTGAGTTCTGCACCCTGGTGGGTGCGTCCGGTTGCGGCAAATCGACCTTCCTGCGCCTGCTGCTCGGCCAGGAACGCGCCAGTCGCGGCGAGATCCTGCTCGACGGCCAGCCCTTGGCCGGTGAACCGGACGCCAGCCGTGGCGTGGTGTTCCAGCGCTACTCGGTGTTCCCGCACCTGAGCGTGCTGGACAACGTTGCCCTCGGCCTCGAACTGCCGCGTTCGCCCTTGCTCGGACGCCTGTTCGGCAGCGCGAAAAAAGAGGCCCGCGAACAGGCCTCGGTGCTGCTGCACAAAGTCGGCCTCGGCCATTCGCTGGACAAGTACCCGGCGCAGCTCTCCGGCGGCATGCAACAACGACTGGCCATCGCCCAGGCGCTGATCATGAGGCCGCGGGTGTTGCTGCTCGACGAACCCTTCGGCGCCCTCGATCCGGGCATCCGCAAAGACATGCACGCTTTGCTCCTGGAACTGTGGCGCGAGACCCGGCTGACGGTGTTCATGGTCACCCATGACCTGTCCGAAGGCTTCAGCCTCGGCACGCGCCTGCTGGTGTTCGACAAGGTCCGTCTCGACCCGCACGCCCCCGGCGCCTATGGCGCACGCATCACCTACGACATCCCTTTGAACAGCGACCGCCGCGCCCAGTGCAAAGCCGTCGACGCCCTGCCGCTGCCGGTGGCGGGCACGCTTCGTATCGCTTAGAGGATTTTTCACAATGACTGATTCGACTCAGCTGTTCCCGCCCTTCGCCGAAGACATGCTCCCTGGCGGCGGCCATCGTTCCTTCGTGCTCAAGCGCGGCCAATTGCTGCGCCTGACCGACCTGCGCGGCGGCGCCAACGTCAGCCTGACACTGCTCAACGCCAATGAAAAAACCGAACGGCTGAACCTGCCCGACAGCCTCAAATGCCAACACACCGCCAAGCTCACCGCCGGCCATTGCCTGTATTCGGACATGGGCCGCGTGCTGGCCGCCATCACCGCCGACACCTGCGGCTGGAGCGACAGCCTGGGCGGTGTGCTTTGCGCTGAAGAAGTGGCAGAAAAGTACGGCGCGGGCCGCTACCAGGAACTGCGCAACGGCTTCTTCCGCAACGGCACCGACAACCTGCTGGTGGAACTGGGCAAGTGGGGGCTGGGTCTGTCCGACCTGCTGATGACCCTCAATCTGTTCAGCCGCGTGAACGTCGATGACGCCGGGCGCTTCCATTTCGTCGAGGGCAATTCCAAGGCTGGCGACTACATCGAGTTGTACGCGCCGATGGACACCCTGGTGGTGCTCACCGCCCTGCAGCATCCGATGGATCCATCGCCGGAATATGCACCGAAACCGCTGAAGCTCAGCTGGATGAACGCCGACGCCAGCGTCGCCGAACACTGCCGCACCTCGCGCCCGGAAAACGAGCGCGGCTTCATCAACACCGACCGTCTGTTCGCCTGAGGATCGCTGCCATGTCACTCGCCATCGTCACCCCTGAAAAGCAGCCGGAAACCGCGATCTACCGCGCCACCATCCCCGCCGGCGAACCCTGGCTGATGGAGGTCAAGGCCGGCCAGACACTGCGCATTCTTGATCTGGAAGGTAATCAGGCCGTCGACACCTTGTTCTACAGCGTCGCCAATCCCAAGGAACGCTACGACGTGCAGTGCACGTTGCGTCGGCAGAACAGCGTGTACCTGAGCACCGGCAGCGTGCTGTATTCCAACCTTGGCAAACCGATGCTGACCATAGTCGCCGACACTTGCGGGCGTCACGACACCCTTGGCGGGGCCTGTGCGCAAGAGAGCAATACCGTGCGCTACGCCCTGGAGAAACGCTACATGCACAGCTGCCGCGACAACTACCTGCGCGCCTGCGTCCACGACGGACGCCTGGGCAAGGGCGACATCGGGCCGAACATCAACTTCTTCATGAACGTGCCGGTCACCGCCGACGGCGGCTTGACGTTCGAAGACGGGATTTCCGCGCCGGGCAAGTACGTCGACCTGCGCGCCGAGATGGACGTGATCGTGCTGATCTCCAACTGCCCGCAACTGAACAACCCGTGCAACGCCTACAACCCGACACCGGCGGAGCTACTGGTATGGAACTGAAACTCGCACGTTTGCGCCGCTGGATGTTCACCCTGTGCCAGGCCCGTTCAGGCCAGTGCCTCAGAAAGTAAAAGCCACCACCGCCCCCTGTAGGAGCGAGCTTGCTCGCGAAAAACCCAAGAGCGCCGCTGGGTATCTGGTTTTACGCGTAATCGTTCACGACCATCGCGAGCAAGCTCGCTCCTACATGGGGCCAATGGTGTTTTGGAACGAATTGATTCTGCCACCGGGGACGACCCCGATGCCTTTCGAAAAACTGCGGGACGGCCCGCATCCCAGTCGAGGCTGATGCGCAATCGCCTCCGGGGGTTATGCCATGTTCGAAAAAGTCCTGATTGCCAACCGTGGCGCCATTGCCTGCCGCATCCTGCGGACCTTGCGTGAACTGCACGTGCAGGGGGTCGCCGTTTACTCTGAAGCCGACGCGGCCAGCCTGCACATCCTGCAGGCCGACGAGGCGCACAGCCTCGGGGAAGGCGCCGCCGCCGGCACGTACCTGGCGGTCGATAAAATCCTCGCCATCGCCAAAGCCAGCGGCGCCACGGCGATCCATCCCGGTTACGGCTTCCTCTCGGAAAACGCCACATTCGCCGAAGCCTGCGAAGCTGCCGACATCGCCTTCATCGGCCCGACCCCGGAACAACTGCGGGTGTTCGGCCTCAAGCACACCGCCCGCGCCCTGGCCCGACAACAGGGTGTGCCCATGCTTGAAGGCACCGAGTTACTCGAGAGCCTCGACGCAGCATTGATCGCCGGTGAACAAGTCGGCTACCCGGTGATGCTCAAGAGCACCGCCGGCGGTGGCGGCATCGGCATGCGCGTGTGCCGCAGCGCGACCGAGTTGAGCGAATCCTTCGAAGCGGTCAAGCGCCTGGGCCAGAACAATTTCAGCGACGCCGGGGTGTTCATCGAGAAGTACATCCAGCGTGCCCGTCACCTGGAAGTGCAGGTATTCGGCGACGGCCACGGCGAAGTGATCGCCCTTGGCGTACGCGACTGTTCGGTGCAGCGTCGCAACCAGAAAGTCCTCGAGGAAACCCCGGCACCGAACCTGCCCGAGGGCATGGCCGATGAACTGTGCGCGGCGGCGATCAAACTGGCCAAAGCGGTGAACTACCGCAGCGCCGGCACCGTGGAGTTCGTCTTCGACAGCGATGCCCGGCGTTTCTATTTCCTGGAAGTGAACACCCGTTTGCAGGTGGAACACGGTGTCACCGAACAGGTGTGGGGCGTCGACCTGGTGCGCTGGATGGTGCAACTGGCGGCCGGTGAGCTGCCGCCACTGAGCGATCTGGTACAGGGTTTGAAGCCGCAGGGTCATGCGATTCAGGCACGGTTGTATGCCGAGGATCCGGGACGTGATTTCCAGCCAAGCCCCGGTTTGCTCACGGCGGTGAATTTCCCTGACGCCGACGGCAAACGACTGCGCATCGACACCTGGGTCGAAGCGGGCTGCGAGATCCCGCCCTACTTCGACCCAATGATCGCCAAGGTCATCAGTTGGGCGCCGACGCGCGAAGAGGCCGTTGCGGACCTGCATCAGGCACTGGGTGCCAGCTTGCTCTACGGCGTGGAAACCAACCGCGATTACCTGCGCCAGATCCTCCTGGATGCGCCTTTCGCCAGCGGCCAGCCGTGGACCCGTTGCCTGGAAGGCCTGGTCTATCAGGCCAACACGTTCGAAGTACTCAGCGCCGGTACGCAAACCAGTGTTCAGGATTATCCGGGGCGCCTCGGTTACTGGGCGGTCGGCGTGCCGCCTTCAGGGCCGATGGACAGTCGCGCGCTGCGCCTGGGTAACCGTTTGCTGGGCAATGACGAAGGCGCGGCGGCGCTGGAAATCACCATGAGCGGGCCGCTGCTGCGCTTCAATTGCGAGGCGGTGGTGGCGGTGATCGGGGCGGTGATTCCATTGCTGCTCGACGGTCAAAGCGTGCCGATGAACACTGCGCTGGTGGTTCCGGCAGGCGCCAGCTTGAGCCTTGGCACCATCGCCGGTGCGGGCGCCCGCAGTTATCTGTGCCTGCGTGGCGGCCTGCAGGTACCGGATTATCTGGGCAGCAAAAGCACCTTCACGCTGGGGCAATTTGGCGGGCACGGTGGCCGCGCCTTGCGGGCCGGCGACGTGTTGCACCTGCCAGCGCTGAATGACCGCAGCGCCGGTCAGCAACTGGCTGAAGAGCAGGTCACCGAGTTGCCGGCGGTTCGGCAAATCCGCGTGATCTACGGCCCCCACGGTGCGCCGGAATACTTCACCGAAAACTACATCGGCACCTTCTTCGCCACCCAGTGGGAAGTGCATTTCAACTCCAGCCGCACCGGTGTGCGGCTGATCGGGCCGAAGCCGGAATGGGTGCGTGCTGACGGTGGCGAGGCGGGTTTGCATCCGTCGAACATTCACGACAATCCGTATGCGATTGGTGCCGTGGATTTCACCGGTGACATGCCGGTCATCCTCGGCCCGGATGGCCCAAGCCTTGGCGGGTTCGTGTGCCCGGTGACGGTGATCGAGGCGGATCTTTGGCAGCTTGGTCAACTGAAGGCGGGGGACAAGGTGCAGTTCTCCCCCATCGACCTCAAGACCGCCCGCACCCTTGCCCTGAAATGGGATCAATCCTGTAGGAGCGAGCTTGCTCGCGATGGTGTGTCAGCCACCCTGATGTCGACTGACACACCTTCGCGAGCAAGCCCGCTCCCACAGGGGGTTGTGTCGCCTGTGGTGCTGGATATCGGTCAGGGAGATACGCGGCTGGTTGCACGACTGTCGGGCGACACGCATTTGCTGCTGGAAATCGGCGCCCCTGAATTGGATCTGGTCCTGCGCTTCCGCGCCCACGCCCTCATGCAAGCCCTGGAAAGCCAACACCTGCACGGCGTGATCGACCTGACGCCAGGCATCCGCTCACTGCAAGTCCACTATCAACCCGAACAACTGCCACTGGCCGACCTGCTCGGCATCGTCACCGGCGAATGGGACGCCGTGTGCGCCGCCAAAGACCTGCAAGTGCCCTCGCGCATCGTCCATCTGCCGCTGTCCTGGGACGACCCGGCGTGCCAGTTGGCCATCGAGAAATACATGACCACGGTGCGCAAAGACGCGCCCTGGTGCCCGAGCAACCTGGAGTTCATCCGGCGCATCAACGACCTGCCGAACCTCGATGAAGTGCAACGCACGGTGTTCGACGCCAGTTACCTGGTGATGGGCCTGGGTGACGTTTACCTCGGCGCGCCAGTCGCCACCCCGCTCGATCCGCGCCATCGCCTGGTCACCACCAAGTACAACCCGGCGCGCACCTGGACCGCGGAAAACTCGGTGGGCATCGGTGGCGCCTACATGTGCGTCTACGGCATGGAAGGCCCCGGCGGTTATCAGTTTGTCGGGCGCACGCTACAGATGTGGAACCGCTACCGTGAAGTTGCTGCGTTCGATGGCAAGCCATGGTTGCTGCGGTTTTTCGACCAGATCCGTTTCTACCCGGTCAGCGCCGATGAACTGCTGCGCATTCGCCAGGATTTCCCCCTCGGGCGCTTCAACCTGAACATCGAACACAGTCAGTTGAACCTGGCGGATTACCAGGCGTTTCTGACGCAGGAAGCCGAGACCATCGGCGCGTTTCGCAAGCAGCAAAAAAGCGCGTTCAATGCCGAGCGTGAGCGCTGGATCACCAGCGGCCAGGCGCATTTCGACAGCGAAGAGCCGGCCCCGGAGACGACCGAGGAGGCGCCGCTGGCCAGCGGTCAACAGAGCGTCGACAGCCACATCGCCGGCAACCTCTGGCAGGTTCAGGTCGAGGCCGGCAAGCGCGTCGCGGCCGGTGATGTGCTGGTGATCCTGGAGTCGATGAAGATGGAAATCCCCCTGCTCGCCCCCATGGCCGGTGTGGTGCGCGAGGTGCGCGTGCAACCGGGTTCGGCGGTGCGCGCCGGACAGCGCGTCGTGGTGCTGGAACTTGACTGAACCCATTTTGAAAAGGACGCATGCCATGAATATCAATCTGCAACTCGACGCCCTGCGCAGCGCCTACCGCGACGGCGGCCTCACCCCCCGGCAATTGCTGGCGAACCTGCGGGACAAAGCTGCGGCGCTGAATCCGGACTATCACCTGTTCATCCACCTGCTCAGCGCCGAGGAACTGGAGCCGTACCTCGCCGCCCTCGACGGTCGCGACCTCGACAGCCTGCCGCTGTACGGCGTGCCATTCGCGATCAAGGACAACATCGACCTGGCGGGCATTCCGACCACGGCAGCGTGCCCGGCATTTGCCTACGTGCCGCAGCGTTCGGCGACCATCGTCGAACAACTGCTGGCCCTGGGTGCGATTCCGTTGGGCAAGACCAATCTCGACCAGTTCGCCACCGGGCTCAATGGCAGCCGATCACCCTATGGCGTGTGCCCCAACAGCGTGTTGCCGGAGTATCCGTCGGGCGGCTCCAGCGCCGGATCGTCGCTGGCGGTAGCGCTCGGGGTCGCGAGCTTTTCCCTGGGGACCGACACCGCCGGCTCCGGGCGCGTGCCGGCGGCGTTGAACAACCTGGTCGGCATGAAAGCCACCAAGGGCCTGATCTCGACGGCCGGCGTGGTGCCGGCCTGTCGTACCCTCGATTGCGTCACTACGTTCACCGCCACGGCGCGGGAGGCCAGTCAGTTGCTGGCGCTCACCGCACGCCTCGACCCGCGGGACGAATACAGCCGCAGCAACCCGCTGTGGAATGACGGCTCGGCGTTCGGCACACCACGGCCGTTCCGGTTCGGCGTACCACGTGCACAGGACCTGCAATTCTTTGGATGCCCTGAAGGCCCGTTGTTGTTCGGCGATGCCATCGATCGTCTCAAGGCCTTGGGCGGCGAAGCGGTGGAATTGGACCTGTCGCCGTTTCTGGAGGCCGCACGCTTGCTCTATGAAGGCCCGTGGGTGGCCGAGCGCTACAGCGTGGCCGGGGAGTTGATGGCACAAAACCCCGAGGCCGTGTTGCCGGTGATTCGCGCTGTCTTGGCCAAGGCACCCGCCGTCGACGGCGTGCAGACCTTCCGCGCCCAATACCGGCTGCAAGCGCTCAAAGCCCTGTGCGACGCAGCGCTGGAAGGCCTCGATTGTGTCGTCACGCCCACCATCGGCCGCCCGGTGTCGCTGGCGGAACTCAAGGCCGAACCGGTACTGCGCAATTCGGACCTCGGCTACTACACCAACTTCATGAACCTGCTCGACTACGCCGCCGTCGCCGTGCCCAGCGCCTTCATGGACAACGGCCTGCCATGGGGCGTGACAGTGTTTGGCCGGGCCTTCACCGATCAGTATCTGTTGAGCGTGGCCGATGCCTTGCAGCGACAGCAAGGCCTGGCCGCTCCCGCACCGGCACCGGTTGCCCGCCATGATCGGGCGCGGCTGGTGGTCTGCGGCGCGCATCTGGACGGGCTGGCGTTGAACTGGCAGCTCAGGCAGCGTGGCGCCCGGTTGCTGGAAACGACCTTCAGCTCGCCGGATTATCAACTCCATGCCCTGGCCGGCGGCCCGCCGTTGCGTCCGGGCATGGTCCGCGTGAAGGATGGCGGCGTGGCGATTGCCGTGGAAGTCTGGGAGTTGCCCAGCCGAGAACTGGGTTCGTTCCTGACCGGGATTGCGGCACCGCTGGGATTGGGCAAGGTGCAACTGGCGGACGGTCGCTGGGAGAGCGGGTTTATCTGTGAGGCGTATGGGCTGGAGGGGGCGGTGAACATCAGCCATTTCGGTGGCTGGCGGATGTACCTGAAAACCCTGGGCTAAACACCAGACTCATAACCCTGTGGGAGCGAGCTTGCTCGCGATAGCGGTGTGACATTCAGCCTTGATGTGGCAGACACGCCGCCATCGCGAGCAAGCTCGCTCCCACAAGGTCCGTGCAAGATTTACGACCATTCGCAGCGCACATGGAGCAGTTATTTCCCGGCAGTACCCTTAGAATGCCTGCCATCGGATGACTGCCAATGGAACTGCCATGCCGCTTCGCTCGCCGCTGTACTCTCAACGCTCGTTGGTGCTCACGCTGGTCGCATTGCTGGGCGCAGGCTTCCTCGCCACCTCCTTTCTCAGTTACTACGCCTCCAGGGCCTCGATCCGCGACAATATCGTCAACACCGAACTGCCGCTGACGTCGGACACGGTCTACTCGGAAATCCAGAAAGACCTGGTCAGGCCGATCCTGATTTCCTCGATGATGGCCCGCGACACCTTCATGCGCGACTGGGTGGTCAATGGTGAAAAGGATTCCGACCAGATGACCCGGTACCTCAACGAGGTCATGACCCACTACGGCGCCTACACCGCGTTCTTCGTCTCCAACACCAGCCTGACTTACTACCACGCCAAGGGTGTACTCAAGCAGGTCAAGGCCACCGAGCCCCGCGACGCCTGGTATTTCCGCGTGCGGGACATGAAGGACCCGTACGAGATCAACGTCGACCCGGACCTCGCCAACAAGGACAACCTGACCTTTTTCATCAACTACAAGGTCCACGACTACAACGACCGGTTCATCGGCGCGGCCGGCGTTGGCCTGACCGTCGACGCCGTGATCAAGCTGATCGACAAGTACCAGCAGCGTTATCAGCGCAGCGTATATTTCGTCGACAACTTCGGACGCCTCGTGCTGACAGGCGCCGAAGGCGGTCCGCAGGGTGCGCGCATCGGGCAGAAACTCGGTGAACTGGACGGCATGAAGGACCTGGTCAACCGGCTGCCCAAACCCCACAGCGGCAGCTACGAATATTCCGTGCAGGGCCAGGGGCATTTCCTCAATGTGCGGTTCATCCCGGAACTGAACTGGTACCTGTTCGTCGACAAACGCGAGGACAGCGCCCTGGGTGAAATCCGCCAGTCGCTGTACCTCAACCTGCTGATCTGCCTACTGGTCACGCTGACCGTGCTGGTCCTGCTCAACCAGGTCATCAAGCGCCTTCAGGACAAGATCCAGGCCCAGGCCACCCTCGACAGCCTGACCGAACTGCCCAACCGTCGCGGCTTCGACCTGCTGGCCATACAGGCCATGCACGAAGCCCGGCGCGAGCCCAAACCGCTGTCCGCCTTGCTGCTGGACCTCGACCGCTTCAAGGTGTTGAACGACACCTATGGCCACCTGGCCGGCGATCAGGTATTGAATGGCTTTGCCCAGGATCTGAAGAGCTGCCTGCGGCACGCCGACATCGTCTGCCGCTGGGGCGGTGAAGAGTTCATCGTGCTGCTCAAGGACACCGATGGTCAGACCGGTCTGATAATCGCCGAGAAAATTCGTCGGTACGTGGAGCAACAGAGCTACACCTACAACGGCCAGATCTTGCGAGTGACCGTCAGTATCGGCCTGACCACCCTGCAGCCCGATGACACCTTGCACACCCTGCTGTCACGGGCGGATCATGCGATGTACCGGGCCAAGCAAAGTGGCCGTAACCGAACCTGCGTGGAAATGGCTCACTCCATCCATGAACCAGCCTGACCTCTGCCCCGCCTGCGGCGCACCCAACGACTGCACCCTGGCCGACCCGCGAACCGCCGACCGCGCCTGCTGGTGCTACGGCGTCAGCATCGACCCAGCCGTGCTCCAGGCGCTGCCGGCGCAACTGCGCAATGCCTCGTGCCTGTGCCCGCGCTGCGCCGAGGTCGAGGCGCAGTTGCAAGCAGCGTCCGAATCGATCAAGTAAGATGCGCGCCCCTTTCTTCACTGATCCTTAGTCATGCGTGTCGACCGATTCCTCAGCAACCTGCCGTGCTTCAACCGTAAGCAGGTGCGCCTGTTGCTGGTGGAAAAACGCGTCAGGATCGACGGAAAAGTCGTCAGCGACCCGCACAGCGAAGTCCGCGAGTTCAGCCGCGTCGAAGTCGACAGCGACGTGCTGCAAGTCGGTAAACCCCTGCGCCATTTCATGCTGCACAAACCCGCCGGATGCGTCAGCGCCACCCGGGATCCGCAGCACCCGACCGTGCTCGATTTGATCCATGAGCCGGACAAGGACGAGCTGCACATCGCCGGGCGTCTGGACTTCAACACCACCGGCCTGATGCTGATCACCAACGACGGCAGCTGGTCGCGGCGCCTGACCCAACCGCAGACCAAACTGCCCAAGGTCTATTACGTCGAAACCGAACAGCACATCGGCCCTGAATACGCGATCAAGTTCAACGAAGGGCTGTACTTCGCCTTCGAAGACCTCACCACGCAACCCGCCGGGCTGGAGCTGCTCGGGCCGAAATGCGCGCGCCTGAGCATCGTCGAAGGCCGCTATCACCAGGTCAAGCGCATGTTCGGCCACTTCAACAACAAGGTGATGCGCCTGCACCGCGAACGTATGGGGCCGCTAGAGCTCGACGACGCGTTGAAACCGGGCGAATACCGCCCACTGAGCGCTGAAGAGATCGGATTGATCTAAGCCTGCGACCGCTCAGCAGAAGTTGTCGAACAATTTACCAAAGGCACTTGCGCGATGACGTGACCCCTGCTTGAATCAGGACGTCGGCCGAAATGTGACCGATGAGTCACCCCATACTTCTAAGAAACTTTTTGCCGGTAGGAACCCAGGGGTTCCGGCCTCACCCGGCAGACTGCCCGCCAATAACAATACCCGTCGACCGGACTGCAATGGATCGACATGGGCCTCTCAAATTCCAGGCGTATGCCTACCTGTCACAAAGCTCGTGCAATCTCTATTGCGCGCATACCCGCTTGCCAGGAGTCTTATGACATGAGGCCAGAAATCGCTGTGTTGGATATACAGGGTCAGTATCGGGTTTACACGGAGTTCTATCGCGCAGACGCCGCAGAGAAGACCATTATCCTGGTCAACGGCTCGATGGCCACGACTGCGTCGTTTGCACAAACCGTGAAGAACCTCCATCCGCAGTTCAACGTCGTCTGCTACGACCAACCCTACGCGGGCCGGTCAAAAGCCCACAACCTGCACGAGAAATTGCTGACCAAGGAAGTCGAAGGGCAGATCCTCCTGGAGCTGATCGACCACTTCGCCGCCGAACACGTGCTGTCGTTTTCCTGGGGGGGCGCCGCGACCCTGGTCGCCTTGGCCCAACGGCCACGACGCATCGAAAAAGCCGTGATCAGCTCGTTCTCCCCGGAGATCAACGCGCACATGCTCGACTACCTCGAGCGCGGCGTCGATTACCTCGGCAGCCGGGATGGCGACCGGGTCGGCAACCTGGTGAACAGCACCATCGGCAAACACCTGCCGACCCTGTTCAAGCGCTTCAACTATCGGCACGTCAGCAGCCTGGCCGATCATGAATACGGGCAGATGCACTTCCACATCAGCGACCTGCTGCACAGCGATCGCCAATGCTTTTTCAAAGCGGCGGAAAAAATCAACGTGCCGGTGCTGTTCATGAACGGCGAATGGGACGAATACACCGCCGCCGATGGCGCACGGTTGTTCGCCAACCACGTGCAACACGCCACCTTCACGACCCTTCAGGCCACCGGCCACTTTCTCGACATGGAGCACAAAGCCGCCTGCCGAGACAGCCGCAACGCACTCATGGGGTTCCTGAAACCGGCCCAGCACGATAGCCGACCGCGTTACCACTACGTCCAGGACCACCATGCATTGGCAATCTGAAACAGAGTCATCGCGAGCAAGCTCCGCCCTGCTGAATCAAACCTATTCAGCAGGCGCCAGGCTTGCCCGCGATCGACCGTCATGCGATCCACGCATTATTGGTAAATCGCGTTAAACCCGCCCCACATAAAGAAAAACTTCAAATCGCCGGCTGTATCTGGTACAAAGTCAGCGCTCTGAGCGGGTGTCGTATAATGGCATTACTCCAGCTTCCCAAGCTGATAACGAGGGTTCGATTCCCTTCACCCGCTCCAATCGAATTTTGATCTCACGTCAGAGTGGTTTTGACGGGGGATGCAGAGACAGAAAAAACCGGTCCAAGTGGCCGGTTTTTTTGTGGGCGGGATTTGGGTTAGCGTCTCCAAACCCTGAAAATTAGCGTTTTCGCGCAAAATCCAGGTTTTGTTAACGTTTTACTTGTCCCGATAATAGATTTCCTCCACGACATCAGAGATTGCAACTCTCCAGAACTCAGACCAACATCTCCCAAAACGGGAGGACGTGCAGTGCGTGTGATTGCAAAAGGGACATTGCGGGAGTTCTGGGAAAGTAGCCCGGCTTATGCTGACTCCGAAACACCACTGGTTGAATGGTATCGGCACATGGAAAAAGCCGTTTATGGCACGCCGCAAGAGGTCAAAGCGGAGCTGAGAACGGCCAGCATCCTCAAGGGTGGCAGGGTTGTATTCAACATCGGTGGCAACAAATACCGAGTGATCATGGCAATCGATTATCAGCGCCAGCTCGGTTTCATACGATTCGTTGTCACCCACGCCCAGTACGATCAGATCAACGCGGAGACCGTGTGATGGACATTAAACCTATTCGCAACCAAGAAGACCTTACCGCTGCATTTGTACGCGTGGAACAATTGTGGGGAGCTGACATTGGTTCACCTGAGGGTGATGAGCTGGAAATTCTGGCGCTGCTCATCGAAAAGTACGAAGACGAGCATTACCCAATGCCTCCGTCCGATCCGATTGAGGCCATTAAATTTCGCATGGATCAGCAAGGCCTGACTCCTCGTGACCTGGAACCCTTTATCGGCACAAGCGGACGCGTATCCGAGGTGCTGAACCGAAAACGCAAATTGAGCCTGTCAATGATCAAGCGTCTGCACGATGGGTTGCGAATTCCTTACGAAAGCTTGCTCGCGGGTGTAGCCTGATAGCTCTCCCCCAATTCCAACCTCAGCACAGGTTGTCTGACGGGAGACGCAGAGTTAGAAAAAACCGGTCCATGTGGCCGGTTTTTTTGTGCGCGGAATTTGGTGATGCACCCTCCAACGTTAGTGCTAAGACCCACATTTAAAGGCCCAACAGAGATCAACGCCAGAAAAAGCAACGTCCTACACGACACTGGGAATTGTCCGTACACTTGCGCATTGCTGTGCCTTTGTCATGAGCCCTATAGTCCGACCGCGCCCAAATGGCGTATCGGGTTTGGCGACTCGATGCCGTGGTACAGGAGCCTCCGAGAGTTTCTCGGAGCGCTTTTGAACGCAGTTGGCTACCTGTTTTTTGGTAGCTGTGCGTGGGAGACCTTCGGGTCTGCCGGTTTTACCATGGTCCGGTTCGCCAACCCGCGTACAGCTACCACCCTATTGTTTGGCGACGATTGAGTGGTGCGTCCTCCTCCAACATGGTAATCACTCATGAATGAATACATGGCTTTAACCAGCAACGCCGACGACTTGCCCTCGCTGTTCGTCAACACCACACAACCGCTGCACTCACTGCTTAGCACCGCCAGTTACCGCATCCGAGCGGTAACGCAACTCCTCGAAAACCTTGCAATGCGCGGCGACCTGACCTCTGACACTGTGGTGCTGAGCGACTTCGCATTGCTCTGCTGCGTACCGTTGCGCGATGGTTGCGATGTGCTGGATGTGATCGCAAGACGCATGGATGCAGAGCCGTCCTAAGATTGCACCGGGCGGCATCCTGTTGTGGCGAGGGAGCTTGCTCCCGTTGGACTGCGCAGCAGGCCCTGTTCGGGGTCGCTTCGCGACCCAACGGGAGCAAGCTCCCTCGCCACAGGTGCCTTCACTTATCATGTGAACACCTCAACAGAGCAACCCGAACATGACCCAAAACATCTACGACGACCCTCAGTTTTTCCAGGGCTACAGCCAGATGGCCCGCTCCATCGGCGGTCTCGATGCCGCGCCGGAATGGCCGGCGCTGAAGGCCATGCTGCCGCCCATGCAGGGCTTGAAGGTGGTGGATCTCGGCTGCGGTTACGGCTGGTTTTGTCGTTGGGCCAGTGAGCAAGGCGCTGACAGCGTGCTCGGTCTGGATGTTTCGCAAAAGATGCTGGAGCAGGCACGCAAAACCACCTCCGCATCAAACATCCGTTATGAGCGCGCCGACCTGGAAGCCCTCGATCTGCCGGCCGGCGGTTTCGATCTGGCCTACAGCTCCCTCGCACTGCACTACATCAAGGACTTACCGGGGTTGTTCGCCAATGTCCACGCGGCGCTCAAGCCCAGTTCGCCGTTCGTGTTTTCCATCGAGCACCCGATCTTCATGGCACCGCGTAATCCTGGCTGGATCATCGATGCCGAGGGCCGCAAGGGTTGGCCGGTGGACGGTTATCAGCGTGAAGGCGAGCGCGTGACCCACTGGCTGGCCGACGGTGTGATCAAGCAGCACCGCACCATTGGCACCTTACTCAATATGCTGATTGCGGCGGGTTTCAGCATCCGCCATGTCAATGAATGGGGGCCGAGCGATGCCGAGGTGACGGCGCAACCGGCGCTGGCCGAAGAGCGCGAGCGGCCGATGATGATGTTGGTCGGCGTTCAGCGCTGAGCCACGCGCGTATCTTTTGCGTATAGATCCCGGCACGCGAATAAAGAAACCGTAGCGCGGCGTTGAGCCCGGAAACAGATCCCTTATTCTCCCGGCTCATCCATCGCCCCGAGATCGACATGCACAATTCAGAGTTGGGAATCATGATCATTTCATTGATCGGGTTGTTCGGCTTTGCCTCGTTTGCTTTTGAATACTTGAGCGCCCGACGCTCGAAAAAAACAAACTGCCGTGATTGTTCCAAGCGGTAAAAGAGACAGGTGACGCGCATCAACTGTCCCTTTTTCGCATCAGCGGGTCGCGACGATAAACAGTCGCGGGAACGGCAACAGCACCGCCCCATCGGCCAAGGCCGGATACGCCCGCTCGATAGCCGCCTGGTATTGCTTCAGATACTGCGCCCGTTCCGCCTCGTCCAGCGGTTCGAGAAACGGCCGCAAGCCACTGCCCTTGAACCACTCCACCACGCCAGACGCGCCGCCTGCGAGCGGATGATGGTAAGTGGTGCGCCACACATCGACGCGTGAGCAACAGGCCTTGAGGATCGAGTAATAACCACTGGCATCGGCCATCTCGGTCCGCTGCCCGGCTGCGCCTGCCAGTTTGCCGACCCATGGACCATCAGCGGCGACTTCACGCATCAAGCGGTGCGAGTGCTCATTGAGGTTGTCAGGCATCTGGACGGCCAGGCTGCCTCCGGGCGCAAGCTTGCCCACCAGCGACGGCAGCAAGCTTGCGTGATCCGGAACCCACTGCAATACAGCGTTGGCGAAAATCACATCGAAGGGGCCTGCGTCGTTCCAGGTGTCGATGTCGGCGATGTCGAACTGCACCTGCGGCAAGCGCTTGCGTGCGGCCTCGATCATGTCGGTCGAACTGTCCAGGCCTCGGACCGTAGCGTTGGCAAAACGCTCGACCAGCAACTCGGTGGAGTTACCGGGGCCACAACCGATATCGATGGCCGAACGCACATCCCCGGCGGGGATGGCCGCCAGCAGGTCACGGGCGGGACGGGTGCGTTCATCTTCAAAAGCGACGTACTGTTTGGCGGACCAACTCATTGCGTTCTCCTGTCGGTGCGTTGTCCTCGGGTCGCTACGATACCGCGGCGAGCGCCGCCAAAGGTTTCAGAAAACTACCTTTTCACGTTTGAGCTGGAGAAACTGAGAAAGCACTACCGCAGCCTCGGCGAAGGCCTGACCATTGACCTGGACGGCACCGTCGTCCAGGAAAAAGGTCAGCAAAACCTGAAGAATTGCTGATGATCAGCTTCTGGCTTGCAGGGCCTTGGCCATTTGCAGATGATTTTGCAATTTGGGCAGGGTTTCTTCGGCGAACGCCTTGATTTGCGGCACGTCGGTGGTCTGCGCTTCCTGCTGCAACCGTTCGATGGCTTGCTGCGTGGTCTTCACCTGGCTGGCCGTATAGGCCTCATCGAAGGTTGCCCCGTCCATGACTTGTGGCATCAGGGCTTTGGCCTTTTCGACAATTTCTTCGCGCGGCGCTACCGGTAAATCCAGTTGTCTGGCGATTTTCGCCAGGTGCTGGTTCGCCGTGGTGCGGTCGTTGATGACAACGATGGTGTAGTCCTTGACCTCTTTGGACTCGGACTTCTGGTGTGCCAGGCGACTGGCCTCGATGTCGGCCATGCCCTGGGCCGACGCATCGTCGATGAATTCGGCAGGTGACTGGGCGAAGGCGTTGCTGGCAAACAGGCCCAGTAATGTGGCAATACTGGCATTACATAATCGGGTGGCCATCCGTTTCATGGTCGCGCCCTCCTTTTTCAAATTCAAACGGGAGCTTGCGCCCCCGCTTCTCAATCAAAACCACCTGCATCCATTACTTGGATTTCTGTCCGGGTTTGCGGCCCATGTCGGGTTTCGCAGGTTCTTTATCGACAGTCGTCGTGGTGGTTTTCCCACCCTTGCGACCGGCTTCAGACGCCTTCGTTCGATCGTTGGCGAAGTTTCCCGAGTTCGAGTTTCTTGAATTAGGCATGATTCTCTTCCTCTTGGTGATAGTCGCGGCGAGCTGGCGCCCGCATAGAATCTGAATTTGCGCGTCGCAAAAGGTTTAGAAAAATGCGTGGACAGCACGACGAACGGTGTACGGACTATCAGACCATTCGCAGGTGATGCTCACGTTTGGCGCAGTACATCGCCTCGTCTGCATGCCGGAATAATTGCTTCTCTTCAGTGCCGTGTTCGGGATATCGGGCGACGCCGATGCTTGGATGGATGCTCAGGTTGTGCCCGTCCAGACGCAGGGGCCGGGCCAGGACCTGACGGATTTTTCCGACCACGATGTCGGTATCGTCTGCGGCATGAATACTGTGCAGCAACACCACGAATTCATCACCACCAATGCGGGCCACGGTGTCGGTTTCCCGCACACAGCCCTTGAGCCGGTTGGCCACCGCTTGCAGCAGCATGTCGCCGACCGCATGGCCATGGGTGTCATTGACTTGCTTGAAGCGGTCGAGGTCGACGTACAACAGGGCCATGCGCCCGCCGTCCATGCGGGCCAATTGCAGTGACGCCTTGAGGCGGTCGCGCAACAGTTCACGGTTGGGTAGCTGAGTCAGTTGGTCGTACTGGGCCAAATGTTGCAGGCGGGCGTGCAACTGCTTGCGCTCGATGGCCGTCGCGACCTGGGCACAGACGTACTGCAGCAACTCCTTGTCCTGCTCGGTGTAGCGCTCGCCGCCCGGAACGCTTTTGACGATCAACGCGCCGATGGTGCCGTTCTGCGAGTTCAGCGGCACACCCAGCCAGCAGGGTGCGTTCTGCCCGGTCATCAGCGCTTCGAAGCCGGCAGGCGGCGTGCACGGGTTCGGGGTCAAAAGGATCGGCTGCCCCGTGCGGATCACTTCGGTGCACACCCGCCCGGTCATGGTCCCGGGCAGTTCGGGCTGTGACTCCTGGTCATCGACGTGATAAGGGAAATTCAGCTGCGCACAGTGCTCGTCGTACAGCGCCACGGAAAAATTCAGCGCCGGCAGCCACTCGCCGATGATCATGTGGATGCGCCTGAACAACGCCAGCAGATCCTCCGCCGCGTGGGCCGCTTCGGATATCGCATACAACGCGGCCTGCCGGGATTCGGCCTGCTTGCGTTCGGTGATGTCGCGCGCCACGGCAATGCGCAACTGGTCGACCTCGGACCAACGTGCCGACCAGAGGATGTGCACCACCCGGCCATCCTTGCGCAGGTAGCGGTTTTCGAAGTTGAGCTTGGGCTCGCCGCCCATGATTTCCCGGGCGGCATCAAGGGTACGCAAGCGATCTGCGGGGTGCACCATGTCGATCATCAATTGACCGATCATTTCATCGGCGCTGTAGCCGAAAATGCGCTCGCACGCCGCACTGACAAAGACGAAGCGGCCTTGCTTGTCCACCGCACAAACGGCGTCCAGCAACAGATCGATATAGCTCGCCAGTGGCGCGGAGTTCCGGTTTTCCATGGTTCAGCGTGGGTGTCCCGATAATGCAGCGCTCATCAATCATCCCTGCCCGGTCGGCCTTGCTTCCTTGTGATCACATTCAAGCCTTGTTCGGCATCAGCCCCGGCAACGCATGGACCAGCGCGTTGATGGCAAAGCCGATGAACATTACCCCGCACAACCGGGTGATCGCCAGTTCATGGCGTTGATACAAGGTGCGCACCCGCCGTGCCCCCACGATGCCAATGAGAATAGCGTAGGCGAGCAATCCACCGACAAAGCTCAGGCCGATCAGTGCTGGCAGCATTGACCAGTGGAGCAGTTCCGCGCGACTCGACAACAGTGCCGTGAATGTCGCCACCGCCACCGGATAAGCCTTGGGATTGGTCAGGCCGAACAGAATGCCATGCCAGAACGGCTGCCGCGCCGGACCCTGTGGTGCATCGCCATTGCTGCGCCGGGCGCGCACCGCACGCCAGCCGAGCCAGAACAGGTACAGGCCGCTGAGCACACCCAGCACGTCGAACGCGGTACTGCCGATCTCCCGCGCACCGACAATCGCGATCAACGCCGTGCTGCACCACACCACATCGCCGAGTAAATGCCCGCACAGAAACCCCGCCCCGGCCCGTCGCCCATGGGCCGCGCCAATGCCGAACACCGCCAGCACGCCCGGTCCCGGGGTGATGCCGTAGATAAAACCCGAGGCAAGCACGGCCATTAGTAGCGATGGGGTCATGGGGCGTCCTTTTGTACTGCTGGGTGAATGGTGGCCAGTCTATATCAGGTCCCGCAATATCGACTTACAGATCGTCGAAGAACTTCATCCCCGCATACGGCTGCTGCCGGCAGGCCGTCAGGCGCGACGCCAGATCACCCACATGGGCTTCCAGCTTGTGGCCATCCGGGTCGAGGAAGTAGAACGATGCGCCCTCGCTGCGGTTGTCGCGCCACTCCTGCACCCGGGCGGATCGCAGGCGCTCGACGAAACGCGGAAAATCCGCTGCATCGAGGCTGAAAGCGTAATGGGTGTAGTCGGCGGCGGGCTCGCAATGGCGTAGCGGGTCGAGGGAGAGACACAACCACAACCTTGGCAGCGACAGGTAGGCGCCGGTATCCCAGGTGGCTTCGAGGTGCAGTTGCAGGAGGTTCTGGTAGAACGCCACGCTGCGGTTCAGGTCGGTGACGGAGAAGGTCAGGTGGTTGAGGCCTGTGAGCATGGGGTTAAAGACCTTTGAGGTTTTCAGGTGCGACGCAGGTTTCAGCTATGAGGTTGGCAGCGAAAACGCCTGAATCTGCACGCGACAGATGGAAAGATTCAACACCACCGCAAGACCATTTGTTACGACAGACGAACGGGGCGGCCTCCACCCTGCATGACACTGTAGTATGTTGTATTACAAACCACTACATCGAGACCGCCATGTCCACCATGTCCTTGCGCCTGCCAGACGAAATCGCCGATACCCTCGCCAGTCTTTCCAAGGCCACTGGCCGCAGCAAGTCGTTCCTCGCAGTCGATGCCTTGCGCGAGTATC
This sequence comes from Pseudomonas sp. ACN5, assembly GCF_002303975.1. Lineage (NCBI taxonomy): Bacteria > Pseudomonadati > Pseudomonadota > Gammaproteobacteria > Pseudomonadales > Pseudomonadaceae > Pseudomonas > Pseudomonas sp. ACN5. The sequence goes on along the minus strand of NZ_MRCP01000010.1, from coordinate 21,487 downwards.
TCGCGAGGGAAGCATGGCAAATCGAAGAAATTCAGAAAGCGCTGAAAGAAGCCGATGCCGGCGACTTCGCCTCGTCAGACGAGGTCAGTGCGATTGCTGATAAGTGGGTAAGCAATGCGCGTTGAGTGGCTGCGTACTGCACTCAAGAACCTTGATGAAGAAGCCGCTTATATTGCGATAGAGAATCCAAAGGCAGCAGCAGATTTCGTACAAGCCATTCTCGCCAGTGTCGATCACCTTGCGCACTTTCCGGCGACAGGCCGGGAAGGTCGATTGCCCGGTACTCGTGAATGGATTTTGCCCGACCGCCCCTATCTGATTCCGTATCGAGTTCGCCAAGGTCGTCTGCAAGTGCTCAGGGTCTTCCACACTCGACGCCTTCCCCCCATCCATTGGTGATTACAGCGAATCATCCCCCCCGAAAACAAACCCCGTCTGCACCTGCACCAATCCGCTCATTCAGCCAGTTCAACGCTTGGTCTGCGCCCCGCCGTTTATGCCACGCCAACACAAAGGTGAACGACGGAATATCAAAGGGTGGCGGCACGACGATCAACGACTGTTCATCAATATCGCGCAGACCACGCGAGGCCACCGTCAGAATAAGATCAGTACCGCTGATGCATTCCGGGGCCACGCTCCAGTGCGGCAGGCTGACTGCCACACGACGACGTTCACGCAATGCCGTCAGCGCCCGCTCGATTTCCGGGGTGCCGCTGCCGCGCATTTCCAGCAGCACATGGGGTCGAGCCAGGTAGGTGGGCAGGTCGAGCACACCGTCGGCGGGCAGGCTTCTGCGGTCCACCAGGCAGGCGTAGTGCTCTTCGAACAGCGGCGTGCTGCGCAATTCGTTGGGCATTTCCGGGAACACACCGATGGCGACGTCAATATCACCGTTGAGCACGCCGTCGAGCATGCTTTCGCGGCTGCCATGGCTGATTTGCAGGTCGATGCCCGGCGCATCGCGGCGCAACGTCCGGATCAGGCCCGGCAGGACAATGGCGGCGCCATAGTCGGACATCGCCAGGCGGAAGGTGCGCCTGGCGGTAGCCGGATCAAACGCGTTCGGCGCCAGCAGCGCTTGCACCTGGGCCAGGATTTCGGCCAGCGGTGCCACCAGTTCCAGCGCCCGCGGCGTCGGTACAAGGCCGGAGCCGGCGCGCACCAATAGCGGATCGCCGAGCAGGTCGCGCAATCGCGCCAGCGCATGACTGACCGCAGGCTGGCTCAAATGCAAACGCTCGGCCGCCCGGGTCACGTGTTGCTCGGTGAGCAAAGCGTCGAGGACCACCAGCAGGTTGAGGTCGATGCGTCGAAGATCATTCATCTGCTGCATGCTCTGGATAACAAAACGGAATTTAAATCTGCGCGACGAATACCCTAGAGTCCAGCAAAACCTGTGGGAGAACGATCATGAGTACGTTGCATTGGGCCGGCCTGGTGGTGCTGGCAATGATTGCCGGGGCGGTGGTGCCGTTTCAGAGCGCGATCAACGTCAACCTCGGGCGCGGGTTGGGCCATCCGTTGTGGGCGACGCTCGCCTCGTTGCTGGTGAGCGTTATCGTGCTGTTGCCGATCATCGTTGTGATGCGCTTGCCGTTGCCATCACTGGCATTTATCAGCAAGGCGCCGCTGTGGATGTGGGCGGGTGGCGCTTTTGGGGTGTGCTTCATTTCCCTGGCATTGGTGCTGCTGCCCAAGCTCGGTGCCGCGGGGTTCATGGCATTGGCGCTGGCGGGGCAAGTGGTGGCGTCTTTGTTGCTGGATCACTTCGGCTGGTTTGGCCTGGTGGAGCGGCAGGTCACCTTGCCCAAGGTGCTTGGGGTGGTGCTGTTGATGGGCGGGGTGGTGTTGATTCAGTTTTTTGATGCGCCGGCCAAGGGCTTGGCGACAGTGGGTTGAGGGGGCAACCGACAGTCAAATGTCGGCTGTCAGTCAGTCTTCGCGAGCAAGCCCGCTCCCACAGGGGATATGCGGTCACTGTGGGAGCGGGCTTGCTCGCGAAAGCGGTTTATCTGGCAACGTAGATTTCAGGCCTTGTCGAGGGTCCGCAACTTCTGCGGCAACCCCCACAGCAACAGCGCCACCGCGATCAGTGCACAGACACCAATGACATACAGCGCTGGCGTGGTGCTGCCGGTCAGGTCCTTGATCCGGCCGACCATCACCGGGCTGACGATGCCACCGAACTGGCCCAGGGTGTTGATCACCGCAATCCCGCCCGCCGCACCCGCGCCGGCACCGGCCAGCAGTTTCGGCGGCAGGGTCCAGAAGCTCGGGATGGAGGCGATGATCCCGGCACCGAGCAGGCCCAGCGCGACGATCAGGAAGGTCGTGTGGCTGGCGAAGATCCCCGCACAGAAGAACCCGACTGCACCGACGGCCACCAGACCGGCGACAAACTTGCGTCGCTCACCGCAAGCATCGGACAGGCGTCCGATCACCACCATGCTGATGGCGCCGCAGATGTACGGGATGGCGGTCAGCAGGCCGATCATCACCGGACTTTCGGTGCCGGCGCTGCGGATCAGTTGCGGCGCCCAGAAATTCAGGCCGTAGGACGCCACCTGGATCAGGAAGTAGATCAGCCCCAGTGTCAGGAAACCCGGAATCCGCAGTGCGGCGAGCAACGAGCCACCGCTCTTGTGCGGCTCATGCTGGGCGATGCGGCTGGCCAGCAAGGTCTTCTCCGAAGGCGTCAGCCAATGGGCGTCTTCGATGCGGTCCTTGAGCAGGGTCAGCACCAGCAAACCGAGGCCGATGCACGGCACACCGCCGAGCAGGAACAGCCAGTGCCAGCCGCGCATTTGCAGCACACCGTCGAGGTGTTGCAGCACCAGGCCCGAGAACGGCGCGCCCACCAGGCCTGCGAACGCCGACGACAGGAACAGCATCGAGGTGATGCGCCCGCGATAGTGCTGCGGGAACCACAGGGTCAGGTAATACAGCACGCCCGGGGCGAATCCCGCCTCCATCGCGCCGATCACGAAGCGCAGCACGTAGAACTGCCATTCGCTGTTGACGAACACCATGGCCGCCGTGGCCAGGCCCCAGGACATCATGATCCGGGCGATCCAGCGCCGGGCGCCGACCTTGTACAGCATCATGTTGCTCGGCACTTCGAAAATCACGTAACCGACCACGAATAACCCTGCGCCGAGGCCGTAAGCGGTGTCGCTCAGGCTCAGGTCGGCCTGCAGTTGAAACTTGGCGAAGCTGATGTTGATACGGTCGAAAAAGGCGAACAGGTAGCAGACCATGATCAGCGGCATCAGGCGCCAGGCGACTTTGCTGACCAGGGCTTTTTCGGTGTCGTGGCTAACGGACGGGCTCGCGCCCGCCTCCAGTGCATTCAGGCTCATTGCGGTTCTCCAGGCGGACTTCCCGTGGGTGTCCGATTGTTTTTGTTGTCTGGTTGAGGTGCTTTTTATTGTGGGAGCGGGCTTGCTCGCGAAGACGGCGTGTCAGTCACCATCTATGTTGAATGTCAGACCGCTTTCGCGAGCAAGCCCGCTCCCACAGGGTTAGGGGTGGGGTCAGGAAGGCACCGGGTGCAGGTCACAATTGCGCCCGGCTTTGGCCAATTGCCCCGGTACTTCGTGGCCGAGCAGTGCCGGCAGTCCTCGGGACAGTTTCAGCAGCAGCGGCAGATCGATACCGGTGTGAATGCCGACTTCATCGCACAGGTTCACCAGGTCTTCTGTACAGATGTTGCCCGACGCTCCCGGTGCAAACGGGCAGCCGCCGAGGCCGCCCAATGCGGCGTCGAAACGTCGGGCACCAGCCTCGTAGGCAGCCAGCACGTTGCACAGTCCGAGGCCACGGGTGTTGTGGAAATGCAGGGTCAAATCTGCCGGCGCCACCCGCTGCAGCACCCGACGCACCAGTCGCTCGACCTGGCGCGGATTGGCCATGCCCGTGGTGTCGGCGAGGGTGATGCCCTGGATGCCGAGTTCCTGATAGGCCTCGACGATTTGCACGACGCGGTCCTCATCGATCTTGCCCTCGAACGGGCAGCCGAAGGTGGTGGCGATGCTGCCATTGAGGCGCACCGGGCTTTCGCCAACGAACCGCACGATCTCGCCGAACGCTGCCAATGAATCTTCACAACGCATGCGCATGTTCGCCAGGTTGTGGGTCTGGCTGGCGGACATCACCAGGTTCAGCTCATCGGCACTGCACGCCAGCGCCCGTTGCGCCCCCTTGAGGTTGGGGATCAAGGCGACGTAGATCACCCCCGGCTGCCGGGTAATGCCCTTGAACACCAGCTCGCCATCGCGCAGCGCAGGAATGGCCTTGGGCGACACGAACGAACCGGCTTCGATGCGGCTGAATCCGGCCAGCGACAATTGATCGATCAGGGCAATCTTGTCGTGGGTTTCAACCCAGGTCGGCTCGATTTGCAAACCGTCGCGCGGGGACACTTCCTGCACGATCAGGCTGTCGGAATAATCGGTGATCATTGCACCACTCCTTCGACTTTCAGGCGTTCGATGTCCATCGCGGTAAGGCCCAACTGCGCGAGGATGCCGTCGGTGTGCTGGCCCAGCCCGGGGCCGGACCAGTTCACGCCGCCGGGTGTCTCGGAGAGTTTCGGCACGATGCCCGGCATTTTCACCGTGGCGCCACCGGGCAGCTCGGCATTGAGCAGCATGTCCCGTGCCTGATAGTGCGGATCGGCGACGATGTCGGCCACTGAGTAGATGCGTCCGGCCGGGACTTCGGCGGCTTCCAGCGCGGCCAGCACCTCGTCGATGGGCAGGCTGCTGGTCCAGTGGGTGATGGCGGCGTCGAGCTGGTTGCTTTTGGCGGCACGCCCGTCGTTGTGGGCGAATTCAGGCGCCTCGGCCAGATCGGCGCGGCCGATGGTGTGCATCAGGCGCTTGTAGATCGGATCGCTGTTGCCGGCAATCACCACATAGGCGCCATCGGCGGTCAAATAGGTGTTGGACGGCGCGATCCCCGGTAAGGCACCGCCGCTGCGTTCACGCACATGACCGAGCATGTCGTATTCCGGCACCAGACTTTCCATGACGTTGAACACGCTTTCGGCCAGGGACACATCGACGATCTGCCCGCCGCCCTGCCCGGTCTTGACCCGCAGCAATGACATCAGCGCACCGATCACCGCATGCAGCGAAGCCAGGGAATCGCCGAGGCTCACGCCGACCCGCGCGGGCGGCGAACCGGGGGTGCCGGTGGTGTAGCGGATGCCGCCCATGGCCTCGCCTATGGCACCGAAACCCGGACGATCGCGGTACGGGCCGGTCTGACCGTAACCGGAAATCCGCACCAGGGTCAGGTTGGGGTTGAGGGCGTGCAACACGTCCCAGCCAAGGCCGAGTTTCTCCAGGGCGCCGGGGCGCAGGTTTTCGATCAGCACATCGGCGCTGGTTGCCAATTGCTTGACCAGTTCGATGCCTTCGGGGGATTTGAGGTTCAGCGCCAGGGACTTCTTGTTGCGCGACTGCAGGTACCACCACAGCGAGGTGCCTTCGTGCAGCTTGCGCCATTTTCGCAGGGGATCGCCCTGGCCCATGGCTTCGATCTTGATCACCTCGGCGCCGAACTCGGCCAGCATGCGCGCGGCGAACGGCGCGGCGATCAGCGTGCCGATCTCGATCACTTTGATTGCACTCAGGGGGGCAGTCATCGCGGGGTACCTCTTGTTCTTGGAATATGAGCCAAGGCTAGAGGACTGATGCCTGATGAATCCAACCTTCAGTTGGCAACGGGCGTTCGCGAAATGCGAACGCCCTGGAAAATTATCGCGGCCTCACGGCCGCCTTCGCGAGCAAGCCCGCTCCCACAGGGATTTTCAGCGCTACACAGATCCAGTGTGGGAGCGGGCTTGCTCGCGAAGAGGCCGGCCCAGTCAGCCAAGAACTTTCAGACTGAGCCCCGCAAATGCTCAAACAACATCCGGCTCACCGGCGACAGCAGCGCCTCATCGCGCACCACCAGAATCAGCGCCCGATCGGACCATTCGTCCGTCAATGGCACCGCGTGCAACCCCAGCGCCCGGCCAAACAATTCATACGCCCGCTGCGGAAGGATGCCGATCCCCATGTTGGCCTGGACCATGCGGCACATGGCATCGAACCCCGGCACATGAATGCGCACCCGCAACACCTTGCCGGCTTCGCGGGCCGCTGCATGGGTACGCATGTTGATTGAACTGGCGGCATGCAGCCCAACGTAATCGCTGTCTAGCGTATCGGCGAACGCCACGCTCGACCGGTTCGCCAAGAGATGGTGCGGCGGCATCAGCACCACCAGTTTGTCCTGGCGATACAGCACGCTGTGCAGGCCCTTGATGTCGCTGTCGATGGAACAGATGCCGAGGTCGGCCACCCCGTCGAGCACGCCCTGAATCACCCCGGCGCTGGGCCGTTCTTCGAGGTCGGTCTTGACCTGGGGGTGACGCTCGGAAAAATCCCGCAGGTCCTCTGGCAAAAACTGAATGATCGCCGACAGGTTGGCGAGCATTCGCACATAGCCGCGCACACCATGGCTGTGCTCGCCCAGTTCGAGGCCCATTTTCTCGACGTTGAACAGCATCTGCCGGGCATGGTGCAGCAGGGTTTCACCCGCCGGTGTCAGGGACATGCCCTTGGCCTGGCGCACGAACAGGCTGATACCCAGCGCCTCCTCCAGCTCCATCAAGCGCTTGCTCGCCGCCGAGACGGCAATCGCCTCGCGCGACGCGGCACGGGTCAGCGTGCCCTCCTCATGGACGGCGACGAACAGTTGCAGAGTGATCAGGTCGAGACGGCGGATCAGGCTTTTTTGCAGCATCGGGTACTCGGCGAAGTCGGCTCGGGCGAAGTCGCAGCATAACGTTCTTCGCCCGCGTCGTGCCGTGGTCGGGCAGCCGGTCGTGATAAAGTCGCCGCCCAAAGACCTTTTGCCGTGAGACGAAGACCGCAATGACCGATTTCCAGGATGTCGATGCCCAACTAGAAGACTGGAACGCCTTGCGCAGCACCGCTTCGTTCAGTGGTTTGCTGGTGGGCAACGGTGCCAGTCGCGCGGTATGGGACGATTTCGGCTACGAGTCGCTGTTCGAAAATGCCCGCACCGTTGAAGAAAAACCCCTGAGCCCGTCCGAGCTGAGCGTGTTCGACGCGATGCAGACCCGCAGTTTCGAGCAGGTACTGAGCGCGTTGAAAACCACCAGCCGGGTCAACAAGGCCCTGGCCGTCAGCTCCGCCGCCCCGCGCAATCGCTATTACGCGATCAAGGAAGCGCTGATCAACACCGTGCATGCGGTGCATATCCCGTGGCGGCTGGTGGTGCCCTCGACATTGGCGACGATCAATCAGGAACTGGCCAACTACCGCACGGTGTTCACCACCAATTACGACCTGATCAACTACTGGGCGGTGCAACACCAGCCCGAGGCGATCACCGATCTGTTCCAGGGGACCGAACCCGCTTTCGACCTGAGCGACACGACCACCGACAAAACCCGTTTGCTGTACCTGCACGGCGGTCTGCACCTGGTGCGCAACCAGGACGGCACGGCGCGCAAGCTGATGTCGACCGAGGGCACGTTGCTGGGCAACTTCGCGATCAATAACACGATCAAGACCCTCGACGACGTGCCGCTGTTCGTCAACGAAGGGCCGAGTGCGGACAAGCTCAAGACCATTCGCAGTTCGGACTATCTGTCGTTCTGCTACGAGCAGTTGCTCGGTCACGGCCAGGCGCTGTGTCTCTTCGGCCATGCGCTGGGGGAGCAGGACAGCCACATCATCCATGCCTTGCGCCTGGCAAAGCCGCAGGTGCTGGCGATCTCGATTTACCCGCGCAGCAAGGCCTTCATCCAGCACCAGAAGCGGCATTACGCGAAGGTGTTTGAGGGGACGGGGGTTGAGTTGCGGTTTTTTGATTCCAAGAGCCATGCGTTGGGTGGCCCCAAGTTATCGGTTCCAGTCGAAGTTTAGTACTGGCCGATCTGACGCTTTCGCGAGCAAGCCCGCTCCCACATGGGATCTGTGTCGTTCACAAATCCCATGTGGGAGCGGGCTTGCTCGCGAAGCTTTTGCAGTCAACTCATTCCTCGGTGCTGTGCACCACCACCAGCAACTGCGCCTGTACCTCACCCACCGAACGAATCCGGTGCGGTTTTTGCGCATTGAAGTGCAGCGCATCCCCACGATCGAGCAGCACGCGCTCGCTCATGAAGTCCACTTCCACCCGCCCCTCGTGGACGAACAGAAACTCCTCGCCCAGATGCTCCTTGAAGGTTTTGTCGGTGAACTCCGCCGGCGGGTAAATGATGAACGGCAGCAGGCTGCGTTCACTGACCTGATGGGCCAGCACCGCGTAACCCGGATTGTTGCCACTGGCACCCAAAGGTTGCCGCTCGTGGCTGCGTACCAGGCTGTAGCTGTCGAAGCCGGCGTTGTCTTCAGAGAACAACTCCTCGACCTTCACGTTCAGCGCCTTGGCCAGTTTCAACGCTGCCGCAATCGACGGCGTGTTCAAGCCGCGCTCGACTTTCGACAGGTAACTCTTGGTCATGCCGGATTGTTCGGCCAGCGCTTCCAAGGTCACGCCAAGTTTTTTTCTTAGTAATTTCAAACGAATAGACATGTGGAGCGATTAATCCATCAAGGAGGCAACGATTTGCCCTTGCCAATGACACAACGTGTCATTTAGGCTCTTTAGTGTCATTTGCGCTCACCGACGACTTTGCGAGGAACCGGTGAGCGACAAACCCGACGTCCATTGAATCACCCAAAGGACACCGATATGGCCAAGACATTAGCACTGCCCAAAGAGCAACTGGTCAAGCACGCGCTGAGCCAAATGCAAAATACCCTGGCGGATAATACGTGGACCGCCCGGCAAAAGCTGGCCCTGACCTGCCGCATCCTGTTCGAGCACGGTCACGATTCCGGTCTGGCCGGGCAAATCACCGCCCGTGGCCCGCAGCCCGGCACTTACTACACTCAACAACTGGGCCTGGGTTTCGACGAAATCACCGCGGGCAACCTGCTGCTGGTCAACGAAGATCTGGAAGTGCTCGAAGGCCACGGCATGCCCAACCCGGCCAATCGTTTTCACAGTTGGGTATACCGCGCCCGCCCGGATGTGAACTGCATCATCCACACCCATCCGACCCACGTTGCAGCCTTGTCGATGCTGGAAGTACCGTTGCAGATTTCCCACATGGACCTCTGCCCGCTCTATGACGACTGTGCATTTCTCGAAGGCTGGCCGGGTGTGCCGGTGGGCAACGAGGAAGGCGAGTTGATTGCCGGGGCGTTGGGCGACAAGCGGGCGATCCTGCTTTCGCACCATGGCCAATTGTCCACCGGCAACACCATCGAGGAAGCCTGTGTCATCGCGCAGCTGATCGAATGTGCCGCGAAGCTGCAACTGTTGGCGATGAGCGCCGGGACCATCAAGCCGATCATCCCCGCGTTGGGCCGTGAAGCCCATGACTGGATTGCCCGGCCGAAACGTCACGCCGCCGCTTTCAACTACTACGCCCGGCAGAGCCTGCGCCAACACGCCGATTGCCTGAACTGACCCCAGACCTTTTTGAACGGAGAGACACCATGTCCACCGCCAACATTCACGGCATCATCGGCTACACCATCACCCCTTTCACCGCCCATGGCGAAGGCGTTGACCTGGACGCCCTCGGGCGCTCCATCGACCGCCTGATCGAGGGCGGCGTGCACGCTATCGCACCGCTGGGCAGCACCGGTGAAGGTGCCTACCTGAGCGACGCGGAGTGGGATCAGGTCAGCGAATTCAGTATCAAGCACGTGGCCAAACGCGTGCCGACCGTCGTCAGCGTGTCCGACCTGACCACCGCCAAGGCGGTACGTCGCGCGCGCTTCGCCGAAGCCCATGGCGCCGATGTGGTGATGGTGCTGCCCGCGTCCTACTGGAAACTCAGTGAAGCGGAAATCCTCGCTCATTACCGCGCCATCGGCGACAGCATCGGCGTGCCGATCATGCTCTACAACAACCCGGCCACCAGCGGCACCGACATGTCGGTGGACCTGATCCTGCGCATCGTCAAGGCCGTGGAAAACGTGACCATGGTCAAGGAGAGCACTGGCGACATCCAGCGCATGCATCAACTGCAACGTCTCGGCGACGGCCAGGTGCCGTTCTACAACGGCTGCAATCCGCTGGCCCTGGAGGCCTTTGCCGCTGGCGCGAAAGGCTGGTGTACCGCTGCGCCGAACCTGATCCCGCAGCTCAACCTGGATTTGTATGATGCAGTGCTGGCCAACGATTTGGTCAAGGCCCGCGAGCTGTTCTACCGCCAGTTGCCGCTGCTGGATTTCATCCTCAAGGGTGGCTTGCCGGCGACGATCAAGGCGGGTTTGCGGGCGACAGGTCTGGAGGTAGGGGATCCGCGGTTGCCGGTGTTCCCGTTGGGTGAGGCGGGTTGTGGTCAGTTGCAAGGGCTGTTGAACGCCCTGCGCTGATCTCCAGCCACACACAAAACCAAAAAATGTGGGAGCGGGCTTGCTCGCGAAGAGGTCGTCACATTCAGCATATGTGTTGAATGTTCCATCGCCTTCGCGAGCAAGCCCGCTCCCACAGGGGATATGTGTTGATCTCAAAGCACCGGTAAGGTTTTGTCCTTGACCACCTTGCTCGGGCCATTGGCTTTCACACTGGCGATGCCTTTCTCCATGGCGGCATCGGAGGAATAGGTTTCGCTGCTGCCGATGATCTCGTGGTTACCCGCCTTGAGGTTGAAATACGGATGGCCGTCCTTCGTGGTTTTCTTCTCGTAGCGCTCATCCAGCGGGCTGTTGGCCTGGACCGAGGCGATGCCTTTGTCGGCGGCGGCGTGGGTGGTGTACAGCTCGCTGGTCAGAATGGTCTCGGCGTTGGCCGCCTTGAGGACGAACCTGAACTGGCCATTGCTGCTTTTGCTCACTTCATACCATCCGGACATGCTGTTTCTCCTTGCCGATTGAGAGGTTGTGCGCTTCACAGTAAAGACCAAGCCGGGATTTCTGTCGCCTGTACCGGCCCCTTCGCGAGCAAGCCCGCTCCCACAGGTTCAGCGTAATCCCTGTGGGAGCGGGCTTGCTCGCGAAGGATTCGACGCAGTTTTGACTACTTCACCACTGCCCGCACCACCGACAACTCCGGAGACTGCGTCCGCCGCTGGCTCAGATACCGCGTACAACTCACCCGCAGGAACGAAGCGAAATTGACCACCTCGCCGCGATAGTCCATCACCTCTTCATACAGCTTGGCGATCAACTGGTTGGTGGTCATGCCGTCGACCTCGGCGATTTCGCTGAGGATGTCCCAAAACTGATTCTCCAGCCGCAGGGTGGTGACCACCCCACAGATGCGCAGCGAGCGGGAGCGCGATTCGTAAAGAATCGGGTCGGCTTTGACGTACAGCTCGCACATGGACATGTCCCTCGTTACAGCGTGATTTTGGTACCCAGCAACCCCAGGAAACCGGCCAACCAGTTCGGGTGCGCAGGCCAGGCCGGCGCCGTGGCCAGATTGCCCTGAACATGGCCGTCCGTCACCGGGATGTCGATATAGGTTCCGCCCGCCAGGCGCACTTCCGGAGCGCAGGCCGGATAAGCGCTGCATTCACGACCTTCGAGAATACCCGCTGCCGCCAGCAACTGCGCGCCATGGCACACGGCGGCGATCGGCTTGCCGGCCTTGTCGAATGCGCGCACCAGCTCCAGGACCTTTTCGTTCAGGCGCAGGTACTCCGGCGCACGGCCGCCAGGAATCAGCACGGCGTCATAATCGGCGGCGTTGACCTTGGCAAAATCGAAGTTCAAGGCAAACAGGTGGCCGGGTTTTTCGCTGTAGGTCTGGTCGCCTTCAAAGTCATGGATCGCCGTGCGCACGGTCTGGCCGGCGGTTTTGTCCGGGCAAACGGCGTGCACCGTGTGGCCGACCATCAGCAGCGCCTGGAACGGCACCATCACCTCATAGTCTTCGACGTAATCACCAACCAGCATCAGAATTTTTTTCGCAGCCATGGGGAGGACTCCTCTGGAAGTGGGCGTGCAGGAGTATTCAAGGTAGTCCTTATCCGGTGGCGCGGGTAACAACCGGCTACTACCTGATGGACCACGTTATCGTTCTTCGCGAGCAAGCCCGCTCCCACAGGGGGAACGCATTCCAATGTGGGAGCGGCGGTGCGGCGATCCGACTTGCTCGCGAAGAGGCCCGCAAACTGTACGGATAAGTCTGTGCCTAGCTGTAACAGCGGACAACCCATGGTTTATGGCTATATGGAGCCTTACCCCATCACCCAAAATTCTGGTTGCCATCATGTCCTCGCGCGAAAACACCGGCATGGCCCTGGGCCTGCTCGGCGTTGTGATCTTCAGCCTCACCCTGCCCTTCACGCGGATCGTCGTACAGGAACTCCACCCGCTGCTCAACGGCCTGGGCCGGGCACTGTTTGCGGCGGTTCCGGCGGCGTTGCTGTTGCTGTGGCACCGGGAAAAGTGGCCGACCTGGAAACAGGTCAAAGGCCTGACGCTGGTGATGGCCGGGGTGATTCTCGGTTTCCCGGTGTTGTCGGCCTGGGCCATGCAAACCTTGCCGGCGTCCCACGGCGCGCTGGTCAATGGTTTGCAGCCCCTGTGCGTGGCGCTGTACGCCGCGTGGCTTTCCCACGAACGGCCTTCGAAAGCATTCTGGGCCTGCGCCGCATTGGGCAGTGCGCTGGTACTCGGTTATGCGCTGATCAGCGGTGCCGGCAGCATTCAGGCCGGTGACCTGCTGATGCTTGGTGCCATTGCCGTGGGCGGGCTGGGCTACGCCGAGGGAGGCCGACTGGCCAGGGAGATGGGCGGCTGGCAGGTGATCTGCTGGGCGCTGGTACTGTCGACGCCGCTGTTGATCGGCCCGGTGGTGTATCTGGCGCTGCAACACCAGGGCGGGATTTCCGCCAGGACCTGGTGGGCCTTCGGTTATGTCTCGCTGTTTTCGCAGTTCATCGGCTTCTTCGCCTGGTACGCCGGGCTGGCCATGGGCGGCATTGCCCGGGTCAGCCAGATTCAGCTGCTGCAGATCTTCTTCACCATCGCCTTCTCGGCGTTGTTCTTCGGTGAACAGGTGGAGCCGGTCACCTGGCTGTTTGCCGGTGGGGTCATCGTGACGGTGATGCTGGGGCGCAAGACCGCAATCAAACCCAGTGTGGGAGCGGGCTTGCTCGCGAATGCGGCTCCCCATTCAACACTAGTATCGACTGACCCAACGCCTTCGCGAGCAAGCCCGCTCACACAGAATCAGAGGTAGCCGTCAGCGCGCAGCAACGTTTCCAGGCAATGCTCGCTGATGTGGTAGAAATCCTTCAGCTCCTGAATCTTCGCCAATAACTGGGCCGGCTCCACCGGTTCGGCGCGCTTGACCGCCAGTATCATCTTGTTCTTGTTGGTGTGGTCCAGCGAGATGAACTCGAACACCTTGGTCTCGTAGCCGCAGGCCTCCAGGAACAACGCGCGCAAACTGTCGGTGACCATCTCCGCCTGCTGGCCCAGGTGCAAGCCGTATTGCAGCATCGGCTTGAGCAGCGCCGGACTCTGGATTTGCAGGCGGATCTGTTTGTGGCAGCAAGGCGAGCACATGATGATCGACGCGCCGGAACGGATACCGGTGTGGATCGCATAGTCGGTGGCGATATCGCAGGCATGCAGGGCGATCATCACGTCCAGCTCGCTCGGTGCCACACTGCGTACGTCACCGCACTTGAACACCAGGCCGGGGTGCTCAAGCCTGGCGGCCGCGGTGTTGCACAGGGTGACCATGTCTTCACGCAACTCGACACCGGTCACTTCGCCTTCAGCTTTCAAGGTGTTTCGCAGGTAATCGTGGATGGCGAAGGTCAGGTACCCCTTGCCCGAACCGAAGTCCGCCACACGCACCGGTTTGTCCAGCGCCAGGGGTGACGAGGTCAGTGCATGGCTGAACACTTCGATGAACTTGTTGATCTGCTTCCACTTGCGCGACATCGCCGGGATCAGTTCATGCTGCTTGTTGGTCACCCCCAGGTCGGCGAGAAACGGCCGGCTCAGGTCAAGAAAACGGTTTTTTTCACGGTTGTGCTCGGCCGATGGCACTTCGCGCAATTGTTGAGGTTTGCTCTTGAACAGCGATGACTTGCCCTTTTTGCTGTATTCGAGCTGGGCTTCGTCGGTCAACGACAACAAATGCGCATTTTTGAACGACGCTGGCAGCAACCCGGCAATGCTCGCCACGCCTTCGGCCAGCGGCAGGTTCTTGGTGATATCGCGGGTCTTGTAGCGATAGACGAAAGACAGGCAAGGCTGCGCCTTGACCGTCACCGGCTTGATGATGATCCGCTGCAGATCCGTTTCATCGCCCGCGTACTTGGCCAGCACCAGTTTGATGAACGCATTGTGCTCGAGGCAGGCTTGCAGCAGCTCGATGAACTGGGCGTGATGATCCGGCGCGAGGCTGGCGGGAGTGGCGGTGACGGACATGGAAAAACGGCCTCAGGCGATGCAAATCGGAGAATGCCGGTATTTTAAGGGGGACGAGGACTTTGGGCACGGGGTTATTTTGTGGCAGGTCCCAGTCACGCCGCCCAGGACCTCGATACAAGCGTTGAAGCCTCAGGGTTCCACCAGGCGAAGCTTGCGATTGCTCGGTGAATTAATGATGTGTTTGACGATCAGTCCCACTGGCACTGCCCAGGTCAGGCCATTGGCAGGGTCGGTCACCACGGCGACCGTTTCGGAACTTGCATCGATGTCCAGGCGCCGACGATCATTGCACGACTTGAGTAAGCCATAGGCACGGCTAACCAGCCTTTCGGCCAGGAACATCGGTACATCCATACTCTGCAGATGCTTCACCGCGCGACAGAACAGGACTTGATCATCGATCCCCTCACTTTCATGACGCCCCAGAAACGCCTGGGCAATAGCCAATAACTCCTCATTCAGACCTGCATTTTCATCGGTAACCTTCATGCTCAAGTCTCCTGTGGCACTTCTGACGTGTCAGGACCGACGGCAACAGGCCGGGAAGCACGGCGCAAATCGGGTCCGGCGCAAGGCAGGCGTACAGCCGGATTAGGCATGCCACTGGGCGAAAGCTCATGGGTCATTTCAAATTCGGCACGCACGGACCAACCGCAAGCTTCCGACGTGCATTGCAGATACGCCACCCGCAGGAAAATATGACGGCCTTCGCTGGTGCGGATGCGCATCCGGCTCAAGCAGTGCGGGCACACCATTTTATAAGTACTCATGCTTGAATCCCGAGGGTCATTGGGTGGCAATCAACCTGATCAAACGCAATACTGCTTGAGGCGTTCATCGCGGCGCTCCGGGCTTGCGAACAGTGTCTGCCAGGCATAAGGAACTGCATCGGGCAGACGCGTAATGGGGTCGAGCCATGCTCGTAGGAAATCCCCCTGATACCATTAGGAAGTTTCGACATCGTATTCTTCTGACTCATCTTTGATGATTGATTACTTACAAGAAAAAAAGTACTCATTACGCATAAATTAGGCACTCAAAAAGCATATGTCAAAAGGAAGCGGCTCAAATTGCGTAGCAAAAAATCACAAGCTGTTCTGGCTCGTCTAAAGCAAGTTACCGGCACAAAAACCGATGCTTCTTTATCTTCCGCGCTACAGATCAGCCCGCAAACCCTTAGTAGCTGGCGAGGCCGCGACAGCACACCTTACTCATTATGCGTAGAAATCGCGCAAGCCCGGGGAATATCCCTTGACTGGCTGTTGCTGGGCGAAGGGCCGGTTTTGAGACAAACAATTACTGATTCTTCGCAGACTGGTCAGGAAAACACCACACGGGAAAACACCATTCTCGCGCTCTGGCGGTTGCTCGACGAAAACGATCGCTGCGCCATACAAAACGCACTCGAGGAAAAGCAACGACTGCGTGATATGGAACTCAGGCTTTCCGAAATGGCCACCATCCTGGCAACACTCAAACCTTCGAATGAAACCTGATGAACTGTGTCATCCGAAGTTGCATGACTTCCCGTTCCGGATATCAAGACAACCCCATTCACGGACCATCATCTTCGTCCTCTCAGGTGTCGAATGATTTCGCCGATACCGGCACCATCGACCCATTGCATGAGCTTGATGCTGATGGGAATAACGATCAGCGCGCAAAGAAAGGCCGTTACACCTTCCGTCAGAAATGGCGCCAGCGGATGTGCGACAGGCGTAAAGAGGTAACCGACACCCGCAGACAGCAACCATGAACCGATTCGCTGCCAGGCCTTGAAGCTGGTGCGAGTGGTGGTGACCAGCCACGCGCCGAGCATCGCACCGAACAGTACCTCGCCATTGACCACTGGCAGCGTCGCAATCCCCATTCCCAACATGAGCCCATTGATGCCGTTGTATGCCGAATCAGTCAGGCTCATGCGCACCTCGCGCAACGACCGAATCCACCTGGATCGCTCCCGACTCGATCGCCCTGAGCAATGCGCAGGTGCGGGAGCTGACGTCGAACTTTCGGCGAATGTTGGCGAAGTGAAAATTGACGGTAGATTCCGTGCAATTCTCGATCCTGGCGATTTCCCAGGAAGTTTTGCCCTTGAAACACCACATCAGGACTTGCGTTTCTTTGGCCGTCAGTTTCGCCTTGGGCTTGCTTCCCTCAGCGCCATTGGCTGCACGTACCAAAGAGTCAATCGATTGTCGGGTTGCCATAAGAATCCCTCTTCGCGGGAACGCCCGTCGCTGGGCGTCCACTGTTGGAGAGAAATACTGACGACAAGGCTGAACCCGGACAATTGACGGGCGTTGTAGCGGCGAGCGCTACACAACGCCAGGGAGGACTTAGCCGAGTACCACCAAGCGGTTCGGCAGTTCATTGCGCACATGGGTTACGGGCACGTGCACCTTGAGCAGCTCGCCGCAGGCTTCGACGCAGCTGACAAAACCTTGCAACGTCTGCCCCTGCTTCACCTGCTGGGTGAAGGTGGCGACGATGGCATCCCAGTTCTTGTTGTCCAGGCGACTGGAAATGCCTTCATCCACCAGAATCTCCACATAACGCTCGGCTTCGGAGACGAAAATCAGAACACCGGTGCTGCCTTCGGTGTGGTGCAGGTTCTGCTCCAGGAACTGCCGGCGCGCCAGGTTCGAGGCGCGCCAGTGGCGCACCGAGCGCGGGACCAGATGGGTAGTGACTTTCGGCAGACGGAACACCAGGCACAGGACGATGAAGATGGCCCATTGCACCAGCAGCAGGCTGTGCAGGGTCAGCCAACCGGTGAGGTAATGCACGATGCCCGGCACCAGCAGCGCCAGCAGGCTGGCCCACAACAACGGGATGTACGCATAGTCGTCGGCGCGGGCCGCGAGCACGGTCACCAGTTCTGCGTCGGTGTCGCGCTCGACCCGGGCGATTGCCTCGGCGACTTTGCGTTGTTCGTGTTCGGTCAGTAATGCCATGTCGTGAATTGCCTGCTCATTTTTATGATCACCAGCCGCCGGACGAACCGCCGCCGCCGAAACTGCCTCCGCCGCCGCTGAAGCCTCCGCCTCCACCGCCGCCGCCAAATCCACCACCGCCAAAACCGCCCCCGGATCCTCCGGAGCCGCCCCGGCCGGCGGGAAGGATACCGAGCATCTGACACACAAAAACAGTCAGGATGAACAGCATCACCAAAAACACCAGCAACCCGGGATGCCGCGAGACGAAATCGTCCCCTGGATCGCCTCTGGACTCATACGCCGTGGAGGGTTCGTCCAAGGGGTTGCCGCCCAGCACCACCAGCATCGCCGCCACGCCGTCGCTGATGCCTTTACTGAAGTTGCCGGTCTTGAATGCCGGGGTGATGACCTGGTTGATGATCACTGAACTCTGGGCGTCGGTCAGGCGATCCTCCAGGCCATAGCCGACTTCAATACGCAACCGGCGCTCGTTTCGGGCGATGATCAGCAGCGCGCCGTTGTTCTTGTCCTTCTGCCCGATACCCCAGTGGCGGCCGAGCTGGTAACCGAAATCGGCGATGTCGGTGCCCTGCAAGTCCGGCAACGTCACGACCACAAGCTGCTCGCCGGTGGCCTGTTCATGGGCCTGAAGTTGTTGGTTGAGCTGCTCGCGCACCACAGGCTCGATCATCTGCGCGTTGTCGACCACCCGCCCGGTCAGCGCCGGAAAACCCAGTTCGGCCCGGGCCGTGATCGCCACCACCCACAACAACAGCATCAGGCCCGTTTTCAACACGCGCATTGGCTACCTCTTCCGTAGTGACGCACAAGCTGTACTCAGAACTTGACCTCAGGGGCCTTTTCCGAACCCGGCGTGGCTTCGAAGGTCTCACGCACCGGCAGGTCGCTGTACATCACCGTGTGCCACAGGCGACCAGGGAAGGTGCGGATCTCGGTGTTGTATTTCTGCACCGCGAGGATGAAATCGCGCCGGGCCACGCTGATGCGGTTCTCGGTGCCTTCGAGCTGCGACTGCAGGGCGAGGAAGTTCTGGTTGGCCTTGAGGTCCGGATAACGCTCGGAGACCACCATCAAACGACTCAAGGCGCCACTGAGCTGATCCTGGGCCTGTTGGTACTGCTTGAGTTTTTCCGGGTTGTCCAGGGTCGAGGCATCCACCTGGATCGACGTGGCCTTGGCCCGCGCCTCAATCACCGCGGTCAGTGTCTCTTCTTCATGTTTTGCGTAGCCCTTGACCGTTTCCACCAGGTTGGGAATCAGGTCGGCGCGCCGCTGATACTGGTTCTGCACCTGGCCCCAGGCGGCCTTGGCCTGTTCATCGAGGGTCGGGATATTGTTGATGCCGCAGGCGGTCAGCAACGTGGCCAGCATCAGCAGCGTGACGACCTGCAAACGCGAGCGATAGGTTGGACTTGCATTCATCAGGATGTCGCTCCCTTGTACATTCATGAAAAAACCGACCGTGAAACCTTCTGGGCCGGCTCTTGGGGCATAATCGCCCGCGCCTCTGGATTGCAACGGGCCGATGGGCTAAAAAGAGGCCCTGCGTGAAAACGCATCCGCCACCTGGCTGTCGTTTTTTGGCTCTGGTTTTTTTGAGCCTGCACCCGAACAACAATAGACGCTCCCTAAATTTTGGCTGGCCGGCGTGCATATCGCCGTTTGGGCCCTTGAGAAAACTATTCATGAAGAAGCTGTGTTTGCTGGGCCTGTTCGTCAGCCTGGCCAGTCATAACGTATTGGCCGCCACGACGCCCGCACCCCTGGAGAACAAGGAAGCCTTCGTCAGCAACCTGATGAAGCAAATGACCCTCGATGAAAAAATCGGCCAGTTGCGCCTGATCAGCATCGGCCCGGAAATGCCTCGCGAAATGATCCGCAAGGAAATCGCGGCGGGCAACATCGGCGGTACGTTCAACTCGATCACCCGTCCGGAAAACCGGCCGATGCAGGACGCCGCCATGCGCAGCCGCCTGAAAATCCCGATGTTCTTCGCCTACGACGTGATCCACGGCCACCGCACCATTTTCCCGATCCCGCTGGCCCTGGCCTCGAGTTGGGACATGGATGCCATCGGCCTGTCCGGGCGCATCGCCGCCAAGGAAGCCGCGGCTGACAGCCTCGACATCACCTTCGCGCCGATGGTCGACATCTCCCGCGACCCGCGCTGGGGCCGCACCTCCGAAGGCTTCGGCGAAGACACCTACCTGGTGTCGCGCATTGCCGGCGTGATGGTCAAGGCGTTCCAGGGTACTGGCGCGAACGCGGCCGACAGCATCATGGCCAGCGTCAAGCACTTCGCCCTGTACGGTGCGGTCGAGGGTGGCCGCGACTACAACATAGTCGACATGAGCCCGGTCAAGATGTACCAGGACTACCTGCCACCGTACCGCGCCGCCATCGATGCCGGCGCTGGCGGGGTCATGGTCGCGCTGAACTCGGTCAACGGCGTGCCGGCCACCGCCAACACCTGGCTGATGAACGACCTGCTGCGCAAGGAGTGGGGCTTCAAGGGCCTGGCCGTCAGCGACCACGGGGCGATTTTCGAGCTGATCAAGCACGGCGTTGCCGCCGACGGTCGCGAAGCGGCGAAGCTGGCGATCAAGGCCGGCATCCACATGAGCATGAACGACACCCTGTACGGCAAAGAGCTGCCTGGGCTGCTGAAGTCCGGCGAGATCCAGCAGAGCGACATCGACAACGCCGTGCGTGCGGTGCTCGAAGCCAAATACGACATGGGCCTGTTCAAGGACCCGTACCTGCGCATCGGCAAAGCCGAGGACGATCCGGTCGACACCTACGCCGACAGCCGCCTGCACCGCGCCGAGGCCCGTGATGTGGCGCGCCGCAGCCAGGTGCTGTTGCAGAACCGGAACGAGACCCTGCCGCTGAAGAAGACCGCGAAAATCGCGCTGGTCGGTCCGCTGGCCAAGGCGCCCATCGACATGATGGGCAGCTGGGCCGCCGCGGGCAGGCCTGCGCAGTCCGTCACCCTGTTCGACGGCATGACCAACGCACTGGGCGATAAATCGACGCTGATCTATGCCCGTGGCGCCAACATCACCAGCGACCCGAAAATCCTCGGCTACCTGAACTTCCTCAACTTCGACGCCCCGGAAGTGGTGGATGACCCGCGCCCGGCGAACGTGCTGATCGACGAAGCGGTGAAAGCGGCCAAAGAGGCTGATGTCGTCGTTGCCGCCGTTGGCGAATCCCGTGGCATGTCCCACGAATCGTCGAGCCGCACTGACCTGAACATCCCGGAAAACCAGCGCGAGCTGATCCGTGCCCTGAAAGCCACCGGCAAACCGCTGGTGCTGGTGTTGATGAACGGCCGCCCGCTGACGATCCTCGAAGAGAAAGAACAGGCCGACGCGATCCTCGAAACCTGGTTCACCGGCACCGAAGGCGGCAACGCCATCGCCGACGTGTTGTTCGGCGACTACAACCCATCGGGCAAACTGCCGATCAGCATCCCGCGTTCGGTTGGCCAGATTCCGACCTACTACAACCACCTGACCATTGGCCGGCCGTTCACCCCGGGCAAGCCGGGCAACTACACTTCGCAGTACTTCGATGACACCACAGGCCCCCTGTACCCGTTCGGTTACGGCCTGAGCTACACCGAGTTCAGCCTGAGCGACATGGCGCTGTCGTCGACCACGTTGAACAAGACCGGCAAGCTCGACGCCAGTGTCACGGTGAAAAACACCGGCAAGCGCGACGGCGAAACCGTGGTGCAGTTGTACATCCAGGACGTGGCAGGCTCGATGATCCGCCCGATCAAGGAACTGAAAAACTTCCAGAAGGTGATGATCAAGGCCGGCGAACAGAAGGTCGTGCACTTCACCATCACCGAGGACGACCTGAAGTTCTACAACACCCAGCTCAAGTACGCGGCGGAACCGGGCAAGTTCAACGTGCAGATCGGCCTGGATTCAGAGGATGTGACGCAGCAGAGTTTTGAGTTGCTCTAACCCCGTTACACCGCAATACAAATGTGGGAGCGGGCTTGCTCGCGAAGACGGAGTGTCAGTCGAAATC
>NZ_MRCP01000009.1:0-294448 GCF_002303975.1 Pseudomonas sp. ACN5 | reverse complement strand
TGGTCAGCGCGTCGTCGACGTTGGCCTTGAGCGGGATCTTCTTGCCGGCACGAATGCCTTCGTCGGCGGTGATCACCACTTTGGATTTGCAGTCGATGATGCGACCGGCCAGGGCTTCCGGCGAGAACCCGCCGAACACCACCGAGTGGATCGCGCCGATCCGGGTACAGGCCAGCATGGCGACCACGGCTTCGGGGATCATCGGCATGTAGATCGTCACCACGTCGCCGCGGTGCACGTCCTGGCCGCGCAGGGCGTTGGCGAACTTGCAGACCTGCTCGTGCAGCTCGCGGTAAGTGATGTTGCGGCTTTCGGCAGGGTCATCGCCTTCCCAGATGATCGCGACCTGATCGCCGCGCTCGGCCAGATGACGGTCGAGGCAGTTGTAGGAAACGTTCAGGGTGCCGTCGGCGAACCACTTGATGTCGACATGGTGATCGTCGAAGGAGGTCTGCTTCACCGTGGTGAACGGCTTGATCCAGTCGAGGCGCTTGGCTTGCTCGCGCCAGAAGCCGTCCGGGTTGACGACCGACTGCTGGTACATGGCCTTGTAGGTCGCCTCGTCGGTCAGGGTGTTGGCCAGAACCTCGGGACGAACGGGATACAGGGAAGCCGCACTCATCTTTCTTACCTCGGTGGAATAGTTGTTTTTGTGATCTGTTACGGGTTTGCAGCTCAAGCATTCGGGCAAATGCAACATTCAAATCCGGAAGCGACTCAGTAGTTTGTCTTGCTGGCCGACGTGCTCGACCATTGCTGAGCATTGGCGAGCCTGCTTGTCCGCACTGCCGGAGACTTCAAGACTGATATCGCGGATATTGGTGGTGTTGCGGTTGATTTCTTCGGTCGTGGCGCTTTGTTCTTCAGCGGCCGCGGCAATCTGCAGGTTCATGTCATTGATGCGGTAAATGGCTTCGCGTATGCGTTCGAGGGTGTCATTGGCGGCGTTGGCATCCCCGGCCGTTTTGCTGGCCGTGTCGCGGCTCTGCTGCATGCGTGCCTGGGCGTGTTTTACCCCGGTCTGCAGCTGGTCGATCATCTCGCGTATTTCCTGGGTGGATTGCTGGGTGCGCGAGGCCAGGGAGCGCACCTCATCGGCCACGACCGCAAACCCGCGTCCCGATTCGCCGGCACGGGCCGCCTCGATGGCGGCATTGAGGGCGAGCAGATTGGTCTGGTCAGCGATGCTGGTGATGACCGCCACAATCGATTCAATGCTTTGACTGAGGGTGGACAAGTCATTGATCGCATGACCGGTGGCGTCCATCTCCTCGGCCAAGCGCTTGATGGCCCCGGTAGACCGGGAAACCAGAGCGACGCCGTCGGCGGTCTCTTCGTTAGCTGCGATGGCCGCTTCGGCAGCGGTTTGCGCGTTGCGCGCGACATCCTCGGCGGTCGAGGCCATCTCGGTCATGGCGGTCGCCAGTTGATCCAGTTCCTGCAATTGCACCTGGACGCGGTTGGCGGCTTGATCCGCTTCCCATGAGGTCGCTGTGGTGCTCTCGCGGACCTGTTGCGAGCTGTTTTTCACGTCGCCAATGAGCGCCTTGAGATTGTGCAGGAACTGGTTGAACTCCCCGGCGACCAGGGCAATTTCATCATTGCCGACCACGGGCAGCTGGCGAGTCAGGTCGCCTTCACCGCGATTGATGTCCGCCAGCGAGTCTTTCAGTTGTTCCAGCGGCCGCAGCAGTCGCCTGACCAGCAGGCCCAACACCAACAGGCTGAGCAGCACGCCCAGGCCGGTACCGATCACGGCTCGCCAACTCAGGGTATGGGCGGCGGCCATGACGATGTCCTGGTCCAGGACCACGCCGATGTACCAATCCATACCCTTGAGCCCGGAGAGCGGGATGAAGGACACCAGGAGCGACTTCCCATCACTGCGCACCTCTTGAAGCTGAGCGTCGAGGGGCAGGGCGCTCCCGGCAAAAAGCTGACTGTAGGGCTTGCCGTTCAGTTCGGCGTTCGGGTGAGAAATGATGTTGCCGCTTTTACTGAGCAGGAACGCATAACCGGCCCCGCCGAAATCCAGGGTATTGATGGCATCGGCCACCGTGGTCAGGCGGATGTCACCGCCAAACACCCCGAGCCACTGTCCCGCGTCGCTGATCCGGGCAACGGCCGAGATCAGGATCTCACCCGTGGTGGAGTCCTTGTAGGGTTCGGTCAGGACGGCTTGGCTGCCGGTCTTTCCCGTCGCGTACCAGGGGCGGGTACGACCGTCATAGTCGGGTTTCGGATTCCACGCGGCCGTGTTCTTGATGGGCTTTCCATCTGCCTCAAGGGCGCCGAACACCAGCTTGAATTCGTCTTTCAGAATGGGCGAATCGATGATGCGTTGGGTCGTTTGCACACTGTACTGGCGATCGATCGCCTGGGAGGCCAGGTCCATCAAATGAAGCTTGCCGTTCAGCCAGTTCTCGATCTGACGTGCCACCGCATTGCTCGATTCGGCAATGCTCGCCTCGACCTGGTGACGCAAAATGCTACGGATCTGCTCTACCTGAACCAGCGATAGAAGACTGGTGGTCACCAACAGCACGCAAGCAGCCACAAGGCTCACCTTGTAACGGATTTTCATCGAGGGCTCCAAAGGGGCGATCAAGGGGAACAGAAAAATCTCAGGTCAGTGAGGACGCCTTCGCGAGCAAGCCCGCTCCCACATTGGACTTGTGTTCATACTCCCCCCTGTGGGAGCGGGCTTGCTCGCGAAAGCGGTAAAAAGGGCGCCACAAAAACACCTGTAGCGCCCCGGTTTTTAGAAGAAGCCCAACGGATTGATGTCGTAGCTCACCAGCAGGTTTTTGGTCTGCTGATAGTGATCAAGCATCATCTTGTGGGTTTCACGGCCGACGCCGGACTTCTTGTAGCCGCCGAACGCGGCGTGCGCCGGGTACAGGTGGTAGCAGTTGGTCCATACACGACCGGCCTTGATGGCGCGGCCCATGCGGTAGGCGCGGTTGATGTCGCGGGTCCAGAGGCCGGCGCCGAGGCCGAACTCGGTGTCGTTGGCGATGGCCAGGGCTTCGGCTTCGTCCTTGAAGGTGGTGATGCTCACCACCGGGCCGAAGATTTCCTCCTGGAACACACGCATCTTGTTGGTGCCCTTGAGCAGCGTCGGCTGGATGTAATACCCGCTCGCCAGGTTGCCCTCGAGTTTTTCCACCTTGCCGCCGGTCAGCAACTCGGCACCTTCGCCCTTGGCGATTTCCAGGTACGAAAGGATCTTGTCGAATTGCTGCTCGGACGCCTGGGCGCCGACCATGGTGTCGGTGTCCAGCGGGTCGCCGCGCTTGATTTGCAGGACCTTCTTCATCACCACTTGCATGAATTCGTCGTAGATCGACTCCTGCACCAGCGCACGGGACGGGCAGGTGCAGACTTCACCCTGGTTGAAGAACGCCAGCACCAGGCCTTCGGCGGCTTTCTCGATGAAGGACGGTTCGGCCTTCATGATGTCTTCGAAGAAGATGTTCGGCGACTTGCCACCCAGCTCCACGGTGGACGGAATGATGTTTTCGGCGGCGCATTTCATGATGTGCGAGCCAACCGGGGTCGAGCCGGTGAAGGCGATCTTGGCGATGCGTTTGCTGGTGGCCAGGGCTTCGCCGGCTTCTTTGCCGAAGCCTTGCACGATGTTCAGCACGCCCGGTGGCAGCAGGTCGCCGATCAGTTCGACCAGCACGGTGATGCCCAGCGGGGTTTGCTCGGCGGGTTTGAGCACCACGCAGTTGCCGGCAGCCAGGGCCGGGGCGAGTTTCCACGCGGCCATCAGGATCGGGAAGTTCCACGGAATGATCTGCCCGACCACGCCCAACGGCTCATGGAAGTGATAGGCCGCAGTGTGTTCGTTGATTTCCGCCGAGCTGCCTTCCTGCGCGCGGATGCAACCGGCGTAGTAGCGGAAGTGGTCCACGGCCAGCGGGATGTCAGCGTTCAGCGTTTCACGCACGGCCTTGCCGTTGTCCCAGGTTTCAGTGACGGCCAGCAGTTCGAGGTTCTGCTCGATGCGGTCGGCGATTTTCAACAGCGCCAGGGAGCGGTCCTGCACCGAGGTCTTGCCCCAGGCGTCGGCGGCGGCGTGGGCAGCGTCCAGGGCTTTGTCGATGTCTTCGGCCGTGGAGCGGGGGAACTCGGCAATCGGTTGGCCATTCACGGGCGAGGTGGTGGTGAAGTACTGACCTTTGACCGGTGCGACGAACTCGCCGCCGATGTAGTTGCCGTAGCGGGACTTGAAGGAAACGATGGCACCGGCAGTGCCTGGGTGGGCGTAGTTCATGATCGGGTTCTCTTGTTGTTTTGAGGTGTGACCGCCCACAGGGCGGCCACTGTCAGGTGCACAAGCCGTGCAGGGTCAGGAACCCTGAGGGGTTTCGCCACGAGCCAGGCGTGCATTGATGTCTTCAATGACGGCCGGTAGATCGACGATGGTGTCGATCAGGTAGTGCGGGCGCGAACCTTCGAACATCCTGGTGATGCGGGCGCGCTCTTCGGCCAGCTTGTCCGAAGGCAAGTCCCTGAACTGGTCATAGGTCAGCCCCAGTGCGTTGCCGGAGCAGGTCAATGCGACCGTCCACATGCCGGCACTGCGGCCTTCAAGGATGCCTGGCCAGGTGTCGTCGACCTTGACGCAAGCAGCCACATCGCTGATGCCCAGAGCGATCACGTTGGCCAGGGCCTGGGCCGGGTGCGGGCGGCCATTGGGTACTTCGTCAGTGGCCACGACGTGGTCGGCGACGTAGCCGTTCTTGCGCGCCAGCTCGACGACTTTCTCCATGACCACGGCCGGGTAACCCGAGCACGAACCGATTTTCAGGCCCTTGTCGCGCAAGGCATCGATCGTATCCAGCGCACCCGGAATCAGCGCCGAGTGCAGGGCGATCTTCTCGATCTGCAAGGGCATGAAGCGCTCATAAAGGGCGGTGACATCGTCATCCGTCGGCAGGCGTCCGAAGGCTGCCTGGTAACGTTCGGCGATCTGCGGCTCGTTGCACAACGTGCGGATGTGGTCCCACTTGCCCATGCCCATCGGACCCCGGGCTTCTGCCAGGGAGACCGCTACGCCAAACTCGGCGAAGGCTTCGACAAAAATCTGCGTGGGTGCAAAGGAACCGAAATCAACGACGGTGCCCGCCCAGTCCAGAACCACGGCTTGCAGTTGGGAAGGTTGTTTGTATTGCATGATGATTGCTCCAGGGAAAGGTGAGTGGGTAGTACGAATTCAAGGCGTGGTGCCGACAATGACCGGTTGTACCGGGGTCGATACCAACAGCGGGTTTTCCAGGGTTTTCGGCCGGCTGTTCCAGAATGGCAGCAACATCAAGATGGCCAGTATTGCGGCGCCGGTGAAGACCATGAACACGGTGATGGTGTCGAAATAACCCGGCAGCAGGCCGCCGAGGACTGCACCGACCGAACCACAGCCGTTGACGAAACCGGCGGCGGACGCAGCTCCGTCCTTGCTGCCGAAGTCGATGGCCGCCGAGCCGCTGATCATCGAGTCCGGCCCGTACAGCGTCAGGCCCATCATGAACAGCAGGCCGACCACCATGTACAGACTGCCGCTTTGCATGGCGGGAACGAACAGACCCAGGCAGACAGTGAGGACCACCAGGCTGAGCACGCAGGCCGGTATGCGACGAGCGCCGAAGTATTTGTCCGATGCGATGCCGATGAGGATGGGGCCTACCAGACCCGCCAGTTCAAACGAGGTCGGGACGATGGCGGAGGCGACCTTGCCAATTTCGGGCATGCGTTCATAGATGATGACCGGGCCCCACAGCAGGATGGCGTAGCGCGCGGGCTTGAGCATGAAATAGGCAAGGCCGAGCACCAGCACGGTGCGATTTTTCATCACGGTCCGTATGCCGGCCCACATGCTTTCGCGGGGCACCACGACGTTGCTGACCGGTTCGATCTCGATTTCGACAGCAGGCAGGCCTACGTCTTCCGGACGGTTGCGTTGCAGGAAATAGAACAACACCGCCACCACCAGCACGACAACGGCACTGCTGATGAACGCGATGCGCCAGTCGTGATAGGCCTGATAAGCCCACCAGCCGGCAAACGGCGTGGCCACCAGACCGCCGAAGGCGTACGAGGTGCTCCAGTAACCGAGTACGCGACCACGCTCACTGGTACTGAAGAAACTCCCGACGTTCTTGCACAGGCCCGACCAACCGGTGGATTGGGCGAAACCCTGCACCAGCATGCAGGAGACGAAGATCGGTAGCGTGGCGTAGGTCCCCATCAGGAGCGCCGCCGCCGCCGAAATGACCAGGCCGCTGAGGACCACCACCCTTGGGCCGAAACGGTCGGAGAAGTTGCCCCACAGGAACTGGCCCACGGCATAGGCCGTCAGGTACAGGGCGTCGAGGTTGGCCATCACGGCCTTTTCGAGCATGAAGTCCGGGTCTTCGCCAATACCCAGCTTGGCGACGGAGAACGCTTTGCGGGTGAAGTAGAAGGCGGCGTATGCCACCCAAGTGATGAGGAAAATCTGCACGCGCCAACGCTGGAGGGATTTCCAGCCGGTGGCGAGAGGGCTTGTCGTGTTGTTCATGGTGTACTGATCCCGTATGTGGTGCCAGACAGCGCAAATTGGTCGGTTTTTGTTTTTGTTTTCGGTGCACAAGTCTGTCCATTGGCACGACATCGATCGATGAACGTGCCAATGGCATCAGGCTTTGATTCATGAATTACGCGATCGCTGACTCCTGCCCGGCGCTGCCGAGCGGTACGTCATCGAATCCATGGTTTAAAAAAAGATCCCTGCCCAAAGGTGCTACCCATTGCACCTTCGCTCGAATCGGCAGAGACCTTGAAAAGGGTCGATCAGGCCGCGGGCTTGAGCATGTCCACGTCCATGGCGACCAGGCTGTCCGCGATTGCGCGGAGCAACTGGTGGACGATGTATTCGTCGATCTGGCCGATGCAGCCGATGCGGAAACTCTCGGCCACGGTCAGCTTGCCGGGGTAGATGATGAACTGCCGGGCCTTGAGTTCTTCATAGAAACGCGTGAAATCGAAGTTGGGATGTTCAGGGCTGAAGAACGTGGTGATGATCGGCGACAGCCAACGGTCTTCCAGCAGCGTCTTGAAGCCCAGTTCGCGCATGCCGGCAACCAGCACGTCGCGGTTGCGGGTGTAGCGCGCCAACCGGCCGTGCACGCCACCTTCGTCGCTGTGCTGTTCCAGTGCCTTGTGGAACGCCACCACACTGTGGGTCGGTGGTGTGAAGCGCCATTGGCCGGTGCGTTCCATGTAGGCCCATTGCTCGAAGAGATCGAGGGACAGCGAGTTGGCGCGGCCTTTGGCGGCTTCCAGCACGGAACGGCGGATGATCACGAAACCGAAGCCCGGGATACCCTCGATACACTTGTTGGCGGAGGACACCACCACGTCGAAGGCTATTTCGTTTACCGTCAGCGGCACGGCACCGAAGGAACTCATGGCATCGATGATCAGGCTCTTGCCGTGGGCCTTCACGACATCGGCGATTTCACGCAGCGGGTTGAGGATGCCGGAGCTGGTTTCGCAATGGACGACGAAGACGTTGGTGATGTCAGGGTTGGCCTTGAGCAGGGCGTCCACTTCTTCGGGCTGGGGCGGCAGGTAATCGCCCTTGTCCAGGGTAATGAACGCACGACCGAGGTATTCCAGGGTCTTGGTGGCGCGCTGGCCGTAGGCGCCGTTCATCAGCACCAGGGCCTTGCCGTCACGGGGGATGGCGGTGGCCAAGGCGGCCTCGACCGAGTAGCTGCCGCTGCCTTGCAGTGGCACACAGGCGAAGCTGTCATCCTCTACGCCGGCCATGCTCAGCAATTTCTGGCGAACTTCAGCGGTGACCTGATTGAAGGCACCGTCCCATGATCCCCAGTCGCGCAGCATGGCTTCCTTGGTGGCTTTGGAAGTGGTCAGTGGGCCCGGGGTCAGCAGGTAGGGTTCACCCAGGGCTGGGGTTGCCAGTGGCTGGGTAGTCGGGAATTCGGCTTTGGTCATGATCTTCTCCGGCGGTGTTGTTTTTGTGGGGGAGTGATGCATGGGTTGATAAAAACATTTGGCAAGAAATAACTGAAATCGATTTATCACATGTCACAAACAAGCTGAGCTTATAACTGAGGTGGCACGTGGCCTGAGCCTGGAGGGTTCATCAGCAGCAGGCATTCAAAGGCAGCAGAAAGACCCCGCGCGGTGAATAACCAGGCGGGGTTTTCTGTTCGTTAGCGTGAAATTTCGCTTCTGGGCGGGGGCGCTTATCCCTTGTCCGCCTTGCCGGCGGCCGCCGCGAATTTCGCCAGGCGCACGTCAAGTCGACGGGGAGGTCGGTTGTGGTCTTCAGCATGCTCCTTGCGGCGAATGGCGTTACGCACCATCAATGAGCCCAGGTAGCGCACCGGCTCCGGCGGAAAATGCCCAAGCGGACCTTGCACCAGCGGCGAGCGCGTCCAGGGGTTGTCCACCCCGAGCACCAGTGACGACAGGATCTGCCCACCCATATGGCACGGACCCACGCCGCTGCCGGAATAGCCGAAGCCATAGAAGACGTTGCCGCTCGCGCCCATGCGGCCGAAGAAAGGCAGGCCGGTGACCGAGCGATCGGAGGGGCCGTTCCAGGTAGCGGCGATACCGACGTCGGCAAAGTCCGGAAAGAACTCCGTCAGCGTGTTGCGCAACAGCCCTGCGTAGGGCGATGGCTGGTCGAAAACCGGCAGGATACGACCGCCGTAGGCAAAGGTGTTCCCCCCTTTGCCGAGCATGATCCGGCCGTCCGGGGTGTTGTGGTAATAGTGCACGAAAATCCGCGAGTCGAGCACGGTGACTCCGCTGGTCAGGCCGATCCGCTCGAGCAAGTCCGGTCGCGGCTCGGTGATGATCATGTCGCTGGAGACAATGGCCACCGAACGCGAGAACTGTGGAAAGGCACGGGCCATCCAGGCGTTCATCGCCAGCACGACCCGGTCGCAGGTCACTTTGCCGTTCGGCGTATTGACGCTGGCGGGCATGCCTTCTTCCAGGCCGGTCATCGGCGTGCCCTCGAAAATCCGTACGCCCAGTTCCAGTGCCACCCGGCGCAGCCCACGGACCAGCTTGCCCGGCTGCACACTGGCAGCCGCCGGCGAGAACCAGCCCTCGATGTGCCGGGCGGAGCCGGCCATGCGTTGCACGTCAGGTAGCGCACATTTGGCGAAAGAGTTGATGCCATGGCGCTCCAGTGCCGCGATCACCCCGTCGGTCGAGCCGACCTGGGCGCGGTTGGTCGCCGTGTAGAGCGTGCCGTCGAGACGGTAATCGGCATCCACCGCGTACTTTTCGCAAAAGGTGCCGATGGCGTAGATGCTCTGCTCCGACTCCTTGACCAGGCGTATCGCCTCCTTGACGCCGAACAAGCGCTCGAGGGTGAAGTACTTGGCCGACCATGACAGCGCACAGCCGCCATTGCGCCCACTGGCACCGGCACCGCAGATGTCGGCTTCGACGATCACCACGTCCAGCTCGGGATTCTGTTCCTTGAGCATGATGGCGGTCCACAGACCGGTATAGCCACCGCCGACGATGCAGACGTCGGCGCGGGTGTTCTGTTGCAGCGCAGGGCAGGGCGCGGCGGGTTGATTTTTCAGGGCCTGGTCCAGCCAGTAGGGGCGCATGGGGTCATCTCCGTTGGATCGGTTCGAGGCAGGGTTTTGGACGCAATCAGCCGCACGCGGCGACCACGATCATTTCCACGCGCCAACCGGGGTCGATCAGCTGCGCCAGGGTGCAAGCGCGTGTGGGGGCATGGCCTTCAGGGAAAAACTCGTCCCAGACCCGGTTCAGCCCTTCATAGTCTTCGCGATGGGCGAGCAGGATGCGCACCGAAAGCACCCGCTCGCGGCAGCTGCCGGCACTGAGCAAAAGCTGCTCGACAGCGGCCAACACCTCGCGGGTCTGCGCCTGGATATCACCCTGCAGGTCCGTGGCGACCTGGCCACCGATATAGAGATGGTTGTCATACCGGACCATGTCCGAACGGCGTTTTGTCACAGCGAAACGTTCAATTTCCATAGGGCATTCCTGGAGGGATACGAGGGACGGCACTTGTGAAAATCATGCTTGCAGTTCACTGTTCATAAATAAAATCGATTTATCGTATGAATGAATAAGTTGAACCTATAGCAAGGTGCGCCAATGACGATTTCCCATACCCAACTCAAGGCGTTTCACGCCGTCGCCATGAATGGCAGCTTCACCCGGGCGGCCGAGCAACTCTGCCTGTCGCAACCTGCGGTATCCGACCAGGTGCGCAAGCTCGAGGATTATTACGGGGTGATGGTGTTCTACCGCGACAAGCGCCTGGTGCGCCTGACGGAGGTGGGCGAGCGGCTGTTCGGCCTGACCCAGCGCCTGTTCGATATCAGTGTCGATGCCCACGACATGCTCACGGACTACCGCACCCTGTCGACCGGGACCCTGAACCTTGCCGTGGATGCGCCGGTGCACGTCCTGCCCTATGTCTCACGCTTCTGCAGCCGTTACCCCGGTATCGATGTGAAGATCGAAACCGCCAATACCGATGAGGTCCTGCAGCGGTTGTTCAGTCACCAGGCCGACATTGCCCTGCTGGGGCGCAGCGTCGAAGATGACCGCTTGATGTCGCTGCATCTGCGCAGCGATCCCATGCTGGCCTTCGTCGCCCATGACCACCCCTGGGCGCAACGAGCGTCCATCTGCCTGGCCGACCTGCACGACACGCCCATGGTCCTGCGCGAGCAGGGCTCGGTCACGCGCTTATCCCTGGAGGAGGAGATGGCAGCGGCGGGCCTGCATATCCGCAAGGCCATCGAAGTGGAGGGGCGTGAAGCCGCGCGCGAGGCGGTGGCAATCGGCATGGGCGTCGGGGTCGTCTCGGCAGCCGAACTGGGCTCGGATTCACGGGTTCGCGGCTTGCCGATCATTGACTGTCAGCGGCACTTCACCGAGACACTGGTGTGCCTGCGCGCGCAGAGCTCGCGGCGTATCTTGACGACCTTTCTCGACATGGTTCGAGAAGGCCTGGACGGGTGAGGTTTATCAGAACGTTTGGAGGCTGCCGTATAAATTTTTACGCTTTTTTTACGGTAGGCGGTTTTGCCCCCAACGATACTGGCCGCGATTTTTCAGACCATCCATGCGCCTGCATTTCCAATGACGCTGGCACCGGATTGCCCAAGGATGGCGTGCACTGTCTCCCCCGCAATTTGAGAGAAGCGACCCTTGAGTGAAAATGTAATCAGCGCGCAAACAGATTCCCAATCCAAAACGTCTGGCGCGGGCTTGCTCGTCGCCGCCGTTGGTGTGGTTTACGGGGACATCGGCACGAGCCCCCTCTACACGCTCAAAGAAGTCTTTTCCGGCCACTATGGGGTTCAGGTCAATCACGACGGGGTGCTTGGCATTCTGTCGTTGATCTTCTGGTCGCTGATCTGGGTGGTCTCGATCAAGTACGTGTTGTTCATCCTGCGAGCCGACAATCAGGGCGAAGGCGGCATCATGGCGTTGACGGCGTTAGCCCGCCGCGCGGCAGCACCTTATCCGTACATGAGCAAGGTACTGGTACTGCTCGGCCTGTTTGGTGCGGCACTTTTTTACGGGGACAGCATGATTACCCCGGCTATTTCGGTGCTCTCTGCGGTTGAAGGACTACAGCTGGCGTTTGACGGGATCGAGCACTGGGTTGTGCCCTTGTCAGTGATCGTGCTGGTGGCGCTGTTCTTGATACAAAAACATGGCACGGCTCGAATCGGCATCCTGTTTGGTCCGGTCATGGTGCTGTGGTTTGTGGTGTTGGGTGCGCTGGGAATCTACGGGATCTTGCAGCGCCCGGAAGTGTTGCAAGCGCTCAACCCTGCCTGGGCAGTGCAGTTCTTCGTGGTTCATCCGGGCATCGGTGTGGCGATTCTGGGGGCTGTCGTGTTGGCATTGACCGGTGCTGAAGCACTGTATGCCGACATGGGGCACTTTGGTCGAAAGCCGATTTCCCGTGCATGGTTCATGCTCGTACTGCCCGGTTTGGCGCTCAATTACTTTGGCCAGGGCGCGTTGATCCTGGGAAACCCGGAGGCTGTGCGTAACCCGTTCTATTTGCTGGCGCCTGACTGGGCACTGCTGCCGATGGTCGCGCTCTCCACCCTGGCCACCATCATCGCTTCACAAGCCGTGATTTCCGGCGCTTTCTCCCTGACTCGCCAGGCCATTCAGTTGGGATATATCCCGCGCATGTTTATCCAGCACACCTCCAGTCAGGAGCAGGGGCAGATTTACATCGGCACGGTTAACTGGGCATTGATGGTCGGTGTTGTCCTGCTGGTCATCGGTTTCGAGTCGTCCAGTGCATTGGCCGCAGCCTATGGCGTCGCAGTGACCGGGACCATGCTGATCACAACGATCCTGTCTTCGGCAGTCGTCCTGCTCCTATGGAAAACCCCGCGCTGGCTGGCCATTCCCATGCTGCTCGGCTTCTTGCTCGTAGACAGTCTGTATTTCGCGGCCAATGCGCCGAAGATTTTCCAGGGCGGTGCGTTCCCGGTGATTGCCGGTATTGGTCTGTTCATTTTGATGACGACCTGGAAGCGCGGCAGAAAGATTATCGTCGAGCGGCTGGATGAAACGGCGCTGCCACTACCGCTGTTCATCAGCAGCATCCGTACGCAACCGCCCCATCGCGTACAAGGCACGGCGGTGTTTTTGACGGCCAGAACCGATGCTGTTCCTCATGCGCTGCTGCACAACCTGCTGCATAACCAGGTTTTGCATGAGCAAGTGGTATTGCTGACAGTCGTGTCTGAAGACAGCCCTCGCGTGAGTGCTGATCGGCGGTTCGAGGTTGAGGCCTATGGTGAAGGGTTCTTCCGGGTCAGTCTGCACTTTGGTTTTATCGAGGAGCCCGATGTGCCCTTGGCGTTGAGTCTCTGTCACTTGACCGAACTGGACTTCAGTCCGATGCGCACGACCTATTTCCTCAGCCGGGAAACGGTGATCCCGACCAAGCGCATCGGTATGGTCCGTTGGCGAGAAAGCCTGTTCGCATTTTTGCTGAAAAACGCCAATAGCAATCTGAAGTACTTCAAATTGCCATTGAATCGGGTAATTGAACTGGGCACACAGGTTGAGATGTAAAGAGTCATCGAGTGGCCTTTTGGGTCTGCGGTCCTTTCGCGTCAATCTGCCGGCACCGATGGATGCAGAACATCGGTGCCGGCCTGCGCGCTACTTGACCGTTTCAACCTCATAATTCACATAACCGAACTCGTTGCTGCGAGCCGCCACGTACTTGCCGTTCTGCTCGAACACCGTGGCCTCGAAAGGTGTGCCGCCGAGTGTTGTCACTAGATGCCCGTCCTTGATTTCATACTTGGCCGGTACGCCGAACTGACCGCCGTGCAGCATGTTCAGGTATTCCCCCTCGGCGGGCGCCTTGCCATCGACGCTGGCGACCAGGCGTTGGCCGTCGGTGCCATAGACGATTTCGAATGTCTGGCCGGTGACGGTATTGCGCACCTTGATGGTTTTGCCCACCACGAAGGTTTGCAACTGCTCGTTGGTCAGCGCTTTGGCGCCTTCGGTTTTCAGTTGATCGATGGTTTTGCCGCCAGCGACAGTCTTGCTGTCCTCGGCTGTCGGCGTGTACCAGATCGGTGAGGTCCACGCGCGCTCCTGGACGGTGGGCGAGACGT
Organism: Pseudomonas sp. ACN5; assembly: GCF_002303975.1. Lineage (NCBI taxonomy): Bacteria > Pseudomonadati > Pseudomonadota > Gammaproteobacteria > Pseudomonadales > Pseudomonadaceae > Pseudomonas > Pseudomonas sp. ACN5. The sequence goes on along the minus strand of NZ_MRCP01000009.1, from coordinate 280,754 downwards.
CGGCCGGTGGCGGTACTTGCAGCTTGGCCGCGTCATAGGTGCTCCAGCGCGGGGTCGGGATCTGTAGCGCGCGGGCGTAGTAGAACGCGTGCTGGGCCGGATCGAAGTCCGGATCGACCCAGACTTTTTTCAGCTCGGTGGCACCAATGGTATTGGTGTAGGTCGCCTTGGAAACATCGACGGTTGAGCCCACCGCAGGGACTTTGCCGGTGACCGGATCCGGTTGGCGATCACCGGCCCAGGCGACGTCGTAGACCTTCTCGAAGGTCTGGCCGTTTTTGGTCCAGCCCTTGATGATCTGGATTCGGTCGAGGTTGCCATCGTCGGCATCCTTGACTGCCCATACGACGAAGGACGGTGCCTGCTTACCCGGTTTTGCCGGCAAGTCGCCGCCCATGGGAACGCCCTTGGCGTAGGCGGCATGCACCCAGTCTTTTTCGTTCCACAGACTGTTGTCGAAGCCCCAGCCACCAAACATGCGCACGGGGATGCGCACGCCGCTGGTGCCGTAGACCTCTTTACGCTTCATGGCATCGAAGATCGATTCACGGGTGTTTTCTTCGGCCCAGACGCCGGCCAGGCCGGAGGTGCTGGTTTGCAAAGCGACCATGCCCGAGTTGTCTTTGCCAGAGAGGCGCGCGGCCGGGGTGCTGTCGGTAAATCCGTGGGAGCCGAAGTTGTTGCTCTGCAAATAGGGAATCACTCCGTTGTGCGAGTCGCTGGCACCGACTACGCCCATTTTATAGGGGTTGTACCCACGGGTTTCCTGCATGGCCATGCCATTTTGCCAAGCCTGCCTGATGTAGCTGCCATTGATTTTCGACGTACTGTTGTCGATGCCAAGCAGGAAACTCATGATTTCGTAGTTGGCAAATTCGTCGGTTGGCGACAGTTCGGGGTGGGTTTCGGAAGTGCCCTTGACCTGGTGAATTTCGGTGAGGGATTCATTGCGCATCCGCGCTTGCGCCCAGGCGGCATCAATGGGCCGGCCACGGTCATCGACGTCCACCGGAAACATCAGGCCGTTGCTGAGGTTGGCATTGTGGGAGATCGCCAGTATTTCATTGCCCTTTTTCCGTTGATCGTCCATCCAGCTCCACAAGTCCTCGGGTTTGTTCGAGTCGAGGGCCGTGAAGGGCAGGTCCGGCACCTTCTTCGAGTCGCGGAAAAACACGTTGCGGTGCATGTTCTGATTGTTCGGTGCCGAGGTCCATTCATAGGCGACGAAGGTGGTGAACTTGCCGGGCTTGTAGTACTTGTCGGCGATGGCGATGTTCTGCTGCCAGATGTTGCCGGCCACCTTCGGATCAATCAGTTCCTTGATGGGATTGTTCAAGCTGCCGGCGATCCATTTGAACACCCGGTTGAAATCTTCCGGAGTCTTGACCATCAGTTTTTGCGCGATGGGCAGTTTGCTGAAGTCAGACTTCGGATCGTTGGCCAGGGCGATCACGCCCACGTATTCCGAGTGATCGGTCACGCCATGGAAATCCAGCGGTCGGCCTTTGAGCTGCACTTCAAACCCCATCGGGTGCTTGACCGGCATGCCAAGCGAGTATTGGTAGGCTTGCTCGGGATCGACCTGATGGTTGCCGATCAGGTAGGCATCGATCGACCAGGAGCTGTGCGAGTGCGTCTGGCCAAAGTAAACCTCGCGGTCCGGATTGCCCTCTGCCAATGCCAATGAGCTGACAGTGAGCACGGCATAACCGAGCAGTGACGGCGCGGTGAGGTGTGTAGGGATTTTCATATTCCACGTCTCCGGAATACGGCAGTGACAGGGTGAAGTTCAGGCCCAGAAACTCGAGACTCGTTCGAAAAACCAGAAGGCCGCCAGGGTTCCCAAGCCGTAAGCCGCAACCGGTCTGGCATACAGCAGCGCGGACCGTGGCAGCCGACAACGCAGCAACAGCGCTCGCAGGCTCAGCACGGCGGCGACGAACAGCAACTGGCCGATCTCGACGCCGACATTGAAGGTGAACAGCGCCAGCGGCAGGTCGCGCTGGGGCAAGCCGATCTGCGCCAGCGCACCGGCAAAACCAAAGCCGTGCAACAGGCCAAAACAGAACGCCACCACCCATGGCCATTGGATGGTGAAGCTGACGTCGCCACGGTTCTTGCGGACGATTTCCACCGCCAGCAACAGGATGCTCAGGGCAATCGTCGCCTCCACAGGCGGGCCGGGAAGCTGCACCGCCCCCAATGCTGCGAGCGCCAGGGTAATGGAGTGGGCGAGGGTGAACGCGGTGATGGTCTTCACCAGCATCCAGCCATTACCCACCAGCAGCAGGAGACCGAAGACGAACAGCAAGTGATCGAAGCCCCCCAGGATGTGCTGGATGCCATGGACCAGAAACGCACCGGCCACCGAGAACATTCCCGGCGTGGCAGCGATTTCCATCCAGGGTTGCGCGGGGTGGACGAGGGTGGTGGTCAGGCTGCCGTCCAGGCGCGCGACACGCACCAGCACATCGGTGATGCTCGCTTGCAGACCGACAAACTCGATGCGCTGCCCGACCAGGCCGGCGGGACCGGCTTCAATGACCCGGCGCTCGATCAACGAGTCGTTCAGTTGGCTTTCCACCGGATCAACGACAGTGCGCACACCTTCGGCGAACCGCAGCGCAATCGGCAAGCGCATGCCTGACAGCACCGGCGTGCGCCACAGTACGTCATAGCGCCCGGCAGCCGTTTCGTTGAGTTCCAGGTACGCGGGGCGCGACTCATGGGCCATGGCGCTCAGCCCCATGCACCCGAGCAGCAACAACAGCCAGACCCTGTGCCTCATCACGGCTGCTCCGTCTGGATAGCGGCAACGTCAGCGGCGGCAGCCGGCATCACCACCACGACTTCATAGCGTGCTTTGAGTGCATCGAAATTCGCGCGTTTCGATTCGCTGCGTTGCTCGGACAACCAATCGGACTTGACCTGCTGGGCCACGGTTTCGAAAGCCGGTGCCGGTGGTTTGGCCAGCGTATCGATCCACACCAGATGCCAGCCAAAACCTGACTCCACAGGCCCCACCCAACGTCCCGGCGTTTGCTGGAACAACGAAAGTGCGAACTTAGAACCAAAGACCCGCGCCACTTGATCCTGTGATTGCTCTGTGTAGGCGCTTTTAAACATGAACGCATCGCCTTCAGCGCTGTTGCTGTCAGTCAGCCCCCTCAGCGCGGCTTGAGCCTGGGCCTGCGCCTGCACGCCGCGTTTGTCCAGGGCGAAGAACACATGATGGAAGGTCGCCAGGGGGGGCGGGGCATATTGGTCCTGATGCTGGTTGTACCAGGCCTCCAGTACACCGGGGGCCGGTTCGCGAAGTGAGGCGACATCTTCGGCGAGGAAATCCATTTTTTGCGCCAGTCGGCGGCGAATGATGGTGTCGTCTTTGTCCAGGCCAAGTTTCAGTGCTTCGCGATAGAGGATTTCCTCTTTCACATAGTCATCGATCAGGGCCTGCAACTGTTGCTCCGAGGCGGGGCGTTGCCATCGTGCCAGCCAGGAAATCGCGATCCGCTGAACAACTTCAGGGGTAATTTCGATGCGTTGCGGATCTTGATTGACCGTTGAACGGTGCAAACCTCCGTACAGGACGAAGAGTGCAAAACCGGCAACTAAAAAGTGCAGTAACGGCTGGCGCAGGCATCGCTTGATTAACGAAAGTCGAGATTCTTTCGCTTCGCAGACGCTCAAGTTCATGACTCATTGCCCCACGCTATTCTCGAATGGTTTTCGAAACAGAGTGGAGTATTGCTGCTGGGCCGGAACTTTCCAGCGAGGTTAATCACGATAAGCACTAAGCATTAGTCGCAATCGAATTAACCCGTTTCCCGGGGCCGTGCAGTCTTGCGCCGATATAGCCCGGGACGGAGCGTTCCTGTCATGAAAGGACTGCTGGCGATCATCGAGTCTAAGGCGAAATGAACCGCGGGTTCGTGCCCGCAGCCTGCGCCCGGTAGGCTTTGGGCGCGCAGCCCTGGGCGTTGTGGAAAAAACGGCTGAACGCACTCAGACTGGAAAAACCCAGCACCTCGGCGATCTGTGAAAGCTTCAAGTCGGTCTGGCTCAGGTATTTGCGGGCCAGGTCCAGCTTGGTCTGCTGCTTGATGGCCTGGAAGGTGGTGCCGCTACCGGCCAGCCTGCGTTGCAGGGTGCGGCGGCTCTGCAGCTGATTAAGGGCGACGGCGTCCAGGGGCGCGCCACTGCTGGACAGCAGTTTGCGCACCGAGTCTTCGGTTGCCGAGGCCGGGCTACGGTTGCGTCGCTGTTGGTTTTCCCGCTGGTAGTCAAGCAGGGCGGGGCGGGAGAAGGGCTGTTGCTCGCTCAGTGGATGTGCCAGCACCTGGTGGCTGAGCAGCATGCCGTTGCACTCCTGATTGAAGAACAGGTTCTGGCCGAACACCCGTGTGTAGCTGGCGCGGCTATGGGGTTCCCGGCAACGCAGCATCACGCGTTCGGGCGACCACTGCGGATACAGCGCGCCGCGCAGTTTGCGCGCGAGCAGGGCCAGGCCCAGGTGGACGGACTGGGTTTCGTCGATTCCGGCCGTCGCGGTCACTTCGTAGTGCACGGTCATCCCCAGTGCGTGTTGCTCCAGGTGCACCAGGGCACCGGACATCAGCACGTGGAAGTAGCGTGACAGGCGTTCGAGCCAGTCGCCCACCGTGGTCGCTTCGCTGACGATGTCGAGCAGCGCACTGCCCAATACGCCCATCCCTTGCTTCTGTGCCAGCAGCAACCCGAAGTCCTCGCGACCGGTTTCCCGGGCGGCCAGGTCGAGAAAATGCACCACCTTTGGCACCGGCAGGAGGACGTCCAGCTGGTCCAGCGACTGCGGGGCAATCGATGCCCCATGGGCCACTCGCCAAGGGTCGCCGTGCAGATCGGCGATCAGTTCGCGGGCACCGTACAGGCACATGCTGCGAATGAGATGAGTATCCATGGCGCACGCCTTTGAGGATGAATGGCGCGAAGTATCAAATGATTGGCGTGTTTTATCAAATAAATGCCCGGCGCCTGCGCAGAATACAACCGCCCGAACCTTACAAAAACCACAACGGAGCGATTGCCATGCTGGGTCTGATGCAGGATCACCCCTTACTCATTTCTTCGGTACTGGAGCACGCGGTGTGCTCGCACCCCCAGGTCGAGATAGCCTCGCGCCTGCAGGACGGCACGCTGCATCACTGCACGTACGCCGACATCGGCCGGCGTGCCAGACAACTGGCCAATGCCCTGACAAACCTCGGCGTGCAGCCCGGCGAGCGGGTCGGCACCCTGGCCTGGAACGGCTACCGGCACATGGAAATGTTCTATGGCGTCTCGGGCATGGGCGCGGTATTGCACACCATCAACCCGCGGCTGTTTGCCGAGCAGATCGAGTTCATCGCCAACCATGCCGAAGACCAGTACCTGTTTTTCGACCTGTCGTTCGCGGCCCTGATCGAGCAGCTTGCGCCGCGACTGACCACGGTCAAGGCGTTCGTCGCGCTGGCCGAGCGCAGCCAGATGCCGCCCATCGTCGTGCCCAACCTGCTGTGTTACGAAGACCTGATCGGCGATGAACCCGAGACCTTCGCCTGGCCCTGCCTGGATGAACGCGTGGCGGCCTCCCTGTGCTACACCTCGGGCACCACCGGAAATCCGAAAGGGGTGTTGTACTCCCATCGCTCGACCTTGCTGCATTCGATGGCCACCTGCACGTCGGACGGGTTCAACCTGTCCTCGGCCGATACGGCGCTGCTGGTGGTGCCCATGTTCCACGTCAACGCCTGGGGCATGCCCTATTCGGCGGCGATGTGCGGCGCGCGCCTGGTCCTGCCCGGCGCGGACCTCGACGGGGCCAGCCTGTATGACCTGATGCAGCGCGAAAGAGTCACCCTGGCCCTGGGCGTGCCCACGGTGTGGATGAGCCTGCAGCAGCATGTGCATAACGCCGGGCTGATGCCGACCGCGGACCTGTGCCTGAACCGGGTCGTGATGGGTGGGGCCGCAGCGCCGCGCAGTCTGGTGGAAACCTTCGAGACTCGTTTTGCCGCCCGGGTGCTGCAAGCCTGGGGGATGACCGAGATGTCGCCTTTGGGCACGGTGTGCAATGCCTTGCCCAAGCACCGCGACGCCTCGCTCGACGAGCGCATCGACCTGCAAGCCAAGCAGGGCCGGGTGTTGTTCGGGGTAAGGATCAAAATCGTCGATGCAGACGGTGCCGAGCTGCCCCGTGACGGCCAGGCGTCCGGCCATTTGCGGGTCAAGGGGCCGTGGATCGCCAGCCAGTATTACCGGGGCGAGGGCGGGGACCTGCTCGATGAACAGGGTTGGCTGGTCACTGGCGATATCGCAACCATCGATCCGGATGGCTACATGCAGATCACCGATCGGGCCAAGGATGTGATCAAGTCCGGCGGTGAATGGATTTCCTCCATAGACCTGGAAAACGCCGCCTGCGGCCACCCGGCGGTGGCCGAAGCAGCAGTCATCGGCGTGCCCCACCCCAAATGGCAGGAACGGCCGTTGCTGGTGGTGGTGCTCAAGCAGGGCATGTTGGCGACGCGGGACGAGTTGCTCGGCTTTTTACAGAACCACGTGGCCAAGTGGTGGCTGCCCGACGCGGTGGCTTTCGTCGAGGCACTGCCCTATACCGCAACGGGTAAAGTGCAAAAAATGAAATTGCGCGAACAGTTCCGGGACTATCGTTTATAACCAGCGATACTTTGTACCCCAGTCCAAAGGGCCCCCCATGGATCGCATTGCACCGGAACTGGTCCTCAAGACCACGCCACCGCGAAGTCAGAAAACCGCTCACATGCGTGAGCGGCTGAGCATCGACTCCGCGGCCCTGGCGGACAAAATGGCCGTTGCCGTGCAAGGCCCGGCGGGGTTCGGCAAGACGTTTCTGCTGGCCCAGTGGCGCCGGGAGTTTCTTTCCCGTGGGGCGGTGGTGGCCTGGTTGACGCTCGATGAACATGACGATGGCGTTCGATTCGCCGGGGGACTGTCCGCGGCCATGGCCATAGGCAGTGGACGGGCAACCTTTGCCGGTTTCCTGGAGCGCATGCCCGGACCCGGCCGCGACGAGATGGAAGGGCTGACCGACTGGTTGGCCGAGGTCGCGGACCTGGGGGGCGAAATCGTGCTGATGCTCGACGAAGCCGACCGGCTACCCGAAACCACTGTGCGTCATTGCCTGGCCTACCTGCTGCACAATGCCCCGGCCAACCTGCGCATCATCATGGCCTCCCGTGGGCGCCTGAACCTGCAGGTGGCCGACCTGCAGGCCCGCGGCTTCTATGTCGTCATCGGCGCGGACGCCTTGCGCCTGCGGGTGGAGGAAACCGTGGCGATCCTCAGCAGCCGCTTCGGCCATCGTATCGATCCGGACCTGTGCGTGCGCTTGCACGAAGCCACCGAGGGCTGGTCACTGGGCCTGCAACTGGCGATCGCTTCCATCGAAAAAAGCCCGAGCGTGGTCGCGGCGGTCGAAGAGCTGTCGGCAGGGACCGGTGATATACGACGCTATTTTGTCGACACCCTGATCGCCCACCTGCCTGCCGAACAGATTGAATTTCTGATCAGCATTGCGCTGCTGGAGGTGTTGCATCCGTCCCTGTGCATCGCCTTGAGCGGCGACGAGCAGGCCGGTTTGCGCTTGCAGGAGCTGTGCGTGGCAACGCCGATTTTTGTCGAAAGCGTGGACAGTGAATGGGTGCGTATCCACCCGCTGGCCCGGGAGTTCCTGCTGGGGCGCTTTGCCAGTCTGCCCGAGACCCGACGCCTGGACCTGCATGAGCGGGCGGCCAGTTGGCTCGAGGCCCATGAATTCCTGGAGCAGGCGGCTCGTCATTATCTGTTGGCCGGGCGCACCCGCCAGGCCTATCAGATGATCGAGCAATGCCTGTACGAAATCATGTTGCGCGGGCAGTTCAGCCGGGTTCTGGAATGGGTGGAGGAGCTGCCGGCGCAGGAGGTCGAATCGCGCTCGCGCATGTGCCTGGCGGCCGCCTGGTCCCTGGCCATGAGCGATCGGCATGAGGAAGCAGTGCGCCTGGTCGCCGGTCTGCGTCAGGACCCGGCGATCGATGACAGCACGCGTTGCGAAGCAGCGATGATTGTTGCCACCGCCGCCTATTTTGCCGACCGGCCGGACGAATCGCTGGCGCTGGTGACCCCTTGGGTGGACGCCTTGCCGACTGGCGAGATCAAGTTACAGGCAGTCTTCGCCAACCAGATCGCGCGCCTGACCCTGTTTCAGGGCCAACCGGAAAAAGCTCGACGGATCTTTCAGCGGGCACCCTTGTATGCCTGGAGCTCAGGCCTGGACGCCATCCGCGGTTTTGGCGAATGGGTGGTGGGCCTCAGCTATGTCAGCGAAGGTCGCCTCGTGCCGGCCGAAAGAGCGCTGCGCGACAGCCTGGCTCGCGCCGAACAGGACATTGGCCGACGCAGTCCGGTGGCGGTGATGTTGGCCAGCGGACTGGCTACAGTGTTGCTCGAGCGCGATCAGTTGCAAGAAGCCGCCACGGTCCTGGCCAACCGTCTGGACGTGGTCGAGCGCCTGGCTTCTCCGGATGCGATTGTATTGGGTTTTGTCACCGCCTCTCGCCTGGCGGTCCTGCAGGGCCAGGGCCATCGTGGTTATGACCTGCTCGAGGCGCTGTTCGTGCTCGGTGAAGAGCGCGGCATTGCGCGTTTCTGCATTGCCGCCCTGGCCGAGCAGATTCGCCTGCACGCGCTGCAAGGCCGGGCCGATACCTGCCTGGCATTGGGGCGCCGGCTCGATGCCCAGGTGCCGCAGGTCGCGCATGAACAAACAGGCTTGCTCGGGCCGGAACTGGCCTTGATGGTGATGCTGGCCAAGGCCTATATCGCCCATGTGCAACGTGACTGGCAAGGGATGCTGGAACTGTTGGAGCGTGCCGGTGAAACAGCCGAGCGCATTCGTCGCGGCCGTGAAATCGTGCAGATCAAACTGCTCAAGGCATTGGCGCTCCACGAGTCGGGCGGCAACGGCCTGGCCTGCCTGCGTGAAGCGATCAGCCTGGCCGAGGAAAACGGCCTGCGGAGGATTGTCGAAGACACCCACCCGCAATTGCTCAAATGGTTGCGCCAGATCCGGCACGAGGTACCCCCGGCCGCTGCGCAAGGCACACCACCCCCCGCGCCGGCGCCACTGGCGACCAGCACGGTGTCGCCCAGCCGGTTGCTGACACCCAAGGAACGCGAAGTCTTGCAATTGCTCGCACGTAACCTGTCGAACAAGCAGATCGCCCTGGCGCTGAATGTCGGTGAAGAAACCGTGAAATGGCATTTGAAGAACCTGTTCGGCAAGTTCCAGGCCGGCACCCGCAAGCATGTGGTGGATCGTGCCTACATGCTTGGCATCCTCGATCCAGCCAGCTGAAACCTGGTCCTTCTGCTCGCGCATTATTTCCGGTCCGCCACGGCCAATGTGAGCTGGATGAACGCGGCGCGCTTGAGTCCATCGCCAGCAAGCTGGCTCCTACAGCTTCAGCGTGGGCACGTTCCCTTGTGGGAGCTGGCTTGCCAGCGATGGTCGTTAACGATAACGCGCGTGAACTGGAGGAACGCGGTGCGCTTGAGTCCATCGCCAGCAGGCTGGCTCCTACAGTTTTTCAGCCTGGGCAGGGTCCCCTGTGGGAGCTGGCTTGCCAGCGATGGTCGTTAACGATAACGCGTGTGAGCTGGATGAACGCGGCGCATTTGAGTCCATCGCCAGCAGGCTGGCTCCTACAGTTTTTCAGCGTGGGCAGGGTCCCCTGTGGGAGCTGGCTTGCCTGCGATGGTCGTTAACGATAACGCGTGTGACCTGGATGAACGCGGCGCACTGGAGTCCATCGCCAGCAAGCTGGCTCCTACAGCTTCAGCGTGGACACGCTCCCCTGTGGGAGCTGGCTTGCCAGCGATGGTCGTTAACGATGACGCGTGGGATCTGGATGAACGCGGCGCACTGGAGTCCATCGCCAGCAGGCTGGCTCCTACAGTTTTTCAGCGTGGGCAGGGTCCCCTGTGGGAGCTGGCTTGCCTGCGATGGTCGTTAACGATAACGCGTGTGAACTGGATGAACGCGGTGCGCTTGAGTCCATCGCCAGCAGGCTGGCTCCTACAGTTTTTCAGCGTGGGCAGGGTCCCCTGTGGGAGCTGGCTTGTCGGGTCGCCGCATCGCAGCGATGGTCGTTAACGATAACGCGTGTGAACTGGATGAACGCGGCGCACTGGAGTCCATCGCCAGCAGGCTGGCTCCTACAGTTCTCCGGAAATGCTTGAAGAACCTTCCCCCCCTTGTTCTTCCACCCCCCCTGACGATGGGGGGGTTGGATCGCGCCTGACCGATAGTCTGGACCTCACTTGAACCAACCCGGCCCGGCGGATTGCCGCTTGCCGAGCGTTGCTCGAAGACAAGAGAGGATCGGCATCAGCCGACTATCGAGGTAAGGCGTATGAGTCAAAGCGTGCTGATTGCGGGGGTGGGCATGTCTGCGTTCGTCCCGCTGGGCGCTGGCGACAGTGTCGCTGCGTTGGCGGGCAGGGCGATTCGCCGGGCGCTCGACGATGCGCGCATTGACTATGACCTGGTCGACCAGGTGTTCAGTGCCTGCGTCAGCAGCGCAGTCGGTTGCACTGAGCAGGTCCTGGCCCAGATCGGCCTGACCGGTGTCCCGGTGTTTTCCCTCGCGGACGGCTGCTCGGCAGCCAGCAGTGCCTTGCAGCTGGCGCGTCACAGCGTGTTGTCCGGTCAGGCCGAATGCGCATTGGCACTGGGCTTTGAATGCATGCCGTCGAACGTTACCCATCGCGCCTTCTTTGGTCTGGACGACAGCGCGCCGCAGGCCTGGGACGGCCTTGGCCAGCCCGATGCCTGCCAGGCTCATTTTGCCCGGCGCGAGCATCCGGCCGCGCTGTTCGCGGCCCAGACCAGTTGGTTGCTGACCCGCATGGGCGTGGCCCAGAGCAGCTTCGAGCAGGTCCTCAGCCAGGCCCGGAACAAGGCCATGCTCAACCCCATGGCCGTGCTCAACCGCTGTACGGCACTCGATGGCTGGCGGGCTCGCTACCTTTGCCCGCCAGCGAGCGGGGCGGCGGCGGTGCTGCTGTGTACCCCGGGTTTTCTGGTCCGCTACGGCGCCCGCGGTGGTGTGGCAGTCAGGGCCTGTGTGCGCGGTAGCGACCTGGCCTCCGAGCAGGAGTCCGGCTGCGTGCTCGATGTGCTGGGGCGCGCCACGACCCGGCGGGTTGCACAACTGGCGTATGAGCACGCCGGTATCGGTGCCGACGAGATCGAGGCCGTGGAGCTGCATGACCAGAGCGTCGGCGACTTCATGGTGTACAGCGCCGCCCTGGGTTTGTGCCGGGAGGAAGGTATCGACGGCTTCGTGCGCGAACGGCGCAACAGCCGCGGCACCCCGGTCGATGTCTGTGCCTCCGGTGGATTGCTCGGTCGCGGCCATGCCCCGGGAGCAACGGGGCTGGCGCAAATCACTGAATTGGTCTGGCAGTTGCGCGGCACGGCGCCGTCCAGGCACGACAACGAAGTCCGGACGGCACTTGCGCACAACACGGCGCTGGGTCGTTCGGTATCGGTAACCATCCTGCAGCGCACCTAAGGACAGCGTCGCAGTGCCGTTTCAATGCGTTTTCATGAACCACAGAGAAGGTGAGCCCGTTAGATGAACAACAACAATAAGATCTGCCATGCAAACCTGCGTCGAGGGCTTTTGGCTACCGCAATCCTGGCCGGGATGGGCATCGCGCCCGCGCAAGCCCTGGAAATCGATACGGGCAACGAAGACCTGTCGGTGCGTTTCGACAACACCTTCAAGCTCAACTACGGCCAGCGCGTGGAAAGTGCCAACAGCAAGCTGGCCAACAGCTGGAACAACAATGACGGCAACCGCAACTTCTCGTCGGGCAGTGCGGTGTCCCAGCGCCTGGACGTGCTCTCGGAACTGGACGTGGTCTACAAGCAGAAGGCCGGCTTTCGCGTCAGTGCCAACAGCTGGTACGACCATGCCTATGACAATGTCGGCAGTGCCAACGCCTCGACCAACCAGCTGAACAACGGCGTACCGGACTCACGCCATATCAGCGGTTATGCCGACCGTTACTACAACGGACCGTCTGCGGAAATCCTCGATGCTTTCGTGTTTGGCAGCACCGAGGTCGGTGACGAAACCCTGCTCAGCGCCAAGCTGGGCAGCCATACCCAGTACTGGGGCGAAAGTATCCTGGCCTTCGCCCACGGCAACAGTTATGGCCAGTCGGGCCTGGACATCACCAAGGGGCTGACAGTGCCGGGCACCGAGGCCAAGGAACTGTTCATCCCGCGCAACCAGTTGTCCAGCAGCCTGACCTTTGGCCCGGAACTGACCCTGAGCGCCCAGTACTTCCTCGGTTGGGACGCCTCGCGCCTGCCGGAATCGGGTACCTACCTGGGGTTCAACGACGGCATCCAGAGTGGCGGGCACAACCTGTCGCTGATCGGTGGCCGCAACCCACTCTTCGGTGCTCCCGGCCCCATCGGCGCCAATGAGTTCCTGCGGCTGACCAACGGCCACACCTTCACCCCGGACAATCACGGCGACTTCGGCCTGATGGCCAAGTGGAGCCCGCAATGGCTGGACGGGACCCTGGGCTTCTACTACCGCAACACCTCGGACATCCTGCCCAACCTGGTCCTGCAGCCGACCGCTGTCGGCCCGGCGCAGCTGATCTCGGGCAACATCGGCAGCTACAACCAGTTCTACGTCGATGATATCGATATCTACGGCATCAGCCTGTCCAAGAGCATCGCCGGGGTCAGCGTCGGTTTCGACCTCAACTACCGCGAGAACATGCCGCTGGCCAGTGTCGCCGCCACCGTCAGCCCGGCCGCGGCCGCCGCCGGTCTGCCCGGATTCATCGGCAGTTTCGATGGCAACAACGGCGTGGCCCGAGGCAACACCGTGCATGCGGTGCTCAATGGCCTGACCACCTTCGCCGACACACCGGTGTGGGACAGCGCCTCGCTGCTGGTGGAACTGGGCTACAGCCGCTGGCTGGACGTGACCGACAACAAGCAGCTGTTCAAGGGTGAGGACTGGTACCGCGGCGTGGACAAGGTCAGCAAGGACAACTACGTCATCGGCGTCAATTTCAACCCGACCTGGTATCAGGTTTTTCCCGGCATCGATTTCTACATGCCGGCCACCTACAACGTTGGCCTCAATGGCAACTCCGCCGTCCAGATGGGGGGCAACGAAGACTCCGGAAGCTATTCGATCGGCGTTGGCATGGACGTGCACAACCAGTATCGCTTCGACCTGAAGTACGTGGACAACTTCGGTCCGTTCGATACCTGCGACCGCGCCGGCAATGCCGGCAGCCAGGGAGAGGGTGCCGCCCCCGGCGCCAATGGCCAGTACAACTGCACCCCGGGGCAGGCCACAGCCTTTGGCGGTACATCGGCCCAGCTCAAGGATCGCGGCATGGTCACCTTCACCTTCAAAACGACTATCTGATCGAACGTTGCCAGGCAACAGGAGAGACCCCATGAAACTTGCCCAATCCGTATTGGCCGCAGCCCTTGCGCTGGCGGTGACCGGTGCCGCCGACGCGGCCGTATCTTCCGACCAGGCCACCCGGCTTGGCAGCACATTGACCGGCGTCGGCGCCGAGAAGGCCGGCAATGCCGACGGCAGCATCCCGGCCTATACCGGTGGCCTGACCCAGGCGCCGGCCAGCTACCAGGCGGGCAGCTCGTTTCGCCCCGACCCCTTCGAAAGTGAAAAGCCGCTGACGGTGATCAACGCCGGTAATGCTGCCCAGTATGCCGGCAAGATGACAGCCTCGACCCAGGAACTGCTCAAGCGCTTCCCGTCGTTCCGCGTCGATGTCTACCCGACCCACCGTACCGTGGCCATGCCTCAGCGATTGCTGGATAACACGGCGAAAAACGCGGTCGGGACCAAAACCACCGAGGGTGGAGTCGCCCTGGACAATGCGTTGCCCGGCGTGCCGTTCCCGATCCCTGCCGATGGCTATGAAGCCATGTGGAACCACTTGCTGCGCTATCAGGGCTTTGCGCTGAACTCCAAGTACGATTCCTGGAACGTCGATTCTTCGGGCAGGGCGACCCTGGCCACCACCGGCAACGCCTACATCGAGTACCCGCTGTACGACCCGGCCCGTACCACGGCGGCCAACGAGAGCGACGTGTTCTTCAAGACCAAGCTGTATTACCAGGGCCCGGCACGCCGCGCCGGTGAAGCCATCCTGGTGGTCGATGCGGTCAACCCGCTCAAGCAAGGCCGCCGTGGCTGGCAGTATCTGCCGGGACAACGCCGGGTGAAGCTGGCGCCGGACATCGCCTACGACACGCCGAACCCGGGGTCGGCCGGCAGTTCGACCTATGACGATTCCTGGGTGTTCAACGGTGCCCTGGACCGTTACGACTTCAAGCTGGTGGGCAAGAAGGAAATGTACGTCCCCTACAACACCTACAAGTTGAACTACCACAAGGTGGCCGCAGACGTGACCACCCCCAACCACGTCAACCCCGACCTGATGCGCTGGGAACTGCACCGCGTGTGGGTCGTGGAAGCGACCCTGAAGCCGGGCAAGCGCCACATCTACAGCAAGCGCACCTTCTACCTCGATGAGGACAGCTGGATTGCCCTGGCTTCGGACGAATACGACGCCAGCGGCAAGTTGTACCGCGGCGCCTTTGCACACATGGCCTACAGCTACGACGTGCAGGCGCCGAACTCGGACAACCATATGTTCTACGACTTCGTCACCGGTAGCTACAACATTACCGGGATGTACGGGCCGTACGGTGGTGTGAAGTACATCGAGCCACTCTCCAAGGCCCAGTGGGCTCCGGAATCCCTGGCCGGTGCCGGAATCCGCTGACAGAGCTCCATGTGGTATTTGCCATCGGGGAGAGGCCACACCTCTTCCGGTGGCTTTTTTTATCCGGGAAACAGCGATGAACAAATTCAGATGGACAGTGCTCATTGCACTGGGTGCCGCGTTGGCCTTGCCTTTCACCCGTGCCGTGGTGGCGGCGGATTTCGCCGATACCCTCGACCGGCCGGCGATGCAGACCGACAAGGCGCTGCATGGCATTTTCACGGGACTGGCCAGTGCCGGCGGGCGCCTGGTCGCGGTCGGCCAGCGTGGCCACATTTTCTATTCGGACGATGCAGGCCTGCAATGGCGTCAAGCCAGGGTACCGGTCAGCTCTGACCTGGTGGCCGTGCATTTCCCCAGTCCGTCCCAGGGCTGGGCCGTCGGCCATGACGGTGTGGTGTTGCACAGCAGCGACGCGGGTGAAAGCTGGAGCCGTCAATTCGATGGCCGCGACGTCGGCTCGACCCTGCTCGCGTATTACCGCAAGCAGGCCGCGGCTCGGCCGGACGACGAGGCGGTCGCAAGCTTGTTGGCCGATGCCCAGCGCATGTTCGAGGAGGGCGCCGACAAGCCGTTCCTCGATGTGTGGTTCGAGAATGACCAGGTCGGTTACATCGTCGGCGCCTTCAACCTGATTTTCCGTACCGACAACGGTGGTCGCAGCTGGACGCCATGGCTCGACCGGAGCGACAACCCCAGTGCCTTGAACCTGTACGCCTTGCGCCCGGCCGGCAACGCACTGTTCGTTGTCGGCGAGCAGGGCCTGGTGCTCAAGTTCGACCCGGCCAGCGAGCGTTTCAAGGCCACCCCCACGCCCTACAACGGCAGTTTTTTCGGCATTGTCGGCAAGCCCGGCGCGGTGCTGGTGTTCGGCCTGCGCGGCAACGCCTACCGCAGCGTCGATGGCGGCGCCCACTGGAACAAGGTCGAGCTTGGCCTGCCCCTGAGCATCACCGCCGGCACGGTCACTGCAGACGGCCGGATCATCCTGTTGAGCCAGGCCGGCCATGTACTGGTCAGCAACGACGACGGCGCAAGTTTCAAGCTGCAGGCGAAAAACGGCCTGGCGCCGGTGGCCGCGGCGCAAGTGACAACGGCCGGTGCACTGGTATTGGCCGGCGCCCGCGGTCTTCGCCAGCTACCTCTCGAATAAGCCCACCTGCGTACAACAAAAGAGACAAGACACGATATGGGTACCTACGAACTCGATACGATGCCGGTGGTGCGGGAGCTCAAGGGCTTCGACGCCCGTTCCGGCAACCTGCTCGAACGCTTGATCTTCAACAACCGCCTGCTGGTGGTGCTGAGTTGCCTGGTGATCACCGTGCTGCTCGGTTACTTTGCGGCCACTCGCCTGAGCCTGACTGCCAGCTTCGAAAAAATGCTGCCGCAAAGCCAGCCGTTCATTCAGAACTACCTGGAAAACCGCCAGTCCCTGCGCGGGCTCGGCAATGCGGTGCGGGTGGTGGTGGAAAACACCGAGGGCGATATCTTCGACCCGCAATACCTCGATGTGCTCAAGCAGATCAACGACACCCTGTTCGTGACCCCGGGTGTGGACCGTGCCTGGGTCAAGTCGCTGTGGACACCGGCGGTGCGCTGGACCGAAGTGACCGAAGAGGGGTTTCGCGGCGGGCCGGTGATGCCCGATGCCTACGACGGCTCGGCCAAGGGCGTCGAGCAGCTGCGCTTGAACATTGCCCGATCTGGCATCGTCGGCAGCCTGGTGGGCAACAACTTCAAGTCGAGCATGATTTTCGTGCCCCTGCTGGAGAAAGATCCGGTCACCGGCCAGGCCATCGACTACCACGCTTTCTCGCGGGTTCTCGAAGAGCAATTGCGTAACAAGTACGAGTTCGCCGGCGGCAATGAAACCCATGCCCGGGGCGAGGAGGGCAAGGGGCCGATCAAAGTCCGCGTGATCGGCTTCGCCAAGCTGGTCGGCGACCTGATCGACGGCCTGGTGCTGGTGATGATGTACTTTGGCGCTGCTGCGCTGATCGCCACGTCGATCATCTATTTCTTCACCCGCTGTGTGCGCAGCACGACGCTGGTGATTCTCTGCTCGGTGATCGCCGTGGCCTGGCAGCTGGGGCTGGTCGCGCTGATGGGCTATGCGCTCGACCCGTTCTCGATCCTGGTGCCGTTCCTGGTGTTCGCCATCGGCGTGTCCCACGGCGCGCAGAAAATGAACGGCATCATGCAGGATGTGGGGCGCGGCACACACCAACTGGTCGCGGCGCGCTACACCTTCCGCCGCCTGTTCCTGGCGGGGCTGACGGCCTTGCTCGCCGATGCGGTCGGCTTTGCCGTGCTGATGCTGATCGACATCCCGGTGATCCAGGACCTGGCCGTCACCGCCAGCATCGGTGTGGCGGTGTTGATCTTCACCAACCTGGTGCTGTTGCCGGTGCTGCTGTCGTATTGCGGTGTCAGTCGCAAGGCGGCGGCGCGCAGCCTGCGTCAGGAAGACAAGGAACTGCACGGCAAGGGCCTGGGCAATCTGTGGAGCCTGCTCGACCGCTTCACCGAGCGCCGCTGGGCCACAGTCGCCGTGATCGTCGCCGGGTTGCTGGCGGCGGGCGGGTTCATGGTCAGTACCCAGCTGCAGATCGGCGACCTTGACCCGGGTGCGCCCGAGCTGCGCGCAGACTCCCGCTACAATCGCGACAATGCCTACATCACCGACAACTACTCGCTGTCCAGCGACCAGTTCGCCGTGATGGTCAAGACCGCGAGCGAGGGTTGCCTGAAGTACGAGACCCTGGTCGAGGCCGACCGTCTCGGCTGGCTGTTGCAACAGCAGCCGGGGGTGCAGACCACCGTGTCGCTGGTCAACGCCGTACGGCAGATCACCGCGGGTTCCTATGAAGGCAACCCGAAGATGCTGACCATCGCGCGCAATCAGGACGTACTCAACTATGGCGCGCAACAGGCCTCGGTGAACAACCCGGAACTGTTCAACAGCGACTGCTCGATGATGCCGGTGGTGGCCTACCTGGCCGACCACAAGGCACAGACCCTCGAACATGTGGTCAGTGTCGCCGGGGCCTTCGCTCGCGAGCACAGCAACGGTGAACGCCAGTTCATGCTCGCGGCCGGCAGCGCGGGGATCGAAGCGGCGACCAACATCGTGGTCCGCGAGGCCAACCGCACCATGCTGGTGTACGTGTATGGCGCGGTGATCGTGCTGTGCTTCATCACCTTTCGCAGCTGGCGCGCGGTCGTGGTGGCGGTGGTGCCCTTGATGCTGACGTCAGTGCTCTGCGAGGCGTTGATGGTGTGTCTTGGCATGGGCGTGAAAGTGGCCACCCTGCCGGTGATCGCCCTGGGCGTGGGGATCGGCGTGGATTACGCGCTGTACCTGCTCAGCGTGCAGCTGGCCCAGCAGCGTGCCGGCCTGTCGTTGACCGAGGCTTACAAGAACTCGGTGGCGTTCACCGGCAAGGTGGTCGCTCTGGTGGGCATCACCCTGGCGGCGGGCGTCATCACCTGGGCCTGGTCGCCGATCAAGTTCCAGGCGGATATGGGGATCCTGCTGACCTTCATGTTCATCTGGAACATGATCGGTGCGCTGGTGCTGATCCCGGCGTTGTCGCATTTCTTGCTCAGGAAGGCTCGCTAATCTGTCGGCGATCTTTTGATCTTGATCTTGGCGGCCTTCGGGCCGACCAGGCTCTCTGTTCGCGCACATATCCATTCCTGCGGTAACGACCGCTAATGGTTCCGCCCTTACTGCGAGCTTGCTCGCGATGGAGGTCAACGATGATGCGGGGAGCCTGACACCCCGAGGTGCTCTCGGGCTTTTCGTCGGAACGCCGCCCGGAGCAAGCTCGCTCCTACAGAGCCCGCCGCCATCCATCGCCGTACGCGGCTAACCCGGCATCCATGCCGGGTTGCCCACTACGCAGAACCGGAACGAAGCCTCACGAGGGAGCAGGAAGATCAAAAGCCAAAGTCAAAACGAGGCGATCTGGTTACGGGTCTTTCTGCGATCCCGTTGTGTGAGCGAGCCTGCTCGCGAATACGATTTAGCGGTTGACGTTATTTCGTGAGTACCCCTGATCCCATGTGGGAGCGGGCTTGCTCGCGAAGGCGGCCTGCCAGTCGGACTGATGTTGGCGGATGTACCAGGACCCTGTGGGAGCTGGCTTGCCTGCGATGACTAGCGTCAGGCGATGTATGTTTTGAGGGTGGTGTACATATCCATTCCTGCGGTAACCGCCGGTGGCTATTACCGCTGAAATGGATATGTACTCAGAGAATGAATCCCGGGACGCCTGTCAGGCCGCCTTCGCGGGCAAGCCCGCTCCCACAGTCCCCCAACCCATTATCGCGCTGGCTTGAGCGGTACGATCAGCGGGCCGTCGAAGGCCTGCATGATCAGCGAAGCGGGCTGGTCATGGCTGATCAACTGGGCCATGGCGTTCATGTAGGGCGTCAGGTGGCGGAAGTATTTCTTGTAGGCGGGGCACAGGTAGTTCAGTCCCGGCTCGCCGTTGGGCGCGGTCATGAACCGGTTCTTCGGGCATTCGCCGTGGCAGGCGAAGCGGTAGTCGCATTGCTGGCACACGGTCGGCAACGTGGTTTCCTTGGCCGCGCCGAACGCCTTCTGGGCCGGGGAGGCGAGCAGGGTGGCCGGGTCATCTTCCTGGAGATTGCCCAGGCGATACTCCGGGTACATGAAGTGGTCGCAGGAGTAGACGCTGCCGTCATGTTCGACGATCGCTGCCTTGCCGCAGCGCGGGCTGAACAGGCACACCGAAGGCGCCAGCTGGCACCAGGCCGCCAGGGCCCATTCGAAGTTCATCACATGGATGTCGCCGACGTCATGGCGCACCCATTCGTTGAAGATGGCGATGAGAAAGTCGCCATAACGCTCGGGTTCGACACTCTGCGCCGTGACCACCCCGGGTTCGTCCACGGCATGCAGTCGCAGCTCCGGCGGCGTGGCGAAACTCAGGCCCTGCTTGACGTCCGCTGCGCCTGGAAGGCGTTCGACCACCGGGTTGAACTGGATATGCCGCACGCCCTGGGCCTTGAGAAAACCATAGATTTCCAGCGGATGGTTCGCCACGTCGCGGGCCACGGTGACCAGCACGTTGAACGGCACCCCGTGTTTCTTCAGCAGGCCCAGGCCAGCCATGACCGCATCGAAACTGGAGCGGCCACGCTTGTCCGGTCGGTAGAGGTCGTGGACCTCACGCGGCCCGTCAAGGCTCAGGCCGACCATGAAACCCTCGCGGGCGAGGAAGGCACACCACTGGTCATCGAGCAGGGTGCCGTTGGTTTGCAGGGTATTGCGGATGACCTTGCCAGCGCCAAACTCGCGCTGACAGGCCACCGCCCGCTGGAAAAAATCCAGGCCCAGCAAGGTCGGCTCGCCGCCTTGCCAGGTGAACTCCACTTCGGGGCTGGGTTGCGCGGCGATGTAACCCTGGATGTACGCGCGCAACACCTCGTCGGACATGCGAAAGCGCTCTCTGGGCGGGTACAACTGCTCCTTTTCCAGGTAGAAGCAGTAGCTGCAATCGAGGTTGCAGATCGGACCGACCGGCTTGGCCATCAAGTGCAACCCCTGCACCGCGGGAGAAGCGCTCGCCATCAGAGAAACCCGACCTTGCGCGCATCGCTCAGCACGAAGCGACGCAACAGGCCCAGGGACAGCCGACGCAGGTGGTACAGCACCTTCGCAAAGGGCCCGACCAGCAACAGGTCCTGGCTCTTTTGCACCGCGCGGACCATGCCTTCGGCGACCACCTCGGGCCCGCAGCCCTTGGTCTGATAGTACTTGTGCAGTCGCGTGAGCTGGGCTTCGTCGACCGAGGGCGAGACGTTGTTGCGGGCATGGGTGATCGGCGTATTGATGATGCCGGGACAGACCGTGGTCACGCAGATATCGCTGTCGGCCAGCTCCATCTTGAGCACTTCGTTGAACCCGAACACCGCATGCTTGGAGGCGGCATAAGCCGCCATCGTCGGCGACGGGTACAGACCGGCCGCCGACGCCACGTTGAGCACATGGCGCGGCCCGCCGGCCTTGAGCATCTGCGGGATGAAGTGATAGCAGCCATGCACCACCCCCATCACGTTGATGTCCAGCACCCGCTGCCAGTGGGCCAGGTCGCTTTGCAGGAACTGGCCCAGGTAGCCGATGCCGGCGTTGTTGATCAGCACGTCGAGCGCCCCGAGCGAGGCATGGAGCTTCTCGGCCAGTTCCCGCACGGCTTCGCTGCTGGAGACATCGAGCTGATGGATGGTGCAGCGGGAACCGAGGGCCTCGACGTCCATTTGCACCTGCCTGAGCGCAACGAGATTGATGTCGGTGGCAATGATCAGGGCGCCCCGGCGGGCGAATGCCAGCGCGGCGGCGCGACCGATGCCGGAAGCGGCGCCAGTGATCAGGACGTTCTTGTTTTTAAGTTCGGTGGTGGCCATGGGAATCTCCTGGGCAGGGCAAGGGTTCAGGGCAAGTAAGCGACATGCACGTCGTCGACCTTGCCGTTGAAAGCGAACGGCGCGCGGTCGAAGTAATCCAGGGCGACCGGCGAGCCGAGGTCCTGGGCCACGTCAAAGGTTTCGCTGGCGGTGAAGGTGAATGCCGGGGTGAACGGCGTCACGCCGCTGGCGACTTCCTGCCCCCCCAGGCGCAGGCTCAGATTGGCCGGCGCGCCCAGTTTGGTCGTGCTCATTTGGGTCAACACTTCGATGTTGGCTTTACCGGCCGGCACGCGTTCGGTCGAGCGCAGCTTGACCCGGGCAATGGCCAGGGCGTTGTACTCGTAGACCAGATAACCATCGTCCAGGTACAGGCTGACACCGCCACCGATCCCGCCCATGGCATACAACACGCCACTGGCCTTGGCCGGCACGTCGGCCGTCACCAGTACCCGGTTGTTGCGGCTGCGCAGGTTGGGGGCGGTGAACTCCGGGAAGCGCTGGGTGCGATCGCTGAAATTCCATTCGTGTTTGTCGGTACCCGGGCGTACATCCGGGTTCATGAAGGGAAACAGACCGGCGCCGATCGGGTAGACGTGGTTGGCCTTGGCCTGGGTATCGAACTCGGCCTTCAGCTCAGCCAGTTTTTCCGGGTGGCTGGCCGCCACGTCCGTGGCTTGCGAGTAGTCGTTGCCAAGGTCATACAGCGCCCACTGGTCGTTGTCCGGGTTCCAGCCCATGAACTGGGCAAACCCTTGCACCCAGGGTTTGCGCGGGCCGAATACCGAGGCGATCCAGCCGTCCTTGTAGATGCCACGGCTGCCGAGCACTTCGAAGTACTGCGGGGGCTTGCGCGACTTTGCATCGGCCTCGGCAAAGGTGTAGCGCAGGCTGACGCCGTCCATCGGGTCCTGCTCGACGCCGTTGACCACCTTGGGCGCGCTGATGTCGAGGAGGTCGTAGACGGTCGGGACAATGTCGTTGACGTGGTGAAACTGCCCGCGGACCTTGGCATCGGCCTTGATCTGCTTGGGCCAGGAGACCGCCATTGGCGTGCGCGTGCCGCCGAAGTAGCCCGCCACCAGCTTGGTCCCGATAAACGGGCCCGAACCCGCCCAGGCCCAGGCGGCGTTGTACATGCTCTCGAGTTTCGGGCCGCCGAGGGCCGACAGGCCACCGTAGCTGCCGTTGAGCACCTTGAGCTGCTGCTCCTTGGGCACCGGAATGCCGTTCTGCGCCAGCAGTTCGTTGATGGTGCCTTCCATGCCTTCGGCCGAGGCCCCGTTGTCGCCGAGCACATAGAAAATCAGGGTGTTGTCGCGTTTACCCTGCAGTTCCAGCTCGTCGAGGATCTTCCCGGCCTGGGTATCGGCATGCTCGAGGAAGCCTGCGTAAACCTCCATCAGGCGCGCCTGGTATTGCTTTTGCCCGGCGTCGAGGCTGTCCCAGGCAGGCAGTTCGGCGGGGCGCGGGGTCAGCCTGGCGTCCTTGGGAATGAAGCCCATGGCTTTCTGGCGGGCGAAGGTCTGCTCGCGATACACATCCCAGCCAGCGTCGAACTTGCCCTTGTACTTGTCGGCCCATTGGGCGTTGACCTGGTGCGGGCCGTGCACGGCACCGGGGGCCCAATACATGAAGAAGGGTTTGTCCGGGGCGTAGGTCTTGTGGTCCTGCAGCCAGTTCACCGCGCGGTTGGCCAGGTCTTCGCTGAGATGGTACTTGGGATCGCGAGGCGGTTCGATCGGCGTGGTGTTGCGGTACAGGCGCGGCTCGTACTGGGAGGTTTCCCCGGCCATGAAGCCATAGAAGTGTTCAAAGCCATAGCCGGTCGGCCAGCTGTCGAACGGTCCGGCGGCGGTGGTTTCCGACGTCGGTGTGTTGTGCCATTTGCCGAAGGCGGCGGTGCTGTAGCCGTATTGCTTGAGCACTTCGGCCATGGTCGCCGAACTCTTGGGAATCTTGCCGGTGTAGCCGTCCCAATCGGTGGCCAGCTCGGCGATCACGCCATTGCCGACCCGGTGGTGATTGCGTCCGGTCAACAGGGCGGCACGGGTGGCCGAGCTGATGGCGGTGGTATGGAAGGCGTTGTAACGCACACCGCTGTCGGCCACCCGGCTCAGGGTCGGGGTGTGGATGGCGCCGCCAACCGTGTCGGCCTGGGCGAAACCGGCGTCATCGAGCATGATCACCAGGATGTTCGGTGCACCGGCCGGCACATGGGACTGGGCCTGGCGCTTCTGGTGATGGGAATCCTGCAGGGTCGGCCCGGCGGTGCTGGCCGAAGGCGTCGGCGCGAAAGGCAGGGTGTCCTGGGCGCAGGCGACGGAGCTCGCCAGCAGCATGCTCACCTTCAGTGTGAAATGCCCGGTGCGCGCAAACTTCTGAATCATGGAAGACTCCTGTTCTTGTTGTTGGCGGAGTGAGTGGGGCGCCCCCCTCGGGGAGGGGCGCCGGGTATCGGTCACACCGAAAAACTGGTGATGTCCTTGGGCTGGATGTCGTTGGCCTCGCAGTAGGCCAGGTAGCGCTGCACGCTGGTCTTCCAGTTCTCGATGGCAACGATGTTGTCGTTTTCGTCCATGTACATGAGATCGCCCAGGGTGACGTTGAACGTGATCACCTCGTCGCCGTGCTCGGGCAGGCCGATGGGCGTATGGCTGGTGGCGGCCGTCTCGAACACCACGCCACCTTCGGTGGAGATCCAGTCGTGTTCGAGGTACTTCCAGCCACCCTTGATGGTGTAGACGATCACGGTGCCGGAGTGGTGGTGCTTGGGCAGGGTCATGCTGGCGGGTGCCTTGAGCAGGGTAATGACCTCGCCACGCACCGGATCGCACTTGATGTACTTGATGAGCACGTCGTCGTTGTAAGGCGCGAAAGGCACCCAGGGCAGGTCGTCGGCGTTGATGGCGGCGGTATCGATGCTTTCATACAGCATGGTGGAGCTCCTCGGATGGGCCGTTGGCGGCAGGTGGATGTTCTGAGTGGCATCGTGCGGGAGCGGGCAGAAATTACCCCCCCGGCGGCAGGGGGGGCGATGCGCGCGGTCTTCAATCAGTGCAATGGCGAGAGGGCTTGCGCCGAACGGGTGCTGCTCAGGTAGCGCCAGAACAGCAGGGCAAAGACGATGTCGCTCGCCGCCAGTGCCGGCAGCGGCCAGGCAATGGTGCCCGCCAGCCAGTGGCTGGTGATGACCGCGACCACGAGGATCTTCAGCGCAATCCCCAACACGATGTAGGGGCGATAGCGCACCGGGTCGCGGCTGATCATCCAGTAGGCCCAGCCGAACATCAGCACCACGATCATGGTGATCTGGATGAACAGGCCGGTGGCCGGGGTCATCTGCAAGCCCATCAGTTGGGCGACCGGCTGCGTGGCCACCAGCAAGGGCAGGCCCGCCAGGATGTTGAAGCCGGCGGCGATACTGAACAGGGTGCGGGCGTAAGCGTTGGACATGGAGTACTCCTCGATAGGGTCGGACAAGGCTCAGCCCAGCAGCCTGAGCAGGGTGGGGTAGCGGTTGGGGAACAATCGGCTCAGCCAGAACAGGGTGCTGGACTTGTTGCCGGTGATGACCCGGCGGCTGCCGTGGCGCATGCCGTGGATGATGTCGGCGGCGCAGTCGGCGGGCGGGGTCAGCAGCATCTTGTCGGCCAGGCGGGCGAACTTCGCTTCCTCCTCGCCTGCGGCCTTGCAGCGCCGGCCGGCCCGCTCGATGTTGGTCCTGATGCCGCCGGGATGGACGCTGATGGCGCGCACGCCGCTGCCCTTGAGTTCGGCCCAGAGGCATTCGGTCAGGCCGCGCACGGCGAACTTCGACATGTTGTAGGCGCTTTGCGTGGGGTAGCTGAGCAGGCCGAACACGCTGGAGATGTTGACGATGCAACCTTCACGCTGGGCCAGCATCGTCGGCAGAAAGGCCTTGGTGCCGTACAGCACGCCCCACAGGTTGATGCCCAGTTGCCACTCGAACTCTTCGATGCTGGTGTTGGCCACGGTGCCGATCACCGTGGCGCCGGCATTGTTGATGACGTAGTGCACCGTGCCGAAATCGCGCATGACCTCTTCGGCATGCTCCTGGAATGCCGACCAGGACGAAACATCCAGCGTGTAGCCCCGGGCCTGGCTCGCTTCAGGGAGCAAGCCCAGGGTGGCATCGAGGCTCGAACGGTCGATGTCCGAGAGCGCCAGCAGCGCTCCCTCCCGGGCCAGTTGCACAGCCAGTTCGCGACCGATACCGGAGCCGGCGCCGCTGATCACCACCACTTTGTTGTTGAACATCTTGGCTACCTCTTTCATGGCAGGGGGGGGCGGTTACTTGCTCAGGATGTGAATCGCCACCGCCGCTTCTTCGACGCCCTGCAGGCCGCCGCCGTTTTCCTGTATGGCATGCCGCGCGCCTTCGACCTGGCGCTTGCCGGCTTCGCCGCGTAACTGGGTCACCAGTTCATAGAGCTGGCCGATACCGGTGGCGCCCAGCGGATGGCCCTTGGATTCGAGACCGCCGGAGGTGTTGACCGGAACGCGCCCGCCCAGGGTGAACTCGCCACGTTCGGCGGCCGGGCCGCCTTCGCCGGGGGCGACGAAGCCGAGGTTCTCCACCTGGATGATTTCGCCCATGGCCGAGGCGTCGTGCACTTCGGCCACGTGCATGTCGCGGGGGCCGAGGCCGGCCTGTTCATAGGCCATTTTGGCGGCCAGGCGCCCGACGTGGAGCTCGGGCTGATCGAGGCGACGGTTGCTGAAACTGCGGATCACGCTGGCCGCGACCTTGATGCAACGGCTCTTGTCGGCACCGATGCGCTTGAGGCCTTCCTCGGTGCAGAGAATGGCGGCGGCAGCGCCGTCGGACAGAGGGGCGCACATCGGCAGGGTGATCGGGTACGTGATGGGCGGCGCCGCCAGGATCTCTTCGATGCTGAAAGGCCGACGGAACTGCGAGTAAGGGTTGTGCACCGAGTGGGTATGGTTCTTCGCCGACACCGCGGCAATCTGCCGTTGCGTGGTGCCATAGGTGCTCATGTGGTGCCGGCACATCGCAGCGTAGATGGCCATGAACTTGCTGTAGGGTTTGTCCGACTCGCTGCCTTCGGGCACTTCGACCCCTTCGCCCATTTGCACCAGGGTCTGGTAGTTCTGCTCGGCGCGGGAGATGTCCCAGCCGGCTTCGAAAATCGAGAGGGCCTTGAGCTTGTCGGCGATGTTCATCTTCTCGGCGCCGATCGCCAGCGCCACGTCGGTGGTGCCGGCCTTGAGGCTCTGCACGGCCAGGTTGAAGGCGGCACTGCCCGAGGCGCAGGCGTTTTCGATGTTGTAGATGGGGATGCCTTCGATGCCGACCTTGCTCAGTACCACCTGGCCGGGGATGGCGATCTGGCCTTGCAGCGGGCCATTGGTCATGCCGGCATAAAAGGCGATGCCCAGGTCTTCGGTGCGGCACCCGGCATCCTGCAATGCGCCATTGAGCGCTTCGCGCGCCAGGTCATCGAGGCTGCGTTCGAGGTGTCGGCCGAAGACGGTCATGGCGATGCCGGCGATATAGACGGTGCTCATGAAAATTCCTTGTGATGAGTCAGGGAAGCAAGCTGGAGGCCCGGGCCCTGCACCGGACGCAGTCGCCGATGCAGGCCAGGGCCGGTTACAGGCGTCAGATGTTTCGATCCAGGTTTTGCCAATAGGGCTGGCGCAGGTCTTTCTTCAACACCTTGCCCACCGGGCTGCGCGGCAGGCTGTCGACGAAATCGACCGACTTGGGCGCCATGACGTGCCCCAGCCGTTCCTTGCACAAATCGATCAGTGCCTGGGCGCTGACGCTCAGGCCGGGGTTGAGCTCGACCACGGCCTTGACCGCTTCGCCCCATTTCTCGTCCGGTACACCGATCACCGCGCAGTCCTGTACCGCCGGATGGCTCCACAGCACTTGCTCGACTTCGCTGGGGTACACGTTGAAGCCGCCGGAAATGATCATGTCCTTCTTGCGGTCGGTCAGGTGCAGGTAGCCTTCGGCGTCGATGTGGCCGATGTCGCCGGTGTGCAGCCAGCCGTCGATGAGGGTTTCGGCGGTCTTGTCCGGCTGCTTGTAGTAGCCCTTCATGACCAGGTCGCCGCGCACGCAGATCTCGCCGGTGGCACCGCGTGGCAGGATCCGCTGGTCATCGTCCATGACCTCCACGCGGATCAGCGGGTAGGGACGGCCAACCGATGACAGGCGCTCGTCGCTGGCCAGCTGGCCGTCGACCAGGTGCTCGTCGGGGCGCAGGAAGGCGATGCTGGCTGGGGCTTCGGTCTGGCCGTAACCGCCGGCCATGATCGGGCCGAACACCTCGATGGCCTTTTTCAGTTTCTGCACCGACATCGGGGCCGCGCCGTACATCAGGTACTTGACCGAGGACAGGTCGAGCGTCTCGATGCCGGGCATTTCCAGCAGCTTGTAGATCACCGTCGGCGGCAGGAAGAACTCGGTGACCTTGTGCTGCATGATCGCGCCGAGCATCACCGCCGGGTCGGGCCTGGTCACCACGACCACCGTGCCGCCCTGGGCGGTGCACGGCACGGCCAGCAGACCTGCCGTGTGGGTCATGGGCGCGGCGGCCAGGTTCACCGGCGTCTCGCCATTGCGGTAGGCGCAGGCCAGCATGAAGTGGGCGATGAAGGTCTGCGTGCTGCGGTGCGTATTCATCACCCCCTTGGGCATGCCGGTGGTGCCGCCCGTGGGCGAGAGCATGATCACGTCGTCCATGTCGTAGCCGACTTCAGGACGGGTCGAGGGCTGCTGCGCGCTCCAGCGTTCCAGCGACGGCGCATCGCGACCTTCGGCATCGATGCAGACCCAGTGCCGGATCTTCGGCAACGACGGACGCAGGTCGTCGATGATCGCGGCGAACTCGTCCTGGTAGAACATCACCTCGCAATCGAAGGCATCGAGGATGTAGTGGTTCTCTTGCGCCGAATTGCGCGCATTGACCGGTATCCAGGTCATGTTGGCGCGCCACAGGCCCAGGGTGCAGGCCCAGGCGGTGACGTCGTTGGCCGACCACACCGCGCCCTTGGTTTCCTTGGGCAAGCCCAGGGCCAGCAGGGTGTTGGCGATGCGACAGGACAACGCACCGACTTCCTCGAAGGTGTAGGACCGCGCGCCCTGGATATAGGCGATACCGTCCGGGTTCAAACCCCAGCCGCGGTCGTAGAAATCAATGATGGCCATGAAGGACTCCCGTGCCGTCGATCAGAGCTGGGTGACCGTGGCCCGTGCCAGGCCACGCTCTTGCAGGAAGCCCAGCAGGTAGCGATGCCCGAATGCCTTGGAGCCGGAAGCAAAGCCGACCCTGGAGGTTTCGCCATCGATCAGCTTGATCGCGGCGGCAACCTGCAAGGCCCCGGTGGCGATGTAGGCGGTGGTGCCATGCACGGTGGCACGCACGGCCGACAGCTGGCCGCGGCCGATGGCGGTGTCGACCATGCGCACGGTGGTGGTGCGCTCGCGCGGTGGCATGCTCGGCGTGGTCGACTGAACGATCTGCTTGAGCACTTCATCCTGATGCTCTACCGGCAGGTGCTTGTATTCGGCGTCCCACTTCTGACCCAGACCATGCACCATCTTCATCACGTCGTTGTCGTAGAAGCCGACGCAGGAAACACAGGAGCGCACGCGCGGGTCGTTCTCGAAATACACCGGCAATGAGGTGCCGCCCCATGGCAGGGCGAAGACCGGTTGCAGGAACTCGGGTGAAGGAATGCTGAAGGAGGTGCCGACGGCGTGCGGGACCAGTTTCTTCTCCCACAGGTAGCATTGCTCGGCGCGATACATCTCGAAGATGGAGGCGGTCGAGCCCACGGTCACACCGGCACCGACGCCGCGCGGGCCACGGCACAGGGTCGAGGTTTCCAGGGCGTCGATGCCCGGCGTTTCCAGGGCCAGTTCGGCGGCGATTTCCGCGTAGGTGAACATGTAGGACAGCGACGGGGAGACCAGCAGGCCGGCCTGGGCATAGAGATGGCCGAACTTCTCCCGCACTTCGCGCATGTAGCTTTGCTCGCCGGTGGTATCCAGGTGATGGCAGCCGGCCTTGAGCGCGGCCTCGACGGTGGTCAGGCCGAATTTGACGAACGGGCCGACGGTGTTGCAGACCACCTTGGCGCCACGGAACGCCTCGGTCAGCGCCTCGACCGTGTGTTCGGCTTCGATGACTTCATAGGTAGCCGACTCCAGGCGCACCACGCGCTGGGCCATCATCTCGTGCACGCGTCCGGCATTGCGTGCCACGGCGGTGAAGGGGATGTTCTGGTCGATCAGCCAGTCCATGGTGAGCATGCCGGTGTAGCCGCTGGCGCCATAAACGACGACGGGATATTTAGCCATTTTCGTATCTCTCTTGTTTTTAGAAGCTTGTTTTTGGGGGGAGGAGCAGGGCCGGAGTCAGTACTGCGACCAGCCTTCGGCATAAAGCTGTTGGCACAGCAGGCCAACACGCATGGTGATGATGGCGTTCTCGCCGTCTTCGATCAGGGCGGCGCGGGCATCGCGGAAAATCTTCTCGATCGGGTATTCACGGGACGTACCGGCACCGCCGAACAGCTGCAGCGCTTCATGGGCGACCTTCATGCAGGCTTCAGTGACGGTCACCTTGGCCGACGCCGTGGCGTAGGGATGGCTCTGCGGTGACAGGCGGGCGAACGCCAGGGAGCGTCGGGCCACCGCGCGTGCCAGTTCGACCTGACGCAGCATGTCGCCCAGTCGATAGCGGGTGAGCTGATGGTCGATCAGCAACTGGCCGCCCTGTTTGCGTTCATGGCAGTACTGCAAGGCCATTTCGAACGCCGCGCGCGCTACCCCGGTGAACACCTGGGACATGTGCGTGCCGGCGTAGGACCAGGCCGAGGACTGATTGCCGTAGTATTGATCCTTGCCGGCGATGGCGAAGCGCGTCGGTATTTTCACGTTGTCGAAATAGACTTCGCCCTGGGGCAGCGAGCGCTGGCCGATCTTGTCCAGCGGCTTGCCGCGCGATACGCCGGGCAGGTCCAGGGGCACGATCACGGCGACGCCGTTGGGGCGGCCGTCGGCGTCGAAAAAGCCGTCGCCATAGTCGGCGGTGATGTAGGCCAGCGCTACCTGCGCCACGGCCCCGTTGGAGACCCAGGCCGAGCACTGGCCGTTGAGGACGATCTCGTCCTTGCCGACTCTGGCCGTGAGGGTGCCCTTGTTGCCGGACTGACCCTGGGGCCATTCGCGCTTCATGTCATAGACCATGATGTCGCTGCCCTTGTCCGGATGAGTGATCATCCAGCAGCCGATCTTGCCCTGGCACAGTTCCACCAGCTCCTGATTGCCCACGGCCTTTGCCATGCGCAGCGGGAAACCGGCGACCGCCAGGGAAACGGCCAGGCCGGCATCGCCCCAGCCCATTTCCTCGCCAATCAGCGACTCCAGGCGCACGGCGGTTTCGGCGGGAAACTGCGTCAGCAGTTCCGGGTCCAGACCCAGCTGTGCCGCTTGGGCGAACACCGACCAGAAAGGCGAGCCGGGTGCGCAGACATCGGCCGCTTGCATCTTGTCGAGGGCCTGGCCGACCGGGCGCAGCACGTTCCTGGCGAACTGATGCACCGATTGCTGGATGGCCGCTTCTTCTTCGCTCAATGGCGTTTCAAAACCCGTCAGGCCAACGGCGGGTAACTGCAAGGTGTCATGTAATGTGATCATTGGCGCTTGCTCATCCGGGGAAGGAACGAACCCACGCAATCGACCGCGTGGGGGCTGGAACATGGACGCCATGATGGTTCTTCCCGGGATCGACAACTCACTGGAAAAGGGGGCATATTTGTCAAAATCTGCTCATCAGGGAGCGCCGGTGACGCCGCAACAGAAAGTCCATGAAGTGTTGGGACTGCCCATGGTCGGTGGCCTGGTGTGCAACCAGATGCCGCTGTATGCCGAGCGCTATTTTCTGCACGAGACAGACCTCGACATGCCCCCGGTGGGGGTCATGACCCTGCTCACTCAATTCGGTGGTTCGCGGGTGGAAGAGGGCACGGACGAGACGTCGCGTCTGAGCACCTTGCCCAGCATGTCGATGCTGATGCCGGCCCACTGCGCAACCCATTGGCGCTACTCGGGCAGCGTGGACTTCGCGGTGTTCTACATTCCCGAGCGCAGTGACGGTGTGTTTGGCCAGTTGCTGGAGTGCTGTGCCAGGACCCAGGCACCGCTGGCCTTCAGCGACGCACTGGTCAGTGCGGCGGCCCGGCAGCTGCTCGATGAGCTGAATATGGGAAAACAGGCCGACCAGGGGTTCATGGCGCGGCTGGCGGCGGTGATGCTCGAACAGGTGTGCCGTGCGCTGCGCCTGCAGACCCCGGGTTCGATCAACCCGCCGCATATTCAACTGGCGCGTCTGCAATCGGTGGTGGCTTACATGCGCGAACACCTGGCCGAAGACTTGTCGATCAACCAGCTGGCGACCCGGGCCGGGGTCAGCCCGGCGCATTTTCGCCGGCTGTTCGACAATGCCATGGGCATCGCACCTCACCGGTATGTGATGAACCTGCGGCTCGAGCACGCGCGAGAACTGCTCATGCAAACCGACCTGCCCATCCTGCATGTAGCGCTGGCGTGCGGGTTCAGTTCACAAAGCCACCTGACAGCCGCCTTCAAGACGGCCCACGGAACCACGCCGGCCCAGTTTCGCGCCCGGTCCGGCGTCGGTCGCGGCTGAGAGCGGGTCAGTGCAGCGAGGCGAAACTCACCGCAGGCCGGAAGCAGGTGTATGGATGGGATTTGCACGGATCGTCGGGCAGATAATGCGATTGCAACCAGACTTCCTTGATCGGGGTGATGGTTACCAGCATCGCGGTCAGCGATGCAATGACACACAGCATTATTATTATTTTCATAGGCTCACCTGTTCGCGAACGTGAAGGGCGCAACGGATTGTCATGTGTTGAAAATAATGCAGCCGGGGTTTTGCGGCCCCCCCCAACGCAGGGGGGGGGAGGGGCTCAGTGCTCGTTGTTTGTCTCCCTGGAGGCTGCAGTCCGGACTTGCCCTGGCTTGCCTGCCCCCTGTTTGCGACGCTTGCTCACCACTTTGCTCGCCGGGATCGGTGGGGGCATCTGCCTGGCCGCCTCACTCATTTCTTCGTAGGAGTCCAGCAGGCAGCGCGCGAGAAAGTCCGGATCGGAAACGATGTTCGGCGAGCTGGTCAACGAGATGAACATCTTCCCGCAGTAGCTGGTCGGGTTCCAGATCAGTGACATGCCATCGGCCAGCGGGCCCATGCCGCCCCAGTGCACAAGCTTCGCCCCGAGCAGGTAGAGTTCAGTGTTGGGGCCGGGGACGTTGGTCACCATGCAGTTGTGCAGCAAGACCGGGCCCTTGCCACCCCCGCCGGTCAGTGTCGCCAGTCGGCCGGCAAGGCCTTGCCGCCCGAGGTGTCGCAGGCCTTTGTCGCGGTGTGGCAGCAAGCCATCCATCTGGCGCAAGGCGTAGTCGAACAGGCTATGGATGAGCAACGTCTGGTGCTGGATGCCGAACGCGAGCGGGTGGCGGCCGTCGAAGACCAGGCGCGTCAGGATGCGGCGCAGTTTCGCCAGCAGGCGGCGGAGGCGGTGACCGGGCGCCAGGCGGTCGAGTTGCGCCTGGCCGACCTGGAACTATTGCTGACTCAGCGCCAGACGCAGATCGAGGACCTGCTGCAGCAGCGTGAAGATTTGCTGCTCGAGCGCCGTGAAGTCCAGCGGCAGCATCAGACGTTACAGCAGGAGCTGCAGGCGCTGCGGCTCAAGGCCGAGCAGGAACGCGTGGTGCAGGAGAGCTACGTCCGCGGCGTGGAGGATCGTGCGCACCGCGAGGTCGACCGCGCCCGGGAGGAGGGCAAAGCCGTGACGGCCTAATTCAAGGAGTCCGGGCGGCATGTCGAGCAGATGCAACGACGGTTGGAGTCGACTCAAAACGAGCTCAGTCAGACCCAGCAACGTGCTGCAGCACAGCAGGCTCGCTCCGAAACGCTGGAGCAGCAACTGACGCAACTACGTCAGGCTCCCGCGCCCAAGCGTAAGCCAAGATCCCGAAAACCTGCGGCGTCAATGTCCAATCCCTGAAGGTAGGCGACACCAAGTTTGTGGGAATCCCCGCGGACATCATTGGCGTCCGTTTTAAATTCGATATGGAAGACCCCGATTGGCGCGAGAAAGCCGACCGAGAGATTGTTGAAAAATTGATTGAGAAGCTGACCTGAGAGTTCTCCGACGAGGCCGTGGATATCACTGATGGTCGATTGGAGCCCCAACGCTGATATCAAGAGGGTGACTTGGCCGAACGCTTACCGTTCATATGCTACCGCGTAGGAACGACTCATATGCGAGAAGGCCAATCGCCGCTTCACTCAGCTGTGCGCTGTGAACGGCAGCTAACCCAATCCGGCCGTTCAGTTCCGGCATCTAAACGAATGTGTGGTCACTGAGGGAGTCCAAGGCTCTGGGGAGCTAAATGTGACTCGCATAGAGATTGGAGGGTTAAATGACTCGTTCAAGAAACCTAACCCCCATCTCCATTGAGCAAATTGTCTTAATCCTTGATGGTCGGTCCGCAAGATTGATTTGGGGCTTGCTGATCCTGGTCGTCGCTGGTCATTTACGAGGTGCCTATTCCACGGTCTTTTTCATTGGCTGGTCAACGTTCAACAGTTTCTGTTGACTGAGGTGGCTGTTATCAGCGTCGATGTCCACCTCGTTCAGCAGGTCTGATGCGCTTGAGCCGTCCTCGATCCGGTGTAGCCAATACAGCACTGCCTTCTTCATGAACCAATGCGGTGTTCGATCCAGAACTGCAGCGGCCTGCTTGATCCTCTTTCTGGTTGCAGGGTCGAGCTTGATGCCTGACGTCGATGAGCTCACTCGCATCTTCCTTTCTCAATATCTCAAGAGGCTATGGTGGCTATCGGGTACACAGTTGCTTTCGCGTTGTAGCGATAGGCAAGCAGCAAGCCGATGTACCAGATGGGCATCACGTACAGGGCGGTGCGGGTATCCGGTTCCAGTGCAAGAAGGCACAGGACGAACATCAGGAACGCCAGGGAAATCCCTGCCGTGAACTTGCCACCAGGGAGCTTGAAGGTTGAGCGCACGTGGGCTTCGGGGTTGCTGCGGCGGTAGGCGAAGTACGACAGCAGAATCAACGACCAGGTGACGATAACCATGACAGCCGAAATCGTCGAAACCAGGGTGAAGATCACCATGATGTCCGGGATGGCGAATAGCAGCGTCAGCGCGATCGCCATGCAAAGGCCCGAGAACACCAGTGCGCGGGCCGGTGTGCCGGAGCCCGATAGGCGTCCGAAGGCCTGCGGTGCCTGCTTGTTGTGAGACAGGCCGTAGAGCATGCGGGAGCCCGAGTACACGCCGCTGTTGGCCGAGGAGGCCGCCGACGTCATCACTACGAAGTTGATCATCCCAGCGGCAGCCGGCAGGCCGCCCAGCAGGAACAGCTCGACGAAGGGGCTGCGGTTTGCGGGCACGTTGGCCCAGGAGATCACGCTGATGATGCATGCAAGCGCAGTGACGTAGAACAGCAGGATGCGCAGAGGGATGGTGTTGATGGCCTTGGGCAGCGTTTTCTCCGGATTGTGGGCTTCAGCTGCGGCGGTGCCGAGAAGCTCTGTGCCAACGAACGAGAAGATGGCGATCTGGAAACCAGCAAGGAAACCCAAGATGCCATGCGGCATCACGACGCCGGGCGCTACCAGGTGGCTAAAGGACGCGGTTACCCCGGCAGGGGACGTGTAGGACGTGGCCACCATCACCAGCCCGGTGACGACCAGGGCGACGATGGCGATGATTTTGATCAGGCCGAACCAGAACTCCACCTCACCGAAAGCCTTCACGGCCAGCATGTTGAGTACCAGGAGCAGGAACATGGTGCTGAACGCTGGAATCCATGTGGGTAGGTTCGGATACCAGTATTGAAGGAACCCTGCGACTACCACCACGTCACCGACGGCGACTACCACCCAACTGAGCCAGTACGACCAGGCCAGTATGAATCCTGCGCGTGGCCCGAGGTAATGGTGGACAAGCTCTGCAAAAGAGCCCATTTCAAGGTTGGCGAGAAGCATTTCTCCCATCGCCCGCATGATGCAAAAGACGAAGAACCCAATGATCGCGTAGACCAGGATGATTGAGGATCCGGAGAGCGCAATCATCTTCCCTGATCCCATGAAGAGACCCGTGCCGATGGCGCCGCTGATGGCAATCAGCTGAATATGACGATTTTCCAGCCGCCTTTTAAGTGTTCGTCCGTCGCCGTGAGTCGCGTCTTGCGAGTTGCAGGTTTGATGCATAACTGACCTCTTATTTTTTTCTGAGAAAACCTCTACCTCCTTCCTTATGGAAGGTGATTTATGTGGGCATAAGTAATGTTGCACCTCATAAAACGGAGGGTTTGGTTAATACGCAGACGAGAAAAGCAAATTCCAGCGCAAGGGCCTGACCAAACTGTCAGGTGATTGAACTCTAGAGACGCGGTGTGCTTGTTGCCGTTGTTGGATCCTGCCCCGGTCGCCTAGAAGTGCCCATTTTGCCAGCCATAGTTGTCAACCGGAACGCTACAAAATGTTATGCGCGAAGGTCTGACTTATCACTTTGCATAACCTTTGTTGCATTTTGATAAGTCGCGCAAATCAAGGTACGAGTGGCCCAATTCGGACTACATCTTGAAGGTCGACAGCAGGATGCTGGTTTCAGTGTTGTCGATGTACTGAATGGAGCGAATGGTGTTGAGCGCCTTGTCAAAGGCCTCAAGTGTTTCGGCCCGAAGCTCTGCCATCAGGTCCCATCGGCCGTTGGTGGTATGGATGGCGACTACGGCGGGATGCCCACGTAGTGCGTGTTTGACCTCGGCGGCATGATGGCCACTGATAGCAATACTGGTGATTGCCCTGACCCCTCGCTCTATCGCATCGGACTGAAGGCGGATCGTGTAGCCCATGATGACGCCGCTCTCTTCGAGCTTGGTGAGGCGATTCTGCACAGTGGCCCGAGCGACCCTGAGCTTCTTGGCCAACGTCATAACAGGGGTGCGGGCATTGTCCCGCAGTAGAGCGATGAGCTCCCGATCAATGTTGTCCATCATACGCACGCTATCCAGATTGCTATTTTTAGTGAGCAAAGTGTCTAGAAAACTGCAAAATATGGCAACCTGTACGCTTCATTTTGTATCAGCCTTTCATCAGAATCTTGGAGGTGGCAAGAACTCTTACTTGGCGCCCGCTAAGCACTACTTCAAGGCGGGCGCACTTATTTAGGTGCTTAGCAATGACGCATTTCATCGACGTCCCCACGATGTCTGACCTGGTTCATGACATTGGCGTAGTTCAGTTCTTGGGTGAGCTTTCCGAGGTTATTCGCGAAGACTTCAAGCGCTGGCCGGAGTTCGACAAGTCTGCCCGCGTGGCAAGCCATTCAGATGTCGGGGTGATTGAGTTAATGCCCGTGGCGGATCACAGCCAATATGCGTTCAAGTATGTAAACGGCCATCCCTCCAACACCTTCAAAGACCTTCATACCGTGATGGCATTCGGGGTGCTGGCTGATGTCAACACGGGCTACCCCGTGCTGCTTTCTGAGCTGACGATTGCGACGGCTTTGCGTACCGCCGCTACCTCGCTGATGGCCGCCAAAGCACTTGCCCGTCCAGACGCTCGAAAGATGGCGTTGATCGGCAACGGTGCTCAAAGTGAGTTCCAGGCACTGGCCTTCCACAAGCACCTCGGCATCCAGGAGATCGTTGCATACGACACCGATCCGCTCGCGACTGCGAAGCTGATCAGGAATCTCCAGGAGTACCCCGAGCTTAAAATCACCCGTGCGCAGAGTGTTGCCGAGGCGGTACGGGGTGCGGACATCATCACCACCGTCACCGCAGATAAGGCCTACGCGACCATCATCACGCCTGAGATGCTCGAGCCGGGGATGCACCTGAACGCCGTTGGCGGTGACTGCCCGGGTAAAACCGAGCTCCATGCCGACGTCCTTCGCCAGTCCAGGGTCTTTGTGGAGTACGAGCCGCAGACCCGTATTGAAGGCGATATCCAGCAGCTTGAAGCTGACTCGCCCGTCGTCGACCTGTGGCGTGTGCTCACGGGTGATCAGGAAGGCCGTCAGAGCGCAGAACAGGTCACGGTGTTCGACTCCGTGGGCTTCGCTCTCGAAGACTATTCGGTTCTGCGTTACGTGCTTCAACAGGCTGAAAAACGTGGGATGGGTACGAAGATTGATCTCGTTCCATGGGTAGAGGACGACCCGAAAGACCTGTTCAGCCACACCCGTGGCCGCGCTGCCAAAAAACGCATCCGACGCGTTGCATAACTCTACGATCAGTCTCCTATATCGGTATTTCTTGATGGCATTTCCAACGCGTTCGATTCAAGCGCCTGCGGCTGTGGTGATGGTCAGGCCGCACGCCTTTACTCCTAATCCGGAAACGGCTGCAGATAACTCGTTCCAAAGCTCAAATCCTGACATCGCCGCTCAAACCCTTTCCGAGGTTGCGCGTGATGAGGTCACTCAGGCCGCAGAGCGGCTGGAAGCTGAGGGTGTGCGGGTTCATCTCTTTGATGACTTCGGCGAGAAAAACACCCCGGACTCCGTCTTCCCGAACAACTGGTTCTCGACCCACCCAGGTGGTCACATCGCGGTCTACTCGATGTACTCCCCGAACCGCCGTCGGGAGAGGCGTGCCGATGTCATCGAGATGCTCAAGCAGGAGTACCGGGTTCAGGACGTGATCGACTACTCGGGCCTGGAACAGGATGAGCTGTTCCTTGAGGGCACCGGAGCCATGGTGTTCGATCACATGTCCAGGGTGGCGTACACGGCTCGCTCGAACCGAGCCGATCCGATTGCACTGGAGCGGTTCAGCACCCACTTCAACTTCGAGCCCATGGTGTTCGACACGGCGGACGAGAAAGGGGCGCCGGTCTATCACACCAACGTCTTGATGTGTGTCGCGACTGAATTCGCCCTGGTGGGTTTCGGCACCTTCACGAAAAAGGCTCGTGCTGAAGAGGTTCGAATGCGTTTGATGGAGTCAGGTCGAGATGTCATCGATCTGACCAACCAGCAGATCAACGAGTTTGCCGGCAACGCAATCGAGCTCTCTGGTCGAGACGGTCGAATCCTGGCCCTCTCGCGCAGAGCCTTCAACAGCCTCACGGCAGAGCAGCGTCAACGTATCGAGCGGTCGGCCAGGTTGGTGCCGTTGGACGTTCCGACCATTGAAATGGCCGGAGGCTCTGTTCGTTGCATGATCGCAGGTATCCACCTGTCTCCTCGAAAGTAACCTCAACGAGGCGACCATCATCCCCACCCTTGTCAGGTGGTGATGATGGTCTTTAGCTTGCGCAGCTGTCGAGGCCTTGGTGCGTGTTCGCGACGTTGATGCTCAAGGTCATTCGCGCACAGGGGCCAACCGAGCGCATCAGTCGAGCCAATCGTGTGGGGCTTGAAAAAGGCGATTTGCTGCGTCTGGTCACTGCCAGCGGCGGTGGTTGGGAGCCGGCAAAAGCGCGGAGCCTGGAGGCTATCCAGGATGATGTAAAAAACAATACATCTCGGTCGAACAAGCCCGGCGCTACTATCCCGAGCAGATTTCATCTGCATAGCTGAACCGGAGCTTGTGAGTGACAGCGCCGGCAACGGCAACGGCATCGGTACACGCGCGCCCGTCACTGTATTTCGATGAGCCGACCCATGTGTTTCATCTGGCCTTCCTCGGCAGCGATCAGGCGTGCAATGCATTCCTTGAACAATGCTGCCCTGGCGCCCTGGACCTGAATGCCGCCCAAGGCATTATCCAACTCGATGGCCATGCACTGAAGTGGGAGCGCCATGCCGAGTTTTTCACCCTGACGCTGGTGGTCACTTCATCTTGTGATGACTTGTCCTGGACAACGCTGCCCGAGGTGCTGGCGTCAAAGGTTGAAGTGAATTTGCCGGCGCGGATCAACTCTGTGCAGATCGTAGTGCGTGGTGAAGCCGGCCTGGATCTGTCCCGTTATGGCTTCAAGGATCCGAGCGGTTCTTGCGTAGGTGGTGGCGATGCAATGGTCTGGAGTGATTGTCGCCTGAGCGAGGATAGCAACAACCACATGTTGTTCGTCAACCGGCGCCTGAACGCCTACCGTCAGGGGCGGATGATACGCCGCCTGCTTGAAATCGAGACCTCTGGGATGATGGCCTCGTTATCGTTGAACCGGTCGACGCAACAGATTGGCTAAATCGTTCAGGGGGGGGTGTCAATTTGTTCGTGAAGATACGCGTCGCTCCTTAGCCGTCGTACGCTGCTTCTACGTTACACAGAACTAGCAGCCGGGCCGGAGAACCAAATCGCTGGATAAACAGGTCTCACTGACCGATCCAGGTGCCCACTCCATGTTGACTCGCGGCACCAGAATCGTCGGCTACATTACAAGCAACCAATCACTGAACACGCAGTACGGATGCTATTGACTCTCCGGCTTCAAGGCGATCCAGCAGACCGGGTTCTGCACGATCACTGGCCAGTGCCTGGTCGATGACTGCGGCGAGTGCCTGACTACCAAGAATCAGTAAACCGTTATCGTCGCCGAGCACCAGATCACCCGGGTGCACCTGAACCCCGCCGCACTGCACCGGCACATTCAACTGGCTCTCGGCGTTGCCGTGCAGCTTGGTGGTCAGCAGGTTGGTGCCACGGGCAAAAACGGGCAGTCCGGCTTCGCGCAGTTCAAGGATATCGGTCACCAGGCCATCGACCACGATGGCTCTGGCGCCTCGCGCTCGAGCCGCACAGGCGGTGACTGTACCGACGCAGGCGTGACGTCGATCACCGTTCATGTCAATCACCAGCACGTCGCCGTCTTGAAGGCTTGCCAAGGCTCGGTTGACGGCAATGGCATCGGCATCGATCACGCTCAGCGTCACGGCACGACCTACCACTTTGACGGCGCTCAGCATGGAGCGAATCTCGGTGCTGACAAAGCCGTCTTCGAGCAAATGCCCGAGGGTGGCGAAGCTGACCTGATGGAGTTTTTCAAGCAATTGAGTAGTGGCGTTCATGGCTTACCTCTGCGGCGCGCAATCAATGAGTTCGGCCACGCAATCTATTTCCAGTGCCACCCCCCAGAGTGCCACGCAGACTGTGGTGCGTGCCGGCGGCGCATGGCCGAGCACCTCGGTATAGGC
The DNA here is from genome assembly GCF_002303975.1 of Pseudomonas sp. ACN5. Taxonomy (NCBI): domain Bacteria; kingdom Pseudomonadati; phylum Pseudomonadota; class Gammaproteobacteria; order Pseudomonadales; family Pseudomonadaceae; genus Pseudomonas; species Pseudomonas sp. ACN5. The sequence goes on along the minus strand of NZ_MRCP01000009.1, from coordinate 240,200 downwards.
CCGATTGAAGGGTTCCAGTTGAGCAGGATCGGTGAGATAGCCGTTAACCTTGATCACGTGATCGAAGTCCGAGCCTGCCGCGATCAAAATGGCTTCCAGGTTGCGCAAGGTCTGGCGCACTTGCTCTTCGAAGCCTTCGGGTTGCTGGTCCAGTCCGCCTGTGGCGGGTATTTGACCGGCAGTGAACACCAGATGGCCGCTGACCACCGCCTGGGAGTAAGGACCGACCGGGCCGATTGTGCCGGGTGCTGCCTGGATACGCTTCATGAATGAACCTCGCTGAGAATAGGGGCCCGCCGACCCGGCATGGGCGGCGAGCCGGTGGCATCAGAACAATGCCAGGGTGTAGCTCACGAACAAGCGGTTCTGGTCCTGATTGGCGTCGGCTTCGGAGTGCAGAACGCCATAGCGCCAACCGAAACCCAGACCTGCGAACGTGCCGTCCTGGATAACGTAATCCAGGGCCAGGTCACGCTCCCATTCCTGCTGATCGCTACCAGAAGTGGTCTTGATCTGGCTGCCTTTGAGATAAACCATCGACGCGCGAAGACCCGGTACGCCCGAGGCGACGAAGTCATAGGCGTATTGGCCGAACCAGGTACGTTCGCCGGCCCGGTTGAAGCTGGTGAGCATGCGGTCGGTGAACAGATACAGGCTTGCGCCACCGGCCCCTTTGTCCACCAGGGAGCCCTGGTTGAGCTGGACGAAGTTGCTGCCGTCGGAAACGCTCTGGTAACCGCCGGTCAACGCGTGGCCACCAAGGCTGTAGGTGAAGAGGGCGCTCCAGGTGCGGTTGTCGATTTCACCGGCACCGTTTCGGCTATAGCCGCCGACCCGGTAACCTTCAGCCCGTCCGCTGGCTGAGCTGTTGGCACCGTCGGAAGATGTATCGAAGTAGCGTAGGTCGGTCTTCAACGACTGGCCTTCGCCCACTGCCAATACATGCTGCAGGCCGAAAAAATGCTGGATGTAGTAATCCTCGAGATTGGCCAGGTAATACTGGGCGGTCAGATCTTTGGTGGCTTTGTAATCGGCACCGGCGAAGAGAAACTCGTTGCTCTCCTGACTCCCACCGCTGACCGCCAACCCGGTGCTATCACTGGAGCCACGCCCGGTAGCGTGCTCCAGACGGCCGGCGGTCAAGGTCAGCTTGTCGAGATCGCTGCTGGTAATCTGGCCGCCTTCAAAGGTCTGTGGCAACAGGCGACCGTCGTTCGCTATCAGGATCGGCAGCTTGGGCGTCAGCGTGCCGTAACGCATTTCGGTCTTGTTCAAGCGGGCTTTGGCGGTCATGCCCAGGCGGCTCCATTCATCGGCAGCGCCATCACCATCAGTCGGGATCATCGAGCTGCCGCGATGGCGGCCTTGGCCGCTGTCCAGTGTCAGCCCCACCAGCCCCAGCGCATCGACGCCGAACCCGAGGGTGCCGTCGGTGAAACCGGAGGTGTAATTGAGCATGAGCCCCTGCGCCCATTCCTCGGTCTTGCTCTGACCGGCACTGCCGGGCCGGTCGCGGTAGTCGTTGTTGAAGTAGAAGTTACGCAGGCCCAGTGTGGCCTTGCTGTCGCTAATGAAATCAGCTGAAGCGACCTGGCTCAGGGTCAAAAGGCAAGCGCCGGCGCTCATGCCAAAAAGGTGCAGGGTTTTTTCCATGGTGTACGAATCCAGAGGGTGCGTGAATGGCAGCAGGATCAAGTGCAGGTGGATTTATTTTTGTTGTGGGTCACTTGGTGCTATTCAGCCCGCCCAGCGCTCAAGTCGCGCTTGAAGGTTTCGGTCAGCAGCAACAGGGCAATCAGGGAGATGACCGCAGAGCCGATCAGGTACCAGGCCACTGACGAGCCTTTGCCGGTCATCGCCAGCAGGGCTGTGGTCACGATAGGCGTGGCCGCGCTGCCCAGCAGCCCGGAAAGCATGTAAGCCACCGATAGGCCGGAGTAACGCACACGGGTGCCGAACAGTTCGGCGAGGAAGGTTGCGATGGGCCCGTAGTTGGCGGCGAACGCGGTCATCAACAGGCCATAGCCGAGAAACACCAGCGGCAGCTCGCGAGTATCCATCAGCCAGAACATCGGGAAGGCGACCAGCGCTTCACCGACGATGCCGGCGATGATCACTGGCTTGCGACCGAAACGGTCAGACAATGCGCCGAAGGCAGGCAAGAGCACGATGCACAGCGCACAGGAGGCCAGTACCACGCTGAGCATGATGGTGCGGCTGAAGCCCAGGGTCTGGGTTCCATAGGTCAGGCCGAAGGCGACAATGATGTTGAACGATGCGCCGGTCGACATGGTTGCCACGCCGCCGAGCAGGACTTGCTTCCAGTATTTGCTGAAGACTTCGGCCAGCGGCAGCTTGATTTGCGGCTCGCTGGTTTGAGCCTTGTGGAACGCAGGTGTCTCGGTGATGTTGAGGCGGATGTACAGGCCCACGGCAATCAGCAGTGCGCTGGCCAGGAACGGGATGCGCCAGCCCCAGGCAAGCATGTCTTCAGCGGGCAGCAGCCAGGCGATCGCGAGGAAGGCCAGGTTGGCAATCATGGTACCGGCCGGCACGCCGATCTGTACCCATGAGCCATACAAGCCACGCTGATTGGCGGGGGCATGCTCGACGGCCATCAACACCGCACCACCCCATTCACCGCCCAGGGCCAGGCCTTGAATGATCCGCAGGGTCAACAGCAGGATCGGTGCCCAGATGCCAATGCTGGCGTAATCCGGTAACAGACCGATGGCAAAGGTTGCCGCGCCCATGGTCAATAGCGAAATCAGCAGCATCGATTTGCGCCCAAGCTTGTCGCCATAGTGGCCGAACAAGGCAGCCCCGACGATGCGTGCACCATAAGCCGAAGCAAAGGTGCCGAACGCCAGGAGGGTGCCGATCAAGGCATCGAACGCCGGGAAGAAAATCTTGTTGAACACCAGGGCCGAAGCGGTGGCGAAAACAAACAGGTCGTACCATTCCACCGTGGTGCCAATGACACTGGCGACGGCGACTTTTTTCATGTTGACGCTGGGTTCGACCGTCGGGGTAGCGGTCTGGATGCACGCGGAGCTGTTCATGCCTTTTTTCTCCAAGTTGAGCGTCGGGCTCAGTGGATTGATTTATTGGTTGGCAGTGTGAGTAACGGTGGTGCTGTAGCTCGAGATCGGTTTTATTGTTTTTCAGGCGCAAGCGGGCCCTGCCTCCGAGGTCGTGTGGATGACGCGACCTCAGAGGTTCGGTGTTACTTGCATCATCAGTCGCTCAGGTGCTGAGCTCGCTGCAGTACCGCATTGAGCAGCACGTCGCAGCCCATGCGGACATCGTCAGGCAAGGCGTCTTCGGCTTCGTTGTGGCTCAGGCCACCGACACAGGGAATGAAGACCATCGTGGTCGGGCAATGTCCGGCGAGGTGGATGGCGTCATGCCCGGCACCGCTGACGATGTCTTGATGGGGGTAACCCAGCAGCTGGACCGCCGAACGCACAGCGGCAACGCAATCGGCATCGAAAGGTGTTGCCGGGCTGAGCCAGTGACGACTGATCGCCAGACTCAAACCGCGCTTGTCGGCAACAATTTGCAAGCGCTCGTATACGGCTTGCTCCATTGCGGCAATCTGCTGGTCTTCGTGGTGACGCAGGTCCACAGTAAAGTTGATCCGGCCAGGGATGGTATTGCGCGATGACTTGGCTATCTCCAGCTGACCCACTGTGACCAGCCCCTTGGGCGCGAAGTCTCTAGCGATGGATTCCAGCACGCTGGCCATTTCCGCGACGCCGAACAGGGCATCCTTGCGCAACGGCATGGGTGTGGTGCCGGCGTGGGCACTGATACCGCCAACCTGCACATCCAGCCAGCAGATTGCCTGGCCGCCAGTGACGACACCCACCGGCAGGCCGTTGTCTTCCAGGATTGGGCCTTGTTCGATATGGGCTTCGAAGTAAGAATCGAAGGCACGCTGCAGAGGAAGTTCACCACTCTGGCCTATATCGGTCAGGGCCTCAGCGACGCTGATACCATTGGCATCACGGGCATCCAATGCCGTTTGCAACGGCAGAATACCAGTGAACACCGCCGAGCCGAACATGGCCGGAGTAAAGCGCGCACCTTCCTCGTTGGTCCACACGGCGATTTCGATGGGCTGGCGGGTTTCGATGCCTTGTTCATTCAGGCAACGCACCACTTCCAGTCCGCTCAGCACGCCGTAGATACCATCGAAGCGGCCACCTTTTGGCTGGGTGTCCAAATGGCTGCCCATGACGATCGGCGGCAGGCTGTTGTCCTGGCCTTCACGGCGGGCGAAAAGGTTGCCAATGGCGTCGAACCCGATACTCAGGCCAGCCTCACGGCACCAGCCCATGAACAACTCGCGACCGGCCAGGTCTTCCCTGGAAAGGGCCAGGCGACAGTTGCCACCGCTCTCGGTGGCGCCAACTTTGGCCATGTCCATCAGGCTGCCCCACAGGCGCTCACCGTTGACCTTGGATACTTTCATCATTCACCTCTTGTCGCGTGTCTTAATAGCCCAGGGACGTATCGACCGGGTTGTTCAGGGGGGCGCCTCGCGCCAGCCGCCGCGTGTTTTCGGCGATCTGGCTGGCAATGCAGTCGTGGGACGCCGCCGAGGCCATGTGCGGGGTAACGATCACCCCGGGCATGCACCACAGGCGATCATCGACCGGCAGGGGTTCATGCTCGAAGACGTCCAGCACAGCGCCGCGTAGCTGACCGCTACCCAAGGCCTGTTGTAGATCGTCGATGCGCACGTGCTGGCCGCGACCGCAGTTGACGATCACTGCCCCCGGCGCCAGTGCCTGGAAGGTTTCAGTGCAGAGAATGCCTCGGGTCGCCGAGGTCAACGGCAGTAGGTTGATCAGCAGATCGAGACCTTCTAGAAAGCTGCTGAACGCCAAATCGCCACTGTGGCACACCACGTTGGGTATGTGTTTGACACTGCGCGCCCAGCCGCGAACGCTGTAGCCGGCACTGGCCAGGTCTTCGGCAATGGCTGCGCCCAGCGAGCCCAGGCCCATCACACCGACCTTGAAGTCCTTGGCCTGAATCTGTACCGGGCGCCGCCAGAGCTGGTCAGGCTGTTGCTGCAAGACCTGATCGAATCGTCGGTGATAGTGAATCACTGCCCAGCGTACATACTCGGTCATGCCTTGGCGGTGCGCGGGATCGACTACTCGGCACACGGGCAAGTTCGGGCAGCTTGGATCGGTGTGCAAGTGGTCGACGCCCGCGGCGACCGAATGCACCAGTTGCAAATTGGGCAGCGCGCCCAAGCTGTTGGCCGGCGGAAACCAGCACGCCGCGACTTGCGCCTGGCTGGCGGCCGGGTCGTCGGCCAGCACCACCCGGATATCCGGTGCCTGGCGGGCAAAGGCCGCCTGCAGCTGGCCGAGCAAGATGCTGTCGCGTGACAGCAATACGATAGTGTTCATGAGCAATAGGACTCGCGCTGATCTTCAATCAGGGTCAAGGCAGCGTTCCAGCTCAGGCCCATGATTTCCTCGGCTTCGTCGCGGCCGAACTGTTCTGCGGTATGTTGGCAGACCTCTTCGCTGGGGTAGACCAACTGGCTGCCACCGGCCAGTGCCGCGACCTGCGCCTGGCAGGCGCGCTCCAGGAAGTGAATTTCGTGGAAGGCTTCAGCCACGTTGCCTCCGGCTGCCAGCAGGCCATGGTTACGCAGGATCATGGCCTTGTGTGGCCCCAGGTCGGCGATCAGTCGTTCGCGCTCGGCCAGCGACAGCGCGATGCCTTCATAGGTGTGGTAAGCCAACTTGCCGTAGAACTTCAATGCATGCTGACTGATCGGCAGCAGACCTTGTTCCTGGGCGGCGACGGCCATACCGGCCGCAGTGTGGGTATGCACCACGCAATTGAGATCCGGGCGCGCCATGTGGATCGCCGAATGGATCACGAAGCCTGCGGCATTGACCCGGGTACGCTCGTTCGCACCGCCCACTACCTGGCCATGCTGGTCGATGCGCACCAGGTCGCTGGCTTTCATGCGATCGAAAATCACGCCGTAGCGGTTGATCAGAAAGTGGTGCTCAGGGCCCGGGATGCGTAGGGTGATATGCGTGTCGATCAGGTCAGTCATGCGAAAATACGCAACCAGCCGATACAGTGCCGCCAGCTCGCAACGTGCCTTCCACTCGGTGGGGGTAATGTTGTCAGGTGTGTACATGTGGGCTCCTTGTTAAAGCGAAAATTGGGGGGCGGTGGCGGTGGATTCTCCGCGCAGACGTGCCAGGCCACAGACGCCGATCAACGACAGGGCAGCCAGCAAACTGAAGAAGATCGCCAGTGGCATCCACTGGCCGGCATAGTGACTGGCCAACAGGGTGCCGATAATGGGCGTGGATCCGCCGGCAATGGCGCAGATCAGTTGATACGCGATGGAAATTCCCGAGTAGCGCAAATGCGCTGGAAACGCCTGGGCCATGTAACCGGCGATCACCGCATAGAGTCCAGACAGAACAACCACCGCCATGGCAATACCGAGGGTCATCAACACGATGTTTTGAGTGCCGACCAGCAGGAACATGGGGTAGGGGGCCAGCATTGACAGCAGGGCGGCCAACTTCAGGAAGCGACCCTCACCGATGCGCTCGGCCAGCAGTGCGCTGAAGGGTTGGGAGATGAACTGGATCACCGTGACCAGGAACAGGCAGTCGAGAATCGTCGAACGCGCAATACCCTGATACTGCGTGACATACGTGATCATGAACGTGTTGGTGAAAAAGAATCCGGCCGAGCCTATGGTCACTGCAGCCGCCGCGAACAGAATCTGCCGCCAACAGGTACGAATCACCTCAAGCACCGGATACTGGACAGTTTCGCCCTTGTCGGCGATTGCCTTGAACTCTGGAGACTCTTGCACACCAAAACGAATCGCCAGGCCAATCATCATCAGCACGCCACTGAACAGGAAGGGCAGACGCCAGCCCCACTCGGCAAATTGCTCGGGTGAAAGCGAGGTCACCAGACGGAAGGCGATCAACGCCATCAGCAAACCTGCCGGGCTGCCCAATTGGGCGAAGGATGCATAGAAGGTCTTGCGCTTGGCCGGGGCGTGTTCGCTGGCCATCAGTACGGCACCGCCCCATTCACCACCCACCGAAATGCCTTGGATGATGCGTAGCGCGATCAAGCCGACAGGCGCCCAGAGGCCGATACTGGCGTAGCCGGGCAGCAAACCGATAGCGGTGGTTGCCAGCCCCATCAGCAGCATGGTGAACAGCAGCATCTTTTTGCGTCCAAGACGGTCGCCCAGATGGCCGAAGACCATGCCGGCCATGGGTCTGGCAATAAAGCCCACCGCAAAAGTACCGAATGCGGCCAGCGTACTCAGCATGGAGTCCGAACTGGGAAAAAACACTTGCCCCAGGATCAGGGCCGCCGCGGTGGCATAGATGTAGAAGTCGTAGAATTCGATGGTCGTGCCGATGAAGGCTGCAGCCGCTGCGCGACGCGGCTGGTTCGAGTGAGTACGCATGCAAGGCCCTTCTGTAATTATTATTCCGACAAGGATCCATCGGATCACAGTAACGCTCTGTCCCTCTGGCGCTTGTGTGCTTTATCTCGTAGCCTCAATAATTAAGCAATTTGCTAATTCTTAATCACTGATTAAGCAGTGCTAATAATGGACATCAAGATGAGCAGCAAAAATTCAAATGAAGAGCTGGTGCAAGCGAGATGGGGGGGGCGGCGCTTCCTCAACGATCGTCTGGACTGGAACTTGTTGCGCACCTATCTGGCTATTGGTCAGGAAGGAAGCATCAGCCGAGCCGCGGCGCGGCTGTTCATCACCCAGTCGGCCGTCAGTCAATCGCTCAAGCGCCTGGAAGAGCAGTTGGAGTGCGCCTTGATTTCGCGTAAGGGACCACGCTTCGATCTCACCGAGGCGGGAGAAGAAGTGCTGCGAATTGCCGAAGAGATGTATGGCAATGTATCGCGCATCGGCTCGGCCATCGAAGGCCCACAGGATGATGTGGTGGGAAAGGTTCGTCTGCTCTCGATCAGCCGGGTGCAGTCAACGGTCTATGATGATTTTCTCGCGACTTTTCATCTCAACCATCCGCGCGTGGAGTTGGAAATTGAGGTTCTACGCAGCTCCGACATTCTCAGTTCGCTAATGCAGAAGACCGCCACTGCCGGTGTCGGTTTATGCCGCATTGCTCAACCCAAGCTGGAACAGCGTTGCCTGATACGCCAGCGATACGCCTTCTTCTGCGGAAAGCGGCACCGTTTTTTCGGAAAGCGGGGCCTCGATCTGTCTGAGCTGCAGGGAGAAAATTTTGTCAGCTTCACGAGCGACCAGATTGGCGGCAATCTTTCGCCACTTACCGTGTTTCGAGACCAGCAGGGCTTCACCGGCAGGATCGTTGCTTCGTCATCAAACTTTGAAGAAATTCGCAGATTGGTGATTGCAGGATTTGGTATCGGCTGTTTACCGGAACACTTGCTCGATGTTGACCTCTACAACGGCATGCTCTGGCGCCTGCCACCCAGGGACGGTGTCTCCGACGTAGACATTCACTTGTTGTGGAACCGTGAGCAAAAAATGACTCATGCAGAAACTGTATTTCTTGAAAGTTTCCAGCATGCCATCGCAGTTGCAGAACAATCCGTTGATCAGAAAGCCGACCTGGAAGACTGAATTTTGATTGGCATCATCGGTGTTTGGTGTCGGCGCAATGCCGATAGGCTGCTTGAGCCATTGCGACATGCGCCGATGATCAGTCACCTCGCAACGCACCAGATCTAAACTCAAAACAAATTACCGGTGTGGCCATTCTTGTGGCTTGACAGCCGCTCTTAAAGTCATATAGCTTGAAATCGTATACTTTCTACCGAGTGGAGAAGCTGATGACACGTCTAAGAGTTCTTTTCGCATCTACCGCAGCAGCCCTAGGGCTTTCATTGGCAGTTTCTGCACCGGTACAGGCCGATACCTTGTCGAAAATTCGAGAGCGGGGGGTGCTTGTCTGTGGTGTGCACCCTGGCCTGGTCGGCTTTGGTGCGCCCAACAGCGCGGGTGATTGGCAGGGGTTCGATGCGGATTTCTGCAAAGCATTTGCCGCGGCGATTTTCGAGAAACCGAAAGTCAAGTTTGTCCCGCTGTCCGATCAGGCACGTTTCACGGCGCTGCAGAATGGCGAAGTGGATGTCCTCTCCCGGAACAGCACCTGGACCCTGACGCGCGATACCACGATGGGGCTGCAATTTCCGGTGGTGGATTTCTTCGACGGCCAAGGCTTTCTGATCAACAAAAAACTGGGCGTCACCAAAGCGGCAGAACTCGATGGCGCTACGGTCTGCATTCAGCAGGGCACAACCAGCGAATATGTGGTTCGCAACTTCTTCGACAAGTTGAAGATCACATTCAAACCTGTGGTGATCGAAAGCGGGACTGAGTTTTTCTCGGCCTTTTTCGCAAGCCGCTGCGATGTAATCACCAGCGATGTGTCGCAGTTGGCGGTTATCCGGCTCAACTCGGGCAACCCTGAAAACTACGCCATCCTTCCTGATGTGATCTCGAAATCGCCAATGGGGCCCGTCGTCCGAGGCGATGACAAGCACTTTGCGGACCTCGTCAAGTGGACAGTCTTCGCAACCTTTACTGCAGAAGAACTGGGCATCACCAAAGAAAACGTTAAACAAATGCTCACCAGTAACAACGAAGACATCCGGCGCCTCTTGGGTGTAACGCCTGGCGTGGGGGCAGGGCTGGGTCTCAAGGATGACTGGGTGATCAATGTCATCTCCGCGGTAGGCAACTACAAAGAAATCTTCGAGCGCAACGTGGGTGCAAACACACCTTTGCAGATGAAGCGTGGCCAGAATTCGCTGTGGTCGGACGGTGGTCTGCTGTACGCCCCGCTTTTCTGATCCGTGATGTGAATGGCTCAAACGCCGCATAGATGGCGAATCAGAAACGAGAGGTGAAGGTCATGTCGGCAAGAGATGGCGCAGTTAAACACCAACACCGGGCTGTCACGGTGTTGGTCCAGCTTGTAGTACTCACGGCTGTCGTGATTGCGGTTTGGTATTTCGGGCACGTGATCAACGAGCGCCTTACACAGAAAGGGATCAATACCGGGTTCGGCTTTCTGTGGACTCGCGCCGGCTTCGACCTCAGTGAAAGCATGATTGCTTTCAGCGGTGACAAGTCATATGCGTACGCCTTGCTCGCGGGGTTTTCAAACACGTTGAAAGTGGCGCTCTGCGCCATTGTGTTCTCCGTGCTGATCGGGGTATTGGCGGCGCTGGCCCAGTTGTCCAAATTTGGCCTGGCCAGACGAATTGCCAAAGTGTATGTCTCGACGATCCGCAATACGCCGCTGCTGCTGCAGTTGTTCTTCTGGTTCGCTGTTTTCACTTACGGGTTACCGGTAGTCCGGGAGGCTCTGGAACCGGTACCGGGCCTATTCATCAGCAATCGCGGGATCAATTTCCCGTGGCCGACCCCCTTTGCATTGACGGCGATTGTCGCGATCTTTTGCACCCTCGTGGCATTTCTCTTGAGAAGCGTGGGGACCGGTGGCAGCGCACTGAGAAATCCGGGTGCCTTACTGATACTCCTGAGCCTGATTGCTTTTGTGTCCACGGCCTATGCCCTGTGGTCCGGGCAAATGACATTTGAGTGGCCCACGGCAAGCAAGTTTTCAATCGGCGGTGGCGGGCACTTTTCTCCCGAGTTCATGAGTATGTTCATCGGGCTCTCGGTGTACACGGGCACTTATATAGCCGAAGCGATCCGTGGGGCCGTGCAGTCCATTGCCCAGGGACAGATTGCAGCAGGTTATGCGCTGGGCCTGACGCACTTTGGCGTGCTGCGTTACATCGTGATGCCACAAGCGTTCCGGATCGCGATGCCAGCGGTAGTCAGTGAACTACTGAACCTGATGAAAAACAGTTCGCTCGGTGTTGCCGTGGGATACCCGGAACTGGTCTCGGCGGGAAATACCGCCATGAATCAAACGGGGCAGGCCATCGAATTGATCAGCATTTTCATGCTGGTTTACGTCACGGTAAACATTATTACGACGCGGGTAATCGGTCTTTGGGAGAAACATTATGTCTGGTGATCTGAATAATGGTGCCCAAGTGTCGATTCCCGCACCCTTGACGCTAATCCAGCGCCTGAAAGGCCTGGGTTCGGGCATGCCAACCCGGATTGTGCTCGGCGCACTTTTTCTTTGGGGCGTCGTTTTGGTTGGCCCTGGTATCTTCAAATGGTTGTTGCTTGATGCAACCTTCAGCGGCGATGCCGCGCAATGCCACCAGAACGGAGGCGCTTGCTGGGCGTTCATCGGCACCAAGCTCAATCTCATCCTGTTCGGGGCCTATCCTCCCGAGTCGCTTTGGCGTCCGATCACCTTCGTTGCACTGATCGCGGCGGTTGCGCTCTGGTGTTTGTTTCGGGTCCGTCATCACACAACAGCCATTGTGCTGTGGGTACTGGCCGCGTTGATTGGCTATCTATTGATGAGTGGCGGACTGTTCGGTCTTGAGTCAGTGGATCGTGCGCGTTGGGGTGGACTGCCGATCACCCTGCTGATCAGCATTGCCGGCCTTGTTTGCGCGTTCCCTCTGGGTGTACTGCTGGCGTTGGGTTGTCGGTCGCAGATGCCGCTTGTCTCTGTTCCATGCCGGCTTTATGTGGATCTGATTCGCAGTGTTCCGGCGATCACCATTGTCTTCATGACCTTTGCCATCATTCCGTTGATACTTCCGGACGAGCTTATTTTCGACAAGCTTTTTCGGGCAGGTATCGGTCTCTCGCTGTTTACCGCCGCTTACTTTTCCGAAGCCTTGCGCGGTGCCCTGCAAGCACTTCCAGTCGGTCAGCGCCAAGCGTCGGCAAGTTTGGGGTTCGGCTATTGGGGCAGTCATGCCTACGTGATCTTGCCGCAAGTCATCGCCTATTCGCTGCAACCGATTGCCAACATCGCCATCGCGTTTGTGAAGAACAGCTCGCTGTTGATGATCATCGGACTTTTCGATTTGCTTGGATCGGCAAGATCAAGCCTTTATGACGAAAACTGGCAAGGGTTCTACAAGGAGCTCTATCTGTTTGTCGGTGTCATCTACTTCGTTATCTGCATGTATATCCAACACTACGTCGCGTCGATTGAACGTGAGCGTAGGGCCCGCCTGTATCAATAATGGATGCCTCCATGAAAGAAATAATCGAAGTACCGTTTTTATCTGACGCGCTCAGGCGTTTGAATACACCGACCTCTTTGCTGATTCGCTCGGGTTCGATGCTTTATACCTGTGGCCTGCCGCCACTCGATCCGCTGACCGGGAATATTGTTCGAGGCACGATTGCTGAACAGACTCACGCTGTATTGCAGGTGATGAAAGTTGTTCTTGAATCGGCAGGGTCCTGCCTTGATAACGTCGTGAAAACCACGATCTTCGTGACCGATCCATCGATGATGGATGAGGTGAACGCCGTGTATCGCGAGTACTTCCCTGAAAACCCACCTGTCCGGTCATTCGTTGCAGTCAAGCCATGGCCGTTTCCGTTTGATATTGAAATCGATGTCGTCGCCCATCATTAGAAAACGGATGTGGCGGGGTGTATTTTGTAAGAACTAACAGTTCTCTTGGTCGCTGCAAGCTAATTAACTAGTTGTTTTAATAATCTTTCCCATGAACTCGAACTGAGTTGTTTCGACGTTTAAGGTTTTCTGTCAGGTGCTCGATGAAGGAATGTATTCGATGAATAATGACATTGCCGTACTTGATTCAACTCAAGTGGCCAAACTGATCGGTCGGATTGATGTGTTGTCCGCAATGCGTCGTATGTTCCTGGCGTTGGGACAGGAAAAGGCTGTGCAACCTCCGCAACTGCGCAATCCGTTTCCCGACGGGCAAGGCAACTTTATCAGCTACCTTGGAACGCTTGCCGAGGAGCGGGTCTTTGGTGCAAAGCTCTCACCCTATATCCCGCGTCCGGAAGGGGCCCTGGTGACGGCCTGGACGTTGATGATGTCGATGGATGACGGTCAACCTCGCTTGCTCTGTGATTCGGGGCAATTGACGGCTGAGCGAACAGCAGGCACGACAGCGCTCGCCGTCGACTTACTTGCGCCCGCGCAGGTCAGCAAACTGGCCGTAGTGGGAGTAGGGCGGCTGGGTCAAGCGCATGTCCGGCATGTTTCGGCATTGCGCGAGTGGGGGGATATCAGATTGTACGCACCCAACATTGACGCTCTACCAGTGTCCGAGCAGCAGGCACTCCGGGACCTCGATCCGCGCGTCAGCATTCATACCGAACTGGCCAGTGCCGTTGATGATGCGGATGTCATCCTGCTGTGCACCTCGGCCGGTCATACGGTGCTTGATCCTGCAGTGCTGAAAAAGCCTGCGCTGATCACTTCCATTTGTACCAATGCCCCACTGGCACACGAAGTACCTCCTGAATCCCTGCTGAACATGAGCGTCTATTGCGATTACCGGGCTACAACGCCCGACAGCGCAGGGGAAATGCGCTTGGCAAAAGACCAGCATGGCTGGCTACCCGAGAGTATTTGCGGGGATTTGCCCGAGCTGATGACGGGGGTCGCCCGACTTCCCGATCCCGAGCGCCATACCTTTTTTCGCTCAATCGGACTGGGGTTGGAGGATATCGCCATTGCCAATGAGCTTTATCAGTTGCATATGATGAACAACTGAGTAGAGGTTCAGAAGTCGTTCTGCCTATTTCAGCGTAATAATAAGCCGGGGGATGGAAACATCCCCCGGCTTATATTCGGGAGGGTGCCATGGCAGCTGTTACCGATACGCTTAAGCTGTTTCTCTGCGGCGACGTCATGACTGCCCGCGGCATTGACGCAGTACTGCCGCATCCTGGCGACCCGCGGCTTTACGAAGCTTACGTCAAGAATGCTGGCGATTACGTCCGGCTGGCAGAACGAGTCAATGGCCCGATTCCCCACCCGGTCGATTTCACCTATGTCTGGGGCACTGCGCTGGATGAGTTAGAACTTCGCCAGCCACACGCACGCATCATTAATCTTGAAACTGCGGTGTCCCGCCGCGGACGACCGGAGCCAAAGGGCATCAATTACCGCATGAGCCCGGAGAACTTCCCTGCCATCAGCGCAGCCGGCATCGACTGCTGCGTGCTGGCCAACAACCATGTGCTGGACTGGGGGGCAGCCGGCCTGGCCGATACGCTGGAGACCCTGGCCAGCAATGGTATGTGCAGCGCCGGCGCCGGGCACAACCGGCAATCTGCCGAAGCGCCCGCCGTGTTGCTGCAGCCTGGCGGGCGGCGCGTGCTGGTGTTTGGTCTCGGCGCACCCGACAGCGGCATTGCGTCGGACTGGGCCGCCACGGATCAGGGCGCGGGCGTCGCGCGGCTGGAGGATCTGTCGAGGCAAAGCCTGCGCAATGTGGCCAAACGGACTCTCGAGGGCAAAAAACCGCGGGATCTGGTGGTCGCCTCCATTCACTGGGGCGGCAACTGGGGGTTCGATATCCCACGCGAGCAAGTCCGGTTCGCCCATGCCTTGATCGACGAGGCCGGAGTTGACGTGGTGCACGGGCATTCCTCGCACCACGTCAAAGGCATCGAGGTATACCGCGAACACCTGATTCTCTATGGCTGCGGTGATCTTCTGAACGATTACGAAGGCATCGAGGGCTACACAGCCTTTCGCGGCGACCTGGGGTTTCTATACTTTGCCTCGCTGGACGCGGGCGGGCACCTGCAGTCGCTGGACTTGATACCCACCCGGCTGTGTCGCTTTCGCATCTGTCGCGCTGAAGGGGATGACCGTCAATGGCTGCACGACACCCTTTCCCGCGAGTGCGCACGCTTGGGCACCAGCATCCAGCCAGGCGCGCAAAACACCTTTGAGTTGCGTTGGTGAGGCCCCCTTGGCGACTTCGTGTGATCAATGTTGCAGGATCTTCGAGAGGAAGTCCTTGGCACGCGGGGAGCGTGCTTCGGGGCTGCCAAAGAACTCTTCTTTTTTGCAGTCTTCAATGATTTTCCCCGCGTCCATGAAAATCACGCGGTCACTGACCTTCCTGGCAAAGCCCATTTCGTGGGTGACACACATCATGGTCATGCCCTCGTTTGCGAGCTTGATCATGACGTCTAGAACCTCTCCGACCATTTCCGGGTCCAGGGCGGAGGTAGGTTCGTCAAACAGCATCACAATCGGGTCCATCGATAAGGCACGAGCAATTGCCACACGCTGCTGCTGACCACCTGAGAGCTGCCCTGGGAACTTGTCCTTGTGGGCGCTCAGGCCAACACGATCGAGCATTTTCAGACCCCGTTTGAGCGCCTCGTCCTGGCCACGGCCAAGCACCTTCATCTGGGCGAGCGTCAGGTTTTGCGTCACGGACAGGTGTGGAAACAACTCGAAGTGCTGAAACACCATGCCGACCCGGCTGCGCAGCTTGGGCAGGTTGGTTTTCGGGTCCGAGAGGCTGATACCGTCGACGACAATTTCGCCTTTCTGGAAAGGCTCCAGTGCATTTACCGTTTTGATCAGCGTTGATTTGCCAGAACCGGAAGGGCCGCACACCACGACGACTTCACTCTTTTGTATTGCGGTAGAGCAGTCGCTCAGTACCTGAAAGTTACCGTACCACTTGGAAACATTTTTTATGTTGATCACGGTGGTTGTCCTGATGTGGTTGCAGATGGCGCAAGAGGGACGAGGACCTGATCGCAAACGGCTGACCAGGACGTATCAGTCTCTTCCTACTGTAGAAAGTATACGATTATTGATTCGCCAACGACAACAACAAAGCGATGAATCCGGCTCATATTTCAGATGAGTGGGAAGAGGGGCAGGACTGCAGTTCGAGGGGACTAGGCTGCGGATGCCGTCCTTGTTCGTTTTCGTATAATCGTATACCGTCGTGCACAACGATGTTGTTACTCGTATCTGCCAAACCCAGACACGCCTTTAAATCGCTCCTGGCCACTTAGTGTCATATGTCTAACCAATCACCACTGAAATACATTGCAGGTCTGATTCCGCTGGCACGTGTGTCGGCACCGCAATTTGTTGCGGCCGTCATCAGGGAAGCCATCGTCACCGGCGCGCTTTCCGGTAGCGAACCTTTGCGTCAGGACCTGATCGCAACAGAACTCAACACCAGCAAGGTGCCGGTTCGCGAAGCGTTACGTGAGCTTGAAGGTCAGGGACTGGTCCAGTTCCTGCCAAACCGTGGCTTCATGGTGACGCAGCCCTCCCTGCATGAAATGAACGAGTGCTTTGAATTACGGGCGGTTCTAGAGCCGTTGGCCGTCCGCCATTCGGTACCGCTCTCGACACCCGAGCAACTTGATGCTGTCGAGCGCATCATCGATGAGTTCGAGAAGGTTCAGGATCCTCTCCTGAGCAGTCAATGGAACCTTTCACTGCATACGGCGCTTTATGCACCTGCGCAAATGAAACACCTGGAAAATATGATCACCCGTGCGCACACCATTGCGCAGCGCTATACGCACATCTATATGCAGTTGCGATCCGCAGGGATTGATAGCCAGGACGAGCACCGTGCGATCCTCGCGGCGTACCGGGCAAAAGACGTGGAGGCGGCCGTTGCGTTGATGACAACGCATCTCAAGCAAGCATCGGATGAAGCGGCTGAGTACCTGAAGGACCACTTTGAGGTGTAGGAGCAGCCGGTCGACACTCGTTAGCTTCGGGCGGCGTTCCGACGATGGACTCGAGGACTGCGCGTTTATTCAGAAAACACGCGTTATCGTTAACGTCCATCGCGAGCAGGCTCGGTCCCACAGGGGCGCAGCGTTTAGTCTGCGCACCTTCTTTTTTTCTCCTTATTTAGACTTCAAGACTTTCGGATTGGAGTTGCCCCAGATCGTATACAGGTCCGCCAACAACGCGCCGTTGATGGTCTCAAGTTCTGTCTGGGTAATCTCTTCATCGCCTTGTTTGCCATACAAAACCACCTCATCTCCCGTCTGCACGCCCTTGATACCACTGACGTCGACCATCAGGGTGTTCATGGTGACCTTGCCGATCACCGGCGCGCGTTGGCCGCGGATCAGCACTGAAGCCTTGTTGGAGAATGCTCGTCGATACCCATCGGAGTAGCCGGCCGGGATGTTGGCGATCAATGAGTCTTTGCTCAGGGTAAAGGTGCGGTCGTAGCTGATCGTACTGCCTGCCGGGTAGGCGTTGACCGCCGCGACCCGCGATTTGAACTGCATCACCCGCTGGAATTCGTTATGCCCACCCACTGGGTAGCCATAGAGCGCAGCCCCCGGGCGAACCATGTCCAACCAACCTTCCGGCACCTCAAGGGTGGTGAAGGTATTGGCGCAGTGTAGGGTGATCCGGCTGCGGTCCAGTTTGGCGTGTTCAATCAGCCATCCGGACTGCTCCTTGAATTTGGCGAGTCCCTGAAGGACATCTTCTCGTTCTTCGACCGGGAAGTGGGTCATGATTCCGACGATGTTCAAATGATCCAGTCGGGTCAGATCAACCGCCTGTTGTCGACCTGCAGTCGTGCTCATTTCCAGACCGTTGCGGCCCATGCCCGCCGAGTTCAGCGCCAGGTGAACAGGCAGCTTCACGCCTTTTCGGGTGGCCAGTTCATTGAGCTGACGTGCAACCTCCAGGTTGCCGACCAGTTCTTCGATGTTGTAGCGCAGTGCATTCTCGACTTCTTCAACGGTAGCGCTGCGCAAACGCATCAGGCGCCCCTTGAAGCCTTTTTCCCGTGCAACACGCGCCTCCTCGTTGCTCGCCACGCCGATACAGGTGATCCCCATCCGGATGGCGGAAGGGATCAGCAAACCAATGCCATTTCCATAAGCGTCGGCTTTCATCACGGCACACATCTGGCTTTTACCCGCCAGCCGTTGCTGAAGCTTGGTGATGTTTCCTTCGAAGGCGGCCTGATCAATCTCCAGCCAGGTATTGGCCTGGCCTGATAGATTGTCGACGCGAGGATGTTCAGGGGTTGGATCGAGTAAAGGGGCGGCATTGACCACCGGCATCATTGCCGTCAAGGCCAGGGCGAGCGTCAGCGTACTGAGCATGAAACGTGGCATATCGAGTCTTCCATAGTGGATGAGGAATGGCCCCATGCTGGCGTGGATTTGGCATCAGCCAGGTCCATCAGGCATTGAGCGAACAGCCATGGAATTTTTATGCAAAGGCGTCGTTTGTTTATGTGGTGTTCTGCCGCTCGCGCAGCGGATGACGCTGTAAAACGGGATTAAACGACCGAGGGGCTGTTTCATCTAACCAGTGATTTTCATTTGATGAGTCTCGGTGTTGAGCGCCCATTTCAGCAAAAGCGGAATCGGCTGCCGAGTTAAAGCTTTCAACATTCTGAGTCGAGTGCCAGTGGGATAACAGCCGAGTCGGCGGCAGGGGAGGAAGGAGAATAACCGCACTCACTTCCTTTTCTTGAAAGGCTCCCATGCAAACAACTACTACCGTGTTGATGATTCGACCTTCGCGCTTCTCCTTTAACGTTGATACCGCCGCGAACAATCGTTTTCAGAAGTGCTCATTGCCTCAGGATCAGGCGCAAGCTCGGGCCCTCGAAGAGTTTGATGGCTATGTAGCGGTATTACGCGAGCAAGGGGTAGAAGCGCTGGTTGCCCAGGACAGTGCATTCCCCCATACACCCGACTCGATTTTCCCTGACAACTGGTGGAGCAGTCATGCCGATGGCTCGCTGGTGCTGTATCCGATGCAGGCTGCAGATTAAGCATGAGTAATAGCCTGAAGTTCAGCCACAAGATCCTGCTGGCCGTCTCTCTGATTGTCATTGCCGCATTTGGGTTATTCACGGTCTACAACGACTATCTGCAGCGCAGCGCCATTCGTAAGGACCTGGACAGTTATCTGCACGAAATGGGGGGGATCACTGCGAGCAATATTGCCAACTGGCTTTACGGCAGGGTGTTATTGATGGAGAACCTTTCACAGTCGGTGGCGATCAATCCGTCTGCGGAAAACATTACGCTGCTGCTGAAGCAACAAGCCTTGGCGTCGACCTTTATCGCCACCTACGTGGGAGATAAGGACGGTAAGTTCATCACCTATCCAGACGCCAGGATGCCGGAAGGCTACGACCCTCGTGCCCGCCCCTGGTACAAGGATGCGGTCAACAGCAGCGGCCCGACCGTCACCGAACCTTATATCGATGCCACGACCGGCAACCTGGTGATCACCGTCGTCAACGCGATCAGCAAGGCCGGGCAGGCCCAGGGCGTCGCTGGCGGTGATCTGGGCCTGCAGGCCATTGCCGACAGTATCAATGCCCTGGACTTCAACGGTATGGGTTATGCCTTTCTTGTCAGCGCCGACGGCAAGATTCTGGTCCACCCGGACAAAACGCTGGTGATGAAAACGCTCACAGATGTCTATCCGCAAAATACCCTGCGCATCAGTGGAGATATCAGTGAAGTTCTCGTTGATGGCAAAACCCGCGTCGTGACGTTTGCACCGATCAAAGGCTTGCCGTCATTGAACTGGTACATCGGTTTGTCCATTGACAAGGACAAGGCGTATTCGATGCTCAGCGAGTTTCGAGCTTCAGCCCTGATCGCTACGGTTATCGCCGTGCTGATTATTGTCGCGTTACTCAGTCTGCTGATCCGGCTCCTGATGCAACCATTGCAAGTGATGACCCGGGCGATGCAGGACATTGCCGAAGGAGAGGGCGATCTGACCAAACGACTGAGCATCTACGCCCAAGACGAATTCGGCATGCTCGGCACGGCGTTCAACCGCTTTGTCGAACGGGTTCATGGTTCGATCCGCGAGGTGTCCTCGGCCACAGAACAGGTCAACGAAGTGGCCCAGCGGGTGGTCAGCGCTTCCAATTCGTCGATGCTCAACTCTGACGAGCAGTCCAGTCGGAGTAACAGCGTGGCGGCCGCTATCAACCAGCTCGGTGCCGCCGCCGAGGAAATTGCCTACAACGCCGCCCAGGCCTCGCATCAGGCCAGCGATGCCCGTGGCCTGGCCGAAGAGGGTCAACAGGTCGTTGAAAGAACCATCCAGGCAATGAACACGTTATCCGGGATGCTCGGCACCTCGAGCGGTAATATCGAGAGCCTCAACAGTAAAACAGTGAACATCGGGCAGATCCTGGAGGTGATCACCAGCATCTCCCAGCAAACCAACCTGCTGGCGCTCAACGCTGCCATTGAAGCTGCCCGTGCCGGTGAGGCAGGGCGCGGTTTTGCGGTGGTTGCCGATGAAGTGCGCAACCTGGCCCATCGCACCCAAGAATCGGCGCAACAGGTACAGACGATGATCGAAGAACTGCAAGTCGGCGCCCGCGAGTCGGTCAGCACCATGAGTCAGAGTCAGCGTCACAGCCTGGAAAGCGTGGAGATCGCCAACCTGGCCGGCGAACGCTTGAACAGTGTGACCCTGCGGATCGGGGAGATCGATGGCATGAACCAATCGGTTGCCACCGCCACGGAAGAACAAACCGCCGTAGTCGAGTCGATCAATAGGGACATTAGAGAAATCAACACCCTGAATCAGGATGGCGTGGAGAACCTTCATGCAACCCTGCGAGCCTGTTCCGATCTGGAACAGCAGGCGGCTCGCTTGAAACAGTTGGTGGGCAGTTTTCGGATCTGAACTATCAGCGCTGTAACGAAAACTGTTGTGGTGCAAGAAAGGCATAGTGGAAATAATCACGAACTGTAGTAGGGATTAAAGGCGGTGGACCATGTCGGAAAGGATTGCCACTCCACTGCCGTTGACCACCATACTACGCACGGCTTCCACCGAGCCGGTGCGCACGCACATTGGGCGATTGCCTGGCCTGTTTCCAATAGCGTCGGGTATTTTGTTCGGCTTCGTCGACGGTGAGCAAGGATGTGGGGTACGTTTGCCAGGTCGACCAGGATGAGCCTGGCGCGCTCACACAGTGGATGATGGCTGGGCAAGGACGTTAAAAATAGCGTTCCCGCAGGTTGCGGTACGAATGCACTGAAGCAACCTGCAGACCTTATTCATCACCGGCTACTTCACGAGGATGATGGCTCGCAATGGCGTCGTTGGTTGGTTGACGCACGTACACCCTATCCTGGAGATGCGGATGTGCACATGGAGGATTTCGGAATGGCACTACAAGCTGCCAGAGACGGATTTGGGGTGGCACTGAGTGACGAAATCAACTCATCGCGGGATCTGCGTGAGGGAACACTTGTGCAACCTTTCCCACTCAAGGTTCCAGCGGAGATGGATTACTTTTGCATTTGTAATGAAGAGCGCAGCGCTGCTCCCGAAGTGCGGTTGTTCGTTGATTGGATTGTCAAACAAGCCGGGAACGTCTGAGACGGATTCACTCTATTGTTATTGCAGGCATGACACTATTTCAACACGCCATCACTTGCGCATCAAGGCAGTCAGCAGTGCTGACCTGGCAGGAGTTCAGTCCTGGATAAAGCGTTATTTTGTGAAGGTAGCAGTGGTGTTTGGGAAGGAAAGTTTGATGATGTGGGATGTTTAGCGCTAGGGTTCAACTACACCCTTGAAACGAGGAGCCATCGACCGGCTCCTCGTGGAAAAAACCGCGAGTGTTACTGAGCTTCGCGGGTGGCCATGCCATTTACCAGGCGACAGATGCCGAGGGGATTGGCAGCTTTCAAGGCGTCGGGCAACAGGCTGTCGGGGTAGTTCTGAAAGCAAACCGGCCTCAGGAAACGATCAATCGCCAAGGTGCCCACCGACGTACCGCGCGCATCGGACGTCGCCGGATACGGTCCGCCGTGGACCATCGAATCACAGACCTCGACGCCGGTCGGATAGCCATTGAGCAGGATCCGTCCGACCTTTTGCTCCAGCAGCGGCGTGAGTTCGCCGAACTGTTCGAAGTCCTCCGGCTCGCCAATGATGGTCGCCGTCAGTTGCCCGTGCAGGCCGTTCAATGCAGCACGGAGTTGCGCCTGATTTGCGACCTCGACGAACACTGTAGTCGGTCCGAACACTTCTTCCTGCAGCACTTCATCGCCATTGATCAACAAGCTGACATCGGCCTTGAACAGTTGCGGCTGGGCCTGACTGCCCTGTTGCGCAGTGCCAGCCAAGTGCGCGATGCCGGGATGCGCGAGGAGCTTCTGCAAGCCGTTACCATAGCTGCTCAAGGTCCCGGCATTGAGCATGGTTTGCGCTGGCTGATCGTCGATGAAAACCGCGACCTGCTGCATGAACGCACTGAACTGCGGCGAGCGAATGCCGATCACCAAACCTGGGTTGGTGCAGAACTGGCCGCAGCCCTGAACCACTGAAGCGGTCAGGTCACGGGCGACCGACTCTGACCGCGCTTGCAACACCTGGGGCAGCACGATCACCGGGTTGATGCTCGACATCTCGGCGAACACCGGGATGGGTTGTGGACGCGCAGCAGCCATGTCGCATAGCGCACGACCGCCCTTGAGCGAGCCGGTGAATCCCACCGCCTGAATCGCCGGATGCTTGACCAGCGCTTCGCCGACCCCGCCGCCGTAGATCATGTTGAATACACCGGCTGGCATCGCCGTTTTTTCCGCGGCGCGGATGATCGCGTCCGCGACCAGCTCGGCAGTGGCCATGTGACCACTGTGGGCTTTGAACACCACTGGGCAACCGGCGGCCAATGCCGATGCGGTGTCGCCCCCCGCCGTGGAAAATGCTAACGGAAAGTTGCTTGCACCAAACACCGCAACCGGGCCAAGGCCGATGCGGTACTGGCGCAGGTCCGGACGCGGCAACGGTAAACGATCCGGTAACGCCCGATCGATCCGCGCACCGTAGAAATCCCCGCGACGAAGGACCTTGGCGAATAGGCGCATCTGGCCGCTGGTGCGACCGCGCTCGCCTTGAATACGTGCGGCAGGCAGCGCGGTTTCGCGGCTGACCAGTGCCACAAAATCATCGCCCAATGCATCCAGCTCATCGGCAATGGCATCGAGAAACTGTGCGCGACGTTCGGCGCTCAGGCTGCGATACGCCGGGTAAGCGGCAGCCGCGAAATTGGCAGCGGCGTCGACTTCTTCGAGGGTGGCCTGGTGGAAACTGTATGGCAGGTTATCGCCGGTGTTGGCATCAACGCTGTTGACGATGACAGTGCCAGCAGCGCTGCGCTGACCGCCGATGTAGTTGTGGCCGATAATCGTGGACATTTCTGGCTCCAGAAAAGGATGTTCGAATCCCCCTTGCGGGGATTTCAAGGCTAGTGGGGAGGAGGGCAGGGATTCAGGTGACGGCGCCGATCTGCCAGGGCACGAATTCGCTCTGCCCGTAACCGTGCTGCTCGCTCATGCTGCGTTCACCCGAAGCGATGCGCAGCATGAGTTTGAAGATGGTTTCACCGCATTCTTCGATGGTCATGGTGTTTTCAGCGATCTCGCCGCAGTTGATATCCATGTCTTCGCGTTGGCGGTTCCACAACGCGGTATTGGTTGCCAGTTTGATCGATGGGGAGGGGGCGCAACCGTAGGCCGAGCCACGTCCGGTGGTGAAGGCAATCAAATTGGCGCCACCGGCGACCTGACCTGTGGCCGATACCGGGTCATAGCCGGGGGTGTCCATGAACACCAGGCCTTTGGCGCTGACTGTCTGGGCATATTCATAAACATCGACCAGGTTGCTGGACCCTGCTTTAGCAACCGCACCCAGTGACTTCTCCAGGATGGTGGTCAAGCCTCCAACCTTGTTGCCGGCCGAAGGGTTGTTGTTCAGTTCTGCACCCATGCGCTCGCAATACGCCTCCCACCATTGAATCCGTGCAATGAGTTTTTCGCCCACTGCGCGGTTGACTGCCCGGCGGGTCAGCAAGTGTTCGGCGCCATAGATTTCCGGCGTTTCAGAAAGGATTGCCGTACCGCCACAGGCGACCAGTCGGTCCACTGCATTACCCAGCGCGGGGTTGGCGGTGATGCCGGAATAACCATCCGAGCCACCGCATTGCAGGCCAATGATCAGGTGCCTGGCACTGACGGGTTCACGTTTGACCTGGTTAGCTTCCTCAAGCAACGCCTTGACCTGAGCGATGCCGCTGGCGACTGCTTTGGATGTACCGCCGCTGTCCTGGATGCTGAAAGTGCGCAGCGTATCGCTGCGGCTCAGACCCTGGGTGCTGAGCAGCCCTTCGATCTGGTTGGTTTCGCAGCCCAGCCCGATCATCAGCACAGCGGCGAAGTTGGCATGGGTCGCGTAGCCCGCCAATGTACGGCGCAGCAACGCCAGGCCTTCGCCGGTGGGGTCTACGGCGCAACCGGCGGAGTGGGTTAGGGCGACCACGCCATCGACGTTGGGGTATGCCAGCAATGCGCCAGGGTTAATGTCCCGTCGGAAGTGGTCGGCTATGGCGCGGGCGACAGTGGCCGAGCAATTCACAGAGGTCAGGATGCCGATGTAGTTTCGGGTAGCCACGCGACCGTCCGGGCGTACGATCCCCATGAACACAGGCTCGCTGTTCAACGGCTTGTCGGGTTTCACATCGAGGCTGAATGCATAATCACGGGCAAAATCGCCCATGGTCAGGTTGTGCACATGCACGTGGTCACCAGCCTCGATAACCTCGGTGGAAAAACCGATGATCTGCCCATAGCGACGAAGGGCCTGGCCTGCATCAATGCGACGTACGGCGATCTTGTGACCGGCGGGTACTGGCTGGCGTACGGTCACGCCTTCCTGTTCAAGGACTTCACCCGGTATCAACGGCCGACGGGCGATCAATACATCGTCCAGAGGATTGAGGCGCAGGACGGCGGCTGCACCGGTTTTCATGATCAATTCCATCGGAAACTCTCTGGCTATCAAGCGTGGGAGGTCGCTGGCCAACAGGCCGCGCCATACCTTTGTTGCTGCACTATAAGAGCCCCCGGATGCTGCTGCCTAATGAGACCTTTGGATTGATCGATAACTTTTTCTCATCTTATTTACCGTTAATGACAAAAAACTCCTCAGTGATCGGCAGTTTCCCGTCGCAGCCTGGCGAATTCCAGCAAGGTGTCGGCGAATTCGCGGGCCGCTTCGGTCAGTGGTTCGTCCTTGCGCGTGATGATGCCGTAGTCCTGAGGCTCGACCTTGAACGGCGTGTTGAGCACTTTAAGCAAGCCACTCTGAACCTGCGACTGCACCATGGACTCGGGCAACATCGCGAGCATCGGCCCCGATTGCAGGAGTTGCAGGAAGGTGGGCATCGAGATGGTTTCGACGGTGTTAGTGGGCGTGCGCATGTTGAATTCAGTGAAGGCGCTTTCCATCCGGCGCCGTATGGGGGCATTGAAGGGGTACATCACCCAGGGCCAGTCGCTCAGCTGCTCGGTAGCCACTTCGTCGAACTGCGCGAGGGGATGGCGACTGTTGACCACCAGACAAAAGGGTTCAGGTCCGAGTGCACGGAAGTCGAACGGTTGCTGATACCGCTCATCCGTGAAGCGGGCAATGATCAAATCGAGCTTCTTGTGTTCAAGCATTTCCAGCAGTTGATTGCTGGTTTGCTCGATCACTTCGATGGACAGCATGGGGCGGTCCAATTTGATCCGGGTGATCGCCTCGGGCAGCACGACCGAGGTCGCGGCGAAAATCGCGCCGACCTTCAAATGACCATGTCCACCTTTGCGCAATTTATTGAGTTGATCGACAAATGACTGCGTGTCGTCGAGCGTCATCCGGGCATAACGGACCACGAACTCGCCAAGTTCGGTCAGGGCCATGCTGCGGGTTTGCCGTTCGAACAACGCAAAACCGAGTAACAGCTCGACGTCGCGCAACATCTTGCTGATGGCTGGCTGTGTCAGATTCATCAGTTCGGCAGTGGTGTGCATGTTGCGGGTCTTGGCCAAAGTGTCGACCAATATCAAATGCTTGATCTTCAGCCATTTGCTCACGCTGGAGAATGAAATCTCGTCGTTTTCCATAAAGGGGCTCGATCTGCTTGATAACGAAACGATATCAATCACTGAAAATATGTCATTGGGATTTATCAAGCAAGTCCACTAGTTTTGCCGTGTCGTCATCGAATTGACCTGGACCTATATATGCCGCATCTGAAATTGACCTGTAAAAACACCCTGCCGATCGATGGGCTGGAAGGCACTCTGATCGGTCGTGCCTGGGTGCCTGGGGAGGCCGCTGGCCCCTCGCCGGTAGTGCTGCGCGCCGACGGGGTGTTTGATTTGTCGCAGGTGTTCCCGACATTGAGTGATCTACTGGAAAGCGCTTCCCCGCTTGAGGCTGTTCGTAGCACTCGCGGTGAATACATCGGGAGTCTTGAGGCATTGTTGGCCAATACGGGGCCAGGGTCCGATCCTGCCAAGGCTTTTCTGTTGCCGCCGGCTGACCTGCAAGTGATCAAGGCTGCCGGTGTGACATTCGCTGCCAGCATGATTGAACGCGTGATTGAAGAGCAGGCGGGTGGTGATGCAGTCAAGGCCGAAAGTGTACGCAGCCTCGTCAAAGCGGCTATTGGCGACAACCTGAGTTCGATCAAACCGGGTTCAACCGAAGCCGCCCGGCTAAAGGCCTTGTTGATCGAGCAGGGGCTTTGGTCACAATACCTGGAAGTCGGTATCGGCCCTGATGCCGAGATATTCACCAAGGCCCCCGTTCTCGCTTCCGTCGGCAGTGGTAATGAGGTGGGTATTCATCCCAAATCGAAATGGAACAACCCTGAGCCGGAAATAGTCCTGGCGGTAAACAGCCGTGGCCGGATACAAGGCGTAACCTTGGGCAACGACGTCAATCTGCGCGACTTCGAAGGCCGCAGCGCTTTGCTGTTGAGCAAAGCCAAGGACAACAATGCGTCATGTGCGATCGGCCCGTTTATTCGCCTGTTCGACGAAGGCTTTTCTCTGGATGATGTGCGCCGCTGCGTGGTCGACCTGGTCGTTGAGGGTGAAGACGGTTTTATCATGCGCGGCAGCAGTTCGATGGAGCAGATCAGTCGCGACCCGCTTGAGTTGGTCGCGCAGACTGTGGGCAGCGATCACCAGTACCCGGACGGCTTCATGCTGTTCCTCGGCACGCTGTTCGCCCCGACACAAGACCGTGAAGAGCCGGGCAGTGGCTTCACTCACAAGCCGGGCGATAGCGTTAGCATCGGGAGCCCGTTGTTGGGCACGCTTCACAATCGCGTCACCTACAGCAATGAAGCCACACCCTGGACGTTTGGCCTGCGTGCATTGATGGGCAACCTGGCCGCTCGCGGTCTGGTGGCAGGTAAATCACTCCACTGATTTGCCTGCCAGAGGTTCCTGGCGGATAAAAACAGTGGTCGCTGGACAATAATAATAAGGCACACAAATGATGACCAAAAACACGACAAGACCGGATCATGCGGCAGCCATCGAGAGCGCCATTGCCAAGTGTCGATGGAAGCTGTTGCCGTTCCTCGCTTTAATGTTTGCCCTGGCAATGATCGATCGCTCCAACGTCGGTTTCGCCAAGGCGGCACTGCAGACCGATATCGGCTTGAGCAATGCGGCCTTCGCCCTGGGTGCGGGTATTTTCTTTATCGGTTATGCCATCTTCGAAGTGCCGAGTAATCTGATGTTGCACCGCGTCGGTGCGAGAGTCTGGCTCAGCCGGATCATGATCACCTGGGGGCTGGTGTCCGCCGCCATGATGTTCACCCGGGATGAAACAACGTTTTACGTGCTTCGCTTTTTGCTCGGCGTGGCCGAAGCGGGCTTTTCACCGGGTGTCATCCTGTACCTGACCTACTGGTTCCCGGCCCAGCGTCGCGGCCAGGCCATCGGTATCTACTATTTTGGCCTGCCAATGGCCTTGATGTTAGGCAGCCCGTTGTCGGGCTGGTTGTTGGAAATGCATGGGATATTCAACCTGACCAACTGGCAGTGGATGTTCCTGGTGGAAGGCCTGGCGGCGGTCGTCGTGGGGATCATTGCGCTGTTCTACCTCAAGAGCAAACCACAGGACGCCCCTTGGCTCACCCGCGAAGAGAAAGCGGCCCTGAGCCAGGAGATCGAGGTTGAAGACAAGCTCAAGCTGGCCCATGGCCCGACCAACCTGCTGGGTCTGATGCGCAACAAGCGGGTGTTGAAGTTCATCCTGATCTACTTCAGCGTTCAGGTCAGTGTGTACGGGGTCATCTTCTACTTGCCGACGCGCATCGCGGAGCTGCTGGGGACCAAGGTCGGCTTGGAGGTGGGCATGTTCATTTCATTACCATGGCTGTGCGCTGCCATCGCCATGTACTTTGTGACGCGTTATGCCGACCGGCATGGGGCTCATCTCAAGATGGCCATGTGCATGCTGGGCATGGCTGCGCTGGGCATTGCGGCCTCAGCCTTGCTCAACAGTTTTGCACCGGTACTGCTGGCTTTCTGTTTCGCAGCCGCCGGTTTCGTGACCGTTCAACCGTTGTTCTGGACACTGCCGACTGGCTACCTCGGCGGGGTTGCCGCGGCCGGTGGTATTGCCCTGATTGGCTCCATGGGCAACATCGGCGGCTTTGTCGCACCAATGCTCAAGGCCAATATGGAGGTCTGGTTCACCGATCCCCGGGCTGGAATGTTGTCGCTGTCGGCAGCGGGGTTGGTGGGTGTTTGCCTGCTGTGGACATTGCGCGCGCCAAAGGGGCAACTGCAGGTCAATCAAGGTCCGCTGGACGGGGTGGCGAGTAGTGCCCGAGTACCTTCGAACCCTTGAAATCACAATAGACCGATAAAAATAGCCGAAGCCTTTAAGGTCTTCGGCTTTTTTTTTGTCCATAAATCCTGCCGGCGTCCGGCATCCGTGCGGTTTTGTGCAAGTCAGCTTTCGTCTTTGGTAATTGGTGCCTCGCAGCCATCCCCCTATCTTGAGTGGGCGATAACACCCGGCAATGATCGGGTGTTGCTCAAGAGCTCTGTCCTACAAGAAGCGTTTTCGCTACCTGCCAATAAAAAACGAGCCTGGGAACAATCATGAAACTCTACGAACTTTTCGGTTACGACCGTCACGGTGCAATCAGCGAGCTCGACACTGCGCTCAACAAAGGAAAGCTCAACACCAAGGACGTCAGTTTTTCCGCGTTGGGGTTCAACGCGCCGGCCTGGGTGGCCGCTTCTTCGATGTCGATCCTCTATTCGATCTCTGGTCACCAGGCACCGCTGGCGATCCTGATTGCGTTTTTCTTTCCCATGTTGGTGCTGGCCGTGTGCATGGTTTCGCTGACACGTCAGGCACCATCGGCAGGGGGCATCTTTACCTTTTGTTCGCGTTTCCTGCATCCGGATATTGGCTGCATCCTGGGCTGGACCTATGCCGTTGCCTGCATCGCCGTCACGCCGATGTGTGCGTTGATTGGCTCCGAGTACATTCAGGCGCTGATTCCTTCTCTCGCTGGCGAACTCAACGCGAAGATCATCGGTACGTTGTTGATCGTGACCTTCTTTGCGGTGTCGGTACGTGGTGTCGGTGTGACAGCGAAGCTCGCCAGTACCTTTCTGGTTTTCGAAATCGCCGTGGTCGCCGGGCTCGGTTTCATGGGGTTGATCCATCCCCAGGTCGAGAACCTGTCGTTTGCCTCGATGTATTCGCTGCAAGGCGCCGGTGGTCTGGCGGCGATTGGCCCGGGCGTGCTGTTTGGTGTGTGGATGCTGGCGAACTTCGATTCGGCCATTAACTACATCGAAGAGGCACGCGTACCGGTTCGCACCGTGCAGCGTTCACTGTTGATCGTGCTGACCTCGGCCTTCGTGATTTACAGCCTGGCGGCCATCGGCTGGCAATACGCGGTTCCGGTGGAGCAGTTGGCTGCCATTGTTGAAAACGGCAACGGCGGGCCGATCGCCGCTGTCGCCAATGTCTACCTGCCACCGGCCATGGCCTGGCTGGCGCTGTTCGTAGTGATTACTTCGGCGTGCGCCGGCTTGCAGATTTCTTCCAATTCATCGGCGCGCACGCTGTATCGGATGAGCGAGGAGGGGCATCTGCCGGGTGCGTTTAGCGCTGTCAACCGTTTCAAGGCACCGTGGTTCACCCTGGGGCTGGTGTCGCTCGCCGGCATTGCCTTGCTCTGGTGGAAACCGCTGGACAAGATCGTTTGGTATTACGACGTGGTCACTATCACCCTGGTGATGTCCTACATCTCGGCGCTGGCAGCCTTCATGGTCATGACCTGGAAACA
Organism: Pseudomonas sp. ACN5; assembly: GCF_002303975.1. Lineage (NCBI taxonomy): Bacteria > Pseudomonadati > Pseudomonadota > Gammaproteobacteria > Pseudomonadales > Pseudomonadaceae > Pseudomonas > Pseudomonas sp. ACN5. The sequence goes on along the minus strand of NZ_MRCP01000009.1, from coordinate 210,092 downwards.
ACACAAGGCACGCACCGCAACACTGCTGTCGATCCCCGCATTGCTGGCGCTCTTTGTACTCGCCTACATCGGTTACACCGCGGGCGCCAACCCGGTCTCCCCGGACGACCTCTATACCGCCTGGTATTTGGGCGCGCTGTCCCTGGTGAGTGGTGCGCTGATCGTGCTCTCGGGTAAACGCCGCCGTAGAGGTGCCGGTGTGATGCCGGCGAAGGCGTGATACGTCCTGAACATCCCTTTTTTATCGTCAATTCATCTACTGATACCCAGGAGTAATCTTGATGGCCAATGACTTTCCGCAACCTCTGGACGCCGCCGTCATCCCCCGTTTTGCAGGCATGCCTAGCTTTATGCGCCTGCCGATATTCGACGATCCTGCAGACGTCCAGATCGCCTTGCTGGGTATCCCCTGGGATGGCGGCACCACCAACCGCGCGGGCGCCCGGCATGGTCCGCGGGAGGTGCGCAACCAGTCGAGCATGATGCGCAAGGTTCACCATGTCAGTCATATCGCACCCTATGATCTGGTGCGGGTCGGCGACCTGGGTGACGCGCCGGTCAACCCAATTGATCTGCTCGATTCCCTCAAGCGAATTGAAGCGTTCTATCGGCAGGTCCATGAGGTCGGCACGGTGCCGTTGTCCGTCGGTGGCGATCATCTGGTGACGTTGCCGATCTTTCGCGCCATTGCCCGGGACCGGCCTATCGGCATGGTCCATTTCGATGCCCACTCCGACACCAATGACCGTTACTTCGGCGATAACCTCTACACCCATGGCACACCTTTTCGCCGTGCGATCGAGGAGGGGCTGCTGGACCCCAAGCGCACAGTACAGATTGGTATTCGCGGTTCGATCTATTCGGCAGAAGACGAAGACTTCGCCAAGGACTGCGGTATCCGGGTGATCCATATGGAGGAGTTCGCCGACATCGGCGTTGCCGCGACGATTGCCGAGGCGCGACGCATCGTGGGCGACGAACCGACCTACGTGACCTTCGATGTCGATGTCCTGGACCCGGCGTTTGCCCCGGGCACCGGCACCCCCGAGATCGGTGGCATCACCACGCTGCAGGCGCAGCAACTTATACGGGGCCTGCAGGGCCTGAACCTGGTCGGTGCCGATGTGGTGGAAGTGTCGCCGCCCTTTGATGTGGGCGGGGCCACGGCGCTGGTGGGCGCGACCATGATGTTTGAGTTGCTGTGCATTCTCGCCGACTCAATCAAGCGTCGCTCGTAGAAGGAATCGAATGGATGACTGCCTGGCCTGAAAACAAACGCTTTGCCGTGACCTTGAGTTTTGACCTGGATGCAGAAAGCGCCTGGGAACCCTCCAGCCTCGACGGGCGCCGGCTCTCGCTGCTGTCGATGGGCGCCTACGGACGTCGTGTCGGGGTGCCGCGGCTGTTGGAGTTGCTGGCCCGCTACGGTGTACGGGCGCAGTTCTATATTCCCGCTCGGGTAGTCGAGATCGACCCCGAGGTGGTCCGCAGCATTGCCGCTGCCGGCCACGGGATTGGTTGCCACGGTTACTTCCATGAGCGTACCGATGAACAGACGCCCGAGCAGAATCTGCAGATTCTCAAAGACTCCAAGGCGCTGCTCGAAGCCACCATCGATCGGCCGGTCAACCATTACCGCGCACCGTTGTGGGAGCTGACACCGGACGTCGTTGACTCACTCATTGCCCTGGGCTTTCACAGCGATAGCAGCTTGATGGGCGATGACCGGCCGTACCGCGTCGGTAGCACCGAAAAGAGCCTGCTGGAGCTGCCCGTCAGTTGGTTGCTGGACGACTGGGAGCAGTTCGCCTATTCGGCAGAACCTGCGGTGGGCAGTGTGATCGAAGACCCGGAAAAGGTCTTTCGACTCTGGTCGGCGGAACTGGAAGGAATGCGTCACTACGGCAGCCATTTCATCCTGACCATGCACCCGCAATTGATCGGCCGCGCGTCACGCATTGCGATGCTGGAGCGGCTGATCCAACAGATTCAACACTATGACGATGTCTGGATCTGCACGCCTGACGATGTGTACTCACGCTGGCAGGCGGGCGATTTGACACTGCCGTTGCATCCTTACTGAGGACGGATCATGAACATACTGGTAACCGGGGCCAACGGATTTCTTGGCCAGGAAGTGGTGCGTCAGTTACTGGCTCAGGGTAACGAAGTGGTGGGCTACGACCGCAGTCTGGTGTGCGCCATCGAACACGCTGCGTATCGTTACGTACAAGGTGACCTGGCTGACCTGGCGAGTTTGCTGGAGAGCTGCCGCAGCCGTCCGGTCAACGCGATCATTCATACCGCGGCGATCTCGCATCCGGTGGACTCTCGGCGTATTCCCCTGCAAACGGTGTTGACCAATGCACTGGGCACCACCCATGTGTTTGAGTGCGCCCGGCTCAGCGGTATTTCTCGGGTGGTCAACCTCAGTTCCGAATGCGCCTACGGTCCCAACCGGGAAATGGATGTGGTCGATGAGCGCGCGCCCCTTGAACCGACCACGCCGTATGGCTGTACCAAAGTGTTCACCGAAAAGCTCGGTCAGGTTTACAGCGACCTGTACCAGGTCAGCGTGGTGTCTTTGCGGCCGGGTTGGATCTATGGTCCTGGCCAGTTCATGCAGTGCTACCTCAAGAGCATGCTCAGAAGCGCGATCGATAACGAGCCGTGGCATGAGGAGGAGGGCGGCGATTACCGCTTTCAGTACGTGCATGTCGTGGATGTCGCCCACGTTTGTGTACTGGCGGCCACTGTTCAGGAAGAGCGGTTGCAACAACGGGTGTTCAATGTGACGGCCGGCGAGCAGGACAGCTACCGGGCAGTCGCGGCCCAGGTTCGCAAGTTCTACCCCAATGCCCAACTCAGCATCGGCCCCGGTACGTTGAACGTGCTGGATGAAAATGCGCGCTTCGACATTTCGGCGGCGGGCGACCAACTGGGCTACCGCCCCCGGTTCGACCTGCATGAAGGCATTGCCATGTATGCGCAGTGGCTGGAACAGCATCCTTACTAATGGCCTGAAGGCCGGGGTGATTCATGAAAACCTATCTGGTAACCGGTGCTGCCCAAGGCATCGGCCGTGCGGTCGCGCTAGCTCTTGGCGAGCAAGGCAGTCTTGCCGTTCTCAATGATTTGCAGGAAAGCCCGGCGCTGCTGACCTTGGCCGATGAGCTGCAGGCGCGGGGCGTGGAGGTGCGTCTTGCGCTGGGTGATGTCTCGGACCCCGCAACAGCTGAACGTGCATTTGCCGGGCTGCAACGCCTGGATGTGCTGGTCAACAACGCGGGGTTCCTGCAGGAGGCGCCGCTGAGCGAACTCAGTGTCGAGGCCTGGGATCGGATGATCCGTGTTCATCTCTATGGGGCGTTCCTTTTCTGCAAGCCGGCGGCGGCCCTGATGACCCGCCAGGGCAGCGGCGCCATCGTCAATATTGCCTCTGACCTTGGGCAGCTCGGGTGTGCCAATCTCTGCCATTACTCGGCTGCAAAAGGTGGAATCATTGCGTTGACCAAGTCGTTGGCGCGAGAGTTGGCGGCCCATGGTATACGGGTAAACGGGGTTGCTCCCGGGGGTACGTTGACGCCGATGGTCGAACGCCTGGGCGAGGCTTATATTCGTGAAGAAGCGCTGCGTTACCCGATGCTGCGCCTGGGAACGGCGCAAGAAATTGCCGCCGCGGTGATCTTCCTGGCCTCGGAGCAGGCCAGTTTCATGACCGGGCAGATTCTGGGCGTCAATGGCGGCGGTGTAATGAACAGCTGATTGCGGTCGCAAGCAAACACACGAGGAGAAGGCGGCATGCTGGTGAATTTGACGGATGTGGATCTGCGCATGCTGCGGATCTTCTGTGCGATCGTGGACGCCGGTGGTTTTACGGCTGCACAAGTCCCGCTGAACACCAGTCTGTCGCGCCTCAGCGTGCTCGTTCGGGACCTTGAAGTCAGGCTCGGCTACTCGTTGTGTAAACGCGGGAAAAGCGGTTTCCAGTTGACCGAAGAAGGCGAAGAAACCTACGCGGCAGCCCAGGAGCTGTTCGCCAACATCGGACATTTCCGCCAGCGCACGGCGGTACTCAGCGGGCGCCATCGGGAGTTGTTGCGCATCGGCACGGTCGACAGCCTGATCACCCTTGAGCACAGCCCTGTACCGGCGGCCATTGCCCAGTTACGTGCTGCGCAACCCGGTGTCCATATCGATTTGCAAGTCATGCGTCCTGACGAACTTGAACAGGCGGTCCTTGAAGAGCGCATCCAGGTCGCCGTCGGTGCCTTCCACCACCGATTGTCGGGGCTTCATTATCAGGCGCTGTTCGAAGAGGAACAGCACCTGTATTGCGGCAGCGGACATCCGTTTTTCCAGCGCCTTGATCAGGACCTGACGTATGAAGAGTTAGGCGCAGCGGACTATGTCGACAGAGGCTATGTCGCCGAAAACAAACGACCGTGCGAGCTCAGGTTCGCCAGCGCGGTCAGCGCGTTTTCGATGGAGGCCATTGCGCTGCTGGTTTTTTCCGACACCTACATCGGTTACCTGCCCACCCACTACGCCGCAAGCTGGGTCGAGCGAGGCAGACTTCGATCGATCATGCCGCAACGGTTGGCTTATCGTTCCGCCTTTCATTGCATAACCCGTCAAGGGGTAGAGCAAAAGAGTACGGTAAGCCGGTTTCTAGATCAGCTCACCGCTCACGCAAGGCTTCATCTGCCTTAGATCCTAAGGGGCAAAGCAGGTTGGAAGTCGGCGTACTAGATCCGAGTTCTCTGCTACATCTGCAATACTCCTCCTGCCCGCCCTAACGCAGTGAACAGCAGAGCCTGGCTTGTCGGTTCTAGCTAAATCCTAACCCCTGTCCTTGATCCCGAGCCTCTTAACTGACTTTGCACGATTCTGATCCAGCAAGTTGTAATAGGTGTTCTGAGTTGTCGACATACTTTCGTGGCGTAGGTCAGCTTGGAGATCTTTGATATCGCGAAATGGTGCGTCAAATGTAGCCGCCGTGTGACGCAACCAATGTAAGGATGCAGACCGAAGCTTGTCCATCACTAAGTCGGTGTGTCCCTCGTCCTTCATGCGCTGAAGTGATTTATCGAACACTATCTGAATAAGGGCACGAATGTAACGATCTGACAGACCAGCACGACCTCTGACCGTTGTGACTAGTGGAGTACTCTCCTTGTGAGACGGCAGCTGCGGAAGGGAGAGGGTGATCCGATATCGCTTCAAGTAGGCTTCAATGTATTCGTCTCGCACGCTAATTTTCGCGGCCTTGTTGCCCTTACCGACATCGTTGAACCACCAGTTTTCACCGTCGTACTCGAACGAACCCATTGTAGGTGTCCAGTTGTCCCAACCGACAAGATCAGAGATTCTGAGGTAGAGAGAGAAGAGGGTGGCCACAATAAATAGGGCCCGCTCATGTCGAGGTTCCTCCTGAGCTATGATTTCTGCGGTTTCAATTACATAATTCCACTGGAGCGGAGTGAGCGTTTTTCCAGAGTTCATCACCGTGTTGCGCTGCTTAAAGTTGGATTTTTGTTTGACGGCTCGAATTGGAAAGGAAAGCGGCCGAAGTGGGACCTTCGTAACCTCTAACTCAAAGGTCAGATGCCAATAAATTCCAACTCAACTAAATAGATGTTTAGTTTAGTTATAATAATTACTTATATAAATGAGCAGGGCAAAGGGATGTTTCTAACTGCAAACAGCCAACCAGATCGTATGCCCACCACAAGCTGGATCTTCCGTTATTTGCTCCACAACGCTAAAACCATGGGCATTGAGCAGTGCAACATATTCATCGTGGTCCAGGCTGGCATGATAAAGCGTTTCACCCTCGAAGCTGCCCAACGCAATGCCATGGGCCGTCCCACTGGTAAACATCAGCGCAGCACCAGGTTGGGCATGGGCCTGGAAAATCGGGAACATTCGACGCTGATCCTCAGGCGTCAGATGAAAGAAACTGTCCCACGCCAGAATGCCAGCGAAACGCTGTTCAAGCGCCAATTGGCGCATGTCGGCCACATGCCAATCGTGCTGCGCAAAACGTTGCCGACACAAGGCGATCATCGCCATGGACGAATCGATGCCAGTCACAGCGTGTCCCGCGCCGATCAAGTAACCCGCCATGGGTTCGGCACAGCCACAGCCGATGTCGAGGACATGACCAGCCGCAACCGGCATGGCCAGGCGAAAATGATCCAGCCAGGATTGTTCGACCAGACGCCGCGAGCGAACACGATCCCATGTTTGAGCGTGACGTTCGTAGAGATCGATGATCTGATGGGCTGCTTCATGCATGAGGGACAATCCTTGGGGGATGTGGTCGAAGTGTGAGCGCCAGCTAAAAATTATAACTTCTTAACCTACTGATGAGCTTAGGTAAAATTTATTTTATCAATTAAAAGCTAGAATAAAAACCGCGTGATTTTTCCAAACTCTACTTTTTAAATGTTTTTTTGTGATCTGTCACGCGTCTTACGGTGGCTCGGATTTGAATTACCAACACTGGCCAGTCGAGCCGACGCTAGTAGCCCCAAGCATCACAGAGCAAATTTCTGGGATCTCTATTTGGAGGGAATGCATCCGATAGACTCGGTGGACAGAAGCATCGCTAAGCAGTGGTCGAGTCAAATGCACGCGGGGTCAAATCGCGCATATTTGGCACTTGAAGCATCTCGTTAGCTTTATTGATGAAGGAGGCAGTAACAAGGCAAACGAGGTGCAGTAGCCAGAGCGGTGGTTGGGATGCCTGGGGGTGAGTAGAAGGCGAACGCCAAATGACGTAGTTATGAAAAAAATTAGAGTTTGCATGTCGGTGCTGGTTGGTTCGTGGTAAAAAATTCCAAAAAACAAGAATTATGCACAATTATGCAAAAATTCATAATTTCTCGAAGTGGGAAAAACCAGGCGTGCAGGGCGCCACAGCGAGCGCGGGGATACAACTGCCTCTTAATAGGCCTTCTTATCCGCTTTCTGGCGGCCGTGTCTGTGAGGCGCGTTGGTCGAACCTGATGCAAATGGCTGGTCAGGCTAGCATCCTAGCTGACAATTTCTCTGTGGAATTCATCAACTACATAATTGCCAAGTCGGATATAGCGATAAGACATGCTTTTTTTTGGCGGGCGTGTGGGCTTGCTCGTTGTTTAAGTCGGGTTAACACGATATTCATCGTGCACAGCGCCAGTGCAACTGCTAATCAGTGCCAATGTATAGAGGTGGACGATAGGGATGAGGTTGGGGTGGCCATTTAAAAGTAATGAGGTGGTGTATTTTTTCTAATGGATTCATTGAAATGTGACACTATTTACCATTGAAAAATGACACTGTGAGTGTTCTTTTGTTTTATGGGGCTTCAGCTCCAGGAGACAATTACTCGTATAATGGAGTGAGCAGTGTTGAATTAACCTTATGATAAACATGAATAAAATCAAATTCACTATTCTAACGTTAGGAAAAATTGAGATTCGAGGTTGCCAAATTCGAATTATCAAATATCTTTTTTGGTGAGGCTTTCCTGTGTGTTGCACAAAGGATTTATCAAATGCAATTTTCTACATTAGAAGTAGGCTTGATGGTACTCGTCGCCGGAGAGCCGGCGAGGGTTATCAAATGCACGCCGCCTTCAGAGGTCGAGGTTTTGCGTTTGAAAGACAAGAGGAGGTTTTCGGTACCCGTTGATAACATCGTGTTGTTACCGCCCGCACAGTGTAACGACTCTATAGTGCCTATAGATAATTTCATGGATTTACTTGAAAGTGCGTCTAGCAAGGAAATCAAAACTGCCGAAGAACGATTTCTGGCAATATCGCAGTATCTGTCAAAAGAAATTACGATCGAAATGGCAGTAAGCGTTTGTAATGTGGGAAAGGCAAGGTTCTATCAAATTTTGAGGACGTATGACGAAAATATCGGAATAGCCTCACTGTTGCCCAAACGGAAAGGTAGAAAGAAAGGCGAGTCAAAAATTTCTGCTGAGGTGGAAGCGCTCATACAGCGGGCGATAGACAAAAAGCGAGTTGGGAAAGGACTCACATACGCCAAAGTTTGGTCTGAAGTTCGTTTTTCATGCGTGGAAAACCATCAGCCAATCCCCAGCATAGGAACCGTCACCGCACGGATAAAAAAGCTGGACGGCAAGACACTTCATGCAAAGCGATTTGGCTCGGAAGCTGCAGCTCAAGTCTACGGCGCCAAACCGGGCGCTCAAACAACAACAGGTCCACTGGCCGTGGCCCAAATAGATCATACATTAGTTGATATAATACTATGTGACGAGGAGTCCCGAATCCCAATTGGTCGGCCCTGGCTCACGGTCGTGATTGATGTGCATACTAGAGTTTTGCTGGGCTACTACATTGGATTTAATGCCCCCTCGGCCGTCTCCGTTGCCTGTGCAATCACCCACGCAGCTTTTCCAAAACAGCACTACCTGAAACAAATAGGCCTCGAGAATTCAGATGTACTTTATCCCTTTTATGGTGTACCGAAGGTACTCCAAATGGACAATGCCGTTGAATTCAGGTCGCTCACGCTAGAACGCGCCTGCTCAATTTACGGGATTAAAACTGAATTTAGACCTCCGGGGAAGAAGCACTACGGAGGGGCGGTAGAACGACTTATCGGTACACTGATGACCAGTAATGTTCATTTCTTATCCGGCACAACCTTTTCAAATGTCCAGCAGCGTAAGGGTTATGACAGCGAAAGGAAATCTGTCCTGTCACTCCGCGAGTTCGCAAAATGGTTTGCCGGACAGGTTGTAATCTATCACGCCACCATGCATCGAGGAATCAAACAGACTCCTGGGGATTGTTGGAATAAAGCCTTCGCAAATGCAGACGGCAGTATCAACATGCCCCCTCTGATTCACGAACCACTGAGATTCAGATTGAACTTTATGCCAAGCGTTCGGCGAAGTATATCACCGAAAGGTATCGCCTTTAAAGGACGGTATTACTGGTCGCCTGGATTCAATCCTTTCGTAGGCACTAAAAATGTTTTGATAAAATTTGATCCGCTGTCGCTTTTGACCATATGGGTTGAGTTGAATGGCGAGTATGTAGTGGCTAACTACAGTGATCTAACCGGATCCCATTTGAGTTTAGAGGAGCACCTGCTAAGAGTTGGTAATTCTAAAAAATTGGCATGGATATCGGAAGAGGCGGTCGCAAAAACCTACCAACAAAATGAGACGCTCATTCAAGGAAGTGCCCGGACGACCAAAAAAATCAAAAAGCAAGCCGCTGCGATAAAGGAGTACCAGAAGTATTTGACTGATGTCGGGCAGAAAACGGGCAGGGAGTTTGTTGCGGAAGAGCTGTACGACGAAAATTTAGATTATTCGAAAAAGCCAAGACCCTACGCCAGCGAGGACGTTTAAGTGAATGATGAACACGTGAAAGCATCCAAGCGTCATCTTTTGCAACTGAGCGCTCCCGAGCGAATAAGGGCGATACAACAGGATGTATGGATAGATTGCCCTCAATCCATACAGGTATTAAATATGATCAAAAACATCGTTCAAGCTCCTAGTCAGTCGCTTGCGCCTTGTATGTTGGTGTGCGGGGAGGGGGGGAGTGGTAAGTCCAGTATCATTCGCCAACTTAAACTGATCTCTAAGGGCTGGGATGAGCAGATCATTTTTATGGCGCTCAATGAAAATCCCGGCAGCCTTAGCTTCAGAGACCATTTGTTGGAGGCCATGGGTATACCACGTTCAGCTCGTAGCCGGTTAAAGCCAAATGTGCCGGAGGAGCTAGCGGAATTTGTGAAGTTAAGGAAAGTTCGCGCCATTGTGATCGATGAATTTCACGATGCACTGATATCCAATCGCAGCGAACAACTAAAAACATTGTCTATCTTGAAAGGGCTTTCCGGTGAACCCTATTCATTGTCAGTGATCGGTTTTGGAACGTCGCTGGCCAGAAATGCACTGTTGCATGATACCCAATTGTCCAGGCGCTATCATATCCATGAAATCCAAAAATGGACCAAGTCAGAGACTTTCCGTGAGTTTTTGGCTGCTTTGGAAGAAAACATCCCATTGTTAAAGCCATCAATGCTTTATGGTGCGGACAAGGTGAAATTCATACTTAGCAATTCGGGTGGAGTAACAGATAATATCGTCAAGATGATAAAATACGGCGCCATATTGGCTGTATCAAGGGGTGAGGAAGAAGTTTCGATTAAATCGATGCAGGAAGCAATTCTAAATCCTTGGGCGTATAAATGTTAAGTTAGTTCGGGAAAATGCGCATGCTCGAGTCGACTACGTGGCCACCTCCTATTGAAGATGAGACATTTATGTCTTGGGTTTTTCGGTGTGCGCTGAACCCGCAATGTCGCCCACTCAGTGAAAGCAAGGGCGAACGTTACTATCAGATGTGCGGTATAACTGGCGATGCGGATTTTGACTTTAAAAGTTCTGCATTTTTTGAATTGGAAAGTTCTCTAAACTGGCCTATCGGCATTGGGCCCAGCCACTTCAATCCAGATACAAGCCTTCTGCTTTCCCCGCAGCAGCGGTTTGCTTTTTGTCTGCATTGCTTGAGGTCTGATGTGACGATGCACGGTTATCCAGTCTGGAGGAAATCTTGGTGTTATGTGTGTGCCCCGTTTTGTTGTCGGCACGAGCAATTATTGATTCTAAATGATCGCTATTTAGGCTTCGATAAGCCTTGGCAGGCGTTTGCTCTCCATCACCAGGTAAGTCGCTTGCATCCTGAGGCAGATCTTAATTCGTGGCGGGGGATGTCAAACCTCAAGTTATTGGCTAGGCTCGGTTCACGGGCTCAGCTTTGGGTCAATACGCTGAAGTCTTGTGATACTTACAAGTTTCCTGGTTGCGATGAAGTTGTCGAGACTGAATCGCTCATCCGAACAGTGCACAATTTGATGAGAATATTTTTGGCCGCCAAAAGTACGTTTCGCCCCTCTGGACCTGCACGTTTTTGTTTCTCCAATTCAAGACAAGATATAGTTCATGGGGAAATTGACTATTCCACGGCGATGGAGGTGGGTGCGGTCTCAGCCTCGCCTTACCAGCGCATGATCGCTCTCATATGGGTCGGATGGGTTTTTGAACTATTTCAGCGAGAGGAGATTGGTTGTTTAGCTCAAGCTGCCAAGGTATCTGGCTATCAGTGGTACAGAAACATAGAAGAGCTTGGATATTACTGCCCGCCCTGTGCAACAAAAAGTGAATATGACAATATGGGGAAGTTATTTTCACTTCTACCGCGCCATATTTACTTGCGTATTGAACCGCTTTTAAAGGGCATTCAGCACTCCGCGTATGTGCATGGGGTGATTCCGAGACCGCCGAATATTCCTGGATAGTTTTCCAGCCTGCATCGTTGGCGCTTTTGTGCGTAAGACTTCTAGCAATAGTTTGAGCGTTTAGGAGATTATACGAAGCCATGAAACTGAAAGGGTATCCTCGTGCCACTCCGGACGAAACGTTAACTTCGTGGCTGTTTCGTTGCAGCTTAAATAAAGGTTGTCGCGGCATGACACAAGAAATGGCCGAAACCTATTGTTCGCTTGATAAAGATATCGACTACGACTTTGATTTTTCCAGCGGGGATTTTTTCGTGCTTTGCCATCACTTGCAGGGTGCGCCAAATCTGATCAGCGCTTACTTCAAGCCAGATACCACTTTACTGCTTAACACTGGTTTTCGGCTCAGTTACTGCCCTCTCTGTATACGAGAAGATATACGCAATTATGGGCTACCTGTCTGGCGGAAGACGTGGTGTTATGTGAGCGCCCCATTTTGTATGAGGCATCGATTGCTGTTGGTGCATTTATCGGATCCCGTTCCATTTGTAAAATCATGGTGCGCATTTGCCAGTCGACAGCAAATACTCGATCCGCATCACCCCTACTTCCGCCGGGCACGGCAATGGGGTGGCGTCCCAGTCGCGCTTCTCGGCACAGATCTCGGCATCAAGGTACAGTCATGGCTTTGCGGCTTACGAACCCCGACACGTTACCTTCGCGCCACAGACGCATTACCTTCAAGTCCGTTCTTGGTGGGAGGGACTGAGTTTCTGCTGCAATATTTTTTGCGTCTCGCCCTTCCTGGAGGGCGCGGTGGACTGGCGCGTACATATTTCTGCAGCGGGCGGGATCGTGTGGCTCATGGTGATAAGACCTTTGGCGCGCGTCTGAGCAAGGGGGCCGGCGAAAGTACTCCGTATCAGCGCATGATGGCGATGTTTCTGCTCGGCTATCTTTTCGATGTTTTTTCTGACAGCGATTTAAGGCGGATCCAGAGTGCGTGCCTCTTTTCAGAATATCCCTGGTTTTCATCCATCGAATATCTGGCGTATATAGGTGGCCCCTATTCCCATATAGCGTACGAGGCTATGTGTCATGTGTTTGATGATGAAGTGCTAGAGATGTTTCCTGGACTCCGATTGTTTTTGAGTCACGTCAAGCACAACTTGGAATGAAGCTATCTCCTTGCCATCTCAAGGATGCAATCCGTTCATGCGGAACCTACAGTTCTTTCTTGATCTGGCTGAAGAGATCATCCAATGAAATGGTTGGGTCCTGTGTAAGGTAACACTTGGTCAAGACTGTAAGCGGGTGGACGTCCAATACGCCGGCTAGGTCCTGGACTTTCTCCAGTGTTGGGCTCTTAAGCCCTCGCTCCAGTGTGCTGAGATAGGTTCGGCTACTCACGTCAGAAAAGTCTTCTTGTGAAAGGCCGTTTTTTTGCCTTAACAGCCTCAGTGCCACGCCAAATGCCTGCTTCAGTTCCATTTTTTCGTTCCTGCAAAAGGAACGATGAAGCCTTTTAGAGCCCTATAGGGCTACAATCTATAGTGTTCATTTTAAACTGCCTGGTGCGCTATGTTTTTAACCCTCGATCATTCTGAACACCCAGCAGGCCGGATGCTGAAGGCGGGACGTCTCTGGAGGAGTGTTGAGTACTTATCTGACGAGCCTTGGTTTTGCGTCGCCATCGAGGAGCGGCATACTGTCGAAGCAGGGCTACGGAGCGGACTAACCTTGGTGTGGGAAGTGGAGGAGCTCCAGGCTCTTAGCGCCTTGGTCGGCCCTACGTTCGCCATCAAGGGCGTTTGGTTGGCGAGTCCGAGCTGGCTGAATGACTCTGAAGGGTGGCGAATGGAGAGCCTACAGCAAATTGTTCGGCGCTCGCGGAACGGTAGGCCCTGTGTGGTGTATACGTTGTCCGGAGGTGGCGAATATTGTGAAATCGACGATAGTCCCTCGAAAGACGGCTGCGACGAAGTGCTCTTCACTGTTGTTTAGCGATGCATGACCTGCAGTCAGACGTACTGTGAAGCTCGGTGCGTCGGAAAAACAAAAGTACTAGCTCGTTGACTTTTCAGTTTAGCCCCCTCAACCGTTGTCCACGATTCATGGAATGTGGACAGGTGCCTAAGGTTCATGTGGAGCTTGTCGAACGCCGGCGCCTTTCTTGGAAGTTTATTCCGGGTCGGAATCGGAATTTACACTCTCGTCACTGTCGATCGGAGATATCCCGGTTGAGGTCAGGAGGGTTGTTGCGCGGCTCGTGAGCAGTGAGCCGGATTGGAAGTATCCCATCACCGTGGCGACGCTGCGATGTTCGGTCATGGCCATGACCTCGCCCAGTGGCACGCCTTGACGGCCCGCCTCGGTAACGAAGCCTGAGCGTAAACTGTGGGCCGCCCAATCACCGACCAGCCCCGCAACCTTCGCTCGGCGCTGGACGATACGGGCGACCTGATCGGTAGATAAGCCTGATGTACCGACCTTGCCACCTTTATACAGTCGGCGGAACAGCGGCCCGCTGTCAGTCGGTGCCACCTCCAGCCAAGCGGCGAGGGCTTGCGCCGCGGGGCCGCGCAGCGGCTTCTCCCGACGTACGCCGCCGGTATCGGTTTTGGTGACGCCTAGGGTGTATAGCCAAGTGTCGTCATCTAGCTTACGCACGTCGCCGACTTGCAGGCCGACCACTTCCGAACGCCGTCGGCCACCGCCACTCCAGGCCAGCAGGAGTAGAGCGCGGTCACGCGCTCCGCGTGCACCATCCGTACAGGTGGCGAGCAACGCCTGCAACGGCTCGAGCACGATGGCGGTTTTCTTACGAACCGCCACGCCCTGACGCGTCTGCGCCTTGCGCGCGTCACGCAGCAGGGTCTTCAACGCTGACGCTTCGGTCGGGCTGTCCCACTCGTTGATCCGGTGCCATTTACCGACTACCGAAAGACGGTGGCTGACCGTGTTGTACGCCAGCGGCCCCAGCTTGGCCTTGACCCGGGCGGCGACCAGCGCGGCGTCGATCCATGGCGGTAGCAGGTGCGCCCAGCCGCCGTCGGCCAACGGTCGGGCCAGGTGATCCAGCACGAACTGCACGGCCACGGTGGCTGGCAGTGGCGCATCGCCCAAATTCTGGCCGTAACGCAGATGCAGCCAGGCCGACCAGTAGGCGAGGGCGCTGCGGTAGCTGCGCACGGTGTTGGCCGCGGTGCCGGCGGCGATAAAGGCCGCGGCGGCTGCCTGGGCGTTAAGCGCCAGAAAATGCGGATCCAATGGGGTTTTGTCGACCAGAGGCAATTGGTCCGTAATATTTAATACGTTCAACGTATGATAATTCCATTAATCAGCAAATAACGTCGGATAATCTTTTATTATCAGACCTAATATACTTGGAGGTGGGCCATGGCAGTAGGGGTACCGGAACACGAGGTATTTGCCGCCGCGGATGCGGTGTTGGCCCGCGGCGAACGCCCGACCGTCGAGCGCGTGCGCGTGGAACTTGGTCGCGGTAGCCCGGCGCGGGTCGGCGGTCTGCTCGATCAATGGTGGGCGCGCCTGGCCGAGCGGCTGAGCGGCGAGACCCGCCTCCCGGAACTGCCCGGCGAGGTTTCGCAAGCGTTTGTCGCGGTGTGGCAGCAGGCGATTCATCTGGCCCAGGGTGTTGCTGAGCAGACGTTGTCCGAGCAACGTCAGGTCTTGGCTGCCGAGCGCGAGCGGGTGGCAGAGGTCGAGGATCAGGCGCGTCAGGACGCGGCACAGTTTCGCCAACAGTCGATGGACGCCGTAGCGGGGCGCCAAGCGGCTGAGTCGCGCCTGACCGACCTGGAACTGCTGTTGGCACAGCGCCAGACGCAGATCGAGGATTTGCAGCTTCAGCGCGAGGGTTTGTCGCACGAACGCCGTGAAGCGCAGCGCCACAACCACACGCTACAGCAGGATCTGCAGGCGTTACGGCTCAAGGCCGAGCAGGAGCGTGTGACGCAGGAGGGCTACGTACGTGGGATCGAAGATCGTGCGCACCGTGAGGTTGACCGCGCGCGGGAGGAGGGCAAGGCAATTATGGCCCAATTTAAGACAGTGGGACGGCAAGTCGAGCAGCTACAACGTCGGCTCGAGTCGATCCAGACTGAGCTCAGCCAAACCCAGCAACGTGCCGCCGCGCAGCAGGCGCGTGCCGACACACTGGAGCAGCAACTGATGCAGCTACGCCAGGCGCCGGCGGCCAAGCGCAAGCCAAAATCCCGGAAACCCGCGGCGACAATGTCCGATTCCTGAGGGCAAAGTCAGCATCTTCGGGCCGATAAGGAGCAAGTTGATGCAGTAAGTTGCAGATGCCAGATCAAAGGCCGAAATCGGCTGTGGATTCAGCCGGCCACTACAGGCAGAAACGGTCGATTCTGTTGAAAAAGTAGTTCCTCTGTCTGGCCTGCGGCAAAATATCTGCATTGGCCAGCAGGGAAGCACGAAGAATGATGGGACAGTTATCGAGTGGGCGGGAACGGCTGTTTTACTCGTTCAACCTTGAAGATCACATCCCAGCCAATCACCTTCTACGCAACATTGATCGGTGTCTCGATCTGAGCGATTTGCGCCATTACCTCGCCGATTTCTACAGCCCGATTGGCGTCCTTCGATTGATCCCGAACTGATGATTCGTATGCTGATCGTGGGTTATTGCTCCGGCATTCGCTCCGATCGGCGGCTTTGCGAAGAGGCTTATTTGAACCTGGCGTATCGTTGTTTTTGCCGGTTGAGCCTTGAAGATGAAGTCCCCAACCACTCGACCTTTTCCAAGAACCGACACGGCCGTTTTCGGGACAGTGATCTGTTTCGCTGGTTGTTCAATGAAGTGCTGCGTCGCTGCATTGACGCCGGCTTGGTCAAGGGCGAAGGCTTTACCGTGGACGCCAGCATTATCGAAGCGGATGCGAGTCGGCAGCGCGGCGTACCAGGTGATGAACCGGTCAACTGGAGCGATCCGGCCCTGAGTACCCGAGCCGCGCGTGAGTATCTCGAAGCACTTGATCAGGAGGCTTTGGCCGAAACGCAGCCCAGAGATGGTGCTGCACTTAACGAATAGTCGAGATCGGTCTTCGGGAAGCTGAACGGTTGTCACGGTAGCCTTTACAAATATTGTCACTGACCGCTTTTCGCCTTTTTCTCACGACTGCGAAAATGACTCGACGCTACCCCTCATCCCGCCACGCTGGAGCTGGGCGGCAAATCGGTGAATATCGCGTTGGGCTTACTGGAAAGAATGGCGCATGATGGCGTAGGCGTAACAACAGGAGGCACGTAATGGTCAAGGTAGCGTTGTTCGTTCGTCTGGAAGCCAAATCCGGGAAAGAGAAAGAGGTAGAGAGCTTTCTCTTGGGTGGCCTTCCAATAGTGGAGGATGAGCCGGCCACTACGGCTTGGTTCGCCATCCGCTTGGGGCCGTCCACCTTTGGCATCTTTGACGCTTTCCCGGATGAAGCAGGCCGGCAGGCTCATCTTTCGGGCAAGGTCGCAGCGGCGCTTATGGCCAAGGCTGCCGAGCTGTTTGCCACACCGCCATCAATTGAGAAGGTTGACGTCCTTGCGGCCAAGCTACCCGGCTAAGCAAGTCCAACAAGGCGCTCCAACCAATTTCCCTGCCGCCACTTTGCAGCATCAGGGGCGCGGCTGAGTTTGGACGTTTAGCGATGCCAACTGGGATAAAGCCGTGGAGGGGGCTGGCGATCCTGCTGACGCCTGTATCCACACCAGTGTGCAAGCCGAATTGCCCGATGCCCTTTGGTTGGATATGGAGCCGAACGCTGCACCGAAACCCATCAAAGCGCTGACCCCGATATCGCCGGGCGATCACAGCCAGATGTTCAGCAGTTGGCTGTGGCAGGGCACCGGCAGCCTAAATGTTAAACAGTTGCGTTTTATATATATGAAGTGAGCCGTCACATTTTTTTGTACACAGTCTTGAACGACTGCTTTTGGCTAGCGGCCGTTCAGATGGAAGCCCCAACCATCTACGTATAGGCTGTGCGCTTCTGAAATGGATTTCCAGGTGAGGGCAAGTGGCTTATGGAAAGTTCCGAAATTCACGAACGGTTGAACAACCGTCGATTCATCGTCGCCAACAACACCCAAGGGCTATCGGGTAACGGAACGGTATTTCATTATCTCGTCGACGGCGGGGCCATCACCGGCACTTACCACGGCGGCCGGATCCGCATGGGCAGTCAAGTGGGGCGGGTGACGGGCAGCAACACTATCGAGCTTCTTTATCACTGCCTTACCACTGAGGACGAGATCCTTGCTGGCTGGTCGCGCGGCGAGATTGGCCAAGACCATCATGGGCGCACGACGCTTCACTTTGTTTGGGGATGGCTATCCGGTGCGACGGGGGGGGGCGAGTCTAGTTACGTCGAGCTTGTCGACTAGCTAGCCTATTGCAGAAGCAGCGATTCGCGAACGTCCGCGAAGAGTTGAAAGCAGATATGTCGTCAATTGAGGCAGGTCCATACAAGCTCGAAAGGCCGCAACTGCGGCCGCAAACTCCATTAAACGCTTTACTGGAACCGTTCCGGCTCTATCGGGCTCCGAGCCTGACTTCGGCTTTCAACATCTTCCAGCAACGAATTCACCAGCGCCTGGCAGATCTGCAGCAAATGTTCGGTCGCTGGATTGACAGCGACAGGCGAAAGGTTCCCGGGGCAGAGCAGGGGATTCAACGCGGGCGGCGAACTTTAAACACTGAACTCCGGCAACATGAGCGTTCGACCCACCCGGATCATCAGCACGTTGCCATCACGCACAGCAGGACGGGAACCCATGCCAAACCCTTCATTCGGTGAATCCTCCTGCACCACTGCGGCCAGCGGCCTGGTGGAAGTGCGCGGCGCGCGGGAAAACAATCTCAAAGACGTCGATGTCGCCATTCCACGCAATGCGCTCGTGGTGTTTTCCGGTGTGTCGGGTTCCGGCAAGTCCTCGCTTGCCTTCGGCACGATCTATGCCGAGGCGCAGCGGCGCTACTTCGAGTCGGTTGCCCCCTATGCGCGGCGATTGATCGACCAGGCGGGCGTTCCGGATGTCGATGCGATCGACGGCCTGCCGCCAGCGGTCGCATTGCAGCAACAGCGCGGGGCGAGCAATGCGCGCTCTTCCGTAGGCAGTGTGACCACGCTGTCCAGTTTCATACGCATGATGTACTCGCGTGCCGGCGCGTATCCCGCCCATCAACCGATGTTGTATGCGGAGGACTTTTCGCCAAACACGCCGCAAGGGGCCTGTCCGGCGTGTCATGGCCTGGGCCACGTGTACGAGGTGACGGAGGCGAGCATGGTACCCGATCCGTCGCTGAGCATACGTGATCGGGCCATCGCCGCCTGGCCACCGGCCTGGCATGGTCAGAACCTGCGCGACATCCTGGTCACCATGGGCTACGACGTCGACCGCCCCTGGAAGGATCTGTCCAGAAAAGACCGTGACTGGATCCTGTTCACCGAGGAGACGCCCACGGTACCGGTCTATGCGGGCTTCACACCTGGCCAAACCCGTGACGCACTCAAGCGCAAGCTTGATCCCAGCTACATGGGGACCTTCACCGGCGCGCGACGCTATGTGCTGCACACCTTTGCCAATACCCAGAGCGCATTGATGAGAAAGCGCGTGTCGCGCTACATGGAAGGCAAGCCATGTCCGACCTGCCACGGCAAGCGGCTCAAGGCCGAGGCGCTGTCGGTCACCTTTGCCGGGTTGGACATTGGCGAGTTCATGCAAATGCCGCTGGACCACCTGGCTGCACTGCTTGAGCCCATAGCCCAGGGCGATTTTCGCGCGCACGCCGCCGGGGAGGGCTCCGACCTGTCCGCGACCCGTCGTGATCGATCCGAACGTGCCGCGCACGGTCGTGCGGTGCATGCCGCATCGCCTGACGTGCGCCGGACCTCGGCGCTCTCGGAGGAGAAGCGCCTTGCCGCACAGCGCCTGGTCGGGGGTGTGATGGCGCGACTGCGCCAGCTGCGCGGATTGGGCCTGGGTTACCTCACCCTGGATCGGGCCACCCCGACGCTATCGGCTGGCGAGCTGCAACGCTTGCGCTTGGCCACGCAACTGAGCTCCATGCTGTTTGGCGTGGTGTATGTGCTCGACGAACCCTCAGCAGGCCTGCACCCCTCAGACAGCCAGTCGCTGTACGACGCGCTGGACAAGCTGCGCGATGCCGGCAATTCGGTGTTCGTGGTGGAACACGACCTCGACTTGATGCGCCGCGCGCAATGGCTGGTGGATGTGGGGCCGGATGCGGGAGAGCGGGGCGGCCATGTGCTTTACAGCGGTGTGCCGCAAGGGCTGCGTAAGATTGCCGAGTCGCGCACCGCACGTTATCTGTTCGATGAAATCCCTGCGCCGGCTAGCCGTGGGCGCGAACCCGCCGGCTGGCTGGAGTTGCGAGGTATTCGGCGGCACAACCTGCACGGCGTGGATGCCAACATCCCGCTCGGCGTGCTGACGGCGGTGACCGGCATCTCGGGTTCGGGAAAGTCCAGCCTGGCCGCTCAGGCCTTGCCGGAACTGTTGCTGTTGCACCTGGGGCACGAGCCCGAGGACGATGCGGCTGAAAACGCCAGCAGCGAAGGGCCGGCGATGATCGAAGTCACCGGTGGCCACCTCGCAGGCGATGTGGAGGTGGTCCAGCGCCTGGTCCAGGTCGACCAGAAGCCGATTGGCCGTACGCCACGTTCCAACCTGGCCACCTACACCGGTCTGTTCGATCACGTGCGAAAACTGTTTGCCGCTACGCCGGACGCGCGCCGTCGTCGCTTCGACGCCGGGCGATTTTCCTTCAACGTGTCGAAGGGGCGCTGCGAGACGTGCGAAGGTGAGGGTTTCGTCAGCGTTGAGCTGCTGTTCATGCCCAGCGTCTACGCACCCTGTCCCACGTGCCATGGCGCGCGCTATAACGAGGCCACGCTCGCCGTGCGCTGGAATGGAAGCAACATCGCCGATGTGCTGAACATGACGGTGGAAGAAGCCCAGGACTTCTTTGCGAGCCAGGACGCCATCGCGCGGCCGTTGCAGCTACTGCGGGACATCGGGCTGGGTTATCTGCGCCTTGGGCAGCCCGCCACGGAGTTGTCGGGGGGCGAAGCGCAACGCATCAAGCTCGCCACGGAGCTTCAGCGAAGCCAGCGAGGTCGCAGCCTGTATGTGCTCGACGAGCCGACTACCGGCCTGCACGCGTCGGATGTCGACCGCTTGCTGGTACAACTGCAGCGCCTGATCGATGCTGGCAATACCGTGGTGATGATCGAGCACGACATGCGCGCGGTGGCCCAGGCCGACTGGGTGATCGACATTGGGCCTGGCGCGGGAGAGGCGGGCGGCCGGATAGTAGCGGTCGGCACGCCCCGGCAGGTAGCGGTCGCGCCAACAAGCCAGACAGCTCCTTTCATGGCTGAGGCGCTCAGGCGCGCGCCACAGTCAGTCGACTGATCGCACAAGGGCGACCTTGTTCTGGTCACGATCGCAAGGTTGGTACGCGTGCTCCGCCTGAGTCGAAAATGGCACTTCACAGCCGGCCGCTACCGACCGATTTTGTTGAAAAAGTCGGTTAAAGATTTCAATCTCAAATCTGCTGACGTGCCGATAAATTTCAAATTTCATGTAGACGCACGCACTTCAATTTTGGCGAAGCGTTTTTACACACTCTGGGCCGATTGCTGCCGATCAATCCGAGCCGGAGTTGACCTGAAACAAGCGCTCTGCGAGCGCTACAAAACTTTAAGTGATTCAGTATTGAAGAATCTGACCGAGGACGGCAGTAGGGGGACTGTGGCGACGTACGCTGGAAAAGACATAATCGATTTGACCAGAGGGTGCTCCTAGGTCGAGCGAGTCGAGAAATCGAAGTCAGCTAAACGGCGGCAATCTGATACGGTTTTTTATGTTGGATCTGAACCTTTTTTTTGTTGGTCGGTGCTCTATAGAGTGCGCGTCCGACGCACTAGTGGACAGTGATCGGCCGCCCACTATTTCGGGCTCTCTGATGACCGGATGACCTCGAGAGTCTTCAGGAACCACCATGAATACTCGTCCTGGCTTCCACAGCAAGGCATTGCCCGAGTCGCAACGTGACATCCTCGGCATGATCGCGACCGACCATCATCTGGGCGAAATACTCTGCGCCATCTGCGAGATGCTCGACGCACAGTCCCCCGAAACCTTCTGCTCGATTCTGCTTACCGATGCCGAGGGTAAACGCTTGCTGAGCGGCGCGGCGCCCGGCCTGCCGATCGAATACAGCAAGGCGGTTCATGGTATGACCATTGGACCAGAGGAAGGAACCTGTGGCACCGCAGCGTTCCGGCGCGAACTGGTGGTCACCGAAGACATCGCCCGGGACCCCAACTGGGAGCGTTTTCGCGACCTGGCGCTGGGGCATAACCTGCGTTCCTGCTGGTCGGTGCCTTTGCTCTCCCATCAAGGAAACGTGTTGGGTACATTTGCCCTATACCAGAACCGCGTCCATGCACCGGACGAGGCGCAGATTCAACGACTGGCCTGCGCAGCCCAACTGGCAGTCATCGCGATCCGCCATGAGCGTGACGGCCAACGACTGGAGGAAAGCGAGCAACGTTTTCGGTCGTTGTTCACCTACAACCCCAACCCGGTGTTCGCCCTTGATCTGGCTGGCAACATCCAGAGTGTGAACCCAGCAGGCCTGAAGCTGAAACCGCACACCGCAACCGATTTCATTGGTCATCACTTTTCCCATCTGGTGCTTGAAGAAGACCTGCAACGGGTCAGTCAGCATTTTTCCGCAGCCCGCGCCGGAGAGCCTCAGCGCTTCGAGGCGCGGGTTCGCGACGAGAGTGAAAAGCTGTTGACCATGGACATCTCTAACCTGCCGATCATGGTCAACGGAGAGATCGTCGGGGTATTTGGCATTGCCCGGGACATCAGCGAGCAAAAGCATTTCGAGCGCCAATTGAGCTTCAACGCCAGCCATGACCGTCTGACCGGTTTGCTCAACCGTGTCACGCTTGAAGACCGACTTGTTCTGGATTGTCACATCAGTCGTCGGCGTAAGCGTCGTCTGGCGGTGATGTGCATAGATCTGGATGGATTCAAATCCATCAACGATTCGACCGGGCACTACTTCGGCGATCAGGTGCTGATCGAGGTGGCGCAGCGTATGACCCAGCAGGTTCGTCCCGGGGATACCATCGTGCGCATGGGCGGTGACGAATTTATCGTGCTGTTGCCTGACCTGCTTCGTGATGAGGACGTTGTACCGGTGGCCGAGCGCTTGATGGCCAGCATTGCCAGACCCTACTGTGTCCAGGGCATTGACTTGCACGTGAGTGCCAGTATCGGCATCACCCTGAGCGATGGTCACATCGAGCAGCCGATGCAGCTGATCCAGCAGGCTGACATGGCCATGTACAAAGCCAAGCAGCAAGGGCGCAACAACTTTCAGTGGTACACCAGCGATCTTAATCAGCGCGTTTGTGAGCACGCGAGCCTGCGCAATGACCTGCAAAAGGCTATCGAAACTCAATCGTTACAGCTGCATTATCAACCGCAGATAGACGCGCGCACGGGGCGGGTGGTCGGGATCGAAGCGTTGCTGCGCTGGGAGCATCCGGAAAAAGGATTCATCTCTCCGGCGGTGTTTGTGCCAGTGGCAGAGGACAGTGGTCAGATCATCCCGCTAAGCCTTTGGGTTCTTGATACGGCTTGCGCGCAGTTGCGCCAGCTAGGCGAGCAGGGCATCACCGGCATCTCAATGGCCGTGAATATTTCGCCGATGCATTTTCAGCGTGGCCATTTCGTCCAGTGTATTCAGGCTACCCTGGACAAACATGGTCTGCTGGGTGAGCAGCTGGAGCTGGAGATCACCGAGTCGCTTCTGCTGCATAACGCTGAACAGGCGATCGACACGTTGCACCGGCTCAAGGCGTTGGGGGTGCGCATTGCTCTCGATGATTTCGGCACCGGTTTTTCCAGCCTCAGCTATCTCAAGCGTTTGCCCATCGACAAGATCAAGATTGACCGCTCGTTCATCCAGGAAATCGCCACCGACCATCACGATGCAGCGATCACCCAAGGCATCATTTCCATGGCCCATCACCTCAGCCTGACGGTGGTCGCCGAAGGCGTGGAAACGGCTGCCCAGGTGGATTTTCTGGAGGTCAGTCGCTGCGATATTTTTCAGGGGTATTACTTTGCCAAACCGATGCCCTTTGCAGAAATCGAAGCGTTCCTGAGCCATCCCGTTTCCCTCTCCCTGACCGGCAATTGTGTCGGGTCCCAGACCTGAAATTCAGACGCTAAGGCAAATTTTCAGACCCCAGCGCAGAACTCCCTCTCCCCAGGCAAGGCGCTCCCTGCGCCTTTCTCACACACTCGGCTCTAACGCTATCGCGCTGCAAAACAACAAGAGCCGCGAAAAATGACTAGTTTCCAACCTGCTACCGAAAGCCAGACCGGCCACATCGGCGCCCGTCAGACCCGTGTCGAGGACGCCGCATTGTTGCGCGGCCTTGGCTGCTATGCCGATGACGCTGCGATCCCGCCGGGTACGCTACACGCGGCGATCATCCGTTCACCCCACGCTCATGCGCGGATCACCTCGGTGGACTTTTCCAAAGCGCTGCTGATGAAAGGCGTGCACGGCGTACTGGTCGGCGAAGACGTCAAACGCTGGGCGCTACCGTTCCCGGTGGGTGTGCGTCAGCCGATGGAGCACTGGTGCGTTGCCGTCGACAAGGTGCGTTACGTCGGAGAGCCGGTGGCCGTGGTGATCGCTGAGAGCCGCTATCTGGCCGAAGACGCCATCGAAGGTGTGCGCGTTGAATACGAGCCGCTGCCACCGATCATCGATCCTGAACTGGCCACCGCCGAACAGGCGCCGATCCTGCACGAAGCAGTCGGCAGCAACGTGGTCAACGAACGGCACTTTCGTTATGGCAAACCGGAGCAGGCGTTCGAGCAGGCGCCGCACAAGGTCTCGCTCAAAGTGAAGTTTCCGCGCAGTTCCTGCACACCCATCGAATGCTATGTGGTGCTGGCTCAGTACGAGCGCGCCACTGGCATTTATGACGTGCTTGCCAATTTCCAGGGCCCCTATGCGTTACACACGGTCATGGCCCGTGCACTGAATGTGCCCGGCAACCGATTGCGTTTGCGCACACCGAAAGATTCCGGCGGCAGCTTTGGCATCAAGCAAGGCGTGTTCCCTTACGTGGTGATGATGGGCCTGGCGTCACGCAAGGTCGGTGCACCGGTGAAGTGGGTCGAGGACCGTCTGGAACATCTTCAGGGGGCTTCTTCGGCGACCAATCGGGTGACCGAAATTGAAGCGGCGGTAGAAGCCGATGGCCGCATCACCGCGTTGCGTTATGACCAGATCGATGATTGTGGTGCCTACCTGAGAGCGCCCGAGCCGGCAACTTTCTACCGCATGCACGGGAATCTGACGGGTGCCTACGCAATCCGCAATGTACAAGTGCGCAACCGGGTGGTGCTGACCAACAAGACCCCCTCCGGCCTGAACCGTGGTTTCGGTGGCCCGCAAGTGTATTTCGCCCTGGAGCGGCTGCTGCAACACATCGCCGTGCAGTTGAAGCTTGATCCGTTGGACGTGATCCGCCGCAACCTGGTGCCCGCCGATGCCTTTCCTTACCAAGCGGCCGCGGGTGCGTTGCTCGATTCCGGCAATTACCAGGCAGGCATTGCCTTGGCGGTGGCTGATGGCGGTCTCGACGAGTTGCTCAAACGTCGTGATCGGGCGCGTGCCGAAGGCCGAATCTATGGCATTGGGTATGCCGCCGTCATCGAACCCTCGATTTCCAACATGGGTTACATCACCACCGCGATGACACCCGAAGAGCGGCGTAAGGCCGGTCCAAAAAACGGCGCTGTCGCAACGGCAACCATTAACGTCGGCCCGTTGGGGGACGTCAGTGTGCACGTGTCCTCGGCCCCGCAAGGGCAGGGCCACCAAACCACCGTGGCCCAGGTCGTCGCCGAAGTGCTTGGGGTTGCGCTGGAATCCATCGTGGTCAACGTCGAGCTCGATACCCAGAAGGACGCCTGGTCGATTGCCTCGGGCAACTATTCGAGCCGCTTCGCCGGTGCTGTAGCCGGTGCCGTCTATAAGGCCGCGCTGAAGATCCGCGATCGCCTCGCCGCGATTGCCGCCGAGCAACTGCAGGCCAGTCCCGAAGATATTCGCTTCGCGGGCGGCAAAATTTTTGTCGTCAATGGTGGGGCGGTGGCGCCATTCCATCGGATTGCTGGTGCGACCCACTGGTCGCCGGGCCTGCTGCCGGAAGGTGAAAGCGGCGGTCTGCGCGAAACCGCCTTCTGGAGCCCGCCGCAACTGGTGGCCCCGGACGACCAGGATCAGGTCAATAGCTCGCTGTGCTACGGCTTTGTCTTCGACATCTGTGGTCTGGAAATCGACCGCATGACCGGCGAGATCCACATTGATCGCTACGTCACCTGTCATGACGCCGGCCGCCTGCTCAACCCGGCGCTGGTCGATGGCCAGATTCGTGGTGGCTTCACCCAAGGCCTCGGCGCGGCGCTGATGGAAGAGTTCGCCTACGGCGAGGACGGCAGCTTCCTGAGCGGGACCTTCGCCGATTATCTGGTGCCGACCGCACCGGAAGTGATCGAACCGATGATCCTGCACATGGAAACGCCATCGCCATTCACCCCGCTGGGCGCCAAGGGCGTGGGCGAGGGCAACAATATGAGCACGCCGGTGTGTATCGCCAACGCGGTGGCCGACGCCCTCGGTCGCTCGGACATTCGTCTGCCACTGACTCCCTCCAAAGTACGCACGCTCATCGGGATCGACGAACCACCACGGCCCGCCGGTATGGAGCCTGATGAAAACCTGGACACAGCACCTGCCGGTGGACCGGCACTGCGGGCCAACGACTCGGTGGTGATTCCTGCTTCGCCGCAACAGGTCTTCGATACCTTGCTCGACCCGCAGACGCTGGCGGCGATCATTCCCGGTTGTCACGACCTGGTGCTAGAAGGCGAAAACCGTTACCGCGCGGATGTCACCGTCGGCGTCGGCATGATCCGTGCGCGCTTCGAGGCCAAGGTTGCCCTGAGTGATCTGGACCCTCCGCATTCATTGCGACTGTCCGGTTCCGGAAGCAGCTTGATGGGTTCGGCCCAGGGCCAGGCCAAGGTGCGTTTCGTCGAACTGGAAAATGGGCACACACGCCTGGAATACCAGTACCAGGTGGCGGTCAGCGGCAAAGTCGCCGCGGTCGGCGGCCGAATGTTGCAAGGGGCCTCGAAAGTGATCATCGGACAAATCTTTACTCGCCTGTCGCAACGGGTCAGCGGCCAAGCCATTTCCACCAGCTGGTGGGCACGATTGCAGGCCTCGCTTGGCGCGCTGTTTGGCAAGGGAGGTGCGCAATGAAACCGGCTGCTTTCGATTACGTTCGGGCTGACACCCGTCGTCAGGTGATGGAGTTGCTCGCCGAGTACGGCCAGGAAGCTCGCATCATTGCCGGTGGCCAATCGCTGATGGCGGTGTTGAACATGCGGCTGGCTCAACCCAAGTTGCTGATCGATATCAATCATGTGGCTGAGCTGGCCTACATCGAACTGCGCAAGGATTGCCTGGCGGTAGGTGCCGGGGTACGACAGGCGCAGCTGTTGGCGCGTTCGACCCTGATGGACGAGGTGCCTTTACTGGCACTGGCGATGCCCTGGATCGGTCACTTCCAGACGCGTAATCGCGGCACCGTCTGCGGTTCGGTGGCTCACGCCGACCCCAGCGCCGAGCTGCCGCTGTGCCTGGTGACGCTGGGCGGCGAGATCGTTCTCGAGTCGAAAAAAGGCAAACGCATCGTCAAGGCTGCCGACTTCTTCCAAGGCATTCTCACCACCGATAAGCGTGCAGATGAACTGGTCGTCGAGGTGCGTTTTCCGCTCAAGCGCGAAGGCATCACTTATCGCTTCCGCGAAATCGCCATGCGCCACGGCGACTTTGCAATTGTCTCCCTGGCCGCGGCCATCGGCGCGGAGCAGGTCGAACTCGGCATCGGCGGGGTCGCTGACCGTCCGCAACGTCGCAGTCTGCCTCGTGGTGCGGGGCTGCCGGACGCGCTCAATCAAACCGCCTGGTCGCTCGACGCTCAAGACGACGTGCAGGCCAGCGCTGCCTATCGCCGCCAACTGATTCGCGAGCTGGGTCATCAGCTGATCGAAGGAGTCTGAACATGCGTGTAACTGCCGACCAAACCTTTCCGATTCGCCTGGAACTCAATGGCCGCTCCCGCGAAGCACTGGCTGAACCGCGGACCCAACTCTGCGACTTCCTGCGCCACGACCTCGGTGCCACCGGTGTCCATGTCGGATGCGAACACGGCGTCTGCGGCGCCTGCACGGTGTTGGTGGACGGAGTCGCCATGCGTTCCTGCCTGATGCTCGCGGTACAGGGGCACGAGCGCCGTATCGAGACCGTCGAGTCCCTGGCCGACGACGACACGCTGAGCGATCTGCAACAAGCCTTTCGCCGACATCACGCCTTGCAGTGTGGCTTTTGCACTGCGGGCATTCTCATGTCCTGCGTGGATTTCCTCGAACGGGTACCCAGCCCGGACGAGATCCAGGTACGCGACATGCTTTCGGGGCATCTATGTCGCTGCACCGGCTACACAGGCATCGTCCAGGCCGTGCTCGAAGTCGCTGCCCAGCGCCAAACGAACAAAGGGGTATAACAAAAATGTTCGATCTCGGACGCAGTTTCCTCGCTGCCGTTGAACGCCGGCCGCACGCCGTGGCGGTCAGTGACGGTGAACTGAAGAAAACCTATGAGGACTGGTTCGTCGATATCCAGAGCGCCGCTTGGGGCTTGCAATGCCTTGGGCTGCGACGCGGTGATCGACTGCTGGTAGCAATGCAAAACCGCTGGCAGATGGCAACCCTGCATTGGGCCTGCCAGTTTACGGGCATCGTCATGACCCCGTTGAACTGGCGTTCGACCGCCGATGAACTGGGCTACTGCATCGAAGATGCGCAAATCCGTGCAGTGGCTTACGACGACGCTACCGTGACCGCCGTGGCCGGTTGCAGCGCCGCCACAAGGCTGCCACGGATCACCGCCGGTCTGCGTGCCGCCAACACCGACCTGAGTTTCGAGGAACTGTGTTCGCAGACCCCCTCAGGCATCATTTTGCAGGCCGACGCCGAGGATTTTTCACTGCTGCTGTACACCTCCGGAACCACCAGCAAGCCCAAGGGCGTGCCCCGGCGGCACCGTTGCGAACGCGCCGCGGCGGTTGCCCACGTAGCGCAAAACCTCTACCGCCAGAGCGAGTGCACGCTGGGTGTCATGCCGCTTTACCACACCATGGGCGTGCGTTCGTTGCTGTCCATGGCGCTGATCGACGGACATTTCGTCTGTGTGCCGAAGTTCGACGTGGAAGCCACGCTGCAGGCCATCGAACGGGAAAAGGTCAGCAACCTGTACCTGGTGCCGACGCTCTACCACATGCTCATTGAGCACCCGGCCTTTGCCCGTGAACGAGTCGCCAGTGTGGAGAAAATCGGCTTTGCCGGTGCGCCGATGAGCGACGGTTTGATGCGTCGCGTCGAGCAGGCGTTCCAGCCGCAATTGTTCGTCAATCATTACGGCAGCTCGGAAATCTACACCTTCACCATCGACCAGCAAGCCAACCGCAAACCCGGTTCGTCAGGGCGCAGTGCTATGAACCAGCGCGTGCGCGTGGTGCCGATCGATGCTCAAACGCCGGACGTGCAGGTCAACCCATTGGAGGAGGGCCAGATCATCGCCGACCTGGCAAGTGACGAGGCGTTCGAGGGCTATCTGAACCGCCCCGAAGCGACCGCCAAGGCGTTGCGTGATGGATGGTATTTCACCGGCGACATCGGCTACTTCGATCTGGAGGGCGATCTGTTCGTCACGGGTCGTGTCGATGACTTGATCATCACCGGCGGCGAAAACGTCAGCCCGGCAGAAATCGAAAACATGCTTTCTCTGCACCCGGCAGTGGAAGAAGTGGTGGTGGTCGGTCTGCCCGACGAGCAGTGGGGCAAGATCATTGCCGCGTTTATCAAGCTGCGCGCCGAAGTCTCGGAAGGCGACCTCGATGCCCATTGCATCGCTTCGGGCCTGGCCAAATTCAAGCGGCCACGGCGTTACCAGTTCATCGAGCAGATTCCCAAATCTCCAGTGGGCAAGGTGCTGCGGCGCGTGCTGCTGGCGCAATTCCAGGAACAGGCCTTGAAGGCCATCAGCTAATCATCCAGAGGACACTCCCATGCAACAACAAGCGATCCAGCAATTTCTCGACACTCAGTTCGATGGCTTCCAGGTTGAAGTCGATGTGTCCCGCGAGCGCGCTGACATCATCCTGAACCGGGCGCCGTTGAACGTCATTTCCATGGGGCAGCGCGATCAACTGCGCCTGGTCTTCGAAGCCCTTGATGCACACAAAGATGTGCGCGTCATCGTGCTGCGGTCGGTGGGTGAACACTTCTCCAGCGGCGGCGACATAAAAGGCTTCCTCGAAGCGTCGCCGGAGCACGTTTCGAAGCTGGCCTGGAACGTCGCGGCACCGGCACGTTGCGAAAAACCGGTGATCGTTGCCAACCGTGGTTATACCTTTGGCGTCGGTTTCGAGCTGTCCCTGGCCTGCGATTTCCGCATTGCTTCGCAAACCACTCGCTACGCCTTGCCCGAGCAGAACCTAGGGCAGATCCCGGGCTCGGGTGGCTCCGCACGCCTGCAGAAAATCATCGGCATCACCCGCACCAAGCACATGGTGATGCGTGCCAAACGCATCACCGGCGACCAGGCCTATGCCTGGGGTATCGCTACCGAGGTCGTGCCGGATACCGAACTGGAAAGCACTGTCGATGCGTTGGTTGAAGAACTGCGGCGCTTCTCGCCGCTGGCTCAGCGCACGGCAAAAAAACTGATCAACGACAACGAAGATGCGCCGCTGACCGTCGCGATTGAAATGGAAGGTCACTGCTACAGCCGTCTGCGCAGCTCCAAGGACTTCAAGGAAGGCGTTGAAGCGTTTCACAGCAAGCGCGCGGCCGTGTTTATCGGCGAGTAAATCGTACCGGCGAGCAGGCCCGGGAGTATGTTGGTAACGGCGTACACCTTACGGAGCAGGGCCTGCCGCCCCTTTTGATTCACCGCTTGTGTGAGGCAACCATGACTACGACAACAACAATAACTGCATCACCCAACAGCGCCGCTATCGATACACCGCAGATTCCACCGGGCAAGGCTTTGCTCGCGGCATTTGCCTCGACATTCGGCTGGGCGTTGGATTTGTTTGACCTGTTCATTCTGCTCTATGTGGCGCCGATCATCGGCCGCATGTTCTTCCCCTCGGACACCCCGACCCTGTCGCTGGCCGCGGTCTATGCCTCGTTCGCCGTGGCCTTGCTCGTGCGTCCACTGGGCTCGGCGATCTTCGGCGCGTATGCCGATAAACACGGCCGCAAGCGTGCGTTGATGGTGTCGATGGTCGGCGTCGGTATTTCCACGGCACTGTTTGGCGCGTTGCCAACCATTCATCAGGTCGGCATATTGGCCCCGATACTGTTCCTGATATTACGGGTGATTCAGGGCATCTTCGTTGGCGGCATCGTTGCCTCCACTCACACCATCGGCACCGAATCCATCTCGCCGCGCTATCGCGGCTTGATGTCCGGGTTGATCGGTGGCGCTGGCGCCGGCATGGGCGCGCTGTTGGCGTCAGCTACTTATCTGGTGTTGTCGCAGATCTTTCCCGGGGAGGAATTTGACGTCTGGGGCTGGCGCTTCATGTTCTTCTGCGGCCTGCTCAGCACGGTTTTCGGTCTGGTGATGTTCCGTTACCTGGAAGAAACCCCAGTCTGGCAGCAACTGCAGCAAGCCCGCAAAACCAAAGGGCCGGCGGTAGTTGTCGTGTCGCCGCTCAAACGTCTGTTCGGTCGCGAGTACCGCGCCGTGATGCTGGTCAACTTGCTGATTACATTTGGCGGCGGTGCCACGTATTACCTGGCCTGCGGTTATCTGCCGACATTGCTCAACGTGGTCGCCAAAGTGCCTCATACGCAGACTTCGCAAATGCTCATGTACGGGTCGGTGGCAACCATTGTCGGAGCACTGGCCTTCGGTTACCTGAGCGACCTGATCGGTCGAAAGAAGACCTTCATGCTGCTGGGTGTGATCAACCTGGTGAGCCTGCCGATGATGTTTCTGGGTGTCGCCGAATCGGGTTCGCTGACCCGTACTGCGCTGTATTGCGTGGGCATAGGCTTCATGGGCGGGGCGATCATCGCGCCGATTCTGATCTTCCTCAACGAACGCTTTGCCACCGAGCTGCGAGCCAGCGGCACCGGATTGTCCTGGAACATCGGTTTCGCCCTCGGCGGAACCATGCCGACCTTTGTCTCCCTGGTCAGCAGCAGCCCGGCGCAGATTCCCATGGTGCTGGCGATGTTCGCCGTCGGTCTGTCGGTGATCTACTTGATCGGCAGCGTGGTGATTCCAGAAACCCAAGGCAACTTCAAATAACGGTGGGGAGGTGCTCCAGGAATTCGCCGATCAGCTGCAAAGTCCGCTCTGGCGCTTCGGTTTGAGGAGAGTGCCGACAGTCATCCAGCAACACACAGCGGCACGGTCCAGCGACCTGTCGCTGGATGACCACCAGTTGCTCGGGCGTGGCGTAGTGGTCGTCGCGACCCTGAATGACCAGCAGCGGCTTTTCGATACAAGCCAACTGCGCTTCGAGATCGTCCAGGGAAAAGTCCGGATGCAACCAGCTGTCGCTCCAGCCGTAGAAAGCGCCGTCGACATTGGTGCCATGGTGGCGTGCCAGGCGGTCGCGCAACTCGCCCTGATGCCAGGCCTCGGTGGTGTGGCGAATGCCATCGAGGCTCTCGGCCTCGACAATTACGTGAGGCGCCAGTGCGATGCTGCCCAACACGCGTGGATCGTTGGTGGCGGCATAGGCAAGGACGATGGATGCGCCGTCACTGTGACCGAGCAAGACCACTTGCGACAGTTGCAAGGCATCGAGCAATTGCCGCAGTTCCCGAGGGCCGTCGCTGCTCAGGTAGTTCAGCGGACGCGGCAGGTTTACCGGGCTCGATTGCCCATAACCCTGACGGCTGTAAGTGATCACACCGTAACCGCTGGCCTGGGCCAGTTGCAGAGGGAAATCTTTCCATTGTTCGGCGCTGCCGAGGCCTTCGTGCAACAGCACCAGCGTCGGTCGCGAAGGATCAGCCGCAGGCAGTTGGCGATATTCCAGGCGTAGCGGCCCAAGTTGCAGAAATTGTTGTGGAGACATGTTGAATCAACGATTGAACAAGGTTGCTCGCAGGTTACCGTAAACGTAACCCGGCATGCAGTACCACGCTTTGCTTGAGGTACAGACAATATGCGTCATCTCGATGTTCAGGTGATCGACCAGGCACTGCAATGGGCTCGCGACGGGCAGGCCCAGTGGCTGTGCACGGTGCTCTCCACCTATGGCTCGGCGCCGCGTGCGCCGGGGGCGATGCTGGTGACCAATGGCGCGGGCGAACACGTCGGCTCGCTGTCGGGGGGCTGCGTCGAAGAGGAGTTTCTCGAGAGCCTGACGCGCGGTGAATTACGCGAACCGTCGCAGATCGTCAGTTATGGCGACAGTGTCGAGCAACGCCACCGTTTACGATTGCCCTGTGGCGGTGTGCTGATCGTGCTGGTCGAGCACCGCGCTGCCAGTCTCGAATGGATCGCGCACCTGGAGAGCCTGCAAGCGGCGTTACTCGGCCAGCGTCGTCTGCTGCGTCACGTCGAGCTAAGCAGCGGTGCCTTGCGCCTGGACCCGGACACCGGACACGGCAGCGAGCGAGTGCAAGTCGTCGACGAAAGGGTGCGCATCAGCGTTGGCCCTGCCTTGCGATTGATTCTGGCGGGGCTCTCGCCGGTCGCTGAAGCTTGCGCCAGTTTCGCCCGCGCCATCGGCTGCGAAGTCATCGCCTGCGACCCCCGGGAGGAGATGCTGCATGTCCAGCTCGAAGGCGTGGAGATGCAACGTGTGCTGCCTTCGATGTTCATAGCCGCCGGAGGCTGCCACGCGGCGACCGCGGTGGTGGCGCTGACTCACGATCCGCGAATCGATGATCTGGCGCTGATGGAAGCAGTCCACACCCCGGCGTTTTACATTGGCGCCATGGGTTCTCAGGCAACCTCGGCCAAACGCGCCGAGCGGCTCAAACGCATCGGTGGTCTGACGGATGAACAGATCGCCCGTTTGCACATGCCCATCGGCCTCGATCTGGGCAGCAAGGCCCCGGCGGAAATCGCCTTGGCGGTGGTGGCCGATATCCTGCGCGTTTATCACGGGAAAGAGCGCCATGCCTTGTAAGGCGGTTTTCCCGACGAGCGTGGGGCCTGCGAAAGTCGATATAGACGCTCGGTCATTCGCGCGCGATAGTGGCCAGCCAAGTGTTGCTGAACCATAGAGCGATCGCCGGACTTGAGAAATAGATAGACGCCCCGATGATATGCATTGAGGCCGATAACGATATCGCTTCAAGCGAGCGGAGGAATCTGATGTCGATTGCCCAACGGGTTTTCCACGGCAGGTTTGGCCGGGTCGCCTTGCTGAATATGGATCATTCGCTGGTCACCCATACCCATTCCGAATGCCATGTGCTGGTCAAAGTGTCCGGCGAGGACACTTACTTCAACGTTAACGGTCGGCGGGTTCCGCTCAGTGATCGCACGGCGGTGCTGGTCAACGCCTGGGAGCCGCATTTCTACGATCCGCAGCCGGGTGCGGGTGCCACCGTCATCCTGGCGCTCTACATCGAGCCCGCCTGGCTGGCCACTGCCCAGCAGTCGCTGGCGCTCAGCGGTCGGCCGGACTTTTTTTCCCAATCATGCATCGAGCTGTCGAGTCGAAATCGCACCCTGGCCGACATCCTGGTCGCCGAAGCGCATGGTTGTGGGATCGTGCCGAAAGAGCGCTTGGAGTTCATGCTGTTCGACTTCCTGATCGAACTGATCGAGGACTTTTCCAGCTGGCGGCATTTGTCGCTGCTGGGTGCGCCGAACTCAAATGAGTTTCGGGACGCGCGCGTGCGCCGTGGCACCGCCTGGTTGCTTGAGCACCTCGATGATCCGAACCCGATCGACAACGCCGCGCGGGCTTGTGGTCTGTCTCGGGCACACTTCTTTGCGCTGTTCAAGAAAGACACCGGCATGACGCCGACCCTTTTGCTGAACGACGCGCGCATGCGCCGGGCTTTTGCCTGGCTGGAGCGTGAGCGCAGTGGAACGTTGGGCCTGTTGTCGGAGAATCTCGGGTTCTCCGAGCAAGGTCATTTCACACGGTTTTTCCGCCAACACATCGGAGCTTCTCCCAGCCAGTATCGGCGTGTAGTGGATTGTTACGCGGCGGTTTGAACCGAGAGAAGGGCGGGGGTATTTGCCAATACTCCCGCCGATGAAGTTAGTCTTTGATCTTTAGAATTAGTGGTGTGTATAGATTACGAAACTTGTAGGATGCACTAATCGTCCAAAAAATCATAAATCTCTTTCATGCGTTCTTCACGCATCAACTCAAGCTCTTCCATGGTTTCGGCTACCCACTGCAGAATGAAATCCCAGCAATCGCAGTCGTGAGCGTCTGCTTCTGCTTCAAATGCTTCTTTTAGAAATTTAAGGCGATATTCTTCCGGCGACAATCCACAATTATCAGCGAGGCTGTAGCTCAGCTCGCTGAGTTCAAGTTGGATCCATAAGTTGCAATCCAGAAACTTCTTCAGGGCAAGTTCTGCTCTAAGTTCTTTTGCGATCATGAATGCTCTCTTCTGGCATACAATAAGTTGCTGGTTGTCCGAAGTTGGCTCGGTGCTCAATAGGGCTGTGTCAATTTCCTGCCATCATCCATCCTCGAACGCCATGACTTTCACTCAACTCTTTCACGACTCGAACTGCGTCTTGTTTTTGTTTATACGGGCCGATGACGACAAAGTTGTTTTCTTTACGCGCTACCGGTAATTCCAGTTGCTTAATGGCATTTGTGGCGCGATGGCGGCTGGGTGTGTTCAACGCTATTTCGATCACCCACAAGCCTGATGAAGGCGTGGTTGAAGCTTCTTTTTTAGCGTGGAAAATATAGCTACCACACGTTAAGCACGGGCTTTCCAGCGTGATTAGCGACCCAGGTACGGAGCGAAAGACGTGCCATTGCGGATCAGAGGTTTTTTTGCGGGCGAAGAGCACCAGGAGCAGGCCGGTAGAAGTAATCAGGCCGCTAAGGATAATTGTCCAATTGCGTGCTTGTGTGGGCAGTGAAGGCAGCGAAAATACTGGCGATTCGTCTGGCTTTTCGATCAAAAACTGTACGGCGTGAGCCTCCGTTGAGTCGGGTATGGGGGATTCGTTTTCCGCAAGGGGCGTGAGCCCGTCGGAATATTTTGTAGTGAGGTTTGTTACAACTTCATTAGCGGTGTCATCGATGAGTTGTTTTAGCTTTGTCACGTTTTTCTGGATGTAGGAGTTGTCGACATTGTTTTCACAAAGTGGTCCTGTGGCTGTGTACGTCCATAATAATGCTGATAGTTGCCCTACAACGCCCGTTACCAGGAAACCCAAGCCAAGCTTTCGCACGGCACCATCTCCAAATCAAATGAATAGTTATTTGTCCCATTTCTTTCTGATAAAGCATGGTCCTATTGTTTATCCTGGGATGGTCTGGATTCTTGAGCGCGTCAGTGTGCCCAAGCGCCAAAATAAGTTGGCTTCTTTTTTGTTGTTTTAAAGAACATCGGGCTTGCACTTTATAGAATGCTGGTTGACGAAAAAGGCTCAGGTGAACGAAAAAAAATAGTATCAGATGGGTTGTATGCTGGCCTATTAAAGCACTTGTATTTAAGGTTAATGTTGTGGCCGAAGTAACTGGCCAAAGATTTAGGTCATACCTATGCGCTTGCTATAAAGGAAAGGACTGTTAGCCGGCCCTTTACGGTACGGACAGGGAGAAGCTATTGAATTTTTTGTCACCCTTTCAAACGATGCCGGTGTCCTGCGCTACATTTCAGGTGTCATTCCTACCTTGGAGCGTTCTTGGTGAACGCTCCGGATATTGTGCTTGGTGAGCGCATTGATCCGCCGAACCACGAAGCGAGGGATGCTCAACAAGCATCAATTGTCGTCATTCGGTTCAACTGCGCTTCAGCGCAGAAAACTGACCACTCAACCACGTATAAAGCTGGGAAACCGCAGGGCTGATCTGCTTGCGATGCGGGCACACCAGACTCAAAGGCGAAGCTTCGCCAGGAAAATCCGGCAGCAGCACAAGCAGGCGCCCATCGGCGATATCGGCACTGACATCCAGCCAGGATTTGTAGGCGATACCTTCACCGTCCAACGACCAGCGTCG
Organism: Pseudomonas sp. ACN5; assembly: GCF_002303975.1. Taxonomy (NCBI): domain Bacteria; kingdom Pseudomonadati; phylum Pseudomonadota; class Gammaproteobacteria; order Pseudomonadales; family Pseudomonadaceae; genus Pseudomonas; species Pseudomonas sp. ACN5. Next base: position 173,388 of record NZ_MRCP01000009.1, on the reverse strand, counting down.
CACGACATCGGCGTCATCGCTGAACAGTGGCCCCGAAACCTGCACGGTTTGCCCGCCCAGGTTCCACTTGTCGTAGACCCGGCCATTTTGCAGATAGAGCAGGCAGTGATGCTTGCTCAAGTCATCCGGCGTTTGGGGAGAACCGCAGCGTTGCACATACTCTGGCGAGGCAACCAGCACTCGCTGGTTCCACGGTGCAAGCGGCAGTGCCACGTAGTTGGCGTCTTCATTCGGGCCGTATCGAATCGCCACGTCCACCGGGTCGCGAAAAAGATTGGCCATCTGGTCCGATAGGAAAAAACGCAAAGTCAATTCTGGATGCTGACGGCGGAACAGCGTCAGCCACGGCAGCAGTATGTTGCGCCCCAGATCGGAGGGTGCTGTCACCTGCAGGACGCCCCGTAGCGTGGCGTTCTTACCACGCAAATTTTCCTTGCCTTGCTGCAGGGTCTCAAGCACTGAGTGGGCGGTGGGCAGATATTGCTCGCCTTCGGCAGTCAATCGCAGGCTGCGAGTGGTGCGGGCGAACAGGCGTACGTCCAGCTCGCGTTCCAGACGTTTGATGGCGGCGGCGACCTGACCAGGCAGAAGATCAGCCTCCAGCGCCGCTGCGGTGAAACTGCCCAGCGTGGCGCTGCGGATGAATAAACCAAGATCATCGATGCGGATCATTTTCACTCCTGTAGTGAAAGTGTTGGCGCATTCTGCTTGTTTTTCTTTGTGCATGGGAAGTCGAAGATGGCTGCGAACGAGTGCATCACCCTTCAGACAGCGAGTGTCCATGAAAGCCATCACCTTTACCGAACATGCTTTGCCCATCGACAATCCACACGCATTGATCGACATCAGCCTCCCGGTGCCCACGCCTGGTCCACGGGATCTGGTGGTTGAAGTTCGCGCGGTATCAGTGAATCCCGTCGATACCAAGGTGCGCGCCGGAACTTTCACAAAAGAACCGAAAATCCTCGGCTGGGATGCCACAGGCATTGTCCGCGAGGTCGGCGCTGACGTGACGCTGTTTCAGCCGGGCGATGAAGTGTTCTATGCCGGCTCGATTGCCCGCACCGGCAGTTACAGCGAATTCCATCTGGTCGATGAGCGGATCGTCGGGCACAAGCCTGGGTCATTGAGTGCCGCCGATGCGGCAGCGTTGCCGTTGACCTCGATCACTGCATGGGAATTGTTGTTTGACCGGCTTGGTGTCGTCGAGGGGTCAGGGGAGGGCAAGTACCTGTTGATCACCGGAGCGGCTGGCGGCGTCGGTTCGATGCTGGTGCAACTGGCCCGACAGTTGACCCGCCTTACCGTCATCGGAACTGCCTCACGCCAGGAAACCGCTGATTGGGTGCGGCAGCTGGGCGCGCATCACGTGATCGATCACAGCCAGCCACTGCTCGCACAGTTGCAAGCGCTCGGCGTGCCGGAAATCGACTATGTCGCCAGCCTGACTCACACCGAACAGCACTTTGCACAACTGATCGACGTGCTCAAACCGCAAGGGCGTCTGGGTGTGATTGACGATCCCGACAGCCTTGACGTGATGCCGCTCAAGCGCAAGTCGCTGTCGTTGCATTGGGAGCTGATGTTCACCCGCTCGCTGTATGAAACCCCGGACATGATCAACCAGCATCACCTGCTCAATCGGGTCAGCGCTCTGATTGACCAAGGAGTTCTGCAAACCACTGTGGGCGAGCACTTCGGTGCGATCAATGCGGCAAACATCCGTCGTGCCCATGCGCTAGTCGAGAGCGGCAAGGCCCGGGGCAAGATCGTTCTCGAAGGTTTCTGATTTCACTTCAGGCGGGTCGCTTGCGGGCCCGCTGAACCGCCTGCGGCATCACTTGCCATTTTTTTAATGTTGGAGCGTTGACGATGAATTCGTCCAGTAACGTGTTGGTATCGATTGCCGTGCTCAAGGCCAAGGCAGGCAAAGAACTGGCATTGAAACAAGAACTGCTGGCGCTGGTAGAGCCGACCCGAGCAGAGCCGGGCAATCTCGATTATGTGTTGTTCAAGCTGCGCGACAAGCAGGACACGTTCTACATGCGCGAGGCTTTCAGGGATCAGACGGCGCTGGATGCGCATTTTTCGATGCCTTACTTTCAGCGCTTTGCCGCCACGGCAGATCACCTGCTCGAAGAGCCGTTGCAACTGATATTCCTTGAGCAGGTATTGGCCTTATGATTCAACCAGTTGAATCGCACCACCTCAGCCGGCGTGGAGGCGGCCGGCGGATCAATTCGCTTCAGGACGTGGCTGTACTCCGAATTGCGGAACGATGTGAGTCCCCAGCTCCTCAATGACTTGCGCAGCAGGGCGCTTTCCGTATTTGAGATTCAGGATAACGTGGTCCACTCCGATTTCCTCAAGCGACTCCAGCAAAAACCGGAGATGGTAGTGTCCAAGTTTGAACCCCAAATGAATGCGAGTGGGCGGCGTGGACGGGTTCTCATCGAGGTCGATGTAAAGCGACTGAGTGAAGGGCTTATAGACGGAACCACATTGCTTCATGACCTCCAGCCGCCAATCTTCCACGATCAGTCGCTGCATGTTCGGTGGGCGTGGATAGTTGATCCATCCGACGCTTTCGCGCGCGATCCAATCCAGTGACTGGCGGCTATTGCCTGTCACGAACATTGGAATGACTTGGGTTGTGGGTTTCGGAATGAGGTCTGCACCCTGCATCTCACCACCGCTCCAGCGAATGGGCTCAAAGCTGGTGCTGTGGGCTTGGCGAATCACCTCGTAGTGCTCTCGAAAGATGTCTCCGCGCCTTTCGGGATCGATGCCAAAAGCCGAAAACTCCACTGGGCGATCGCCGGAAGCCACACCCAGAATCAAGCGACCTGCGCTCAACTGATCGACGCTGGCTGATGCCTTGGCCGTGTGCAGAGGATGGTGTAACGGGATGGCAATGGATGCGGTGCCAAGCGCTATCTCCGACGTATGAGCGGCCATATAGCCCAGGTAAACCCAGGGGTCGAAGACTTGGCCGACATCACCGAAATTAGGGTCCCGAAGAGGCACATCGCGAAACCAGAGCGCGCAGAAGCCCAGCGCCTCTGCTCGTTTGGCCAATGCGACCTGGTTGAGCATGTTCGGCGTGTCCCCATCGAAGGCCTCCAAAGGAAAGAACAATCCCAGGCTCAAATGACCCGGAGTGAAGGTTCGGCTGAACCCTCGATGCTCCTGATAAGGAATCGTGCTCGGCCGATACATACTCATCTTCCTCAATGGGAGAGCGTGAACAGCGCCCCTGTTTCCAGAGGTGCTGCGGCATCGGTCGCTTGGGAACGACAGGTGGGGTAGTGGGTGCAATCTTTGCCCGTTGCGCCGTACATGCTGGTCGGGTCGACCGGAGTGAGGGGCCAGTTGCTGGCGATACGCGCGGGCAGGTCCAGATTAGCATTGAGCGGACGGTCAAAATAAATCAGATCGTACCAACCCGATACATCGTCTGAGCAAATGCATGGGAACCATCCAACAAGCGTAGGCGGCATTGCGGGGAACCGCCATGTTCGTCGTCCGTCTCGGTACCTGTTGCAGATGATTACACCGCAGTCTGGGCCTTGGACGTCGTGATCGCCGCGCCGCGGGTTGCTATAGAGGACAGTCGTCAGGTCAGCCCGCTGAGCCTTTGGGTACTCGACCGACAATTGGGTCCGGCCCCAATCCTGAAATTCAGACGATAAGATAAATTTTCAGTCCGCAACGCAGAACTCCATTTCCCCAGGCAAGGCACTCCCTGCGCCTTTCTCACACAATCCGCTCTATCGCTATCGCGTTGCATAACAGAAACAGGTGCGATGAGCGACTTTGGAACTTGCATTAACAATATTAACTTGATGCAGGAGGGGCGAGGCATCGTCGATTTCTCGTTTTCAGCAGGATATTAAGAATAATAAAAAACGCGCACCTGAAAATCTTGCGTTGCTTCTATTACTTTAAAATAACAAATGGAGCGCTATATAAATGAGTGGAAAAACAATAACTGCAAGTTCGGTGTTTCTTAGTATTACCCTGAGTGCCCAGGTGCATGCGGACTTCCTGAGTGACAGCAAAGCCACCTTGGGAATGAGAAACTTCTACTTCAATAACGACAACCGCGATGGCGTTGCCGCACCTTCCAAAACCGAAGAATGGGCGCAGGGTTTCACGCTGGACTTCAAATCGGGCTATACCGATGGAATGGTTGGCTTTGGTGTCGATGGCCTGGGGTTGCTGGGAGTTACCTTGGACAGTGGCAAAGGACGGCATGTCGGTAGCAGCATGATGCCTTCTGACAGTGACAACCGTGCCGTCGACGAGTGGAGCCGGCTGGGGCTGACCGTAAAAGTCAAAATGTCGAAAACTGAACTTCGCTACGGCACTTTGATTCCGAAACTCCCAATTCTGGTCGCCAACGACGGGCGCGTGCTTCCACAAACCTTCGAGGGCGGTCAAATCACCTCGAGCGAGCTCAAAGGGTTGACCTTGACTGGAGGTCGTATCGAACATGCAACAGGACGTGGTTCGAGCGATCAGACGGGGTTGGCCGTTGCCGGTGGTACGCGGGAAAGCAATCAGTTTGACTTCGCCGGGGGCGATTGGAACGTTACCAAGAATCTGACAGCTCAGTACTACTACGCCAGCCTCGACAACTACTATACGCAGCATTTTATGGGATTAATTCACACCCTTGCCCTCTCGGACAATCAGTCCCTTAAAACCGACCTGCGCTATTTCAAAACTGACTCGTCAGGGGCAAATAGCTCCGGGACGTCAGGCTACAGAATGAGTGGCTACACCAAAAACGGTAGTGGAGAGATCGACAACCGTACCTGGAGTGCCGCGTTGATTTACACACTGGGTGGTCACGCGATTACTGCGGGGTACCAAAGTGTGTCAGATGGCAGCAACTTCACTCAACTCAATCAGGGTAGCCTGACTGACAAGGGCGCCGGTGGAGCAAGCCTGTACTTGTATACAGACCGCCTTATCCAAACTTTCACCCGCGCAGGCGAGCGCACAGCTTTCGGTCAGTATGCTTACGACTTCACCGCTCTGGGTGTCCCTGGCCTGAAAGGCTCTGTCATGTACCTCTCCGGTGATAATATTAAAACTACGTCAGGCAACAACCAAAAGGAATGGGAAAGAGACATTAGTCTGGACTACGTCCTTCAATCCGGAGCGCTCAAAGGCGTAGGGTTCGGCTGGCGTAACGGCAAGTCCAACAGCGAAGCATCTCGTAACGTAGATCAGAATCGTGTTTTTGTGAGTTATAGCATTCCGCTTTTCTAGATAGTGGTGCGGGAAGTTTGATTCAACCAACGTCCGAACCCGTCATGGCAGACAAACGAATGTAAAGGGCGGGCCGGGATATCGGATGCTCATGATCGGCGCAGACCCGGAGTGCGACGCGCCAGTCATGGTCAAGCTGGTCGTCGATGCCGAGGTAACAGTGGTCCTTTTTTACCAGTCGGGAGCCATGCACCTCGGGCTAAATTTGATAGTGTCCATTCGAAGGCATACGATTGAGCGGGAAGGTGCCTACGTACAAGTTACAGCTCCGCCACGGTGACACCACGCCTGAAGCGGTCAGCAGACTGGGAGGTGTTACTTGAAGCACACAACTGATACGCCCGCTAGCGTTATCACGACACTTACCTACCTGGTCAAGCACGATGCGAAGCCCTATGTGCATACCGAGGCTCTGACCGGTAACAGTGAACCGCACTATTTTGCTGAGCAGGAGGAGCGCGAGGTCACGATACGCAACGGTCGTCCGTTGGCAGACAGCCTGTCTCTGGACAAGCAGGGGTTTGAACTCCATCGGCGGGATACGGTGGTCGAGGATCTCTACGACGATACCTCAGTGGAAAGCATCTACTATGACGAGGTCAAGGCCTTGATCAAGGAGTTGACGGGCGCGAGCCGGGTCGTCATCTTCGACCACACCAGGCGCAGCGACGCCGAGCGGCGGGATATTCGCGGTCCAGCCAGCCGTGTGCATAATGACTACACCGACCGCTCGGGGCCTGAGCGTATTCGCGACGTGCTGGGTCAGGATCAAGCCGCCGCACTGGTGTCGGTGGCCCAGATTAACCTCTGGCGCCCGATGAGCGGGCCCGTCAAGCGCTCACCGCTGGCCGTGTTGGACGCCTCGACGCTCAACTCCAATGACCTGCTGGCCACCGACTTGGTCTATCCGGATCGTATCGGTGAGATCTACCACCTGGCCTACAATCCGCAACAGCGCTGGTACTATTTTCCGGACATGCGCCGTGACGAAGTCTTGCTGATCAAGGGGTATGACTCACGTTACGACGGCCGTGCCCGCTTCACGCCCCATACCGCCTTCAAAGACCCCAATACGCCGCCGGGAGCCCCGCCGCGCGAGAGTATCGAAGTTCGCACCCTGGCCTTCTTTGATTAGGTTTTTGCCGCTTGGCGCGGGCCTATCGCCGCGCGGTGTTCCCCCCCGTGCTTTACCATGCGACCACCCGCTTCTCGTTGGTAGGGATGTATAGCGACTGGGTGAAGGGTTTGAACAGCTAACCACATTCAGCACGATCCGCAGTGCGCCAGTCCTCGACAATCAGCTGCTGAGTCTTTGGTGCGCGCGGATAGCTGATCCACCCGTGATATGGCCCAACTTTAAAGATTCAACGATACCTGAAGTTTAATAAAACATAACAGATCATGGTTGCTGTCAGGCCGACCAATATGTACTCGACGCGGGGTAGGAATATAACCAAACCACCTAGAGAAAACACGATCAAGGTGTTTTGTAGTATGTATTTCCTTATTTTAGGTACCGCTATGAAGTAGCCATATTGCTTGCCTAAGAAAAATAAGGCCATGCCGATGATTGACGTAATCTGGAAATCGCGCATCGCAATGTCATTCAGGATCGCATGCCTGATCAAATTTGCGAGAAGTGCTAGCCCCACAAACAGAAAAAGGTGCGAGTAGATTAAGGAGTGTCCACTCATACTACTTTCATTTTTGCTCAGTAGGTAAAAGCTATCAAAATAGATCCACCAGATACTGCAAATCATGATAAATCCGGTGATTGCCGCCATCACATTATAACGATCCCATTGGATGTCAGATAACCCTACAGAAAGGCTAATTACCGACTCGCCCAATAAGATAAGGGTGAGTAAACCTAGTCGTTCAACCAAGTGTTCTGTATGTGCGGGCAATGGCTTTAGCTTACCCCAAGAAAATAAAGGGAGCAGAATGTCAAGAAAAATCCCAATGTAAGCGACAAGGTAACGCATAGGTGGGTCAAAAAGAATGGATGAAAGACTAATCACTGCGCTAACTAACAGGGCGAAGCCAAGCCTGGAGGAGAATTCGCTACGGTGATCAAATTTATTTATGGACGAAATGTACATAATGCTGATGATGGCACGTATACCAAAATAGCAGGCAATAACAAGCGCAAAGTTTACTTCCAATTCTTCCCCAATCCGTGCAGACAGCACAATGAGCAGCAACATTAAAAATAATGTTGCCAAGCGGTGAAGGCTACTGTCTGTATCAAACCTATTTGAGTAAATCGTGTGGCTGGACCAGATCCACCATAATGGAACAAAAAGCAGTAAAAATGTCCATAATTGCTCCTGTTCAAAGTGGCCGTGATGAAGATGTCCGAGAGTATGCGTAACCTTGCCAATTGCTACAACAAAAATCAGGTCAAAAAACAACTCTAACCATGTGGCGTGTCGATTTTTTTCATAATACTTCAAAGATTTCATTCGCTGCTGGCTCCGTGTGCACCTCTTTAATGTAGAAGGAAACTAACGGATAAGCGAACGGGTGGACGGGTATAGGCGTCAACCTTGGGGGCGGTCGCAAAAACTGAGTGCAACACCTGACCTAGTCCACCACCACGTCTGTTAGTACGGTCAATACAGAATCCAGCGTGCCATCGGGCCGATAGCAACATTGCGCACGGGCGGACCTTAACGGGCAACTGGGCTGCTGTTCCGCCAACCATTCATTCAGCGCCTCGACCAGGACACGCGCCTCGACTATGGAATCTTCCGAGCTGTCAAAAATTAACATCGCCATTTTTTATGTCCTCGGTTCGCTGGGCTGATATTTTCGTGCCGCTGCTTTATGAGCGATGCTTATCGTTGGCAGCACCGCGGATTCTTCAATCTCCCGTATTGAAATATTATCGAATGCACACCTGGTGCGCTGCGCAATGGGGCACGTTCGCCCTCGGCTACGGTGTGGGTGATGCCAAGCGATTCTCTATCTAGCGATTTCGTCAACTCACTAACGAAAGCTCAATCATCTGACTCATCTCGGTGAACTCTGGAGCCCCGTCATAGCGAAGCCCGTCAATGTAAAACGCTGGGGTGCCATTCACGCCGCTCCGTACGCCGCCATTAAAATCGGATTTTATTTTGGGTATGTAAGTGCCGTCCTGCATAGCAACATAGAGTTCTTCGCTGGAGAGGCCGTGTTTTAGAACGATGGCCCCAAACAGCGGCAGGCCCAATCGATCTTGATTTTCATACAATTCGTCGTGAGCCTCCCAGAAGAATCCTCGACTCCCGGCATACTCAGCGGTGACGGCTGCACCCATCGCATGCGGGTGTACGGTGGTCAGTGGAAAGTTACGGAACACAAACTGCAGATCATCGCGAAAATGCTGCTGTAGCTTTTTGACGACCCAATACGCTAAACCGCAGTAGGGACATTCATAGTCGCCAAATTCCACCAAGGTGACTTTGGCATGCCCACTTCCTTGGCGATGGTCGTTGGCACTTACCGGGACTTTGAGAGTGGCCATGTGATCACCTGCTAATTTTTGGTTGGCGCGCTTTGGGGCGAACTCGCCAGAGCATCCAGCGCATCCAGAATGCCGTCCGCCCCAGGGTTGATTGCCATCGGTGAGATGTAGCTCCAGGCGATCACTCCCTCCTTGTCAATCACGAACAGCGCCCGCTTACAAACTCCCAGGTGGGAGTCGTACGCTCCATACTGTCGAGCCACAGCCCCTTTGGGCTCAAAATCGGCGAGCAGGCTGAAGTGAAAATTCCGATCTTTGGAAAAGGCCTGATGACACCAAGCGCTGTCAACCGAGATACCCAGTAGCGTCGCACCGTATTCTCTGAATGTGGGTAGCAACTGGTTGTATAAGGTCAGTTGGTCGCCACAAACAGAAGTCCAGTCTGCGGGATAAAACGCCAGTATCACGGGATTTCCCTTTAGCTCGCGTAGCGACAACTGCTGATCAGGGGTCGCGTACAGCGAGAAGCCGGGCGCGACAGTGCCGGCTGACAGCGGCCCCTGAACCAGGTCGTCATTCGTTTCTTTTGCAACATCCAATTCTGAAGTGTTCATTGCTTGAGCCCTGATAGATAGGTGGGTGGGATCTACTCAGGGGGGATACGACTTTCCCGGCGGGATAACTCCATCCACCATCAAGGGATTTATAAAGGCAACGATGCCTCGATCTCAGCCTGAGCCTGAGTGTTTTCGGCAGCGAAACGTTCACGATCCGCGTCAAGAAGCACGACGACGTTCGCCGTGCTTTCGCGGTATTTGGATTGAGGGCCATGTGGGTAGCGCAACGGCAGGATTCGCTCTGGCTCACCAATGACTATAGTCGCTGTTGTCGCTTGCCGTAGTCGCTGAACGCATTTTCGGTTTCCACAGCAAGGCCTCGCGCTAATTCTGTTGCCCATCCGCCTTCACCGTAATCGCCCGATCCTCTCATTGCTGATCGATTCGCCCCCGCGAATCCCGACATCAAAGCGTTGCTCGATCACTGGTGATTCCCTAGCCTCAATTGCTGATGAGTTGGTGGTTTACGACTGGCGGTATTTTTGAGCACGAATTTATCAGACGTCGTTCGTCGGTATCCTGGGTCGCCCATAGCGTGTTTTGATGAGATCCGACTATCTTGATTGGATGGCATCGTCTGTCGTGACTGCCATTCCCCGCAACATAATCGTCTTCCTGATCAAGCTCAGCGTAATGCGGATCTCATGTCCCAGCTTCTTGTGCATCGTTTACAGGGAAGTAGATCCATCTGAATGAGTTCGTGTTATCCACCTTTGGAGACAACTCATCATGGCTACTCTCTGTGAAATATGTAATGCGAGACCAGCGGTCGCGCGAGTGACCGTATCGCAAAATGGCCAAGCCAGGACAATGTCCATTTGCGACCACGATTACCGTCAACTCTTACGCCATCAAAGCATGTTGAATCCATTCGATTCTCTGCTGGGCGGGGGAGTGTCTCGCTTTTTCGACAGCATGGGCGGAGCAAAGGATCAGGGGGGCGATGACTTCAGGCTCTCTGCGCAAGTGCCTCGAGAATCTGTCGATGCAACCGATGCATTCAGTTCCCAGACGCTGGAAATCCTGCAACGCGCGGGTGAAAAAGCCCATGAGCTCAACCGTAGCGAGCTCGATACCGAGCACTTGTTGTATGTGCTGGCGGATACCGATGTGGGTACGGCGTTGCTCAAGGAGCTGAAGCTTTCTGCGGACGAGATCAAAGGCTACATCGATCAACATGCTCAGAAAGGCACGGCGCAGGACCAGTCCCCGGTGGACCGGATGAGCATTTCGCCCCGGTTGAAGAAAGTGTTCAATTCTGCGTTCCAGGCCTCTCGTGATTTAGGACATTCGTACGTTGGCCCGGAGCATCTGTTGATCGGACTTGCCTCTGTACCAGACAGTATTGCCGGGACATTGCTTAAAAAATACGGCGTAACGCCTGAAGCCTTGCGGCAGAAGGTGGTCAAGGTAGTGGGTAAGGGCGCTGAGGATGGGCGAGTCGATACCCCGACGGGAACACCGACACTCGACAAGTTCGGTCGCGACCTGACGTCACTGGCTCGTGAGGGCAAACTCGATCCCGTACTGGGGCGCGCGCAGGAAATCGAAAATACCATTGAGGTGCTGGCGCGGCGCAGAAAGAACAATCCAGTTCTTATCGGCGAACCTGGCGTCGGTAAAACCGCCATCGTCGAAGGGCTTGCACAACGAATAGTGAAGGGCGATGTCCCTGAGATCTTGCGTGGCAGACGGCTTGTTGAAGTCAATCTGAACTCAATGGTTGCGGGCTCTAAATATCGTGGTGAATTTGAGGAGCGAGCCAAGCAACTGCTTGATGAAGTCGCCGCAAAAAGCTCGGAGCTTATTCTGTTCATCGATGAGTTACACACGATCGTTGGCGCGGGGCAGGGTGGTGAGGAGGGCGGCCTGGATATTGCCAACGTATTGAAACCCGCATTGGCGCGCGGGGAGCTTAGTTTGATCGGTGCGACGACACTCAATGAATATCAAAAGCACATCGAAAAAGACGCAGCGCTTGAACGACGCTTTCAGCCTGTGTTGATATCCGAGCCCACCGTAGAACAGACCATCATTATCCTGCGTGGGCTGCGCGACAAGCTTGAGGCTCACCATCAGGTCACATTCGCCGATGAAGCATTTGTGGCGGCAGCAGAGCTGTCGGATCGTTACATCACCTCGCGCTATCTACCGGATAAAGCCATTGACCTGATCGATCAGGCAGCGGCCCGGGTTCGAATCAGTTCCTCCTCGAGGCCGGCTGGCATTCAGGAGTTGGAAGCCGAAATCACCCAACTTAAACGTGAACAGGACTATGCATCCTCCCGTAAACGATTTGATGAATCCAAAGGCTTCGAAGAACGCATTGGTCAAAAACAAGCGCAACTGGGAGAGGAAACAGAAGCCTGGGAGCGCAAGACAGGCTCCGAAACCCTTGAGGTGACCCTGGAGTCGATTGCCGAGGTACTGTCCCGTCTCACCGGGATTCCTGTGACCGAGCTTACGCAGGAGGAGCGTCAAAAGCTGTTGAATATGGAAGACACATTGCGTGATCGGCTGGTCGGGCAGGAAGATGCTGTTCGCGCGGTCAGCGATGCCGTTCGTTTGTCTCGAGCCGGCCTTGGCCAAGCCAACAGACCGATTGCCACGTTTCTCTTTCTTGGCCCTACGGGCGTCGGCAAAACCGAACTAGCCAAAGCGTTGGCGGAAACGGTGTTTGGTGACGAGCAATCGATCATTCGTATTGATATGTCGGAGTACATGGAGCGTCATGCGGTTGCCCGGTTGATCGGTGCGCCACCCGGTTACGTGGGATACGACGAAGGCGGGCAGTTGACAGAGCGTGTCCGCCGCAAGCCCTACAGTGTGATTCTGCTCGACGAGATCGAGAAGGCGCATCCCGACGTGAACAACGTATTGCTGCAGGTATTCGACGATGGGCGTCTCACGGACGGCAAGGGGCGTGTTGTGGACTTCAGCAATACGATCATTATCGCCACCAGCAACCTGGGCTCTCCCATTATCATGGAGAATCTTGAGCGCCCTGAAGATGAACGCCTTACGGATAAAGCGTTACGTGATGAATTAATGGGAGTCTTGAAAGGGCATTTTCGTCCCGAATTCCTGAACCGTATTGATGACATCATCGTGTTCCATGCCCTTACCCGTGACAACATCCGATCGATTGTGAGCATTCAGCTTGATCGGGTCATTCGAACCGCATCTGCACAGAACATCACAGTGAAAATTGATGACTCACTCATTGATCACCTGGCGGATGTTGGTTATCAGCCTGAGTTTGGCGCGCGTGAGTTGAAACGTCAGATTCGCCAGGCCGTCGAAACGCGGCTTGCGAAGGAAATGCTCGCTGACAAGCTGCAAGCCGGCGACAGCGTTGAGTTGGGTTACGACAAGGAGCGTAGCGAAGTGGTCTTCAATAAGGTGGAGGTGGATGCGCCAAAGACCGCCGAAAAGGGTAGTCCTCCAGACCAGCCAGATGATCTGGCACCTGTTGCGGAGACTGGGACTTAGCCTCAACACACTCACGTAACCTGGGAGCGGGCCTGTTGATCACGACGTGCAATGATGAACTGGATCCTCAAATGCCTGGATGAGCCCGGCAGGCTGAAGACGCAAGTGTGGAGGATTATCGTGCCAAAGCCTGATTCTGAAGGGCGTGAGCGCAACTCGACGCTGAAAAATTTCAGACTTCAGTGGGCGCTGATGAATGCTTACGAACGTTTCGAACAATTGGTTGTTCTTGCGCTCAGTCTCATCATCGCGTCTGTGATTTTGATGGCGCTACTGCAGCTCTGTCGCAGGGTTGTGCCGTTGGTGATCGGTGGTGCGATTGACCCTCTAGATCACGATGTTTTCCAGGCCCTCTTTGGTTCAATCTTCACCGTGCTGATAGCCCTGGAGTTTAAGCATTCGATTGTACGCCCGGCCCTACGACGCAACAGCATCGTTCAGGTTCGCACAGTGCTGTTGATCGCCTTGCTGGCGCTCAGCCGGAAGTTCGTTATTCTCGATTCTGCCGCTACTCCTGCGCTCACCATTGCCGCACTAGGATTTGCCACCCTGGTGCTCGGCATCGTCTGCTGGCTCTTACGAGAGCGTGATAAGGATGAATAGCTACAAGGGTTACGCAATGCCGACAATTTTTTAGCGAGAGCACCCCGGTATAGCCGTGCCGTACGCATTATCAGTGACACTGTGTGGCGGAACCGCACCGTATCTTATGGCCGCGATGGCCGGATGGGGCTATGGGCACTTGTTCTGGATCTACCTGACGGTGATCAGCGCCATCAGTGCCGTGGTCTATTTGCGCATGCCAGAAACCAAGGACCTGCCACTGCGCTAATTGTTTAGAGTTACACCGATACAACCAAACGCCTGATGCACCGCATCGGGCGTTTGGTATTTCAGTAATGAATAAGAAGGGCGAGGGCGGTTTTCGCTGTTGCACAATGCTTCAATGCGATTAAAATCTATCCAAACTTAGCTCAACTAAATAGATGTTTAGTTGAGTTATGGTCATGATCTTAACTAAACTCTACAAACAGACCGCATTTAGCTGACCATCGCCCCCAAGAACCACACTCAAAGTGCTTGCCAACAATTTGATAGCTCTGACCAATTTCGATGAAGTAACTTCATACAGGCGATTGGTGCCCCTCCAAAGCTCCAACCTCTAAATCTCTTTGGCTAAGATCTACGTCCACCGGCTGGCCATTACGCAATAGGTAAGGCATACCCTCAGCCCAAGCGAGGCAGTCCTTACCACGGTCTTCTGTTATCGGCGCGTAAACCACACCTAGAACTGGGATCGAATGTCGTAGTAGGCCGACAGAAATTGATGAGCCTTTGACGCCTTTTAAAAAATCGCTTGTGCTGTCGTTTGGATCGATTACCCAGCACCACGGGTGCCCGGTTAATACATGCCCCGTTTCCTCCCCCCCAAAAATCACATTTGAGCAATTGCAGTAGGGGATCGCGCAGACGCTCCTCAATCTCGATATCCACATCTGCCTTATTGCCCTGACCACGTACTCCAGAAGGCCTTTGCCATTCGGCGATTAGTAGTTCACCAGCAAGTGAAACCTCGGCTATCCGCTGAAATTTTTCTTCTACTAAGGTCTAGTGCTACGTAAAAATCTGCGCCTTCCTAGCCTTGGTGAAAGTCCAGGATTTACGTAGGCCGCCGCGTGGATGGGTGACCGCTGAAACTGCCGTGCTAGAGCCGTTATGCGACCTGTAGTCCACTATAATTTTTAAATGTCGATTAGCGACTCTGTCTAATTTTTAAATGTTGGCGCTCAATTGTCTGCCGTTGGATCGAAGACAGTTGATTTAGACGCGTCCAGTGGTAAACAACAAATGAAATCGATGGAAGCTCTGAATCAGTGGGCGCTAAGCTACCGCCGGGAAAATTAACGAACCCTGAATATGGTGTAGCCCATCTTGTTGATTTGCTGAGGATTATAGTTTTTAAATGCGTTTTTATAATTTTTAGATGATCCTCACACGAAGGGTGTGGCTGGAGGTTGAAATGTACCTTGGAGACGCCCTGTGTGGAATATCCATGAGTGCGCATAATGTATATTATGTTAAATCGTGTATGTGAAATCCCGCTCAGCTTAGGCCCCGTATTCAGCTCTACCATTACAATATGAGTAACCCGACGACTGATCGGCGTCAGATAAACAAGAACGGAGAATCGCGCGACGCTGCGATCGCCGCATTTTGGGATTTCAGCGCCAATCGCGTATTGCTCAATGAATCAGAGCGGTTGCTCCAAATTAAGGCTGGCTTCTCCGCTGAGCTTTTCCAAGTGGTTCGTATAGCCTTTGACCTTCAGGAGCGTAGCTTGGAGCAGCTCCTCTACTCGTCAATCTCCACGCTCAAGCGATGTGGCTGTGAACAAAAGCCTCTCAACGCCATCGCATCAGAACGGCTAGATCGAGTTGCCGTTGTCTGTCTTTTAGCTGAAAAGGTGTTCGAAAACAGAATTACGGCCGCATCGCGGAATCCACTAGAGAAATTGCTCCAATGGTGGATCAGTCAATTCAATTTCACCCAGTTTATCCCGGATCAGGATTGATCAATGATGGCTCCATCACTACTGAGGAGCCCCGCAATGAATTCTCTCTTTTCCCAAGTCCAGCTCAGTCGCTACACCCTCTCCAACCGCATGATCATGGCCCCGATGACGCGCTCACGCGCCGACGATGACGGTGTGCCAAGCGAACTGGTTGCGACTTACTACGCTCAGCGTGCCAGTGCCGGACTGATCATCAGTGAAGGCGTGTTCCCCATCGCTATGGGCAAGGGTTATGTTCGTACCCCTGGTATCGAAACCGCCGAGCAGGTCGCTGCGTGGAAGCACGTGACTGAGGCCGTGCATGCACGTGGCGGACGGATTTTCATGCAGTTGATGCACAGCGGTCGCATTTCGCACCCTTCGTTGCTGCCGAATGGCGCGCTGCCACAGGCACCATCCGCGATCAAACCCGCTGGCCAGACCTGGACCGCAACGGGCCTTCAGGATTTCGTTACCCCCCATGCATTGAGCGTGGTTGAGATTGCCGCAATCATTGAGGGCTATCGCCAAGCAGCGCGCCTGGCCATGGAGGCCGGCTTCGACGGTGTCGAGTTGCATGCCGCGTCGGGCTACCTGCCTGAACAGTTCCTCTCGACTGGCAGCAATCAGCGCACGGATGAATACGGTGGATCGGTTGAAAACCGTGTGCGTTTTGTATTGGACGTGCTGTCCGCAATAGCGACGGAAATCGGTGGTGACCGGGTGGGTCTCAAAATCTCCCCTGAAATGAATTTCAACGACATCGTCGATGCCAACCCGCAAGAAACCTACACCTATCTGGTCGAACACCTGCATGGGCTGAATCTTGCCTATCTGCATGTCGCCCTGTTCGGCGCCAATGTCGACTACCACGGCTTGTTACGTCCACTGTTTGACGGCAGCTACCTGATCGGTGGCGGGCTCGATCAACACTCCGCCGAATCCCTGATCGCTGATGGCCGCGCTGATGCTGCCGTGTTTGGCAGTGCATTCCTCGCCAACCCGGATCTGCCCGAGCGCTTTCGCACACGTGCCCAGCTCAACGTTCCGGACAAGAATTCGTTCTACACACCGGGTGCGCAAGGGTATATCGACTACCCTGCTTTGCCCGCAGCGCAACCCGTCTGAGGAACACGGCCATGTCACCCTTTGCACGCCTGCAGCGCATGAATCACGGCAGTCAGTTTCGGGCTTTCAGTCTGCGTGGAAATCAGTTCGCCAAGCCTATCGACCCGTTCCTTGCTGTCGATCATGCCTGGATCAGTGGGCCAACTTTTCCACCACACCCACATGCCGGGTTCTCGGCTGTGTCCTATCTGTTTCTTGATTCCGAAACCGGGATTGATAACCGCGACGCGCTGGGCAACCGCAACCTGATTCGACCCGGTGGGCTGCACTGGACGGCGGCGGGTAAAGGGGTGGTGCACGAGGAGGTGCCGGCCGAGCCGGGCAAGACGGTGCACATGCTGCAGATTTTCATCAACCTGCCGCAGGAGCGCCAAGCGGACGCTCCGTTTGCGCTCAGTCTCGAAGCGCAGGATGTGCCCGTGGTGCGGTTGCCAGGGGTCAAGGTGCGCGTGCCGCTGGGCAGCTTCGCCCAAATGTCGTCGCCATTATCGGTGCCCACCGAAGTGACCGTGCTGGACATCTCGCTCGAGGACGGCGCTGAAGTCAGCGTCCCGATTCCCGAGGGTCATGTGGCGTTCGTGATGCCGATTGACGGCGAAGTGTGGGTCGACGACCTCCCCTTCAATCTCATCGAGCTCACGCTGCCGGTGAATCTGCCGCTGCATGACGATCGCGCAGTCAGGTTGAGCGCCCCCAAGGGCAACGCCAAGGCTGTGCTGTTTTCAGGTGTCCCGTTGAATCAACCCGTGTATTGGCAAGGTCCGCTGGCGCTTGCCTCTCAGCTCGCGCTGGCCGAAGCCATTGATGGCTACCAGCGCGGCGCGTTCGGAACGCTGCAACCTCGTTAACTCAATGTTGACCGAACAACGCGCCCTCCCTGGCAGGTAAATGACGCTATGACGACAACTACGCCCTCCCCAGCCGCTACCACTCAACAGCGAACATCGCACCGCCCCACATTGCTGCTGATCCTGGCCATCGTCCTTATGGTCGTTGCCTTGTGCGTTGCCTACCTGCTGAAACTGGATAGCGAATCCACCGACGATGCCTATGTCGACGGCAATGTGGTTCAGGTGACCTCCCAAGTCAGCGGTACCGTAACGGCAATCAACGGCGACAACACCGATCATGTCGATAGCAACGCGCCGTTGGTCACATTGAACGCCGTGGACGCCGAAATTCAGTATGAGCGCGCCCAGTCGAACCTCGCTCGCGCAGTACGCCTGGCACGCACTGAGTACTACCAGGTCCAGCAACTCCTGGCCGAAGTCGAGCAGCGTCGAAACGACGTGCGCAAGGCTCGAGATGATTTGCGTCGGCGCAACCAACTCGCCGACAGTGGTGCCGTTTCTCGTGAAGAGATCAGCCACACCGCCGACGTACTCAAAAACGCAATAGCAGGGCTTGATGGCACCCAACACGCGCTCTCCATTCGGCGCGCGATGGTCGACGACACCACGCTTCGCACTCACCCGGATGTGCTGGTCGCGGCAAGCAACCTGCGTGATGCCTACATCGCCTTGCATCGCACCCAAATCTATTCGCCGGTTGCTGGCGTCATCACCAAACGCAGTGTGCAGGTCGGACAAAAAATCAGTCCGGGCGTCGCACTGATGTCGGTGGTGCCGGTTGATCAAGTCTGGGTCAATGCCAATTTCAAGGAATCGCAGATTGAAGATCTGCGTATTGGCCAACCCGTTGAACTGCGTGCGGATGCCTACAGCCGCAGCGTCATCTTCCACGGGACCATCATCGGCCTGGATGCCGGTACCGGCAGTGCTTTCTCCTTGATGCCGGCCCAAAACGCTACAGGCAACTGGATCAAAGTGACCCAACGGGTGCCGGTAAGGATTGCCTTGCGGCCGCAGGAAATCGCACAAAACCCCTTGCGACTGGGTTTGTCCATGCGGGTTTCAGTCGATACCTCCGATCGCAATGGCCCTGTCCTGAACAAGACCGGTGCACAGCAACCGGTCTACAGCACCGAGATTTTCAAGAACGAACTTAAGGACGCCAATGACGTTGTGGAACGCGTGATCAGTGCCAATGAGGGCAGTGACCATGCCCCCAAAAACGTGAAGCTTTGATGGGGCGGATCATGTACAGAAAACATGCTGCCTTGTTGTTCACTGTGGGCCTGCTATGTGCGCTGGAATATTTACAGGCGGGCATGATCGCTTTTGCCAATGCACCGATTCGCGGCGAAATCGAGGCCAGCCCTGAAGAATTCAGCTTGGTGGCCGCCCTGTATGCCTGTATCGCAGTGGTGGTGATTTCGAAACAGCATTGGCTGACGGAGCGCCTGGGCTGGCGCAATTTCATGCTCGGCTCAATCAGCGTTTTCGTGCTGGGCGCTTTGGTGTGTGGTGTGAGTGCTGATTTGACCAGTTTCACCGTAGGCCGAGTCATCATGGCCCTGGGTGGGGCCTCGTTCATGACGTCGGCACGCCTCATGATCAACCTGATTCCCCCTGGCCCGGGCCGGTTCACGGGAATCAAAGTATTTGCCACCGGGCTCGCTGGCGGGACGGCTGCGGCGCCTTTTATCTCGTCGTGGGTGGTGGCTGAAAATACCTGGCACGCCATCTTCTGGATATTGATCGTCGGCGCCCTGGTTGCAGCAGCGCTTTGCGTGCGTTTTCTGCCGACGAGCCCTATCCCCGAAGAGGACCGAACCCCCTCAAGCCTGGCAAGCATTCTCTTGTTGTCGGTCAGCAGTTTCTTTCTGCTCTACATTTTGCAGCGCTCCTACTACGACTTTTATAACGACACCTTCATCATCGTCGGTTGCGCACTCTTGGCAGCACTGGGGATGTACACCTTCTTCCACGCCGAACACAACAAGGCCAATCCCTTCCTGAAGGTCCGGGACTTGATGCAGCCTCGTTACCTCCAGGGCGTGGCGCTGTTTTGCTACGCCTACGTTGTACTGGGCGCCAATAACTACATCTTGCCGTACTTCCTGCAAACGGGACTGGGCTACTCCTGGGACACCATCGGTACATTCCAGGCCATCGGACTGACCGGCACCCTGGCCACCTGGGTCATCATGGCCACTCTCCTTCCAAAGCACCCTGCCCCGAAGAAGTTCTTCATTCTGGGATTCATCGCGCTGGGTGGCTTTGGCTGGCTGCTGTCCTCGCTGACGCCCAGCGCCAACATGTGGTCGAACATTCTGCCGGCATTGATTCTCAATGGCTGCTTTGTGATGTTGGTGATGTCGACCGCGGCCATGCAGACCTTTAGGGATGTGATGCAAGAGGAGAAGCTGTTCGCGCATGCCTATCAGATCAAAAACATGATGGGACAGATCGCCATGGCGATTGGCACCACGGCCGCCACACTGTTTCTGCAATGGCGCACGACCCTGCAATACAACAACCTCAACGTGCATTTCAGCGCCAGCGACCCTCTCTATGTGGAGCAGACTCAACAGCTGGCGCAAGCACTGTCATCCGAAGTGGGCGCCACGACAGCGAACCAAATCTCGGTGGCGATGCACGCACAAATGCTGCAGCAGCAATCGACCCTGGTCGCCAGCATGGAATACTTTTGGGTCGTGATCGGCGTGGCGGTGATCGCGCTGATCATTTCAGTCACGCAAAAGACCTTCAGATGAACTGGAATATTTTCAGGAATGTTGACGTTATGAGTGCTTACACGTGATGAACACCACGCACCCGGAAATCATTATTGTCGGCGGATCCCTTGCTGGCCTCACGCTGGCGCTCGCTTGCGCGACCAGGGGCGTCCCCGTTCGTGTCGTTGAGCGCTCTGTCGGGCGCGTGCACGGTGGGGACAGCCTGAGTATTGATCTTGAACTGGTCGCGACGACGGTTGGCCATGATCCACGTGTTGCGCCCATCTTGCCCGTGGTACCGGCCTATCGTGAACTGACGACCTGGCCGGCGCTTTACAACTGGCTACGAGACCGGGCTCTCGCAACACCGGGCATCGTCCTCGAAGAAGGCAAAGCTGTCACCTCGGTCGCAGACCGTGGGGATCTGGCACTACTCTCCTTTGCCGACGGAACGCAGAGGTTTGCCGCCGCGGTGATCGGTGCGGATGGATATCGCAGCATCGTTCGCCAGGCAATCACGCCCGACGCACCGCTTGCCCGCTATGCCGGTTATCTGGTGTGGCGTGGGCTGGTCGAGGAGCGAACGCTGACGCGTCCCGTCCCCTGGCCATCGGACGGCGGCCTATGGATTGAGTTCGTGGGCGGATATCGTCTGGTTGCCGCGGTGCTTCCAGGTCGCGACGGCTCGATGGAGCCAGGTCAGCGTCAAGTCACATTCGCATGGTTCGATGTGCATCAGGAGGCATTGCTCCGTAGCACCCGCTGCCTGACCGCCGATGGCCACATCGTGGGCACACTCGGACGCGGGACGATCGATGAAGACGTGAGGTCTGGCTTGGTCGCCCAGGTCCCTCAGGTCTGGCCTGAGATGTGGGCAGAGGCAGTGACTGTCGGCGTGCGCTCAGCGAATGTATTGAGCGGCGCTCCGATTGCCGAATACAAGCCGCAGCGGTTGGCACGTGGCGCACTGGCCATCATCGGCGACGCTGCCCACGTCGTTTCTCCGATGACCGGGCGCGGCTTTTTGACCGGAGTGGAAGATGCGGCGGTGCTGGCTCAAATGCTCGCAGACCAAAGCGCAGACGAACCCGTTGCCGCTGTGCTGGCCCGTTATGAAGCAGCACGATTACCCTTCGTCCGCGGGTTGGTTACCCATTCAAACCGGATCAGCGCCGAATATCTTCGTTATGCGGCAGAGTGAACTGATCTGAGAACTGTCGCGTTGCCCGAAGAGCCATGCGCTTCGAGCAACGTGACGGGATCGTGGTTTACTGGATGCCAGCACCCAAGGCTGGGAATACATCGGTGAACAACAAGCCAATCAGCTGCTGTCCGGTAGGTGTAGACCAATCCTGTCCGATCTCTGCCATGAGCGTATTGGTGGCGGTGAGCACGACGCCGGCGTCGTGCATTCGTTGACGAGCGAATTCTTCGGAAAGATCGCTGGGCGAACCCGAAGCATCCAGTACGGCCTGCACGGCAAAGCCTTCGAGCGCAGCATCGATTGCCGGAAAGATAAGACAAACGTCAGTGGTCACACCGGCCATGATCAGATGCTTACGCCCAGTGGCGAGCACTGCATCGTGGAAGTCAGCGTATTCCCAGGCGTTGACCACACCGGGACGCTTGATCCGTGCCGCGTGCGCTTCTGGGAGTATCGCGGCGATTTCCGGAAGAATCGGGCCCTGGGCTTGATCTTCCTGGCTGGACGTAATCACGACCGGCATGTTGAGGATCTTCGCCATCTTGGCCAG
Source organism: Pseudomonas sp. ACN5 (assembly GCF_002303975.1). Taxonomy (NCBI): domain Bacteria; kingdom Pseudomonadati; phylum Pseudomonadota; class Gammaproteobacteria; order Pseudomonadales; family Pseudomonadaceae; genus Pseudomonas; species Pseudomonas sp. ACN5. The sequence goes on along the minus strand of NZ_MRCP01000009.1, from coordinate 151,535 downwards.
CGCAATCGACTGCTTGGCGGCAAACTCACGGTCGATGTTTTTGATCAGTTGCATCGTGCCGACCTGATGGTCGATCAGTAACAACGCGGCGTTCTCTGCAGTGAATCGTACGGCAGCCATAGTACAAATCCTCGTTTCGTTGGGTTCAAAAAAAGGGTAGCGGAGGTCCGCTGAACAGCACGACGTTGGCACTGCCCTGCGGGGCTCTCAACTTGACCTCGCGTGGAGTATTTTGCGCCGGGAACACCGGAAGCTTGAGGTCCTCGCGATTGAAGCGCTGGGCCTCCACCTCCACCGTGCCGTCGATTGGCATGGCAAACATGCAGTGGCCTGCGGCAATAGACACACTCAGCTCGGCACCCTCCTCCAGAGAGATGTCGAGCATCGTTACCTCGGTCGGTGGACTCAGCGGGGAGCGCATTTCACGATAGCTCCCCAACGGCACCCGCACCTTGGCACCTGGCTCCTGCATGACTGGCACATCCTGCGCTTCGAGTATCAGCGGGAACGGAGCGATGTCCCTGTTCGACGGAGCGAGAGCGACGAAAATCTGCAGTCCGTGAACCTTTTTGCCGGTTTCGACCGGAACCTCTTCGTGCACCACGCCACGGCCGGCGGTAGTCCAGTGCAGGCCGCCCGGTTGAATCACGTTCTGGGTACCGATCGAGTCACGGTTGGCCATGCCCGTCTCGGAATCGGGAAGCAGGTAGGACACCGCCGAAATGCCGGCATGCTGGTGTGGCCCAAAGGTCGGCGCGTCCATCCAGTAGTGGTCGACCCCGATGAAGGGGGAGATCAATTCTGCCTCGGTGCGCAGACCAAAACCGTGGAAATGGCCGCCGAGGTTGGCGCGACTAAGCGGGGCGATAACGACAGACATGACAGCAGCCTCTGGTACTGGTGGTGTCGTTCAATGCGCAATAATGAGTGTAGCCCCACCATCTCTCACCGAACGGCAATTGGTCATCGTGCATAGGGCGCGAAAAAAGCCTCAAACGCAGCCAGCAATGCCTCCGGGCGTTCCTCCGCCGGATAGTGACCGCAATCCGGAATGACCACGGATTCGACATTCGATGCGACCGTGCGCAACTCGGCTTCAACGCTGTCGCCACAGGCAAGCGCACCCGAAAATGCCAACACCGGTAAGGTCAGGCGTGTTGCTTTGCGCTGTTGGTTCTGTGGAATCGACTGATCGATTGCGCGGTAATAGTCGAAGCTGGCCCGCAGGGCTTGTGGATCGCGCTTGAGTTGTTCGATGTAGAAGTCGATCGCGTAACGAGGTACCGCCTCTGGCGACCCTGCTTTCGTCGCGAACTGGTGACCGAAGTAGAGTTCTTCGCGACCACTGACCAGTTGCTCGTTGATGCCCAGCGCCCGATTGAAGTTGAAATGCCAGAGAAAATCACTGAGCCAGCGCTGCTCAGGCAGCAATGGCGGAGAGTCCGATAAGCCTGGAATAAGCGCCTCGCCCAGCGCAATGCGCTCGATTCGGGCGGGTTGATCGTGTGCCATGGCATAACCGGTCCACATGCCGATGTCATGGCCGGCCATGGCAAAAGACTCATGCCCCAAGGCGTCCATTAGCGCAAACATGTCTTGGGCCAAGGTCCTTGAGTCATAACCCTCCTGCGCTTTTTCCGAGAGCCCGACACCCCGCGGATCGACAGCGATCACGGTGAACGTGCGAGCCAGCGGCAGCATCAGGTAACGCCACGCAAACCAGTTTTGCGGCCAGCCTCCAAGCAGTAGCAACGGCTTGCCCTGCCCGCCAATGACGGCGTGCAGTTTCACGCCGTTGGCCGCGATCTCGTAGCTTTCGAAGACGTCAGTAAAACCGGTTGGCAGCTTGGGTATGTCGTGCACGGAGCCGAAGCCGCTCAGCGTTTTGAAGTGTTCCTTTTGCTGCATCCCAAAGCCCGCCTGATTGTCTAATCACCAGACCATAAATGAGGCACCAGAGACTGACTAGACAGGAAAATCACCAAGGACTGTTGTGCTGATGCACCAATCACGGCGCAAGGGCCACGACTGGCGCCCCTGCTTCGCAGCTGTGGCCAATAGACCAGGCTTAAAAACGCACGACCGCCTGGAGCCAGAGTCGCTCGCCGCGGGCCCGGTTTTCGACAAGCGTTTCATGCTGCCACTTCATCAGTACGCCAAATTCGGGGGTTTGATATTTCACAACAGGGCCATAAGCAACCACTTGACCTCGATTGCCATCCTCCCACACCGACTCACCGTGACGCTCATCATCGCTCACCTGCTTGTACAAATACCCACTGACCCCAACCTGCCAATTTTTGTTCAAGCTGTAGCCAAGATGATAGTCAGCATTAATCTCGCGCCCCGACCGGTAATCAGTCGCACGATTCTTGTCGTTTATCATGTAGAGAATCTTGGCGCTTATCTCCACCTCATCTATCGGGTTTGCCGTGAAGGAGTACCACGGCGAGTAGGACCACACATTGGTTCCCACATTGAACAGCCGATCCTTGTCATACGAAGCGGTGGGCGCATAAAAATCCACACCCAGCATCTGATGGAAACGTGGAGAGCTCCAGCCCAGAAACAGTGGCGTAAACGCCAGATCGGCGAAGCCTTCATCCTTGCCACTGTTGCGGACACGCCCTTGGGGCGTTTCGGTATAAAAACTCACCTGCCCTTTTATGTAGGGTAAGGCGGCACGACTGGCCAGTGTTGCGCCCCATAACGTGTAGTCGGAATAAACGTAGTCCAGGCATACCGCGAGTGACTGGTAACTGAGATTGAAGTCTTCAATCCCGGCCATGCTGCGCCCATAGGCACCTTTTAGTTCAGTCGACTCGTAAGCGGAGCTGTAAAAAAAGGTGGTTAACCCTGGCGGCGGCATTCGCCCAGCCAATACGGTGTCAAGACCGAGTGGGTAAGCGGTTCCGTTATTTTCGGTGGCGTGAGTTTGGGTACAAGTCAGCAGTATGGCTGCCGTGCAGAGCAAGGGAGAGCGTTTGCTGAGCCGCAACGTTTTTACGCGCAACATAAGGATGATCTCGTATGGATTATTATTTTGATTACGAAGATTCATGCGAACAAACAGAACAAACAGAGCAACGGGCCTGCCTCTAATGGGTGTTTATTATTTGCAAGGCAATAGAGTCCCTCCTTGTTTCAGGCAGGCCCAGTTGATTAATCAAGTTTAATGTCAGGCAAAGTTACCAGGCAGTGGTTCCACCATCGACCCGAATATCCGTACCCGTGATGAAAGAACTTTCATCAGAGGCCAGGAACACAGCGGTGGCCGCAACTTCTTCGGGCTTGCCCAAACGTCCCAGCATCACCTTGCCCACCATCGTTTCTGCCCACTCGGGATCCTGCAGCAACGGGATTGTTTGCTTGGACTCAATCAAACCTGGGGAAATGCTGTTGGCGCGCAAACCATGGACCCGGCCTTCCAGTGCCAGTTGGCGAGTCATGGAAAGCACAGCGCCTTTGGCCGCGCTATGCGCGATTCCAGGGAGCATGCGGTAGGTCGACCATGCCGAAACAGATGCCGTGTTAATAATGGAAGCGCCCGCAGACTTGATTAACTCCGGCCAGGCTGCACGCACGAGGTGGAAAACCAGATTCAGTTCCTGATCGATTGTTCGATGCCAATCATCGTCTGATATCTGATCGATCCATCCAAAATAGGCCATCGCCGCATTATTGAATAACACATCGACGCGCCCGTATTCCGACACCGCCAATTCAACTAGACGGGTGCAGTTGGCAGGGTCCGTCAAGTCACAATGGTTTAATGAGACCATCTCCCCACCCATGGATTTCACGGCATCAACCGTCTCTTGAGCCGCCTCATGATAGATGTCACACCCCACTATTTTGGCGCCTTGTTGCGCGAACATTAATGCAGCCGCTCGCCCCATTGACCCGCCAGTGCCTGTAATAATGCAAACTTTACCCTGCAGACGATGACCCATAAGCACTCCGTTATTCTTGCTTGTTTTTATAAGAACAGATCTTGCAGTAACACACCCGATCAGTCGTGGTGGTTAATGAGTTGCCGAACTGTAGGTAGACCACTACCTATTGACTAGGCACGAAAATCACCAAGGACTGTTGCGCTCACGCTCCAATCACGGTGAAAGGGTCTAAAAGGGAAATAACAGGCAGGGTCAGAAATTCAAAATGCGGTTGTATTCCGGCTCTAACCACTCCGGTTTTTCGGCGTACAACGTACGTGTTAACTCTTTGATGACTTCTACGACGCTATCGTTATCATCAAGGCGGTAACTCATGATCAACGGTGAGACCGCTTCTTTGTCGCTTACAAGTCGATAAACCAGCTCACGTCTGAGGTGGCGAGCCGAGGCGGGAATGATGCAATAACCCGACTCCGCGGACGCCAATCCTAACGCTGTCTGAAGATCGCCTACTGCGTGTACCTCCGAGGGTTCGCCACCCTTCGCTCTGATCATGTTCAACACCTGATCAGCGAAGCTTGGATGGAATCGGGAGGGATAAACAATGATCGGCCAGCCACCCAGTTCAGCTAGTGAAACAGGGGTAGATATGGAAGCAAGCTCAAAGGCCGGTGCTATGGCAGCCATAAGGCGCTCCTCTCTGAGCACTATTCGATCGACCTCGGCTGCCTCCGTGTGGATGCGTCCAAACCCTACATCGATCTTCCTTTCCCGTAGCGCAACCATCTGTTCACCAGATGTCATTTCCTCCCATTTCACGTCCAGGTCCGGCCGAACTCTTCGCAAACGGCGAATAATCGTCGGGAGGGCACCATACAAGGCCGAGGCAACGAAACCGATCGTGAACGTCTGACGTGTGCCCAAGGCCGTCTGACGAGCATTTGCCGTCATCTGTTCGAATTTGCCAACGAGTGCTATGGCATCTTCATAGAATCGCTGACCGGCTGGGGTCAGCTGAATGGGGCGTGTCTCACGAAGGAATAGTTGAAAACCCAACTCTTCCTCGAGCAGATGGATCTGCTTGCTAAGTGACGGCTGCGCGACGTGCAGCGACTGCGCTGCCTTAGTGAAATTCCGTGTTCTTGCCACCGCGATAAAACGCTTGATTTGACGGATATCCATGACGGCCTTTCTACCAGGGAGGTTCCCTAGTATAGCCGCGAGGCTATGGTGCATAGGGACAAAGTCTTGGACGCTGCGCATCAAAGTTGCGAAAAATGGCCCACCAATAATCACAATAGAAAGGTGACTCAATGGACCGCAAGCATGCGCTACGTGTAGCCATCGTGGGTGGAGGAATTGCCGGGACTGCCCTGGCACTAGGCCTGATAAAAAAGGGAATGACACACGTCAAGCTGTTTGAAGTCGCCCCCGCTTTCGGTGAAATCGGCGCCGGCGTTTCTTTTGGCGCCAATGCTGTACAGGCTATCAAGCAGCTCGGTATCGGCGAGGACTACCATGAAATTGCCGACAGCACTTCTGCCCCCTGGCAGGACGTCTGGTTCGAGTGGCGTCATGCGCACGATGCCTCACTGATAGGTACCAGCGTTGCGCCGGGCGTAGGGCAATCATCTGTCCATCGCGCCGACTTCATCGATCTGTTGGCCAAGCGCCTACCGCAAGGCATTGCGTCGTTGGGCAGGCAAGTCGTCGGCTATGAAGAAAACAATAACGAAGTATCACTGAAGTTTTCCGACGGCAGCTCCTACCCAGCCGACGTTGTCATTGCCGCAGACGGAATCAAATCAGCCCTGCGTAATCCCCTGCTTGCTGCTGCTGGCCATTCAGCCGTAAAGCCGCGCTTCACCGGCACGTCAGCGTTCAGGGGATTGGTGGAAACGGCGGTACTCCGTGATGCTTATCGTGCGGCAGCACTGGATGAGCACTTACTCAACGTGCCTCAGATGTACCTGAGCGAAGACGCCCACGTCCTGACGTTTCCCGTTAAAAAGGGGCGTCTGATCAACATCGTTGCCTTTGTGTCCGACCGCCATGTCGAACATCCCTCCTGGCCGGCCGACATGCCATGGGTGAAAGCGGCTTCGAAAGAGCAAATGCTGAACAGTTTTGAAAGCTCAGGGCTTGCCGTAAAAACGCTACTTCAATGCATTGAAAACCCGACGCTTTGGGCCCTTCACGATGTGGAGCCGTTACCCACTTATGTCCACGGGCGAGTAGCACTCATTGGGGACGCGGCTCACGCGATGCTGCCACACCAGGGTGCTGGCGCAGGCCAGGGCCTCGAAGATGCTTACTTTCTGGCAGAGTTGCTTTCGAACGAGGCGGCTTCAGCGGCGGATGTACCCGCACTGCTGGCGGCCTACGATGAGGTCCGACGCGAGCGTGCCTCGCGCGTTCAGCGCACGTCCTGGGAAGCCGGTGAGTTGTACGAATACAAGAACCCAACCGTTGGTCGCGATTCCCGGAAATTGAAGAACGCGTTGGAACAGCGCCTGGATTGGGTTTGGCAACATAGTCTGGACGATGAAGTGAAAAAAGCCCTGACACTCTGCTAAACGCGTTTTTCTCGCCCCTTCTGCCAGGTCAATCGTTCCAGATTGACCTGATTGTCACCCATTGAATACCGACATGATCAAGCGCCGCAGCCAGACACTTCTCGGCGCTTCGTGGAAACGTGCATGCCAGTACTGCTTGAGGTCGTAGCGTGGAATGTCCACGGGAGGCTCGACCATTCGCACGTTCAGATTATGCGTGTACATGTTGGCGACGGTGCGTGGCAACACCACGATCAAATCGGAGCGTTCGATGATCGATGGCACACTCATGTAGTGAGAAGTCTGCAGCACGATGTTGCGGTGGATACCTGCTTTGGTCAGGTGAGCTTCGAACATTTCCTGGCGTCGGCTGCCATCACGTACCTGCAGATGCTCCAGCCTGATGAAGTCCTCCAGGGACAGTTGCTCCCCCGCCAGCGGGTGATCGAGGCGGATCAGACAGACCAGGTCATGAGAGAACAGCCGCTGCTGATAGATGTTGGGGGTTGTGAGGTCGGGAAAATAGCCAAGCACCGCATCGACCCGGCCTTCATGCAGGTTCTCCACAAGCTCATCAGGTGCCAGACTGACAGTTCGAATGCGGGTATTCGGTGCCGCGCTGCGCAGGCTTTGGAATAGCGCGGGTAGAAAGACCACTTCACCCACTTCGCTCAGGCAAAAGACGAACTCCTGCTCGCTGGTGGCAGGGTCGAAAGTCGGGCCGCTGAGGATGTCCCGGTCGATGATTTCGATCACCTCGCGGGTGCGTTCAATGATGCCTTGCGCACGTGGCGTCGCCTCCATCAGGTTGCCCGAGCGAATGAACAGCGGGTCGCCCAGTGAGTGACGCAGGCGGGCCAGTGCAGCACTGGTTGCAGGTTGGCTCATGCCTAGCCGCTTCGCCGCAGCTGTGACATTGCCGGCTTCATAAACGGCCAGCAGGACGCGGAGCAAGTTGAGGTCGGTGCGCATAGGTATAACAAAACCAGATAGTTTGAATAATTAGAATTGGCTTCCTTTATTTAATGCGCTTCGCGACGATCCCGTCCAGATAAAAAAAATAAAAGGTAGCCGCATGAATCCTGACAACGCCCGAATTGGCGAGATCATTGATAACGCGAAGATCTCGCCGTACCAGATCGTCATCCTTGCCTTGTGCTTCCTCATCGTCCTGGTAGATGGTTTCGATACCGCAGCCATTGGTTATATCGCCCCGTCACTGCGCGAAGAATGGGGTCTGTTGCCTGCCCAGTTGTCACCAGTTTTCGGGACTGGATTATTCGGCCTGATGGTCGGCAGCCTGATACTGGGACCGGTCGCCGATGCCCTCGGGCGTAAACGCGTTTTACTGATTTCAGTGCTGGTGTTTGGTCTCGCCACCCTGGCCAGCGCCTTTACCCATTCGATCGAGTCACTTACGGTTTTGCGTTTCATCACCGGCATCGGCCTGGGTGGTGCGATGCCGGCGTGCATTGCCTTGAGCGCCGAATACTCCCCCGCCCGCCGACGCATGATCATGGTGACCTTGAGCTGGAGTGGCTTCACGGCGGGCCTTGCCTTGGGCGGCATGCTCGCCGCACACATGATTCCTGCATTCGGCTGGCGCTCTGTGCTGGTGCTCGGTGGCGTCATGCCGCTGGCGCTACTGCCACTGTTGGCTTGGCTAATGCCTGAGTCGGTTCGGTTTATGGCGTCTTCGGGCAAGCACGCCGACGTCTTGCGTCGGGTGGTCGAACGCATCACCCGAAAGAGCTGGAGCGGTGTAACGATCCTCGATGACGAGCGCCCGGCCCAGGTCAGGTCGCCGATCTCGCACCTGTTCATCGACGGCCGATTGGTCCGAACATTGCTGCTGTGGGTGACCTTCTTCTGCTCGCTCTTTGTGTTTTATCTGCTGACCAGCTGGCTGCCTACCCTGCTCAAAGACGCCGGCTACGATATCGCTTACGCTTCGCGTATTGGCGCCATGGTGCCGCTGGGCGGTACCGTCGGCGCCATTCTCATGGCCCTGCTGATGGATCGCGTCGGCCCGTACCCTGTAATGACGTTCTCGTACTCGGTAACGGCTGTGGTCATTGCCGTCACGGGCTATCTGATGGGTGATCCCTATCAATTGGCTGCCATGGTATTTCTCATCGGCTTCGGTGTAGCCGGTGCGCAAAACGGACTCAACCTGGTGTCAGCCACCTTGTACCCCACCGCCGCCCGGGTGACCGGGGTGAGTTGGGCAATGGCCGTCGGCCGTTGCGGTTCAATTGTCGGCTCGACGCTGGGCGCCTGGTTTATTTCCACCGCGGGCACATCACAGGTCTTCTTCCATTGGTTGGCGCTTCCTGTGCTGATCGGCGCGACAGCCATTGGTGGTCTTTATTGGCTCAGCACTCGACGGAACCCGACAGTCAAGCGTGCTCAAGGTGCTCACGCAGAAACTCAATGAAACGTTGAGTTTTTGCAGGCAAAAGACGGGTTTCAGTGAGGGCATACACCGGGATCGGATTGGCCTGCCATTGGGGCAGTACCGGTTGTAGCAAGCCAGTGCGCAGATCGTCCGCTGCAATGCCTTCAGGTAGCAGCGCTATCCCCAGATCCAGTGTCGCCAATCGCCGAAGCATCCCGACGCTATTCAGTTGAAAACGTCCTCCCACCTCGACCTCAACCACTTCGCCTGAATGGGAAAGCTGCCACTTGCCAGCCTTTCGCAGGCGCAAGCATTCGTGGTTTACCAGCTCGGACGGATCGCAGGGTTCTCCATTGAGTTCCAGATAACGAGGCGAGGCGTACAAACGACGAGAGAGGCTCGCCAGCTTGCGTGCAATCAGATTCGAATCTGCCGGTTCGCCCATGCGAATAACCACATCGACGGGTTCGCTGACCAGGTCAACCTGGCGTGGCGTGAGGTCGAATTCAAAGCTGATACCAGGGTACCGTCGGGCGAACTCGGCGATGAGCGGTGCCAGGTAAATGTTGGCGAAATCCACCGGCAGTGACGCGCGCAAAAGGCCGCTTGGATGCGCGAGCATTTCACCCAGCTGCTCGTGCGCCAGCCGCGCCTCGTCAACGATTCGCTTGCACCGGTCAAAGTACAACTGCCCCGCCTCGGTCAATTCGATCTTGCGCGTGGTGCGATTTAACAGTCTCAAGCCAATGGCCTTTTCAAGCCCGCTGATGCGTCGCGACAAGGTCGAATTGGGCATCGCCATCGCTTCTGCGGCTTTGCGAAAACTGTGGGCTTTGACGACCTCGACGAACAACGCCATGTCGTTCAGAAGTTCCATGTTGATTGCTCCATCAGTGGATCAGTCATTTCAATTGTAGCTAGTTTATCCCGCATCCACTTTGATCAATGATAGCCACGTCAGCCTTCGAAGCCATTCCACACGCCTCGAACCCAATCAGTAAAGCGCCAGGTTCCGTTGACGATTGTTCAACAGTGCCCCGCAGGAGAGCGTCACTGCATGAAAGACCTTAATGACCTTTATTACTTCGTACTGGTGGTCAAACATGGAGGTTTCTCGGCAGCGGCACGGGCAACGGGCATTGAAAAAACGTTGCTCAGTCGTCATATCGCGGATCTTGAATTACGAATGGGGGCCAGGCTGTTACATCGCACAACGCGCCAGGTTTCGCTGACCGAAGCCGGCCATCATTTCTTTACGCTCAGCCAACCCGTCGTCGAGGGTGCGCATACCGCCTATGAAAGCGTGGAGCATCTTCGACGGGAACCCGTCGGGTTGGTACGGTTGAGCTGTCCTCAGGTGATGGCGCAGAGTTATTTAGCTCCCCTGCTGCCTGGGTACATGGAAAAGTATCCGAAGGTGCGGCTTGAGTTGAATGCTGTAGATCGAGAGGTCGACCTCTTTGAAGAGCGTTTTGACGTGGCCTTGCGATCGCGTGCCCGGATTGAAGAAACGGCCGGGTTGGTCGCAAAGAAATTAGGGGCAACCAGGCAGATTCTGGTCGCAAGCCCGCGCTTTCTCGATCGTGTCGGGCGACCTGCCACGATCCAGGCCCTGTCGGACATCGAGACGCTTTCTCGTCCTGGTGACATCCATGACGGCGTCGGCCGATGGTTCCTCAGCAGTTCGTCAGGTGAGGAGCTGCTGGTCAGCCATCAGCCACGTCTGATCTTCGATGATCTACGCATGCAACTGGAGGCCGCCGTCAATGGATTGGGCGTCGCGTTGTTGCCGGAACCCATAGCTGCAGCCTCTGTTCGCGCGAAGGCCCTGGAAGTCGTTATCCCCTCCTGGAGCGGTGCAACGCATATCATCCATCTGCTCTACCCCAAACCGAAGGGTATGTTGCCCTCCGTTCGCAGCCTGATCGACTACCTGAGCCTCCATTTACCCCAGAGCATCCAGGAACGAAGCATCACCGTTGATTGTGTCGCTTGATACCGCGCCGGTTGATGTTTTGAGTTCGGGGAACATAACGCCTTAATGGCCGCGGTTCCCTTTGAAAGCGACTATTGCCAGGCTGATTGCTGGCTGCGCAGTACCTGGCCAACCATTTCTCTCAACCACTTGTTCTGAGGGTCTCGGTGAAATCGGTCGTGCCAGTACAGATCAATCTCGAACGAGGGTATTTGCAGGGGCAGAGGGTGTATGACCAGAGGATAAAAGCGCGCCAAGGTTTTACCCAGGGAAATGGGCAGCGTCCATATCATGTCGGTATCCAACAGCAAGTGCGGAGCGGACAAGAACTGAGGGGTGCGCATTTTAATGCAGTCTCTGCCGCCCGCATCGACCAAAGCACGCTCCAATGCCTGGTGACCGCCCCCACCTGACTCCACCAACAAATGCTCACTGGCGACAAAGGCTTCGAGGCTCAAGCCGCGATGTGCCAAGGGGTGGTCTTTGCGCATGGCGCAGACGTAATACTGAGAAATAACAGGCGTACGGTGAATGTCAGTCTGAAGGGTCGGCAAAAAGCCGAGCGCCAGGTCGATTCTGCCAGTGGACAGGCCATTGAGCGTCTCATCCATCCCACCCACGACGGTGTGTATTCGAGCTTGAGGTGCAACCCTGGACAATTCGCTCAAGATGGGCGGCAAACAAACGACCTCGCCAATGTCGCGCATTCTAAAGACAAATGATTTTTCACAATTTTTCGGATCGAACATCGGCATTTGGCTTCCTGCCTCCCTGACCATCGCAAGGGAGGCCAACAGTCGCGGCGCGATATGGACACAAAACGGCGTCGGCTCCATTCGGCGACCGACCAGCGTAAACAACCTGTCTCCATAATCGTTTCGCAACCGCTTGAGCGAACCGCTGACGGCAGCCTGCGTAACACCCAGATTCTGCGCCGCAATGGAGGCTGAGTGGTCTCGCCACAACGCCTCAAAGGTATAGAGCAGATTCAAATCCTTCATCGAAATGCCTTGACTGAAATTCGCAAACCAAAACACTGCACTCGCCAGCAAAGCGGCGTGGGCTTCGACTGGCAAGTGCAGCTCAACTGGCACTCATGAGTGGTTATGCAGACGCTTGGATAACATTACCAGCAGATGCGCTGCTGTACAGGGGTGAAATATCAATGTGTATTCGATAATCGTTGATCAATCGGGAAGCATTGAAGTGAACAACGACACAACAAGGAACATTGATAATCGTGCCGTCATGCTGGGTGTAATAGGTATCAAAACGCATGATTGTCGTGTTGCCTTCGCTCCACAGGCCTTGAAGAATGTGTTCCATCGAGGCTATTTGGGTAAAAAATGACTCAATCGCCGTCCTGACACCCTCTTTCCCCACTACTTCCGGGGAATTGCCAAACCGAAACACGACGTCATCGGTCAGATAACTCAAAAAACCTTCGACCGACATCCGATCGACACTTTCAAACATACCTGTCAATTCATGGTTCATTGCACGCCTCATTTCTTGTTTTTGTTTTTTCATTTCTGGTCGCTGCGGTGAATCTTATGCCGCTTTGCTGACCTTGTTACGGATGGCTTGCAGGGTGGATCGTACGGCGCTCAGGTAGGACGTCTGCATGCCGGTTGAGAACTCGACTTCCTTCTCGCTGCCCGCTGGTACGCCCGGCAGGGAGAAATCGAAGGAGAAGCGCAGGAACAATTCGCCATCCTCTTCCTCGATGACGTTCTTGATCAGACCACGGGCATTACCGGAGAGGCGCACGAACTCGACTTGCTGCTCTTCAGTAAGAAGGACCATTTCCTGAAGGCGCTCACCGTAAAGCACCACTTCGCGGATAAAGGTATTGCCCTGGTCCTCAACGACATTACATTCGGTAATGGCATCAACGAACGGCACCGCATTGCGAGCCTTGCTCACCAACCCTTCCCATACCTGGCTGCGGTTCAGGTTCACACCGCCCGACTCCTCAGGGGCATTGACTTTCAAGCGACGACTTACATTGATCATGGGGGTACTCCGGGGTTTCAGGTTCAAAAGTGACCGACTCCCTGTCGAGTGTCAGGGACAGTCTGTCAGGGGGGGCTCAAACGGTGAGATAACCACCGTCTACGGCCATTGCCGTACCGGTCACAAAACTGGCGTCATCGGACAGCAGCCATAGCGCAGCCTTGGCGATTTCTTCCGGTTTTCCGAAACGACCGATAGGGTGTCGTTCGCGCAATACAGCGAACTGTTTGACAAAATTGGGCTCTTCGCTCGCACGCACGATCATTGGCGTTTCGATGATCCCTGGCATGATTGCGTTGACCCGGATGTTGAGGGTGCCATAGTCGACGGCCGCAGCCTTGGTCAAACCGACCACCCCATGCTTGGCAGCGATATAGTCCGAGGCAGCGGCAATCGCTACCGAGCCCAGGGACGAAGCGGTGTTCACGATGGCGCCACCGCCACTGTTCAACATGGCCCGGATCTGATGCTTCATGCAGTAGAAAACACCGGTCAGGTCGATGCGGATAATGCGATCCCACGCTGCAGACGAAATTTCATGCAGAGGCAAGTTGCTTTGCTCGACCCCTACATTGTTGAACGCGCCATGCAGACGGCCAAATCGAGTGACGACATCATCGACTGCTGTGGCCACAGCATCTTCGTCGGTAACGTCGCAGGGGATTGAATAAACCTTGCCGCCGGCAGCCGTGACAGCACTGGCGGTTTCTTCGATGCCTGCGGTATCGCGATCAAGCAGCACAACCCTCGCGCCCGCTTTGGCAAAAGCCAGTGCCGAAGCACGGCCAATTCCGCCCGAGGCGCCAGTGATAATGATGTTCCGGTCGTCAAGGTTGCTCATATCCACACTCTCGTTTTGTAATGCCACTTACTGTATTTACCGGGACAACGATCGAGAATCCCGTAAAACCACCAAAGACTGTTGCGCTGTTGCACCAATCAGCGGCGGGTCAAATCCAGCGCCACATCGACGCTCATGTCCTCCTGCCCACCGACCATTTTTCGCCGACCCAATTCGACCAGGATGTCGACGGTACGCAACCCGTAGCGCTGGGCAGCCGCTTCGGCATGGCGAAGGAAGCTTGAGTAAACGCCGGCATAACCCAGTGCCAGCTTTTCGCGATCAACGCGCACTGGACGGTCCTGCAGGGGACGGATGATGTCATCGGCGGCATCCATCAGAGTTTACAGACCGGTGCCATGGTTCCAGCCCAGGCGCTCGGCTGAGGTGATGAACACCTCCAATGGTGTGTTGCCTGCACCGGCCCCCATCCCAGCCAGACTGGCGTCAACGCGATCACAACCCTGACCACCGCGACGATGGAGTTGGCAACGCCCAAGCTCAGGTTGTGGTGGGCATGGATACCCGTCTTCGCATGGGGGGCGTGGTTCAAGGATTAAGCGGTGGGGAGGTAGCTAAGGCAGCATGCGATGATCGACTGCCACAGCGTTCCCGACCACAGAGAAATTCCGGTTTGAAGCGGCGCAAAGGGACAGCGCTCTCGTGCCCTTTGCGCTTGAAGCAATGCTCTTCCGGGTTAGATGCCCAGGCAGAGGTATTTGATTTCCAGGTAATCTTCGATGCCGTACTTGGAGCCTTCACGGCCCAGGCCCGAGGCCTTGATGCCGCCGAACGGCGCGACTTCGTTGGAGATCAACCCCGTGTTGACGCCGACCATGCCGTATTCCAGGGCTTCAGCCACGCGGAACACACGGCTCAGGTCACGAGCATAGAAGTACGAGGCCAGACCGAACTCGGTGTCGTTGGACATCGCGATCACGTCGGCTTCGTCTTTGAAGCGGAACAGCGGCGCCAATGGACCGAAGGTTTCTTCCTTGGCCACGGCAGCGTTGTTCGGCACGTTGGTCAGGATGGTCGGCTCGAAGAAGTTACCTTCCATCGGCTTGCCGCCGGACAGCACGGTGGCGCCTTTGGAAACGGCGTCAGCAATGTGCTCTTGCACCTTGGCCACGGCTTTTTCGTCGATCAGCGGGCCAGTGGTGGTGCCTGCTTCCAGACCGTTACCGATCTTGAGCTTGGCCACAGCCACTTTCAGCTTCTCGGCGAACGCATCGTAGACCGAATCCTGAATGTACAGGCGGTTGGCGCAGACGCAGGTCTGACCATTGTTGCGGTACTTGGAAATGATCGCGCCTTCGACGGCCTTATCCAGGTCCGCGTCGTCAAACACGATGAACGGCGCGTTGCCGCCCAGTTCCAGGGACACTTTCTTGATGTCCTTGGCGCATTCGGACATCAGTTGACGACCGATTTCGGTCGAACCGGTGAAGGACAGCTTGCGCACGATCGGGTTGCTGGTCAGTTCGCTGCCGATGTCGCCAGCGCTGCCGGAAACAACGCTGAACACGCCAGCCGGGATGCCGGCACGCTGGGCCAGTTCGGCCAGGGCAAAAGCGGAGAACGGAGTTTGCGAAGCAGGCTTGAGCACCATGGTACAACCGGCGGCCAGGGCCGGGCCGGCTTTACGGGTGATCATCGCGGCCGGGAAGTTCCACGGGGTAATTGCAGCGGTCACGCCGATCGGCTGCTTGATCACGATCAGGCGCTTGTCTGGCTGGTGGCCCGGAATCACGTCACCGTAGATGCGCTTGGCCTCTTCGGCGAACCACTCGATGAAGGAAGCGGCGTAAACGATCTCGCCCTTGGCTTCGGCCAATGGCTTGCCTTGCTCCAGGGTCATCAGGCGAGCCAGGTCGTCCTGGTTCTCGATCATCAGTTCGAACCAACGACGCAGTTTGGTCGCACGTTCTTTGGCGGTCAGTGCACGCCAGGCCGGCAGCGCTTTGTCAGCGGCTTCGATCGCACGGCGGGTTTCGGCAGCGCCCATTTTCGGTACGGTGCCCAGAATTTCGCCCGTTGCCGGGTTGTTGACCTTGATCGTCTGACCATTGTCCGCATCTACCCAAGCGCCATCGATGAAGGCTTGCTGGCGGAACAACTGAGTGTCTTTCAGCTGCATGACGTTTCCTTTTCTGAATGGGGTTGGCTTAAACCAAAGCGCTACGTCTTTTAAGCTCATGGTTCAGAATGAAATCGTTCTCGGAATAATCCACCGGGCAATCGATAACGTGCACACCCGGCTCACTGATGCAGCGCTGCAGTAGCGGCAAGAAGCCTTCGGCGCTTTCCACCCGGTGGCCCTTGGCGCCATAGCTTTGCGCATACATGACGAAATCCGGGTTGCCGTAGTCCAGACCAAAATCAATGAACCCCATGTTGGACTGCTTCCAACGGATCATGCCGTAGCCATCATCGCGTAGGATGATGACCGTCAGGTTCATCTTCAAACGTACGGCGGTTTCCAGCTCCTGGCTGTTCATCATGAAGCCGCCGTCACCGCACACAGCTACCACAGGACGATCCGGATAGACCAAATGTGAAGCCATCGCCGAAGGCAGGCCCGCACCCATCGTTGCCAAGGCATTGTCTAACAGTACGGTGTTGGGTTTATGTGCCTTGTAGTTGCGCGCGAACCAGATTTTGTAGATGCCGTTATCCAGAGCCACGATGCCTTCGGAGGGCAAGGCACGACGTACGTCGGCGACAAAGCGCTGCGGGTAGATCGGGAAACGGTTGTCGTCCGCGCCCTCAATCACTTGGGCCTCGTTGGATTCACGGATCGTCATAAGGCGGGTGAAGTCCCAGTGTGAAGTGTCATTCAAGGCTTCGCCGATCTGCCAAACAGCATTGGCGATATCGCCGATCACTTCGACTTGTGGGAAGTACACCGGATCGACTTCGGCGGAGCGGAAGTTGATGTGGATGACTTCGGTGCCGCCGCGGACCATGAAAAATGGTGGTTTCTCAATCACGTCGTGGCCAATGTTTACGATCAGATCAGCCGCCTCGACAGCACGGTGCACGAAGTCGCCGGAAGACAGTGCGGCATTGCCAAGGAAGCGTGGATGACGCTCATCTACCACACCTTTGCCCATCTGAGTGGTGACAAAAGGGATGCCGGTCTTGTCGATCAGTTGCTTGAGTACCTTGGCAGTCATCTTGCGATTGGCGCCGGCACCAATCACCAGGATCGGGCTACGGGCTGTCTGCAATTTCTCGACTGCGGCCTCGATGGCCTTGTGTTCGGCCAGCGGGCGACGATGCAGGCTCGGAGGAATTGGCCGGCTTTCGGTCTGCTCCGCGGCGATGTCCTCGGGAAGTTCAAGATGAACCGCTCCGGGCTTCTCTTCCTCAGCAAGGCGGAAGGCTTCACGCACACGCGAGGGAATGTTGTCAGCGGACGCCAACTGGTGGGTGTACTTGGTCAGCGGTTGCATCATCCCAACAACATCAAGAATCTGGAAACGGCCCTGCTTGGACTTTTTGATTGGCTTCTGCCCTGTAATCATGAGCATTGGCATTCCACCCAAGTAGGCATAGGCGCCAGCAGTGACCAGGTTCGTAGCGCCAGGGCCAAGGGTCGATAAGCTGACTCCCGTTTTGCCGGTTAACCGGCCATAGGTTGCCGCCATGAAACCAGCCGATTGCTCATGTCGAGTGAGAACGAGCCGGATGTTGGAGCGCCTGAGTGATTCAAGTAAATCCAGGTTCTCTTCACCAGGAATCCCGAACACGAACTCTACGCCCTCATTCTCGAGGCACTGCACTACGACGTCTGAAGCCTTGAGCATTTCACTCTCCTCTAAAATCATTTATCCGTGCTTGAGGTGCAACTTTGGACAATTCGCTTACGATGGCGGGGAACCTAACGACTTCGCCTACGTTGCGCATTCTGATGGTAAATTTCTTTTCACAACTTTTCGGATCAAACGCCGACATTTGGCTTCCAGCCTCCCTGACCATCGCAAGGGAGTCCAACAGTCGCGGCGCGATGTGGACACAAAACAGTGTGGTTTCCATTCGGCGACCTACCAGCGTAAACAACCTGTCACCTTAGTCGTTTCGTAACCGCTTGGGCGCTCCGCTGACGGCTGCCTGCGTAACACCCAGATTCTGCGCCGCTATTGAAGCGGAGTGGTCTCGCCACAACGCTTCAAAGGTATAGAGCAGATTTAGATCTTTCATCACAGCGCCCTGACTGACATTCAGAAACCAAAACACTGCACTTGCCAGCAAAGCGTCGTGGGCTTCGACCGGCAAGTGCAGTAAAGCTGGAGTTCTTGAGTGTTATGCGGACGCGTGGATAACTCAACGTCGTGTCAGGTCCAGCGCCACATCGACGATCATGTCCTCTTGCCCACCGACCATTTTTCGCCGTCCCAATTCGACCAGGATGTCGACGGTACGCAACCCATAGCGCTGGGCCGCCGCTTCGGCATGACGCAGGAAGCTGGAGTAAACGCCTGCATAACCCAGCGCCAGCGTCTCGCGATCTACCCGCACCGGACGGTCCTGCAGCGGACGGATGATGTCATCGGCGGCATCCATCAAGGTGTAGAGGTCGGTGCCATGATTCCAGCCAAGTCGCTCGGCGGCAGCGATGAACACCTCCAATGGCGCGTTGCCCGCCCCCGCCCCCATGCCAGCCAGGCTGGCGTCAATGCGGTCACAGCCCTCTTCCACCGCGACGATGGAGTTGGCCACGCCCAGGCTTAAGTTGTGGTGGGCGTGCATGCCGGTTTCGGTTTCCGGCTTGAGCACCGCCTTGAACGCACGGAAACGCTCGCGGATGTCCTGCATGTTCATCGCCCCACCGGAGTCGGCCATGTACACGCAGGTCGCGCCGTAGCTCTCCATCAACTTGGCTTGGGCAGCCAACTGCTCGGCCGGAATCATGTGGCTCATCATCAGGAAACCGACGGTGTCCATGCCCAGCTCGCGGGCATATTCGATGTGCTGTTTCGACACATCGGCCTCGGTGCAATGAGTGGCGATGCGCACCACCCGGGCACCGGCGTTGTAGGCTGCTTTCAGGTCATGCACGGTGCCGATGCCGGGCAACAACAAGGTAGTGATCTTGGCGTGGCTGATCACGTCGGCGGCGGCTTCGATCCATTCCAGGTCGGTGTGGGCGGCGAAGCCGTAGTTGAAGCTCGACCCTTGCAGGCCATCACCGTGCGCCACTTCAATCGAATCGACCTTGGCTTTGTCCAAGGCGCGGGCGATGTCCTGCACGTTCTGCAGCGAATACTGGTGACGAATCGCGTGGCTGCCGTCGCGCAGGGTGACGTCGGAGATGTAGAGTTTTTTGCCGGGATTAAAAGTCATGTCGGTCTCCTCAGGCGTTGAGCATCGACTGCGCCATGCGCTCGGCGGTGGCCAAGGCAGCGGAAGTCATGATGTCGAGGTTGCCGGCATAGGCTGGCAGGTAGTGGGCGGCACCTTCGACTTCGAGGAACACTGAGGTCTTAAGACCGGAGAACTTGCCAAGACCCGGTATGTTCAGTGGTGCGTCTTCAGGGATGACGTCGAACTGGACTTTTTGCTTGAGGCGATAGCCCGGCACATAGGCCTGTACGGCGGCCGCCATCTCTTCGATGGAGGCCTCGACCAGTGTCTGATCAGCGGCTTCGGACAGCACAAACACCGTGTCACGCATCATCAGCGGCGGTTCGGCCGGGTTCATCACGATGATTGCCTTGCCCTTGGCTGCGCCGCCGATCGCTTCGATAGCCTTGGAGGTGGTTTCGGTGAATTCGTCGATGTTGGCACGAGTGCCGGGACCCGCGGACTTGCTGGCGATCGAGGCGACGATTTCGGCGTAGTGCACCTTGGCTACGCGTGATACCGCTGCAACCATGGGGATGGTCGCCTGGCCACCGCAGGTGACCATGTTGACGTTGAGTTGGCCGAGATTCTGCTCCAGATTGACCACCGGCACGCAATACGGGCCGATGGCTGCAGGTGTCAGGTCGATCAGACGGATGCCGGGTTTGATTGAGCGCAGGAAGGCGTCATTCTTCACGTGGGCGCCAGCCGAGGTGGCATCGAAGACGAAATCGATGTCCTTGAATTCGTCCATGCGGGTCAGGCCTTCAACACCTTCATGGGTCACCGCCACGCCCATGCGTTGGGCGCGGGCCAAACCATCAGAGGTCGGGTCGATGCCGACCATAGCGGCCATTTTCAGGTGCTTGCCGTGACGCAAAATCTTGATCATCAGGTCAGTGCCGATGTTGCCCGAGCCGATGATTGCGACGCTGATTGGATTGCTCATTGTTATTGTGTCCTGTCGTTGCACACAGCCTGGGATCAGGCGTTACCACGCCGGCGTTCGGCAAGGGTCTTGCCACCCGCAGCCCACTGGGTTTCGGGAATCTCTTGAAGCAGCACGCGTACGCTATCTACGGGCACATCGAGGCTTTGCGCGATGGCCTGGGTGACGTTGAGCAACAGTGCATGCTTCTTCTCTTCACTGCGTCCTTCGGCGAGGTGGATCATGGCGATGGGCATGGTCGATAGCTCCGGATCAACGCTGGCTGGACGAAGTGAAGCGCATGGAGACGCTGCCCAAATGCTGGTAGCGGACGGTGATGTTGTCCCCGGCAGCAACGGCAATGGCCTCGGTGATGCCGCCGGTCATGATGAAGCAGCCCGCCGGCAGTTCACGCCCCTTGGCACCGAGCATGTTGGCCAGCATGGCGACGCTCTGCGCCGGATGCCCGAGCACCGCGGCACCGGCACCGGTGGCGACTACTTCGCCGTTCTTCTCCAGCACCACGCCCAGGCATTTGAGATCGATGCCCTGCACGCCGCACATTTGTCCGCCAGTGACGAAGCGGGCCGAAGAGGTGTTGTCGGCAATCACGCTCTTGAGATCGAAACGGAAGTTCTCGTAACGCGAGTCAATCACTTCGACCGCCGGCAGGATGAAATCAGTGGCAGCCAATACGTCGCCAACATGGATGCCCGGGCCCTTGAGCGGATACTTGAGGACGAAGGCGATCTCGGCTTCAACCTTGGGATGGATCAGCCCGTCGACATCGATAGCCGAGCCGTCCAGGCAAGAACCGTAGTCCGTGAGGAAGCCGTGGATCGGGTCAGTGACCCCCATCTGCTTCATCTTCGCGAAAGAAGTCAGGCCCATTTTCAGGCCAGCGATACGTACACCGCGGGACTCCTTGCGCTGGCGAATGGTGTCCTGGATGGCGTAGGCGTCTTCCCAGTCCATGTCGGGGTGCGCGTCGGTAATCTTGGCCACCGCCTCTCGGTTGAGCTCGGCATTTTCCAGGTGTTCGGCCAGTTGGGCGATAGTTGCTGCAGAGAGATTCATAAGGATTTCCTTCAAACGAAACGAACGGAGGCCGAGCCGATGCCACCCAGGTTGATGCGCAATTGATCACCGGCCTTGACCGGCACCATGGCCGCCAGTGAACCGGAGAGGATGACTTCGCCCTTATTCAGGCCAATGCCAAGCTGGCCGAGTTTGTTGGCCAGCCAAGCCACGGCATTCGCCGGGTGGCCGAGGGCCGCAGCGCCGGCGCCAGTGGCAACCACTTCACCGTTCTTTTCCAGGGTCATGCCGACACAGGCCAGGTCCACGTCACGCGGGGCCACGCCCTGCCCGCCCAAGACGAAAGCCCCGGCGGAGGCGTTGTCGGCGACGGTGTCCTGGATGCGGATCTTCCAGTCACGGATGCGCGAATCGACGATCTCGAAGCACGGCATCACATAGGCGGTGGCGCGCAGCACATCGGCGACGGTAATGCCCGGGCCACGCAGGTCTTCCTTGAGCACGAACGCGATTTCGCCTTCGGCCTTGGGTGCGATCAAGCCGTCGATGGCGATTGCGGCGCCATCGGCGTAAAGCATGTCCGAGAGCAGATGACCGAAGTCCGGTTGATCGACGCCGAGCATGTCCATCACCACTTTGCTGGTGACCCCGATCTTTTTTCCAATGATCCTTTGGCCATCGTCAAGACGTCGCTGAATCATCGACAGCTGCACCTGATAGGCCTGCTCCAGGGTCATATCCGGATAAGTGTCAGTCAACGGTGCCAGAGCCTCGCAATTGCAGAGGGCCTGGTGCAGTTGGTGGCCGAGAACGTTAATCTCTTGCTTATTCATGAATAGCTCCTTACAGCCGCACGCAGACGTTGCGCAGCTCGGTGTAGAACTCAAGCGAATGCACGCCTCCCTCACGACCGATACCCGACTGCTTGGCACCGCCGAAAGCGGTACGCAGGTCGCGCAGAAACCACGAGTTGATCCAGCAAACACCCACGTCCAGTGCACTGCCCAGACGATGGGCGACCTGCAGGTTGCTAGTCCACACACTGGCGGCCAAGCCGTAGGGAGTGTCGTTAGCCAGGCGGACGACTTCTTCTTCGGTATCAAAAGGTGCAATGTGGCAAACCGGACCGAAGATTTCCTCGCGCACCACGGCCGAGGTTTCCGCAAGGCCGGTCCAGATCGTCGGCTCGAACCAAGCGCCTTCGGCCAGATGATCCGGTACCAGGGCGATGCCACCGCCGTGGACCACGGTGGCACCGTCAGCGACGGCCTGACGGCAGTAAGAGAGAATTTTTTCGCGGTGACCGAGCGAGATCACCGGTCCCATGGTGCTGTCGTGCTGGTTCGGGTCACCCACCTTGATGCCTTCGGCGTGGGCTTTGAACGCAGCGACAAAACGTTCGAACAACGGACGTTGCACGTAGATGCGCTCGGTACCCAGGCAGACCTGGCCACTGTTCTCGAACACGGCGCGCCCCAACCCTTTGACGGCTTTTTCCAAGTCCGCATCGGCGAAAACGATGCCTGCGTTCTTGCCGCCCAGTTCCAGCGATACCGGGCGGATACCCTTGGCTGCGGCCTTCATGATGATCTCGCCCGTGCCGGTTTCACCGGTGAAGGTGACACCATTGACCTCTGGGTGAGCGGTGAGGAAGGCACCGGCCGAGTCACCGCCGAAACCATGCACAACGTTGTACACACCCGGTGGCACACCGGCTTCATTCATGACTTCGGCGAGCAGCGTGGCGGTGGCCGGGGTCTCTTCGGATGGTTTGACCACGACAGTATTGCCACAGGCCAAGGCTGGCCCGACCTTCCAAGTCATCAGCAACAGCGGCAGATTCCATGGGCAAACTACGGCGATGACTCCACGCGGTGCTCGCACGCTGTAGTTCACCGCCTTGCCACCGTCAGGGGTGTCCATCACGAAGCTTTCAGTCGGCACATTCTTGATCAGGTCGGCGAACACCTTGAAGTTGGCCGCGCCACGGGGAATGTCCAAGTGCCCGGCGAGTGCGCGGGGTTTGCCGGTATCGGCCACTTCCGCAGCCACAAACTCTTCATGGCGACGTTCGATGCCCTCCGCCACTTTGTGCAACAGGGCCGTTCGCTGGGCGACGGTCATGCTGCCCCAAGGGCCTTTCAATGCAGCTTGCGCAGCTTGCACGGCGGCGTCGACCTCAGCCTTGCCGGCTTCATGCACCAAGCCGATCAGGCTGTTGTCGGCTGGGTTTCGGTTCTCGAACGTACGGGCGCTACTCACCCATTCACCATTGATAAAATGGCGGAATTCTTTCGCAGGCATACAGTGTTCCTTCTTGTTTTAGAGTGTTTGAACGCTGGCTTCAGGGTCGCCCGCTGTCAGGTATTCCCACATGCGTTCGTAAATTCGGCCGCTGGTGACAGCCCGTTGCGCGCAGGCCTGTGCGTCGAGTACCGGTCCTTGGATTGCAAGACCCGCGCTGTGCAGTTGCAATTCAATCCGTGCGGCGTCTTCCAGGTACCAGGTCAGCGTCAACGCTTCGACCAGTGACACGCCGACGACGATGGCACCATTGCCACGCATGACCAGGGCATTCCCCTGCCCTAATTGATTGGCCAGGGCGCTGGCTTGGTCGTCGCTGCGCAGCAGCTGCGGGTCGTCCCACAGCGGGATTGGCGCCTGGAAGTAACTACCCATTCCATGACGCGATTGAGGTGTGAGCCTCGCACAGGACAGGGTCATGACCTGGGCAGGCATGCTTCGGATCACTGCATGGACGTCCGGGCGTCTACGGTATATCTGCTGGTGAATACGGACTTCACCCAGCACACCGTCGGGCAATTCACCTTTGATTGGCACTACAATTCCTGGCTCACCAATACGGATCAAACCCATCGGTCGCGCGGCGCAAACCAAAAAGTGCTCTTCATCAAGTCGCAAGCTGCAGTGCCCGTAGGCATGCACTAAACCAGCGCGGGCCAAGGCCCGCGCTGCCACGCGCACTTGCGATTGCTGATCGCGGCTGGGAGTTGGAAATTGACTCACGATTTGAACTCCGGAATGTCGGGCTTCGCACCCCACGCGCAGAATCCCGCACCCTCCGCCGGAAACTGCCGAGGTTGGTGGGTTGCATCATTTTCTGGAGAGATCAGGCTGACCCCTGTCGAGTATTCGTATGTCATGCCGTCAGGCCCCTCGAAATAAAGGAACATCGCGCCCGAGGTGGGGTGGCGGCCCGGACCAAAGAGGATGCGTATGCCCCGCTCAACCAGGAAGTAATAGGCACGCATCAAGTCATCGACGGACTCGACCTGGTGGTTGATGTGTTGCACACCGGGGTGGGACGAAGGGAACAAGGCGATCTTGTGATGGACCTCATCGATGCGCAGCAGCGGCGCCTCGCCAATTCGGTCACTGACCCTGGCGTTTGCCAGCTGAGTCCAGAACAGTTCATCACGCCGGGCATTCATGGTGCGCAAGCCAATGTGGCTGAAACCAGTGATACCGGCATCGCGACTCGGAAAATAGCGTCGCCCGCTTGCCTGGGGACGCAAGACCAGCTCGATGTTGTTGCCGCTGGGATCTTTGAAGCGAATGAAGTCGTCGACATAGCGCACTTCAGCGTCTGCACGTGAGCCATGCTGTACGTTGAATTCATTACGCTCGAGCAACACCGCTGCGTCTTCCAGGTCCTGTGCTGTTCTGACTTCGAACGCTGTTGTGGTTTCTTGCGGATCGCCCTCGTAATAGCAGAGCGTATGGTCTCGGCTGTCCGATCGGAAGTACACCGCGCCGTTGGCTTCTCGGGCAATCTGCAACCCAAGGATCTGAGTGGCATAACGACGTGCCTCGTCCAGATTTGCGGTGCCCAGCCGTATATACCGAATGTCATGCAGGTTGATCATGAGGGATGTCCTCTTATTTATTGTTGTCTGGGACTCATCTTCCCGTCGCCCAATAAATAAAAGAAGCAAATATTGGTTATTCTCACTATCTGAAAAATTTATAGATGTATAACCCTCTGCAGTCAGTTCTTTTGGAAAAAAAAATGCCCCGTATCCGTGGATACGAGGCATTGGAACCAATGAATCAGATCAACCGACGGCCTGCTTTCCAATGTCTGCAGTGCCTGCCTGCGTACTCACCTCGCAAACTGTTTTATTCCTAGGCATGGAGATCACAAACAATGCGGAGATGACGTAGAACCCGGCGCACACCATCAGTCCCGCCGCCAGGCTATAAAAGCTGGCAATGCCACTGAGCAGCACGGGGGCAAAAGCCGCCAGGCCTCGGCCCACGTTGAAACAGAAACCCGCCCCAAGCGTTCGCACCCGGATGGGATACATTTCGCTGAAGTAAGAACCGAACAACCCTGCGAACACCATGAAAAATGCGTACCCCGCCCCTATCCAGATCAACGATTGAGTCTGGGTGGTATAGACATAGACCAGCGCCATCGTTGATGTGAGTAACAGCGATATGACAATCGTAAGCCGCTTGCCAATGCGATCGGCGATGAAGCCGAATACGTTCAGGCCAAAGAAATTCCCGAGATGGAGAACCGCCATAAAGCTGGTCATCGACGCCAGACTCAAGCCTCGGTCCTGTATCAGGTAGGTGGGCAGCCACGTGCTGACGCCCCAGGAACCAAGCAACGCAAAGCTGGCTGCAAGAGACCCCAGCAGGGTGTAACGAAGTAGCTCAGGCGAAAAAATCTCGCTGACGGATATCCGCTGCGCAGTGGTGCCCTGAGTATCGCGTTGAGCCTTCCAGGCCGGAGATTCCGGAATCAGGAAATACACATAAATAATCGGCAGTATCACAGAGGCGCCGGACACGAAAAACATCAAACGCCATTCCGGCAGCATGAACTTTGCCGCCAGGGCAGCGGCGATGGCGCCAACCGGGAAGGCACTGATCACGAAGGATATGGCCCTGGCGCGCTGCTTGGGCGGCCACGTTTCAACGATATAGGCCGAGAGGATTGTCCATACCCCACCGAGCCCAAGACCCGAGATAAACCTCAGGCCCATCAGTACGTAGAGATCATGGGCGAATGCAAAGACGCACGTCAGTGCACCGAAGATCGCCAGCGATGCAATCAGTGCCTTGCGCCGGCCGAAGTTGTCGGAGTACCAGCCTGTGGCAACTCCGCTGACACCAATACCCAACAATGTAGCGCTAGCCAGCGCACCCACCTCGTGGAGGCTGAAACCCAGGTCCTGGCGGATAACGGGCAGTGCGAGCGTTAGCAGAATGATCTCCATTGCATCAAAAAGGTACGCAATGAATCCACCGATCAGTACGTGCCACTTGGATATTCCAGTCATGGTTTCACCTGATTTTAATTATTGGACAGTGATATTCGTTCGATGGGCCGCCACGTTCTTATGACTTCCCATCAAGGACGCGACGTTCAGAATCGGTAAACAGCCTGCAGCCAGATGCGATCACCTTCAGCTCGGTTCTCTACCATCGTCTCGTGCTGCCATTTCATGACAAACCCGATTGCCGGGGTCTGGTATTTGATCGCGGGGCCTATAGCGGCGACCTGACCACGGTTACCATCCAAGTAGGTCTGGCCATTCTTTTCATCGTCGCTGAGCTGCTTGTACAAGTAGCCGTTCACGCCTACCTGCCATTCGCGGGTGATGTTGTAGCCAATGTTGTAGTCGGCGTTGAACTCACGGCCGGAGCGATAGTTGGTTTCGGAGTTCTCGCCATTGATCATGTAGATGAGCTTGGCGCTGACCTCCAGATTCTCCAGCGGATAAGCGGTAAATGAATACCAGGGCCCGTAAGCCCAGGTGTTTCGACCCGGGTTGAAAAGGCGATCCTTGTCATAGGACCCGATGGGCGCAAACACATCCAGACCGAGTAACTGGTGGTACCGTGGAGAACTCCAACCCAATACAAATGGAACCACCGTCAGATCGCCGACACCTTCTTGGTGGTCGCTGCGATGAACGCGACCACGAGGCGTATCGACATCAAAACTGATGTCACCCTTGATCAAGGGCAAGGCAAGGCGACTGGCCAGTTTGGCTCCCAATATCGTGAAGTCCTGATAGACATAATCCACTCGAATCGACAGTGCCTGAACATTAAGGTCGAAGTTGTGGATGCCTTGTTTCTTGTCGCCATCGCCGTCCAGCGTCTTGTTCGCACTGTAGTCGGACAAGTAAAAGAACTCGGTAAAGCCTGGCGGTGGCATCTTTCCCGCGCCGACCGTATTCACACCCAGTGGGTATGAACTGCCGCCGCCCTCTGTTGCCTGGGCAAGCGGAACGCAAAGAAGACCCATGCACAGAGCACCGATGCAGGCATTTGACGCGTACCGGGTATGTGATCTTAGTGTGCTCATCTCATGTACCATTATTATTTTTGTATGACGGAAGAGAGTTTTTTTGAAACTTTCAGCGTTAGCGTTACTTAACAACGGCTGGCAAATTTCAGGTGCAGCGATGCACACCGTCATTTGTCAGGACGCTGCAAACAGTTGAGTTATTCAACGACCGAGCACTGATCGCCCGGCCGTCAGCACGGTATTAGCGAATAGTGGTTTCCAGCTCGCCGAGCCCTTCGATGCAGACTTTCAACACATCGCCGCGATCCAGGAACGTACCGCTTTCCATACCCACTCCCGCCGGTGTGCCCGTCAACAGGACATCACCTGGAAACAGATCGATGGTCTGGCTCAGATAGGAAATCTGCTCTGCAACGCCGTACATATGGTTGCGGGTATTGGAATCCTGTACCCACGCGCCGTTCCTCGACAGCTTGATATCCAGGTTCTCGGGATCTTTGATAAATTGTGCGGGCGTCAGGTATGGGCCCAGTGGGCAAGAACCCGTGAAGCATTTGTGGCCAATCCAGTCGAAGCGAAACGGCGAGCTGGGATCGACTTGCTCGCGACGCAGTCGATCACGCGCCGACAGGTCATTGGCGCAGGTGTAACCTGCCACGTAGTCGAGCGCCTCTTCAATGGAGACACGCGACGCTCGCTTGCCAATCACCACCGCCAACTCGGCTTCCCAATCGAGCATGCGGACACCTTCCGGAAAGTCCACCGCTTGCTTGTGGGCGACCAGACTGCCGCGGCCGGGCTTGATGAAATGCCAGGGAGCAATGCCCTCGCTGCGCGGATCCAGCGACAGTTTCATGTTGAACGCACGGGCCATGGCTTCGACATGGTCACGATAGTTTGCTCCCGCGCAATAGATCGTGCCTGGACGTTCCAGAAACGGAGCAAAGTGCAAAGTGGCAAGATCAAGCCGCTGCGACTCATAGAGCGCTGGCGCTTCAAACACTGCCACTGCAAGCTTTTGAAGCTGCGGATTGGTCGTCTCCCAGCTCTCGAGCAATGTATCGATGGAAGCTGTCGGCAACTCAAGGCCGGCCTTGGCCACAAGCTGACCAAGGTCATAGGCGTATTCGCCAACCAGGAGGCCGGTAGCGTTTGACTGGACATCCGTCCGATAGGTGAAAAGCTGATACTTCATGGGACCACCATCACAGGAGCGAAAAGCGTTGGTTGGAAAAACTGACGTGAAGCGTGAGGCCGCCTTCCATGAGCAGCCACTTGCGTACCTCTACGTCATAAACACCGTGGGCAATAAAAGGATCTGACTGGACGATACGCAGCGCTTCGGCCTGATCCGCCGCCCGCAGAATGCTCATGCCTCCTAGCTCACCAGGGAAAGTCTGATCCGATACAAAGGGCCCGGAAGCGAATAACTCGCCGCGTTGTTGCGCTAGAATCGCCCACTTCAAGTGGGCGTCCAGCAGCTCTGGTACGCGGGTCAGATCCCGTGGCGTACGCATGACCACGAACAGCGGCTTGTTCAACATCCCTGCCAGCAGTTCCTTGGTCGTAGAGCTATCACTCATCACGTGCCGCCTCGAAGTTTTGAATGAAAGCCTCAGGCGGCGGATTGGTTGCCCACACGGCGATCAGGTCTGGCGGCGCCCCATCGATAGCCAGCCATTCGCTGTCATCTTCGGGAATGACATCGATGTCCCAGAAGTATTCGACCATGCTGTCCCAAGGGTCGCGGACGTAATGAAAGTAGTTGGAGCCGGCCACATGTCGTCCAAGGCCAAAAGCGCTTTCGTAGCCCAGGCTCATCAGGTGTTGAGCGCCCAATTCGATCTCATCAATACCCATCACCTCAAAACTGAGATGATGCAGACCGCTATGGCTGCTCTTGGCCAGGCCAAGTACATGGTGATCACCGCCACAGCCACACCGTAGAAAGGCGATCTTATCCCCCGCGCGATCAGAGACTTTCATCCCTAGCACCCGGGTATAGAAATCAATCGAACGATCCACATCGGGGGTGAATTTGATCAAGTGACCCAAGCGCAACGGCGTCACTCGACGCAACTTCGAGGACGGTGTGCAGCCGCGCTGACCGATGCGGCGGTAACGGCCCGGGGTGTTCGACTCTGGTGTCGGCAAAGGAGCTAACGGCATGGAGTCGGCGTCACTGACGTGAACCCAATCGCCGGACGGATCACGAAACCACAATCCGTCTTGCCCGATATCAAACGGTGCTGGATGGATGACCACACCGTGGTAGCTGAGGTTTTCTCGAATAGTCTGCAGGCCCTCAGCATCGGTACCAAACGAGACATAACTCAGGCGCTTTGTGGTGCCGGGCATCAGTCGCACTTGATCCTGGGCGCGCCCTTTGCATCGCAACACCAAATGCTCACCTGCCATGCGGGCTTCGAGCCCGACAGCTTCGTAGAAGGAGCGACCCACTTCCAGATCCGGAACAGTCACGCCTACGTGTTGTAGAGAACGAATCATCTTGGATGCTCCTACTTAACGAATAGGGGAAAAGGGTGCGGCGCTCAACAGCTCAACCTGCTGGGTAACCACCAGATGACCGTTCTTACCAAGGAACGTACGCCATCTTGGATCGCTGGACAGCGCCGCGCGGCGTTGGGCTCGGTCCTCGTAGCTGGAATATCCCCACAACTGAATGACCCGATTGATGTCCCCCGTTTCCGGCTTGAAATAACCGATCAAATTGCCCAGTGCCTCGCCCTGAAGTGGCAACCCCTCCTCCTCGTAAGCACGCAGGAATTCGTGCAGGGCGCCAGGCTTGAGTTGATAGGTACGTTGTTCAATCAGCATGTTGTTTTCTCTTTTTTGGAAGGTGCCTGGGAGTCGGCCTGGGAGTCGGCTTCGATCAACTTGATCACTGCCGAGATATCTTCTTCACCAATGCCTTCTTCAATAGCCCTTAGAAAGTAGGGCTTGGCGGCATTGAACAAAGGCGCGGCGCTACCGAGTTCCTCGGATAGCTCACTGGCCATGTCGATGTACTTTTCCAGCGTGGCGAAAGGTCCTGGCGCCGGTAGGAAATGACGATCAGCCATAATCGGTGCTCTTGCGCTGAACATCGTTGAGCCACCCGCACTTTGGCGTATCACCTCAACCACCTGCTGTGCGCTGAACCCTGCTTTAACACCAAGGTTCAGCGCCTCGGCTGCGGCCAGGGTGTGAATAGTCACCAGATAGTTGGCGATCAATTTCATCGCGACCGCGCACCCAAACCCACCGATGTGGAACTGGATGTCGGCGATCGCATCGAGCACAGGCTTGCAGTGCTCCACCAGGTCAGGGTCACCGCCCAGAAACAAGGAAGCCTTGCGTTGGGAAACCATGGATGGAGTACCACTGACCTCCGCTTCCAACACCCGTGCACCACGCTGTTCGATACGCTGAGCCATTCGTTGCTTGAAGGCTTTGTGATAGGTGCCGATCTCGATGAGCGTGTGCTGCGGCCCTATGGACTGAAGCAGGCCATCAGGCCCCTCCATGATTTCCATGTGGGCCACTTCGCTGGGCAGGCAAGTGAGGATGAAGTTTGATTGCGCCGCTACGGCGGCTGGGCTTTCGAGCGCGATGCCACCCTGACGGATGAAGGCCTCGCGATCTCGACGTCGGTAACCGACAACGCGAAATCCGGCCGCAAGCAGGTTGGTTGCGATAGGAAGGCCAAGCTGGCCGATTCCCACCATACCGATGGTTATCACAGGCATTATTCGCCTCTCTTGTTGTTGTTCTTTTACGCAAAGCTTGAAGCTCGGCTAGGCGCTAACCTAGGCGCAGTCGGGTTTGGGAGCAAACAGCCCAGGTTATGAATAAGTAGAAGCAAGCGTTATACAAAGGGGGGGGATGAAGTGGACTCGATGCCTCAGCCAGGAGACTGGAAAGCAATGACGGACATGAGGAGGCAGCAATCGACCAAGAGCGACCGGTTAGGACGCGTGGTTTTGTTGGCGAGCGTGGTTGCTGTGCAGTTCACGCTGGTTCAGGTTTTACGTCCAGCGCAAGATCGGTTATGGCGCCCCTATAGCAGCCGCGAACCGCGGTATTCAGGGCAAATTCATCCAGGTCAATGCCTTCCTCATGAACAGTTAATCGTGAACTTACAAAAACCTAGCATCTTGAAAAAACTTTATCTTTCAATGATCTAAATTGATCGTGAACATCTGACATGGCCCACTTGTTAAATCATGTGTTATGTGAGATATGTTCATTAGCTTCCATGTCCACTAACCCCCGGTCGCTTTTCCACAAAACTCCGTTTCCCAAAAAATCAGCCTCTTGCCGCCCCATCCTCACAACCTCAGTCTCCGAAGACTGGCTAGTGCGAAGATCGGCTGGCCACTGCAACATGCCTGGACGGCAAACCCGTAACCGCTGAGTCCGTCTCTCTCTTCGTTACGCGCAATTTTCACCGTCGCTGATTCCCGTGTCATGTCCTGACCCGCAGTACATAGTTGCGGTGCTCTTTTCCGGTCCAGGGTCGGAAAACGCCGAGAGGCACTGTCCACGGCGAGCGTCAAAATAAAGTTGTTTTCATAAAAGACCGCTCAGACCACTGATCAGTAATATCTGTTTTTTGACGAGCTTCCGATATTCGGTCACAACTTTTGCGCACCTCCGAGTCCTAACAAGCTGTTCGTCGATGGAATATTGGCGTGCGCCGCTATTTAGACTGATACGGAGATAAGTTAATGATTTTCAACGTACAAAGTTTTGGCGCTAAAGGCGATGGGATTACTGACGACACGGCCGCAATACAGCGTGCGATTGATGCCGCGGCTGCCGCCGGCGGTGGCCAGGTGTATATGCCAACCGGGACCTATATCGTTTCCGCAGGCGCAGAACCCTCTGACGGATGCCTGATGCTCAAGAGCAACGTCTACCTGTACGGCGACGGCATGGGCGTCACCAACGTCAAAGTGGCTGACGGTTCAGATACCAATATCACGGGGGTTATTCGCTCCGCTTATGGCGAAGAAACCCACGACTTTGGCGTCAGCAATCTCACCATTGATGGCAATCGTGACAACACAACGGGCAAGATCGATGGTTGGTTCAATGGCTTCATTCCCGGCGAAGAAGGCTACGACTCCAACGTCACCCTCGACAGTGTCGAAATCAAGGATTGCTCCGGGTACGGTTTCGACCCCCACGAGCAGACCGTCAACATGGTCATCAAGAACAGCGTGTCCCACGGCAATGGCCTGGACGGCTTCGTCGCTGATTTCCTGAGCGACAGTACCTTTGAAAACAACATCGCCTACGACAACGACCGGCACGGTTTCAACGTCGTGACCAGTACCCACGACTTCACCCTGACCAATAACATTGCCTACAACAACGGCGGTAATGGCATCGTGGTGCAGCGCGGCAGCGAGGACATCCCCTCCCCCAGCAACATAACCATTACCGGTGGCGAGGTGTACGGCAACGGCGCCGAAGGGGTGCTGATCAAGATGTCCAGCGAGGTGACTGTCAGCGGCGTCGATATTCACGACAATGCCAGCGCCGGGGTTCGCATCTACGGCAGTAACCACGTTGAAATCATCGACAACACGCTCCACAACAATTCACTGGGCAGCCCCGTTCCGGAAATCATCATTCAGTCCTACGACGACACCCTGGGCGTGTCAGGCAAGTACTTCAACGGCAGCGACAACACCATCCAGGGCAACATCATCAGCGGCAGCAACCTCTCGACCTACGGTGTTGCAGAGCGCAATGAAGACGGCACGGATCGCAATGCCATCATCGGCAATGCCATCAGTCACACCAGCAAGGGTGCCACGTTGATCTATGGTGACGGCAGCTACGTCAGCGACACGGTGCCGATGACCACTGTGCAAGGTACGGCTGGCAACGACACCCTGTCGGGCAGCGCCGAAAGCGAGATTTTCTACGGCGGGGCCGGCAACGATACGATCAATGGCGGGGCCGGTGGCGACATTCTGGTGGGCGGTGCGGGCATCGACAAACTCACCGGTGGTACCGGCGCCGATACGTTCCGTTTCGCCGCTCAGTCCGACAGCTACCGCAATGCAACCGCAAGCTTCGATGACACTGTGACCGACTTCGACGTCACCCAGGACAAGATCGACCTGGCCGGCCTGGGCTTCACCGGCCTGGGTAATGGCCGTGGTGGCACCCTGCAGGTCAACTACAGCGCCAGCAACGACCGCACCTACATCAAGGACTACGATGCCGACGCCAGCGGCAATCGCTTCGAGTTGATTCTCTCGGGCAACCTCGCCAGCACCCTGACCGCCAGCAACTTCATTTTCAATCGGGTGGTCACCGGCACCAGCGCCAGCGACGCGTTGCTGGGCAGCGATTCGGCCGACACCCTGCTCGGCCTCGCAGGAAACGACAATCTCAGTGGCGGCGCGGGCGACGACAAGCTCGACGGCGGCGCCGGGATGGACAGCCTCACCGGTGGCGCCGGGGCGGACACTTTTGTGTTCTCCAATCGCCTGGACAGTTACCGCAACTACAACACCGGCGGTGCCAACCTTAGCGACCTGATCACCGATTTCGATGTCAGCAACGACAAGATCGACCTGTCGGCCATCGGATTTACCGGCCTGGGGGATGGCAAGAACAACACCGTGTACCTTGTGCTCAACAGCACCGGCACCAAGACTTACATCAAGTCCTTGACCGCCGACGCCAATGGCAATCGTTTTGAGGTGACGCTGGCCGGCAACTACCTCGACAAACTGACCAGCGCCAACTTCGTCTTCGCCACGTCGTCACCAACCAACCAGGCGCCGGTGCTGGCCACGCCGCTGCTGGATCAGAGCGCGACCGAAAGTAGCGCGTTCAGTTACGTGGTCCCGGCCACCAGCTTCACCGATCCGGATAACGACAGCCTCAGCTACACCGCCAAGCTGGCCAATGGCAGCGCCCTGCCCGGTTGGCTCACATTCGATGCCGCCACTCGCACGTTCAGTGGCACACCCAACGACACCGCGTCGGGCACTTACTCCATCCAGGTCACCGCGACCGACGCCAGCAACGCCACCGTCAGCGACAGCTTCACCCTCGCCGTGCAGGACGTACCCGCGGGCCCCACGGTGATCAATGGCACCCCGAACAATGACACCCTCACTGGCACCGCAGCCAACGAGCAACTGATCGGTGGCGCAGGTAACGACACGCTTGATGGCGGCGCGGGCAACGACATCCTGATCGGTGGCACCGGGGTGGACAAGCTCACCGGCGGCGCGGGTGCCGATGTGTTCCGCTATACCTCGAAACTCGACAGTTACCGCACCAGTTCCACGAGCGTCAGCGACCAAATCCTCGACTTCGACGTGAGCGCCGACAAGATCGATGTTTCGGCACTCGGCTACACGGCGCTGGGCAATGGCCTGAACGGTACGCTGCAACTGACCTACAGTGCGTCGACCAACCGTACTTACCTCAAGGATCTCACCGTCGACGCCAACGGCAATCGCTTTGAGTTGTCGATGGCGGGCAATCTGGTGAGCAGCCTGACGGCGAGTCATTTTGTCTTCGCCGACCAGAACACTCCAGGCAATGCGGTGCCAGTGGTGGCCATTCCCCTGCTCGACCAGAACGCCACCGAAAGCACGCCGTTCAATTACACCGTGACCCAGGACAGTTTCACCGACGCTGACCAGGATGCGTTGGTCTATAACGCGACCCTAGCCGACGCAAGCGCCCTGCCCACATGGCTGAGCTTCAATGCCACCAGCCTGACGTTCAGCGGCACGCCGATCAGCACTGCGGCCGGAAACTACAACGTACTGGTCAAGGCCACCGACCCTTCGGGTGCCTCGGTCAGCGACAGCTTCGCCCTGACGGTGGCTGATGCGCCAGCCAGTACCCTCGTCGGCACCGATAATGCCGATACGCTGAACGGCACGGCAGGTGCTGACCTGATCCTGGGCAACGGTGGCAATGACACGATCAAGGCTGGCACCGGGGCAGACATCATCGACGGTGGTGCCGGACGCGACTCGCTGTATGGCGGCGATGGGGCTGACACCTTCCGCTACACCAACGCACTCGACAGTTACCGCGATTACGACGCCGGCGGCATCACTGCCACCGACACGATTTATGACTTCACTGCTGGCGTCGACAAGATCGATGTGTCGGGCCTGGGCTTTCTCGGTCTCGGCGATGGCAGCAATCACACGCTGTACACGACCCTCAACGCGGCCGGCGACAAGACCTACATCAAATCCGCCGACGCGGATGCCAATGGCAACCGTTTTGAAATCGCCCTCAACGGCAACTACCTCAACACCCTCACCGCCAGCGACTTCGTGTTTGGCGAGCGCGCCCAACAGGACATTCTCTACCTGCCCACGCTCGGTCAATCCAATGCGCGCCTGCTGCGCATGACAGAGGATGACGATCAGTCCGGCACCTCGATGCTGGTCAAAGACCTGGACCGCTACACCCCCTATGACGTCCGCAGCCAGTTCACCGATGCCGACGGCAACGGCATCGACATCGCGGTGGGAGGTAGCACGGTCAACGGCCTGTCGACCCTGGGCGCCGAAGAGCTCAAGTTGTGCTGGTGGTTGACTGACACCAACCAGCCAGGGCCTGCACTGTTGCGTGCCGTCGCGTTGCTGGGGGACCAGCTCGCCGAACTGCAATCGATCGATAACGTCACCATGGGCATCATTTGGGGCCAGGGCGAGGAAGCTGCCCAGGAGATCGCGCGTGCCACGGACAAAACAGAGGCGGCCGCTGCCTACAAGGACGCCACCCTGAAGGTGTTCGATTACCTGCATGCCCAGTTCGGCAACTTCAACGTGTACATCATGGAAACCGGCCACTATCAGGAGGATGCGGCACGTGCCCGGGGCTATTCCGAAGAAAAGATAGCCTCCATCGTCGAGGGCGTAGGCTATGTTCGCGCCGTCCAGGAAGCCATCGCCACCGAACGTGCCGATGTCAAGCTGGCGGTGGACTACACCGACCTGCCCTTGCGCTACGAAGTCGATCCGCTGGTGTATCCCGATGACGTCTGGCACCTGCACGAGGAATCGGCGGAAATCGTCGGCCAGCGTCTGGCCGACTACATCGCCGCAGACCTTGGCTTTCAAGGCAACCCGGACGACAACAATAGAGTTCAGGACATTTTCGACAACGCTCAGAACCAGGGCGGCATGATCTCCGGCACTGACCAGGCCGATACCCTGGTGGGCAGTTCGGGCAATGACACACTGGATGGCGACTTGGGCGCCGACTCCATGACCGGTGGCGATGGCAACGACATCTATCTGGTCGACAACGCGTCCGACAGCGTGATGGAAACCAATACCTCGGCCTCGCAGATCGATACGGTGCAGGCATCAGTCAGCTGGACCCTGGGCGCCAATCTCGAGAACCTCGTGCTCACCGGTGTCTCGGAGATCGACGGCAGCGGTAACGCGCTGCGCAACTTCATCACAGGCAATGCCGCCGCCAACGTGCTCAATGGTGGCGCAGAGGCCGACAGCATGAGTGGTGGTGATGGCAACGACACTTACTATGTCGACAACGCCGACGACAGCGTGATCGAGACCCAGGGCAACGTGTTGCCCGGAGGGGTCGACAGTGTGCGCAGCAGCCTGGGGACCTATACCCTTGGCGCCCATGTCGAGAATCTGTACATCGAGAGCCCGGGCGCCGCCAATGGCACGGGCAACGCGTTGGACAACACGCTGTTCGCCGCTGCCGGCAACAACGTGCTGGACGGGCGCGAGGGAAATGACACCGTGTCTTTTGAACGCGCTCTGTCCGGTGTCACCGCCAACCTCTCGACCTCAGTGCAACAAAACACCGGGGGATCGGGGCTCGACACCTTGAAATTCTTCGAAAACCTGACGGGAAGTGCCTACGCAGACAGTCTGTCGGGCAACAGCGCCGCGAACGTCCTGAACGGTGGTGCGGGCAATGACACGCTCGTGGGTGGTTCCGGCGATGATCGGTTGATCGGCGGTGCAGGCACCGACAATCTCACCGGTGGTACTGGTGCGGATACCTACGCATTTGGTGCGCTGTCGGACATGGGCGTCGGTGCTTCGCGTGATGTGCTCAACGGTTTCAAGAGCATCGAAGGCGATCATCTGGACTTCTCCGGCCTGGACGCCAACCCGTTGACCGGCACTGTCGATGCCTTCACCTTCATCGCCAGCAACGCTTTCGACCCTGCCAACGCCACCGGCCAAGTGCGCTTTGCCGATGGCATTCTCTACGGCAGTGTCGATGCCGACGCCACCCCCGAGTTCGAATTCGCACTGCTGGGCGTCAAGGAGTTGCACGCCAGCGATTTCACCGCCTGAGTACAGACCATAATTGGTGATAGCAAGCCTGCCCGCTCCTACAGTGGAGCATTCTCGCT
Source organism: Pseudomonas sp. ACN5 (assembly GCF_002303975.1). Classification (NCBI taxonomy): domain Bacteria; kingdom Pseudomonadati; phylum Pseudomonadota; class Gammaproteobacteria; order Pseudomonadales; family Pseudomonadaceae; genus Pseudomonas; species Pseudomonas sp. ACN5. Next base: position 113,845 of record NZ_MRCP01000009.1, on the reverse strand, counting down.
TAACTGAACAGCATTACGCTCCTGCCGCAATGTGTGGCGTTCGAAAACACGAGGGTAGCCGCTCATTCCTCTTTGAAGGCTGCGAGCAAGCGTTCGCGCAAAGGTTTCATCAGGTAGTTCATCAAGGTACGCTCGCCCGTGACCACCGTGACATCGGCAAGCATGCCCGGCCGCACCGACAGGCCGGCGGCCTGTAGCGACACAACGGTATCTGCGGGAATTTCGACCTTGGCGGAAAAGTACGGCTGGTGAGTCTGTTCATCGATCAACTGGTCCGCCGACACCGTAGTCACCGTCCCGGTGACAGTCGGGGTATCCACCCGTTGCAGCGCCGTGAAATGCACGTGCACCGGCAACCCCGGACGCAACTTGTTGGCCATCAACGGCTCGAAACGCGCGGTGATCGCCATCGGCGCATCCAACGGCACCACCTGCATCAGGATTTGCCCCGCCTGGGCAACGCCACCAATCGTATGAATGTTCACGTCCATGACCTGTCCGGACACCGGCGCGCGGATCGCACCGTTGTCGACTTCAAACTCAAAGGCACTGATCTGATCGGCATAAGCTGATGCCTCGGCGGAGACTTCACTGAGCCGGGTTTCGGCATCGCGGCGAAATTCCTGCTGAGCCTGCAAGGCCTTGAGCCGACTTTCATTGATCGACTGGCGAGTCCTGCCGGCATCACCTGTCACGGAAGCAATCTGCCCGGCCAATTGGGCGGCGTTGCGCTCGGCCTCGAAGAGTTTGTTGCGCGGGACGTAGCCCTCATATGCCAAAACACGCAGGCCTTCCAGCTCCTGCTGCTGGAAGCGCATCTGCGTTTCGTAGTTGCGCTTGACACCTTCATATCCGGTCAATTGCTGCTGCAATGCGGCGGTCTCGTGTTCGATGATCTGCAAGCGACTGGCCAATTCCGCACGGCGGGTCGCAAACAACTGACTCTGCAAGGCCATGGCTGCCTTGAGCCGCGGCTCTTCAGCGTGTTCCAGCAAGTCAGGGGGCCATTGGATCTCGGCGGTGCCCAGGCGCTCGGCAATCAAGCGAGCCTCGACGCTGCGATCATTAAGCAATTTGCCCCGGGTCACGTCCAGTTGTGACTGCGCTTGCACCGTGTTGAGTTGCACCAGCAACTGCCCTTGGGTGACGCGGTCGCCATCACTGACCAGAAGTTTTTCCACCACGCCACCGACCAACGACTGCACCGCTTTGCGTTCGCCCGCCACTACTACGGTGCCGCTGCCCACGACACCTTGGTCGAGCGGCGCCAGGCAGGCCCAGAGCAGGAAGCTACCCAGTGCCAGGGCCAGGAAGCCCACGCCATATCGTGCCGCGCTGCCCGCGTCGGTATTGGCACCTGGCGGCGTGGGTTTATCACGTACGACCGGTCGTTGTTCGCTGTACATCTGTGTGCCTGGGGTCAGATCATGCATCTTCGCCAGCCTCCTTGATCGCTGCCGGTCTCGGCCCCGCAAGCAATGCCTTGAGCACCCGATCCCGTGGACCGAATGCTTGTTGAGTGCCGTCCTTGAGCACGAGGATGTGGTCAACCACCGCCAGTACACTAGGCCGATGTGTAATCAGCACCACGGTGCTGCCAGCAGTCTTGAGCGCACCGATCGCCTGGACCAGCGCCAGCTCTCCGGCTTCATCGAGATTGGAGTTCGGCTCATCGAGCACGATCAGCGTAGGGAGCCCATAGAGTGCACGAGCCAGGCCGAGGCGCTGTTTCTGTCCCCCGGACAATCCAAGCCCGCCGGGGCCCAACGGCGTGTCGTAACCTTTGGGGAACCTCAGGATCATCTCGTGTATGCCAGCATGACACCCCGCCGCGATGATCTTGTCGGCGTCCTGCTCACCGAAGCGGGCAATATTGTCGGCCACCGTGCCGTCGAACAGTTCTATGTCCTGCGGCAAGTAGCCCAGGTGCGGGCCCAAGGCGTCGTGAGACCATTGGCTGATCTCGGCGTTATCGAGGCGCACCGACCCGCCCATGGCTGGCCAGACCCCGACCAGCGCCCTGGCCAGCGTTGACTTTCCACTGGCGCTGGGCCCGACAACGCCGAGCACGTCACCTTTGACCAAATTGAAATTGATCCCCCGCAGGATCGGTTGCGAGGCACCGGGCGGGCCGACATACAACTGCTCCACACGCACCGCGCCGCTGGGCGGCGGCAACGACATGCGCAGGCGCTCGCCTGGATGCCGGACAAGGAGTTGGCTGAGGCGCTGGTAACTCTGGCGGCCGGAGTTGAATTGCTTCCACGAGCCGATGGCGATTTCCACGGGGGCCAGGGCGCGCCCCAATAGCAGCGACATGGCGATCATCATGCCCGCCGACAATTGGCCTTCGAGCACCAACAGCGCGCCGAGCCCCAGGGCCAGCGATTGCCCGGAAATGCGTACGAAACGAGTCATCGACGTGATACGCGCACTACGGTCACTGGCATGGGCCTGGGCCGCAACGATGCGCTGCTGCAGCAGGCTCCAGCGCTGACGCAATGGCCCGAGCATGCCAAGGGCCTGGATGACTTCGGCATTGTGGAACGTGCTGTTGAGATAAATCGACGACTGCACACCCAGCCGATTGGCTTCGTCCAGGCGTGTTCGAGTCGCCCATTCCCCCCACAGAGCCAGGCCGATCAGTATCAGGGCCAGAACCAGCGTCAGCACGCCGAACCATGGGTGAAAGATGAACGCTATCAGCAAAAAGATCGGCAACCATGGCGCATCGAGCAAGGCAATCAGGCCCTGGCCGGTGATCAATTGCCGCAGTGTCGCCAGATCGGTGAGCACCTGGGCCGGGTTGGCATCGTGCTCGCGAAGGCTGCGGGCGAAAGCAGCGTCGAAAAGCCGCTCGCCCAAGGCTTCGTCGAGCCCCGCGCTCATGCGAATCATCACCGCGCCACGAACCCACTCGATCAAGGCGCTGAACATGAACAGCCCCAGCGCGATCAAGGTAAGCATGAACAAAGTGGTTTCGTTACGACTGGTAAGGACCCGGTCGTACACCTGCATCATGTAGAGCGACGGCACCAGCACCAACAGGTTAATCACGCCACTGAACAGCGCCAACGACCAAAACACCCGGCGGTAGCTTAATAACGCGGCGTCAATGTCATGACGCGGATTGAGAAAAAAACCCATAGATGGTTGCTCGCTTAAGAAAGAGTCGGTACAGGACGCAATCCATCGCGAGCGTTTGCCCAAGGGGAGAAACACTAAATGCAGTCTGACGTGCCGCTATCAGAGACGGTCCTCGTCGCTACAGGCGCCAATTACTGACAACACGGCCTCGGGTTAGTGCCGGTTATGCAGATCGGGCTTTGAAGTGGGTGACGGGCGGGTATGTTGCAAAACGGCACGTTCGCATTGCGCGCCGCCATGGCAAGGGAAACCGGGCTGCAAGGCAATGCCTTCCCGCGCCAGGGCAATACAGTTCTTCGCGGGTAGCGGACAAAACGTGCAAGCTCACACTCTAAAGCGCGCTACCGTCTCGTTCAGTACTCCTGCCATCTGCGCCAACTCCAAACTTGCTACCTGGGTTTGCTGGCCCCCCACTGAGACCTGGTCGGACACGTTACGAATCCCTACCAGATTTCGATCTACCTCACGCGCCACCAGGGCCTGCTCCTCTGTGGCACTGGCGATCAGCAGGTTGCGCTCATTGATCTGCGAGATCGAACGGGCAATTTCTTCCAGTGCCTCGCCGGAGCGTTGCGCGACTTCGAGGGTCGACTGCACCAGGTGACGGCTGCTTTGCATGGCGTTAACTGCCTGCACGGTATCGAGCCGAATATTGCCGATCATCTGTTCGATTTCCTGAGTCGACAGCTGAGTGCGATGGGCCAGTGCTCGCACCTCATCGGCGACCACCGCGAATCCACGACCTGCATCTCCGGCGCGAGCTGCTTCAATCGCCGCGTTGAGGGCCAACAAATTGGTTTGCTCTGCGATGCTGCGAATCACGTCAAGCACCGAGCTGATCTCTTGCACGCCCTTGGCCAATTGCCCGATACGCTCTGAGGTATCGGTCATGCCGTCCGCCAGCGCTCCTATCGAGGAAACTGTTTCTTGAACTTGCTCACGGCCGCGTTGCGCGGTTTGCTCAGACACCCGCGACGCCTCGCTTGTGCTGACTGCATTGCGTGCGACTTCGTCGACGGCCGCCGTCATCTGATTGACCGCTGCCGCAGCCTGCGCGATCTCCAGCCCCTGCAGCTGCAAGCTGCTGCTGGTCTGGCTACTGACCGCGCTCAGCTCTTCGGACGAACTGGCCACCCGTTCGACCGCCGCCGCGATGTGCTTCACCATCGCATTCAAGCTTTGCTGCATCTGGTGCATGTTCATCATTACGCTATCGTCAGCACTCGCGTTCAATGGCACTTGAATCGTCAGATCGCCCTGGGCGATTTGACTCAAGACCTGCGCAGCAACCATGGGCTCTCCACCCAAAGGTCGAGTGACACTACGCGTCACGATGACTGCAACGACGATTACTGAGACCAGACAGAACACAAGCAATCCCAACATGTTCAGTCGCGCATCGTTGTACAGTGCCTGTGCCGACTTTTCGCGATCGGCAAAGATCTGCCCTTGCAGCACCATCAAGGAGTCCAGGCTTTTGTAAACCTGCTGTTCTGCGGGGACGACGTGCTGCTTCAACTGCGCCATCGCGGCATCAAATGCGCCTTGTCTGATCAACACCTGCACCTGGGTGAATGCAGAGACGTAGGCTTCCCGGTTCTGTTTCAGGGCAGCATAGGCGGCCTTGCCATCCGGTGAATCGAACAATGACTCAAGTGTTTCGAGTGCTTGGCTGATGCGTTTTTTAGTGGCTTCAATCGATTGTTGGGCTAGCTGGTTCTCCTTGTCGATCAGCAAATCCCTGGTGTTCCTGGCGTTGTCCCGTACACCTGTGGCAATGACCAGGATCGGGTCAATTTTCGGCCAGTCCTGTTTGACGATCACCATTGCCTGTTCCTTGAGCGTTGCCAGATCGTGCAGCGCGTAGAACGTCAGACCGATTAATACCAACGGCGCAATTGCAAATCCAATAGCAATACGTCGTGCCGTGCTTAACTTGGCCATATCAAATGCTCCCTGATTAATACCCGCCCGACGGGCAGCACATTGGAATACTGCATGTGCCTATGCGCCCTGCATCCACCTTGCCTTGGTCGTTTCAGTGTCCACGGATATAGTGTTCCAGTTGCCGGATCAGGTCGGCCTGCTCGACGATGGCCTCTTTCACCAGATCACCAATCGACAGGAGGCCAATCAGTTGATCACCTTCCACCACCGGTAAATGACGCAGATGACTGTCGGTCATAACCATCATGCAACGTTCGATACTCTGTTGACTGTCTGCCGTAACGACGGGCGCGCTCATGATGACCCGGACTGGAGTACCGACCGAAGATCGCCCCTGTAGAACGACCTTGCGCGCATAATCACGCTCGCTGATAACGCCAACCACCTGCCCATCCTCTATCACGGGTAGAGCACCTACATTCTTTTCAGCCATCATCTTCAGCGCTTCATACACCATCTGATCTGGCGCGATGCTATGTACCTGCTGGTTTTGCGTGACCTTCAGTTTCAGCAATTGTGCGGCTGTTTTCATGAACGGCTCCGAAGATAATTACGGATAAAAAACGCAAAAAAAACGCCTGAAACCCTTCGGTTCCAGGCGCCTTTGCCTGTTCTTTTGCAGTTTTAAAGCCTGAGATTCCTGTCTGAGGTACCAACCTTATTCATGACCTGTTCAGTACATCGATCATCGTTGACCGAGGAGGAGTCCAGAGGAATATGTGGTAGGTAACCCTGATGTAGGTCTTGCAGTCTTTGTGCCAGCCGGCAGCACAGACACTTCATCCTATGCGCAAGTCCAGGCTCCCGAGCTTTGGGTGGTTTTCACGGTAACTGCGATCCAGGCGAGTTTCTGTGGCATGAGCAGGCATCCCGAGAAAGCGAATTGCCAAGGTCAGCAAATCGATGAGCTGTGGGCTAATGGAGGCGAAAGCCCAGCGCGTCGCTTCCGACTGGTGCACTTTGTTAAGCGCAGCGCTTTACAACAGTGCATGTCCTGCTGACTCCACAATGCTAGTGCTCATGAGTTCAAAGTCAGGACGGAGGCAGAGGACTGGTTTATCGCCAACTGGATGTACCCACGGTGGGTGCCTGGCAAGCCTGCTACACCTGCAATCAGTTTCACCCCTTTGCCGGCGGCCGCCATGTGCAAGTGGAAAAGGCACTGCAACGACATCGCAGGCCACCACCTCAATGCTCTTTGACTTTCCTGATACGCAGCACAATCAACGCAAGAATACCGATCGCGAGCGGTGCCATGACCAGCATGGCCTCTCGCGGGGACACCTCAACGCCAAGCAGGTGCACCCCTGAGTAACCCAGCTTGAGCAAACTGAGCAGGTAGTAGGTAATGGCAATAATCGACAGCCCCTCCACTGCGCGCTGGATCTTGATCTGGGCATCGGCGCGAGCATTCAGGCTTTTCAGGATTTCCGAGTTCTGTTCCTCCATTTCGACCTGGACTCGTGCTTGTAACAGATCGCCCAGGTTGGCCACGCTTTCGGCTAGGTGCTCCAGGCGCTGTTCGGTGGCGGTGCAGTACCTGACGGTAGGTTTGAAGCGGCGTTCGATAAATACGCCCAGGCGTTGGCAATCACCTACGTGACTTTCCCGCAGCTCACCCAGACGTTCGAACACCAATTGCGCATAGGCTTGCGTGGCACTGAAGCGGTGCCGGGTTTTCGCCGCGCTGCTCACCACTTGCGCAGAAAGGTTGGAGATGTCCGCAAGCAGGGCTTTCGCATTACTGTCGTCCGGGTCGGCGTTGCGTTCGGAAAGGGTGACCAGGGTCTTGTCGAAAGCATCGAGCTGCGCGCTCAAGTCCTTGGCCATGGTCAAGGATAGCGAGGCCATCATCCTGTAGGTCTCGATTTCCAGCAGGCGACGTATCATCCGGCCTTGCCGGTAGGCATTCAGGCGCCGGTTGACGAACAGCATGTGGTTGTTGCCCTCCTCGCTCAAGCGAAAATCACTCCAGACCATGGCATCGCCACCGCCCACGCACGAACCGCTCGGATCCTTGAAGCCGTACCGGGACAGATCCAGGCCGGTTTCACCACGCACGACAATCTGCACCGAGTTGATCAGGGCCGGCAAATGCACTTCGACCTTTGACGCCAGCACCTCGGGAAGTGTTGTCCAGGACAAGTCATCAGAGGATGAAGTGACCACCAGTGTCAGGGTGAAAAACTCGGCATGGCGCTCCCATTTCAGTGCATGGCCATCGAGTTGGGTAATGCCTTGGGCGGCATTCAGGTCGAGGGTGCCAAGGCAGCATTGTTCAAGGAATGCATTGCACGCCTGATCGCTGCCGAGGAAGGCCAGATGAAACACATGGGCCGGCTCATCGAAATACAGTGACGGGCGCGCGTGCAGTTCGTTGTGCAGGCTTTGTCGTAACGGGTGCATGTTGTATGGCCATATTGGAGTTGTTTTTGCCGCTTGCGATGAATGCCCACCCGAGCCAGGTGCCGAATCTTTCGGGGCATTATCGATTGCTGTTGTTGGTGGGACAGTTTGGAGAACTCATGAGTCACGGCCAGGTGACAAACCCTGGATCAACAGTAGCGAACCAGGGACAGACACCGTCCGAAGCGTGTTTGTTGACCTGCCATACCTGAAGCCGGCAAGCGAAACCACCGTCCGGGTTTCATCTACCCTGGGCGAGAAAGTCGCGCCAGATCTGGTGGCCGACATCGTCATATCGCTTGACCAGCTCGCGGAATGAACGACGGTGCGCGGAGTCCACCAAAGGCTCAGGAAGCATCGGGTCGAACACGATCTGGCGCATGGCCTGGTCCCCCAGCACATACGACTCACGGGCAGCGTCCTCAATCGGCATGCCGGCCAAGCGCGCCATCGACGCCTGCAGCGTGCGTTGGCCGTCGCTGTAGGTTTTCTGCAACTCACTGGCGTCCCACAGCAAATGGGCCCGGGCGTCTCGCTGCGGATCGAACTGCTGCGCCTGGAACACTGCCGTGGAGTTTTCCACGCCCAGTGACAGCAGACGTTCGCGTGTGTGCGCCACTCCGCCGACCAGGTTATCAGGGCGGATGAACAATCCGTCATCCAGTTCGCGCAAGCCCACCAATCCGAATGCGCGCTCTCGGGCACGCAATGCTTTGCGATCGCTGCGGCCCAGGGCCGCCGTAAGCGCCACCACCCAGCTGCCATCCCACTCGCGCAGACGCGTTTCGGCCTGACGCCAGGCGCCTATCTCTTCGCCCAGCGCTCTGCCGGCCTGGCCAAGACGGTAGGCGCCGCGCACGACAGTTTCGATCAGTTCGGCGCTCTGCAACCGGGCAAGGGCAACCCGTGTGTTGTTCGCAGACAGACCGAACAAAGCGCAGGCGCGCACGGCGCTGGTGACATCCAGCTCACCACCTTCGACAACCAGGAGCAATTTGAGGATCAACTGACGCGGCGTTGGCGTCGGGTTTTCAAGCTCGTCTGAAGCGGGTTCCAACAAGAAACAGTCCTCCCTTCCAGGCACGATTCGGCACGCACCTGATGAATTATCGTAAATTACAGTGATTGACACAAAAAATACATTGAGTGTAATTTTCTCCGGACCTATCACGGAGAAACCCTCTCATGTCTGCCGCAATCCAGCCAAAGCTCGACACCCCGTTTTCAACCCACGAAGTTTTCAATCAGCCGCAGCCGTTGCCAGCTTACAACGCCTGGGACAGTGATGTCCCACTGCGCGAGGCGGTGCGAGTGAACGGCGGCGAATGGGCACAGGCGCAGTTATCGGCCCATGGCGCCATGAGTGGCGGCGAGCAAATGGAGCTGGGCGAGCTGGCCAATCGCAACAAACCCGTACTCCATGCCTTCGATCGCTATGGCCGGCGCATTGATGAGGTGCAGTTCCATCCCGCCTATCACCAGCTGATGCTCAACGCGATGCGCGGCGAGGTACACAGTTTTTCGTGGAACCACTCGGGGCAACCCGGAGCCCATGTGGTGCGCGCTGCCTTGTTGTATCTCAATGGCCAGGCAGATGCAGGCACCTGCTGCCCGTTGACCATGACCCACGCCGCCATTCCGGCGCTGTTGAACACCCCTGAGCTGGCAAAAATCTGGATACCCAAACTGACCGCCCGGGACTACGATCCACGTCCGCTACCCGTCGAGCAAAAACGCGCCTGCACCATAGGCATGGGCATGACCGAAAAACAGGGTGGCTCGGATGTACGCAGCAATACCACCCAGGCCCACCCTCAGGCCGATGGCAGCTTCAAACTGATCGGTCACAAGTTCTTCTTCTCTGCGCCCATGTGCGATGCGCACCTGGTACTTGCCCAGCTCGATGGGCGCGTGAGCTGTTTTCTGATGCCGCGAATCCTGCCTGATGGCTCGCTCAATGCCGTGCGCATCCAGCGTCTGAAAGACAAGTTGGGCGACTGGAGCAATGCCTCCTCCGAAGTGGAGTTCCAGGGCGCCACGGCCTATCTGGTCGGTGCTGAAGGTCGCGGGGTGGCGACCATTCTGGAGATGGTCGCTCTGACCCGTCTGGACTGCGTGATCGCCTCTTCGGCATTGATGCGCCAGGCCCTGGTGCAAGCACTTAACCACGTCAGCCAACGACATGCCTTCGGCCATGTGCTGATCGAACAACCGCTGATGCGTAACGTGCTGGCCGATCTGGCGCTGGAGAGTGAGGCCGCCGTGGCCTTCACGATGCGCATCGCCCGCGCCGTGGATGCCTCGCCGAACGATCCGCAGGAAGCGGCCTTCGCTCGTATCGCCACGGCCATCGGCAAGTACTGGATTTGCAAACGCACCCCGGCGTTCGTCAACGAGGCCCAGGAATGTCTGGGCGGGATTGGCTTTGTCGAAGAAAACATCCTGCCGCGCCTGTACCGCCAGGCACCTTTGAATTCCATCTGGGAAGGCAGTGGTAACGTGCAATGCCTGGATGTGCTGCGTTCGTTGCACAAAGACCCGGCAGTCAGTGAGGCCTTGTTTGCCGAACTGCAGAGCGCCGCAGGCCTGCACCCGCTGTATGACAGCCACCTGCAGTGGCTGCACAACGCATTCCAGGACATTGGCAACCTTGAGGCCCGAAGCCGTCTGGTGGTGGAGCGCACCGCGCTGGCAATCCAGGCCGGGCTGCTGCTCAAGTCAGGCAATAGCGAGATTGCCGACATCTTCTGCCGGGCACGCCTGGGCAACGAGTGTGGATTCGCCTTTGGCAGCCTCGATTCCAATGCACCGCTGAGCACCTTGATCGAGCGCGCCATGCCCCGTCTCTGAATTTGGCCATAACAATAAAAAAGGAGAACCCCATGAGCGTACATTTAGGACGGTTGCTGGCACAGCGCGCTGACTTGACGCCAGACCGGGAAGCGCTGGTTTCACCCACGGGAAGATGGACCTTCGCCCAGTTCGACGCACGCTGTAATCGCCTGGCCAATTATCTGGTTGCACAGGGCGTGGCCGAAGACGATCGCGTAGCGGTCTATTCAAAGAACAGCGAATTTCTCGCCTGCGCGCTGTTTGCCGTAGCGAAGGCCGGCGCCACCTTGGTGGTACTCAACTGGCGCCTTCAGGCGCCCGAGCTGAGCCATATCCTGGCCGACAGCGAACCGGCAGCGCTGCTGTTCGAGGACGCGTTCGCACCCACCGTCCGGCAATTGGTAGCTGACCGGCCAGGTCTGATCCTGATCAACAAGGGTACCGAACAAGCGCCAGGCGCCTACGAGCGCATCACTGCCGATACCAGCCCGGACGCGCCGCTGTTGCTGGGCCGCGGCGGTGATGCCCCTGCGGTGATCATGTACACCTCGGGCACTACCGGAAAACCCAAGGGTGCCTTGCTCTCCCACGCAGCGTTGATCTGGACCGCGCAAAGCAACAGCGCCACGCTGGAATGGAATCAGGACCACCGTTTTCTACTAATCGCCCCGATGTTCCATATCGGCGGTCTTTCACCCATGCTGACCAACGTGTTCAAAGGTTGCACCACGGTGCTGCTGCCTGACTTCGACCCGACACAGGTCTGGGAGGTGATCGCCCGCGAGCGCATCACCAGCTTGATGACTGTGCCGGTGATGCTTCAGGCATTGTTGGCCCTGGCAAAAAAACAGGAAGTCGATAGCAGCAGCCTGATTTCCGTGACCTGCGGCGCTTCGGCAGTTCCCTACAGGCTGATCGAAGACTGCCTGGCCATCGGCGTGAAGGTGCAGCAGGTGTACGGCATTACCGAGTTTTGTGGCGCGGTGACCTTTTGGACCCAGGAAATGGGCCTCGCCCACGCCCACTCCCACGGCAAGGTGCTGATGTTTGGTGAGGTCAGAATCGTCGATCCGTCCAGCCTGGAGCCACTGGCCCCTGGCCTGGACGGCGAAGTCTGGTGTCGTGGGCCGATGATGTTTTCCGGCTACTGGCGTAATCCGCAAGCCTCCCAGGCAGCTACTCACCAAGGTTGGTACAGAACCGGAGACATCGGCCGCATTGACGAGCATGGGTTTCTCCACGTGGTGGATCGCCTGAAGGACATGATCATCAGCGGTGGCGAGAACATCTACCCGGCAGAACTGGAGGCGGTGATTGCCTCGTTGCCGGGTGTCGCCGAGGTCGCCGTCATCGGCCAGCCTGATGAGCGATGGGGCGAGGTGCCGGTTGCCTTCGTCGTTGCCGCGTCGCCAGGCGCTACCAGTGAGGCCGCGATCATCGAGGCCTGCCGCCTGCGTCTGGCCGGTTTCAAGTGCGTGAAGTCGGTGCAGATGATTGACACCCTGCCCCGCAGTTCGGTGGGTAAGGTTCTGAAGCGACAGCTGCTTGCATAAGCCCGAGCAAGTGCCGCTGAACATCAGCGGCACTTGCGTACGCGGCAATCACGTTGGCGACGCTTGGCTCAACGATCAACTAAAACGGTCACCGAGCCGCTTGCGCGATATCCCCGCAAAAAAGATCGACGCTGCCATCCTCAGGTGTCGTGCGCACGACAACGGAATATTGACCGGACAACAGATCCGACACAGAGACCGGGGCAACACGCTCAAACGTCCAACCTGCCTGAGCAGTACGCTGAGTGGTTATCCTGTCGTTCATCTCGTAAGCAACCGGACCTGGCTGTTGGCAGTTGCCTCTGTTGACGAACGTGTAAATGCGCAACGGCAAAGTGGTTCCTGTCGGGACGCCAGAGATGTAGAAGTTGAAGTTGCTTTCGTTGTCCACGGCGGTCAGCGTTGTATTGGCGATCTGGCCGGCATTCTGCTCGGTGGCTTTCAGGGGAAGCGTCACCGACTGGGTGGATGAACGGGTGCAGCCCGAGAGACTGGCTGTGACCAGTAGCGCTGTCAGTGGGAGGGTGTAATTCATTGACAACCTCGATCGGTTGAAGAAGTGCCGTGTGGAATATTGTGTATAGCTGATCAGCTCATGTTGCACATTTTCGGGAATGTACTTCTCAGACCTGCCCCACCCCGTGCCGCTCCTGCATTGAGCAATGTCTCAATCCGAGTGCAGAAACAGCAATTATTCCCAAACCCACTACACTGGATTTCCAACTAACTGCTGTAGTCCTTGCCAGAGTGAGCAGCCATGTAGCCGCCAATGATTAACCCATCCACCGTAGGTGAACTTCATGAATCTCATGATACTGGTGCAGCGTACCTGGAACTCCGCAGTCACTGCGACGCGCCTTTGCTCGCACGTTGAACGCCGCCATGGCGCGCCCCTCGCCGTACTCGGGCTGAGCCTGATCGCTTCGACGGCGGTGTTCGCGGCTGACCCTTTGGCATCCTGGAATGACGGGCCGGCCAAACAAGCCATCGTGGAGTTCGTCAAGGCGACCACCCAGGAAGGGGGTAGCCAGTTCGTTTCGCCAGCCGAACGCATCGCAACCTTCGACCAGGACGGCACGCTGTGGGTCGAGCATCCTGCGTATAGCCAACTGTTTTATTGCCTGAGCCGCGTTCCTGCGGTGGTCAAGGCAAAGCCGGAGTTGGCCAGCGCCGAACCCTTCAAGACGGTCCTGTCGGGCGACCGCGCCGCCATGGCAAAACTGACCCTCGATGACTACCTGAAAATCGCCATGGTGACCCTCAGTGGCATGCCTACGGATGAGTTCAAGCAGCAAGTTCGTGCCTGGCTGGCCGAAGCCCGCGACCCTCGCTGGAAGCGTCCTTTCACCGAACTGACGTATCAGCCAATGAAGGAAGTCATGCAATACCTGCGTGACAATGGCTACAAGACCTACATTGTCACCGGGGGTGGGCAGGACTTCGTTCGCACCTATTCCGAGGAGATCTATGGCGTGCCTGCGGAACAAGTCATCGGTAGCGCTGGCGCAACCGAGTATGTCTACGACAAGAACGGCAAACCGCAGTTGATCAAACAACCCAAAGTAGTGCTCAACGACAACGATGCCGGCAAGCCAGAGAACATCTATCTGATGACGGGCCGTCAGCCAAACGCGGCCTTTGGCAACTCCACCGGCGACAAGCAAATGCTGGAATACACCAAGGCCGGCCAAGGCGCGCGGCTGGTGATGCTGGTGCTGCACGACGACGCCGAGCGCGAATATGCCTATGGCCCGGCTCAAGCATTGCCCGAGACCAAGGTAGGCACCTTCACGCAACCCCTTTATGACCAGGCCAAGCGAGATGGCTGGACGGTCATCAGCATGAAAAAGGATTGGAAGAAGGTATTTGCATTCGAGTGAAACACCGCAGCAGGTGAATGTAACGTATGAACAAATACCCCGCTGAGCAGTAAAAGCCGCACTAGACTCCTTCGTGCGCCTTACTCCTTACAGGGTCATGCAACAACAGTAGTCGTGATCTGTATGCAGTACCTGGGCTAATTGCTCGGTGGTCCAAAGCACGTGGGTCAATGCAGTTGTGCACTCATCACCGGCCAACATTATGAAACAACGAGGTTGCTGGCATGGAAAAGCTATCGGATCGTTTCAAGTTGTCTGTCGTGTTTGCTGCATTGTTGTCATTGAACGGGCTTGCCCACGCCGCTCAAACGGAAAAAACCAATATCCTGTTCATCGTGTCCGATGACACTGGCTACGGCGATCTGGGGCCGTACGGAGGCGGAATCGGGCGCGGCATGCCAACGCCCAAGATCGATGAGCTGGCGGCAGAAGGTGTCACTTTCTACTCCTTCTATGCACAGCCGAGTTGCACGCCTGGCCGGGCGGCCATGCAAACCGGGCGTATCCCCAATCGCAGCGGCATGACCACCGTGGCGTTTCAAGGCCAGGGCGGTGGTTTGCCAGCCGCCGAATGGACGCTGGCATCCGTGTTGAAGACCGGCGGCTATGACACCTACTTCACCGGCAAATGGCATTTGGGCGAAGCCGACTATGCGCTGCCCAACGCCCAAGGTTATGACGTGATGAAGTATGTCGGCCTGTATCACCTCAATGCCTATACCTACGCGGACCCAACGTGGTTCCCCGACATGGATCCGGAAACCCGCGAGATGTTCCAGAAGGTGACCAAAGGCGCGTTGTCCGGCAAGGCCGGCGAAAAACCGGTTGAAGAGTTCAAGGTCAACGGCCAGTACGTGGACACGCCCGTCGTGGATGGTAAACCCGGCGTGGTCGGCATTCCGTTCTTTGATAACTATGTCGAAAAAGCGGCCCTCGAGTTTCTCGACACAGCGGCCAAATCCGACAAGCCGTTTTTCATCAACGTCAACTTCATGAAAGTCCACCAGCCGAATATGCCGGCTCCGGAGTTTATTCATAAGTCCATGTCCAAATCCAAATACGCCGACTCCGTCGTCGAACTCGATACCCACATCGGCCGCATCATGGACAAGCTCAAGGCGCTGGGCCTGGATAAGAACACCTTGGTCGTTTACACCACAGACAACGGGGCCTGGCAGGACGTTTATCCGGACGCCGGCTATACCCCGTTCCGCGGCACCAAGGGCACGGTGCGTGAGGGCGGCAACCGGGTACCGGCCATTGCCGTCTGGCCAGACAAGATCAAGCCGGACACGAAAAACCACGAGATTCTCGGTGGCCTGGATTTGATGGCGACGTTCGCCTCTGTGGCTGGCGTCAAGCTGCCCGAGAAAGACCGTGAAGGTCAGCCGATCATCTTCGACAGCTACGATATGACGCCAGTACTCACCGGTAGCGCCCCTTCACCGCGCAAGGAGTGGTTCTACTTTACCGAGAATGAATTGTCCCCGGGTGCGGCCCGTGTCGGGAACTACAAAGCGGTATTCAACCTGCGCGGCGACGATGGCGCCCAAACAGGCGGTCTCGCCGTGGACTCGAACCTGGGATGGAAAGGCGCACAAAAATATGTGGCCACCGTGCCGCAGGTGTTTGATTTGTGGCAAGACCCGCAGGAACGCTATGACCTCTTCATGAACAACTTTACCGAGCGTACCTGGACGATGGTGCCGATCTCGGCAGCTATCATGAAACTGATGAAAACGTACATTGATTACCCGCCACGCAAACTGCAAAGCATGGGCTATGACGGACCGATCGAGCTGTCGCAGTACCAGAAATTCCAATATGTGCGTGATGCCCTGAAGAAGGAAGGCATCAACTTGTCGTTGCCAAACGGTAACTGATCAATTCACCTGAAAATGGCGGCCTCGGCAGAGGTCGCCACGGTTCGAGACAAAGCGGCCAACGTTCCAGCTTTCGTGGACCACGGCGGCCTCGCCTACACCGAGTCCGACTGCCCCCCTCCGTTCCCCGGCTAACGCGCCATATCATCGCGCCCGACGGTCATTGCCGGGCGGACCATCATCGCACCTGTTGCCGGGTGGACATTTGCCTGGGCAGGAACACCTCGGCCAGCATGCAGCGCGCGCTGCCACCACCGATACGCTCGATGGTGTCGATGTTCACCGGCAACGGCGTGGTGTGAGTTTCGATCAAGCGACGCTGATCGGCGTCCAGGGATTGCCAGGCGGTGCGCGACATCACCAGCAGTGGCTCGCCCGCTGCGCTATGCACTTGCAGCATGTTGCCGGCGAAAGATTCCAATTGCGCCCAATCCAGGTCGATCACCTGCTTGCCGCTGTCTTCCAGACGCATACGCAATGCCTGGCGTTCGTTGGGATCAGCAACCGATGACAGGCAAACCACCGCCAGACGCGTGCCCACGCTCATCATCACATTAGTGTGATAAATCGCCACGCCCTGGCGGTCCACCGCGTTGAACGCACAGAGTTCATAGCCCAGTTGGGTGACCAGTTGATCCAGTGCCCGGGCGTGGGTGCGCGTGGAATACCCGGCGTAACAGATCCGCTGTTGCCGATCCAGGACCATGCTGCCGGTGCCCTCCAGGAAAACCTCCTGCTCTTCAAGGCGGGACAGGTCCAGCACCTGCTCGATCCGGTATTCGCCCAGCAATTCGTCGAGTACACCCTTGTCCCGCTCCAGGCGCCGGTTGTGGCCCTGCATCGGGTACAGCACCAGGGTGCCATCCGGGTGGCTGCTCCACCAGTTGTTGGGGAAGATCGAGTCCGGGGTATGCGGCGCTTCACGATCGTTATGCACCAGGACCTCGACGCCGTGCCGACGCAACGCGTCGACATAGCCATCGAACTCGGCAAGGGCCTTGAGTTGCACGTCTTCAGCAACGGTTGCCGGACGCTGGAAGCGGTTGTTCGCCGCCGTGTCCTGATTGAAGGAGAAACGTGTCGGGCGAATCATTAAAACCGTATTGGTGGTTTGCATGGGCACAGACTCAATGAGGGACGAGAGAGGCTCATTGTCTGTTTCGAGGTGGGAAAAAACCGGTTGATAACGGCTGTTGCGCTGATGGAAACGGCTGAAGACCCTGACCCCTTCAGCCGATTCGGCAAGGACCACACATCAAATGTGGGAGCGGGCTTGCTCGCGAATGCGCAGTGTCATCCAACATCAATGTCGACTGACACTCCGCCTTCGCGAGCAAGCCCGCTCCCACAGGTTGTACTTCGTTCGGTACCTATTCCATCGTGGTCTTGACCATCGCCAGCTCCGGGTCGTCGAACCAGACTTCGGTCAACACCCGGTAATGCTCCATGTCACGGCAGCGCATGCGCAGGCTGTAGTCGAACGCTCCGCTGATCAGGCGACATTCCGTTTCGAGGTGGGAAAAACCGGTTGATAACGGCTGTTGCGCTGATGGAAACGGCTGAAGACCCTGACCCCTTCAGCCGATTCGGCAAGGACCACACATCAAATGTGGGAGCGGGCTTGCTCGCGAAGGCGCAGTGTCATCCAACATCAATGTCGACTGACACACCGCCTTCGCGAGCAAGCCCGCTCCCACAGGTTGTACTTCGTTCGGTGCCTATTCCATCGTGGTCTTGACCATCGCCAGCTCCGGGTGGCTGACCAGTTTGTCGATGTGCAAATCCGGGTCGTCGAACCAGACTTCGGTCAACACCCGGTAATGCTCCATGTCACGGCAGCGCATGCGCAGGCTGTAGTCGAACGCGCCGCTGATCAGGCGACATTCCAGCACCTGCGGGCAGGCGCGGACCTTGGCTTCGAAGGCCTTTTGCGCCGCGCGTCCGCTCTGGTTCGACAACGCCACCAACACCAGCAATGACAAGCCCGGCGTCAGTTTCTTCTCGTCGAGAATCGCACCATAGCCGCGAATGACCCCAAGCTGTTCCAGCTTGCGCACTCGTTCCAGACAAGGCCTGGGGGTCAGGTGCACGCGCTCGGACAGCTTTTGATAGGTGATGCGCCCTTCGTGACGCAACACTTCAATGATTGCCTGATCGATACGATCAAGCACGATCGACAGATCGCGGATATCCGCCATGTACGCCTTGCCTCACTTCAAACGACCCGATAGAAATTGCTGCAAACGTTCACTGTTTGGCCGGTCGAGTATCGTAGCATCACCCTGCTCCTCGACCCGCCCCTGATGCAAGAACAACACCTGGCTGGAGACCTGCCGGGCAAAGCCCATTTCGTGGGTCACCATCAACATGGTCCGGCCTTCTTCGGCCAGTGCCTGAATCACCTTCAGCACTTCACCCACCAGTTCCGGGTCGAGCGCCGAGGTGGGCTCGTCGAACAACAGGATTTCCGGTTCCACCGCCAGGGCCCGGGCGATCGCCACCCGTTGTTGCTGCCCGCCCGACAGAAACGCCGGGTACTGATCGGCCACCCGTTGCGGCAAGCCAACCTTGTCCAGATACGCCCGCGCGCTCTCCTCGGCAGCTTTGCGACTCATGCCCAGGACACGACACGGCGCCAGCACGATGTTCTCCAGCACGGTCAGGTGACTCCACAGGTTGAAATGCTGGAACACCATCGCCAGTCGGGTACGCAAACGCTGCAACTGTTTTGGATTGGCAACACGCATGCCACCGACACCCTGGCGGGTGAGGACTCGCTCGCCATCCAGAGCAATGGCGCCTTCATCTGCCCGTTCCAGAAAGTTGATGCAGCGCAGCATGGTGCTTTTGCCCGAACCGCTGGCGCCGATCATGCTCACCACGTCCCCTGCCCGCGCGTTTAACGAGACGCCCTTGAGTACTTCGTTGTCACCAAAACGTTTATACAGATTTTCAACGGTGAGTTTGTACATGCGAATACTCCTGGAGCGGCACACTTGTCGGCGCCGCTCTGGATAAAGAATGGAAGTCAGTGGGCCGGACCGAGGAAGCTCAGCCAGCGTTTCTCAGCCAGGCGGAACGCACCGACCAGCCCGAACGACAGCACGAGGTACAGCAGACCGGCAATACCGAAGGCCTGAAACGTCATGAATGTCGCGGCGTTGGCGTCCCGGGCGACTTTCAGGATGTCCGGAATGGTCGCGGTGAACGCCACCGAGGTTGCGTGCAGCATCAGGATCACTTCGTTGCTGTAGTAAGGCAGCGCACGGCGCAACGCCGACGGCAGAATCAGTTGCAGATACAGACGCCAGCCGCTCAAGCCATAGGCATGGGCCGCTTCGATTTCGCCGTAGGGAATGCTGCGAATGGCGCCGGCAAAGATTTCCACCGTATACGCGCAGGTGTTGAGGGTGAACGCCAGCAAGGTGCAATTCATCGCGTCGCGAAAGAATGCTTCCAGCAAGGGTTGCGAGCGGACCACAGCGATACCGTAGATCCCGCTGTAGCAGATCAGCAGCTGGATATACAGCGGTGTACCACGAAACACATAGGTAAACAGCTGGACCGGCCAACGCAGAAGGCTCCAACGCGAGACCCGCAAAACGGCCAGGGGCAACGACAGCACAAAGCCCATCGCAATACTCGCCACCAGCAACCACAAGGTCATCGCCAACCCGGTAAGGGTTTCGCCGTCGCTGAACAAAAAGGGTTTCCAGTATTCGGCAATCAACTCGATCATCGCGCCATCCCTCGTACGCCCTGGTTGTAGCGTCGTTCCAGCACACGCAGTACGTAGTTCGACGCGCTGGTGATCAGCAGATAAAGCGCAGCGGCCAGCAACAGGAAATCAAGCATGTTGAACGTACTTTTACCGGCCTCCTGCGCGACTTTGACCAGGTCCGACAAACCGATGATCGATACCAGTGCCGTGGCCTTGAGCAGCACCAGCCAGTTGTTGCCGAGGCTCGGCAAGGCGAAACGCATCATTTGCGGGAACACCACGAAACGAAAGCGCTGCCAACGGTTCAGGCCGAAACACGCCGCGGCTTCCTGTTGACCGCGTGGCACACTGAGAATCGCCCCGCGAAAGGTCTCGGTGAAATACGCACCGTAGATAAAACCCAAGGTGATGATGCCGGCCACGAATGGGTCGATTTCCATGTAGGGCCAGCCCATGGCCTCGGTCAGGGCGCTGAGCCAGCCTTGCAGGCTGTAGAAAATCAGCAGCATCAATACCAGGTCGGGCACGCCACGGATCAGTGTCGTGTAAAAGGTCGCCGGGAGATTCAACAGCTTCAGCGGTGACAGCTTGGCCGCCGCGCCGAGCAGCCCCAGCGCCATACTCACCACAAGCGCGAGCGCCGACAGTTTGAGGGTGACCCAGGTGCCGTGCAGCAACAAAGGGCCATAGCCTTGCAGGGCCGAAAGATCGAGCCCCAGAATATTCAGGAAGGAGTTCACGCCAGTCACCTGTCTTGATGCGCCCCGGTCGCTGCGACACAGCGATCGGGGCGCGAGGATCAGTTGTTGTAGAGGTCCAGGTCACCGAAGTGTTTCTGCTGGATCTGCGCGTAGATGCCCTTGTCGTGCAGGGCCTTGATGGCGGCATTGAGCATGCCTTTGAGCTCTTCGTTGTCCTTGCGCACACCAATGGCGATTTCTGACGGCACCAACGGGTCGCTGATGCCTTCACTGTTGTGGAAGTCAGCCCCTTGTGGCGAGGTCAGGAAACTCATCTGCGCTTGCAGCTTGTCCTGGATCGACGCATCGAGACGGCCAAATACCAGGTCGGCATAGACCTGATCCTGATTCTGATAGGCCCGCAGTTTCACCCCGCCCGGCGCCAGTTTGGCCTTGGCGTAGGTTTCCTGAATCGTGCCCTGCATGTAGCCGATGGTTTTGCCGCGCAGCGACTCTGCGGTAGGCAGCAGTCCGGAGTCTTTGCGGGTAACGATGGCGGTCGGTCCGGCGTACAGGCGATCGGTAAAGTCGATCTGTTTTTTACGCGCGTCGGTAACGGTCATAGAAGATTCGATGGCATCGAACTTGCCGGCCTTGAGCCCCGGAATCAGCCCGTCGAAATCATTACTGACCCACACGCAGGTGAGCTTCAGCTCGGCACATATTGCATTGCCCAGATCCACGCCGAACCCCTGTACACCGCCATCGGCCGTGGTGGATTCAAAGGGTGGGTAGCTTGGGTTGACGCCAAATCGCAGCTCCTTCCATTCCTTGGCACTGGCGCCCGTGGTGCAGCACAGCAACGCGAGTGCCGGCAAAGTCAGCCATTTGATGTTCATGTTCTTGAGTCCCGGATTATTTGGATTTATCGCGATCCGGCGCCTGCGTCGGACCACACTTTTTGACAGGGGCAGAGAGTCGATGCGGTCTTCACCGCAGCCGTTTTTGTTGTTGTTATCGACTGGAAGCAGCCAGTCGTCGCAGTTGCACGCCATCTCAAGCGGTGAACGACAACTGCTTGAAACGGACCGCCAGAATGCCAATTGCCGGGAGGGTGCTGGTGTCGTAACCCCCCGTTCAAACAGCCTGCCTGTGCTGAACGAAGGGGTTTCACAGCCGATTCTGTCGTCTGCTGCAAGTGGCTGTTTCTCCGCTTGATGGGAGCGTTACAACCAATGCGATTGCCGTTGAGGCTGACTGATCCGCATAAGGATGAGCAGTAGCGGGTGCCTGGCCGATTCCGCTGTGCGCGCTCTGTTTTTCGACTTCTCTGGCTGTATCCAGGGCCGGTATTGGCCGAAATCGTCTCGCCATTGCCTCGACAATAAGTATGTTGCAACCAAACGGACCACCTCATCGCGAACGCGACAGGTCGTCCAGACCGGCACACTAAAAGACGCGCAAAGGAACCCCATATGACCCGTTACATTGACGTAAATGATCTGAGCCTCCTCGTCCGGGAAAACGGCTTACCCAAATGCCTGATCGAAATGGCCGAATACATCCGTCAAGACTACGTACGCTGGCCGGATTTCGAAAAGTGCGCGCGCCTGGCAAACCACTCACCCGAGGGCGTCATCGAGCTGATGCCCGTGTCTGATGCCTCGCTCTACGCCTTCAAGTATGTCAATGGACATCCAAAGAACACCCACAATGGCATGCTGACGGTCATGGCGTTTGGTGCCCTGGGAGACGTCGATACCGGCAAGCCTGTGTTGCTGAGTGAAATGACGCTGACGACCGCCATTCGCACCGCTGCCACTTCTGCGCTCGCGGCCCGCTACCTCGCCCGACCGGACAGCCGCCGAATGGCACTGATCGGCAACGGCTCACAGAGCGAATTCCAGGCCCTGGCATTCCATACATTGCTCGGCATTACTGAAATCTGTCTCTACGACATCGATCCAGCGGCAACGGCGAAGCTGGTCGCCAACCTGCGGGCCTACCCTGCCATACAGGTGAGCGTTGCCAAAACCGTCGCAGAAGCGGTGCGTGGTGCCGATATCGTGACCACGGTCACGGCCGACAAGGCCTACGCAACCATTTTAACGCCTGAGATGATAGAACCTGGAATGCACCTCAACGCCGTGGGCGGCGACTGCCCCGGCAAGACCGAATTGCACCGGGACATCGTGGAGCGTGCGCGGGTCATGGTTGAGTACGAGCCGCAAAGCCGCATTGAAGGGGAAATTCAGCAGATGCCCGCCGACTCTCCGGTGATCGAGTTCTGGAAAGTCGTCACTGGTCAGACCCCAGGTCGCCAGCATGCCGAGGAAGTCACCTTGTTCGACTCGGTCGGCTTCGCCATCGAGGACTACTCCGCCTTGCGCTATGTGCTGGATGTTGCAAAAACGCTCAACATTGGCAGCGATATTCAGCTGGTGCCAGAGTTGCAGGATCCCAAGAATCTGTTTTCGCTGCTGCAGCCTTCAGCAACCGCCGATGAAAGACTTCGGGCTTGATTCCACTCAATGGGCCGCAACCCATATGGCAGACTGACGCCTGCCCGGTCGCAAAGTCCGGTCCACGGCCGTAATGCTGATTCTGTAGGAGCATTCTCGCTTTACTGAACAGAATTACGGTCCACGGCCGGGCTTTGGCCGACCTTGCATAGGTATAGGGGGTATGCCTATCATGCGCAAAGCATAGGTAGGGGGGGGTATCCATCCAATGGGCCATATCGCAGCAAACAAAGACGATCTTCTCAAGCGCGTAAAACGCATCGCCGGACAAATCCAGGCCGTTGAGCGCGCATTGGAATCGGATCTTGATTGCGCCAGGACACTGCACCTTGTGGCCGCCACTCGCGGCGCCATCAACGGCTTGATGGAAGAAATCATCGAGGACCACGCGCGCGAGCATGTCGCGAACCCTGCGCTGAGCGAAGCGGAGCGCAACAAGGGCGTGGAAGAGTTGCTTGAAGCCATTCGCCGTTACTCCAAGTGAACGCATCCAGGTAGACATCATGAGCAGCCCCTCCATCAACTACAGGCACGACCACGTGTTCCTTGGCCCGGCACACGACAAAAATGCCAGGCGTACGCTTTGGGTTGTGGCATTGACCCTTGTGATGATGGTTGGCGAGATCACCGCCGGGTACCTCACGGGCTCGATGGCGCTACTGGCCGATGGTTTTCACATGGCAACCCATGCCGGCGCATTGGGCATCGCGGCGGCCGCTTACGGATACGCAAAACGCCATGCCTACAGCCAGCGCTACAGTTTCGGTACCGGAAAGGTTGGAGACCTGGGCGGGTTCGCCTCGGCGCTGATCCTCGGTATGGTTGCCCTGGGCATTGGCGTTGAGTCTGTCATGCGCCTCTTGCAGCCCACGCAGGTTCAGTTCGGCACTGCGACGCTCATCGCGATTGCCGGTTTGATCGTCAACATCGTCAGTGCCCTGCTGCTGGGCTACGATCACAATCATGGGCACCGTCATGGACACGATCATGAGGATCACGGCCATTCCCATGCCCATGCCCATGCCCATCACAGCAACGACAACAACCTGAAATCCGCCTACGTCCACGTCATCGCAGACGCGCTGACTTCGGTTCTGGCCATTGTTGCACTGCTCGCCGGCCGGTATCTGGGCTGGGTATGGCTGGACCCGGTCATGGGCATCGTCGGCGCCATCGTTATCGCGCGTTGGGCCTGGACCTTGATGGGGACCACCGCCGGTGTGCTGCTCGATCAGACCGATGCGCACGTGGCCGAGGAAATCCGCGATCGGGTCGAGAAACCGGGGGATGCCACCATCACGGACTTGCACGTGTGGCGAATCGGACCGCAAGCCCATGCGGCCATCGTCAGCGTCCTTGGCGAAGCCACGACGAGCGCCGACAGCATTCGTGAACGTCTCAAGCCGGTGCACGAAGTCAGCCACCTGACGGTCGAATTTCGACCGGCCTGATCCCGCACCTCCCCCCTCTTGTCTCCAAAGGAACCCCTGATGCCACCAGGCAAACGTGAACTGGCGCGGATCGAACGCCGGTTGATCACCACGCTCACCGAAGCGTGCGAAACCGCAAAAGGTGAAATCAAAGGCTTTACCTGGCTCACCCACACCGCTGACCTGAATGCGTTGGCTGAAACCCTGAAGGTCACCTGGGTGTTCGAAACCCTGGCTGACAGGCAGCTCGCCCAGGTTCACGCGAAGGCGCGCATCTTTGAGTTGACGGCCATCGCGTTGAATGAGGCCAACATCGACCTGACCCCTTCAGACCGCCATGTCCGCTTCGACTCTGAGGAGGAGTGCCAACGCACTCACGCTGGTGACTGGAAAAGTCGCCTGGCTCAATCACGGGTGGTCAAAGGTGACTGACCATGGCTAAGGAAATCGAAAATCCCTGCATTGCAGTTTGCCAACTCAGTGGTGATCTGTGTGTGAGTTGCGGGCGAAGCAAGGAAGACATCAGAAAGTGGAAACGCATGAAGCGGCCTGAAAAAATGGCCGCTGTGCAACGGGCGAATGTGCGCTTGAAAGGGCTCAGGAAAGCACTGGGTTAACCAAAAAGCGTATTGCGTGTCGTTGATCTCAAAGTTTGAATGCGCGCTTTGATCAAGCGCGCCGTTTCAAGGTTTTCTTTTGCAATGTAACTCGAGCGCACCGTATCCCCACGTGATTATCGTCTCGGCCTTATGCTCCCAAAGGGTCTCATTGCGCCCAAGGTATTTAATGCCACTGCCGCCTGGCTGCTGGTACATCAGCGATACGCTATCGCCACGCTCTGCGATTAGCGTCGGCGGATCGGTTTTGAAGAACGTGGCCGTAACCTCGTTAGCCGGGTTGCCGTCGCACTCGTAGTAAACAGGCCCTGTGCCCGACACCAGCCGGTACCGCGCCTGCAACTCGGCGATGCGACGCTGATATTCCATGCGTACGCATGCACCCGCGTCATCGCTCTTCCAGCAGTCATCGCGCCCCTTGATCCATCCACGCTGCTCTGCTTTCAGCGTGGGAGGATGCTCGTTGCCGGCCTTGATACTCGCACTGGCATACACTTGCGACAGCTTGCGATCGAGTGCGGACAAGTCCTTGTCCTCACAGATCAGCGCTTCGATACTGCCAGGCTCCACCTTGGCGCAATCGTAAGAAGGGCCAGGTGTGACATTGACCGTCAGGGGTTTTCCGGCGTGGCTCCCGGTCGCCCGCATCGCCCTGGTCTGCTGATCAATGTACATGCACCACTCTTCGGAGCTTCGTTCAGGGACGTTTGCCCCACCGCGAACTCCTAACTTGAACTCGATCACCGATTTCCATTCGTCGGAGCCCATATCCGGCCCGTGCCCTTGCGCATCGGCCGTTTGCAGTCGCTTGTCGATCGCTTGGTACCAAGCGTCGGAGCATAGGGTTTGCGCCTGGGCAAATCCCGTGGCGCCAACAAGAAACAAGGCAAGATACTGGGTCATGTGCAGTCCTTTTTGATCCGGGCAGTCGTCAAACAACGGCATAGGCCGGTTACTCCGTCAGCGAGCGCTTCTTTGCGAGTTTCTCAAATCATCCGTCGGGTCGACCATAACGGAACGGTACCGGTTACACCAACGACGTGGTCCTCGCCGACTTCAAAGAGATGGCCGTGGAAGCCAGGTTAAAAGTAGTGCCCTATTCACGCTGTAAGTACATGGTGCTCAGCGGCCAGGTCGCCGCTTGCTTCAACATGAGCTGGCAACCCGAATTCCAGGGCAAGATCAAACTGGCGGCGCGACCGATATTCAAGGTCAGTAACGATGCTTTTGAATCCATCAATGCGCCCTTGCCGAAGACCCCGGACGGTCAATGTATTTTGCCGCCCGGCACCGTCGTCGGCATCACCAGAGATTACGAATACTCAGCCCAGGTCATGGCGCTCCAGACCTCAGGGGGCGTGTTCGAGAATTCCCTCTCAGACTTGACGAGCCTCCAAAAACTCGCTGCTCGACGCTTTCAGGCAGCCGTGATCATGAGCAACGACCTCGAGGTCAGAAACCGAAAGGCTCAGCAGTCAGGGACAGAAGATACCGTGCGCTTCGCCTTCAATTGCGGTCTGGTGAACTCGACGATAGGTTTTAGCCTGTCCCATCCAGACGGATTGCGAGCACTGGAAATGTATGACGAGGGCTATCGACGCATCGAGGCCAACGGTGTGCTTGAGAGGCTTCGGCGGCGCTGGTTTCCGGAGTAGTGAATCGCCCCGTGTTTCATGGAATGAGGTTTTTACGCACCCCGGGAAACTGTAGGAGCCAGCTTGCTGGCGATAGACTCCAGTGCGCCGCGTTCATCCAGCTCACCCGCGTTATCGTTAACGACCATCGCTGGCAAGCCAGCTCCCACAAGGGAACGTGCCCACGCTGAAGACTGTAGGAGCCAGCTTGCTGGCGATGGACTCCAGTGCGCCGCGTTCATCCAGCTCACCCGCGTTATCGTTAACGACCATCGCTGGCAAGCCAGCTCCCACAAGGGAACGCGTCCACGCTGAAAAACTGTAGGAGCCAGCCTGCTGGCGATGGACTCCAGTGCGCCGCGTTCATCCAGCTCACCCGCGTTATCGTTAACGACCATCGCTGGCAAGCCAGCTCCCACAAGGGAACGTGCCCACGCTGAAGAACTGTAGGAGCCAGCTTGCTGGCGATGGACTCCAGTGCGCCGCGTTCATCCAGTTCACACGCGTTATCGTTAACGACCATCGCGGGCAAGCCAGCTCCCACAAGGGACCGCGTCCACGCTGGGAAACTGTAGGAGCCAGCCTGCTGGCGATGGACTCCAGTGCGCCGCGTTCATCCAGTTCACACGCGTTATCGTTAACGACCATCGCGGGCAAGCCAGTGCCTGCAAGTTATGCATCACATAGGAGGTCATGCCCTCGGTGTAGGTGCAAAGCGCCTCACTGTCGGCATAACGGCCGATATCAATGCCAGTGTCGCCCGCGTAACTGACCAGTTGCGCCTGCAAGTGATAGTTGCTTTGCAGTTCGTCGTACTTACGCTGAGCCTCAATCCCGGTTTTCGCGGTGACGATACGCAGCACTGTCAGGGACTTCACATCATCACGCTGACGGCCACGTGGCTCGCTTCAGGCTGTATCGAATCAATGGCGGAACGCTCACGGGGCAGACCCCTATTATGTTATACAGTAACCAAACATAATCTGTCGGTGGCTGCTGGCAGAGCTATCCACCCTCCCTGCCTGCGACTTTCGATGACAAACTTCAATCAGATTCCGCCCGCCACGAGCCTAAGCCAACGCCTGCTATCGATCGATGCCCTCAGGGGATTGGTGATCATATTGATGCTGCTCGATCACGTGCGCGAGACGTTCTTTCTACACCGCCAAGTAGCCGACCCGATGGTCATCGACAGCACCGAACCGGCGCTGTTTTTCAGCCGGACCCTCGCCCATTTGTGTGCGCCGGTGTTCGTTCTTCTCACGGGCCTGTCCGCTTATCTGTACGGCGAAAAGCACCAGGGCAAGAAAGCGGTGTCGATGTTCCTGTTCAAGCGTGGTCTATTCCTGGTTCTGCTGGAATTCACCCTGGTGAATTTCGCCTGGACATTCCAGTTCCCGCCCAATGTGATCTACCTGCAGGTGATCTGGGCGATTGGCGTCAGCATGACGGCCCTCGCTGCACTGGTCTGGCTACCCCGGCCACTCCTGTGTGTGCTGGGCCTGGTCATCGTCGCCGGGCACAACCTGCTCGATTCTCTGCACTTCCCGTCTGGATCAGCGATGCACCTGCCTTGGGCAATCTTGCATGATCGCGGCTGGATCGAATTCTCCTACAGCTTACGCCTGCGCACTTCCTATCCGCTGCTGCCGTGGATCGGTGTCATCGCCCTGGGTTACTGCATCGGCCCCTGGTTCGCACGCCCGGCCTCGGCCACCGTGCGTCAGCGCCATCTGTTACTGGCCGGGGCCAGCGCATTGACCGGTTTCATCGCACTGCGCCTGGTCAACGGTTATGGCGAGGCACATTGGGTGCTCCATGAAAGCACCACACACACCCTCATGAGTTTCTTCAACATCACAAAGTACCCGCCTTCCCTGCTGTTCCTCTCGCTGACGCTAGGGGTGGGCCTGTTGCTGCTGCTTGGCTTTGAGCGGGCTCAGCAACGCAAGTGGATCAGTACTTTGGCGGTATTTGGCGCGGCGCCGATGTTCTTCTACCTGCTCCATCTTTACGCGCTGAAAATGCTGTACCTGACCCATGTGGCGTTGTTCGGTTTGAATCAGGGCAACTACTTCGGTTTCGCCAGTATCTGGGCTGTGTGGCTGACGGCCGCACTCCTGGCTATAACGCTGTATCTACCTGTGCGCTGGTTTGCCGCATTGAAGGCTCGTCGTCGTGATATCGCCTGGCTCAAATACTTCTGATCGGAGTACAGGTTCGTAACGGGCGGCTTGCAATAGTGCGTAGACAGCGACTCGCTGTCAGGCCGCCCGCTCCAGTGCATCCAGCAAGCCCGCGTACTCCAGCGAGAGTCTGTGGCGCGGGGCCAGATGCACGATGGGAACAGACACTTCGTGAGACTCGCGCATCTTGACGGAACTGCTGAGATAAATCGGCAGCACTGGCAAGCCTTCGGCCAACAGCTCATTGACGAGAGTCTGGTGTAACCCGGTGTGCCCGGTGAACTGGTTCACCACCACCCCTTCCACTTCAAGGGACTCATTGTGATCGAGTCGCAGTTCTTCGACTTGAGCGATGACCCGGTAGATCGCCTGGCGAGAAAAACTGTCGCAATCGAATGGAATCAGCAACCGGTCTGCCGCCACCAAAGCACTGAAGGTGTAGAAGTTCAGTGAAGGCGGCGTATCGATATAGATGCGCTCATAATCCTCGGACAGCCCAACCAGCAACTTGCGCAGCTTGTTGATCTTGAACTTGCTTTCGAGTCTTGATTGCAGGTCTGCCAGATCGGGACTCGCCGTCACCAGGTGGAGGTTGTTGTAATGGGTCTCGGTGATGGACACCCGATTGCGCCTGCCTTCGAAGCCGCCGGACAACGTCTGTTTGAAGAAATCGGCTATGCCGGCAGGAATACGCTCGTTGCTCAGCCCGGTGAGGTAGTGAGTCGAGTTTGCCTGGGGATCGAGATCAACCAGCAGCGTTCGGTACCCTTCGGCTGCACTCACAGCGGCAAGATTGCAGGCGATGCTGGATTTTCCAACGCCGCCTTTTTGATTGAATACGACACGACGCATAAGGCTTGCTCATCCATGAAAAGGCCAAAGGCCATCTGTAATAAATGTAATCACTCATGTCAATTCTATGACTGCAATATTACAGTTTCACGACAGGGGTTGCCTGAAGGCGCGGACTAGAGCATTCCACACCTATTCACGACTTGAATCGTACTGCCGACTATTCTGAAGCCAAGTCTGACTTCAACCGTGCGACGTCAGGTCCGAAGCACTACTTGGCCCTTTGGGAAACCGATATGACAGATCCGCAAGATAAACCCGACTCCGACGAGGGTTTAGCTCAGATGCTTATAGGGAAAGGTCCCTGCACCTATCTATTGCTGCTCTTGCTGGGATTGATCCTGCTGTTTCCCTTTCTCGAGGAAGGTCTATTTGCTCGTACGTTGCTTGGCATTCTGTTTTCAATGGTGCTGCTCGTGGGTGCTTTCGCCACCAGGCAGACTCGGCGGGGCTTCATCCTCAAGCTGGGTCTGGCGTTGCTTGGGGTTGGTCTTCAATGGGCGGCGTTGTTGGCTGGGAGTACCGCGATTCTTGGCCTTGCCGGGATAGCTTATACGGCGTCTCTTGCCGTCTCGTTTAGCGCAGTGCTTCGCTATATTCTGAAGCGAGGGCCAATTTCTGCCGACAAGCTGCATGGCGCGCTTGCGGGTTACATCATGCTGGCCTTCGTCTGGTCCTTCGTTTATGCCCTGGTCGAAGTATCCAGCGCTGGTTCATTCGGCCCTGGCCACCTCGACTTCACACAGCCCGGCACGTTCTTCAAGCTGATCTATTTCAGCTTCACGACACTCACAACCACCGGTTACGGTGATTTTATCCCGTTGACCAACCATGCCCGTTCACTGGTGATGGTCGAAGAATTTTCCGGCGTTTTTTACGTGGGTGTAGTGATTGCGCGGTTTGCCGGTCTTTATCCATCGAATCAGGCCAAGTGAAAGAACCGAATGCATCAGGCTTTTTCGTCTAACGTGAATTGAAGCGTTTGCATGATCTATTCCCCTGATAATGGAGTTCGACGATGAAAACTTTCGCTTCCTGGCTGTCGGTTACGTTTCTTGGGCTGGTGCTTGGCGGCTGTGCCGCGGTCGGCGCCGGGAGCGGAGGCGCTGGCGAGACACAGATTCGTTCGGGGAAAATCGAGCAGATTACACTCACCCAGATGCAGACCAATCACGATAGCGGCGTCGGCGCCATATTGGGCGGTCTTGGCGGTTTAGCCTTGGGAAGCCTGGTCGGCCAGGGCACCGGTCGGGATGTGGCGATGGTTGCCGGCGCCCTCGCCGGCGGGGTTGGCGGCAATTACGTCGAAAAGAAAAAGTATGATCAGCCCGTAGACGCTCAGCAGATCATCGTCCGGACCCAAAGCGGCGTACTGGTTCAGGTGACCCAGCCAATCAATCCGGCGCTGACAAAAGGCCTGAACGTTTATGTCGAGGGCAGCGGTAACGATGCGCGGGTAGTGCCGCAAAGTTAGTGCCGCAAAGTTAGTGGCGGCAACAATCGCGAAGCAGACAGGCCCGTCAGAATGCCGCTCGAACCGTCAGCAATGAAAGTCGGTGTCATCTCCGACACCCACGGCCTGCTTCGCCCCGAAGCCATCGCCGCCCTGCTGGGCTGCGATGGCATCATTCACGCCGGCGACATCGGCAGCGCACACATCCTCGACCAATTGGCGGCCATTGCACCGGTGCACGGGGTGCGTGGCAACAATGACCTGGACGCGCCCTGGGCGCGCGAGCTGCCCGACTGTCTGCGCCTGGACCTCAACGGCTGGAAGGTGCTGCTGGTGCATGACATCGCCGACGTTGCAATCCATCCAGATGAGCGTATCGACCTGGTGATCTGCGGCCACTCCCATAAACCAGGCATCGAATGGCGCGGCGAACGACTGTTCCTGAATCCGGGCAGCGCCGGGCGTCGACGCTTCAAGCTACCGGTCACCCTCGCGCTGCTGGACCTGTCTGCACAGTCAATCGAACCTCGGCTGGTGTCACTGCTCGACTGATTCAACGGCCTGGTACCGCCCTACCTCCGCGCGGGCCATACAGCGCCAAGCCGAAAACAATTCAAAAATTGAACAACGACTGCCCCCTCGAACGCATGGGCCATCGTTTCACGACTCGTCGGCATCCACCCTGACCCTGTGGCAGTCGGACGGCCCAAGCTTCTGACCGCTTGAGGAGCGAACTTCAATCGGCATCAGGGTCTGGCCGCGCTCGTTGTCCAGCAGCACAGAACGCGTCTCTTCGCGCTTGAACAGGTAACGTTCACCCCACTGCCGCATGCTGACCACCACCGGAAAGATCGCCCGCCCTTTTTCCGTAAGCACGTATTCCTTGTAGGCACTACCGTCTGACGCGGGTTGAACCTCGAATACACCGACCTCAACCAGGGTTTTCAAGCGTGATGCCAGAATGTTCTTGGCCACCCCCAGGCTTTTTTGAAATTCGCTGAATCGGCGAATACCGTCGAATGCGTCGCGGATGATCATCAGCGACCATCGATCCCCAATGGCCTCCAGTGTTCTGGCTACCGGGCATTCGCTGCTGTGGGATGAAGTGTCTTCGACCATCGTATTGACCTTCCGGATGAGGATTGCCGGGCCTGCCGTGCAATCCCGAGCAAAGTGGTTGCAATTTAAAACCTGATTCGATAACAATGCAATCAGGTTTTAAATTAAAACCAGTTTAGCGCCACGGAGGCTCATGTGACAGCCGATGCCGATTCAGCCACCTGCCCTTTCGCCACACAGGCTCCGGGCCTGCCCTCTACGGATAATGGAGAAAGTGCCCGCGCAGACAGCTCTGCCGGGCTTTCTCCGTCACTTACGCTGTTGTTTTCCGGCACCTGCGCGCTTGCGGTCGCCAACGTGTATTTCGCTCAACCCCTGCTCGACTCAATGGCGCAGAGCCTGGGGGTTGCCTCATCGATGATCGGGGTCGTGGTGACGGCTACCCAGGTCGGTTACGCGCTGGGGTTGCTGTTCATCGTCCCGCTGGGTGACTTGCTCAACCGCAAGGGGTTGATCCTGACGCAAGTACTGCTGTCTGCGATTGCACTGGCGGGGGTCGGTGCAGCGCAGCAATGGCTGACCCTGTTGGGCGCCATGGTCATCGTGGGATTGCTGGCGGTGATGGTTCAAGTGCTGGTGGCCTATGCCGCCGTGCTGGCAACGCCGTCACAACGGGGCCAGGCCGTGGGCACCGTCACCAGCGGCATTGTCCTGGGCATTCTCCTGGCGCGGTTTACCTCTGGGCTGATCGCCGACCTGGCCGGCTGGCGCGCCGTGTATTTCGTTTCGTCGGGCTTGATGCTGGCCCTCGCGGCGGTGTTCTGGAAAGTACTTCCCGCCACAGTGTCTCCACGCAACCGAAACACCTACCCGGCACTCATCCGTT
The DNA here is from genome assembly GCF_002303975.1 of Pseudomonas sp. ACN5. NCBI lineage: Bacteria > Pseudomonadati > Pseudomonadota > Gammaproteobacteria > Pseudomonadales > Pseudomonadaceae > Pseudomonas > Pseudomonas sp. ACN5. The sequence goes on along the minus strand of NZ_MRCP01000009.1, from coordinate 81,157 downwards.
CGATGTTCAGGCTGTTCATGACCGAACCGGTCTTGCGCATCCGGGGCTTGCTGGCCTTGCTGATCTTTGCCGCGTTTTCGGTGTTGTGGACATCCATGGTGCTGCCATTGAGCGCGCCTCCGCTGTCGCTGTCGCACACAGCCATCGGCCTGTTCGGCCTGGCCGGCGTCGCCGGTGCTCTTGCTGCCAGAAGCGCCGGTCGCTGGGCCGACGAGGGGCTGGGGCAACGCGTGACCGGCCTTTCGCTGGTGATCCTGACGCTGTCCTGGTTGCCCATCGCGTTCGCGCAGACATCACTGATCGCGCTGGTGTGCGCAGTGGTCCTGCTCGACTTCGCGGTGCAAGCCGTACACGTGACCAACCAGAGCTTCATTTTTGCCGCACGCCCCGACGCCCAAAGCCGCATGGTGGGCGCCTACATGTGCTTTTACTCGGTGGGCAGCGCACTGGGGGCCGCGGCCGCGACCCAGGTGTATGCGCACTGGGGCTGGACAGCCGTCAGCCTGCTGGGTGCCTCGATCAGTGGGACAGCCCTGGTGCTGTGGTTGGTCAGCTGTCATTCCTCAACGATCGATCAAGGAAAATCAGCATGAAAACCCGGCACCTCTTGCTCGCCATTTCGATTGCGGCCATGGGGGGCGTGAATTTCTAGGTGATCAGATTTATCGTCTGCACCAAACGGGGGCTGAGCCGGGACGGCTTCAGTCAGCCCCTTTGCGCACCGCCCGCCTGACCTCGGCCTGTATGGCATAAGCCGGTGCCTCCACGGCATTGAAGTCATGGGTATAGCGCTGGGCAAATCCCTGCACACCCCATTCCTGATATTGCTGCACATGCTTGAGCTCGTGAGCCCAGAGCGCGACGTCCGTTTCTGCGGCTTGGGGGTCGCGAAAGAGGATGATGTCGATCAGCGTGACGGCGCCGACATCGGGGTTCTGCAGCATGGCTGTGGCGGCGCTGAATTGGCCGTTGTCGCTGATTTTGTAGCGCGCGGCATCGAGGACGCCGGGATCGTACCAGGGCAGCAGTTGCTCACGGATGTGCGCCGGAATGGATTGGGTACCGGCGGTGGCGGCTTCATCGCGGGCCTGGGTCAGCCACAGCGCCAGGGCCGGCGTCGCGATCTGGTAGATATCCTCGGGCACCATGTCCGGCAGGCAGATGCAGCCGTCCAGGCACACCTGTCTCTCACCAGCCGGGCAGTCGCTGGTCTGGGCCGGCACTTCAAGCGCCAGGCAAAGCACAAACAGCGCCACCAGGGGCGTGGTGATGGACGGCATTCGGCACTCCGGGCAGCAGACAGTGGTGAACCGTTTCCGGGTCAGGCATTGACCTGGAGTTCATGCAGAAGAAACCCCAGTGATTCCGGGGCTGCGCAATGACTTTTTTCCGAGCGTTGTTCATCCCATGGCATCGCGTCATCGGTGCAGAAATCTCCAATGCATTCCATGCTCAGCCCGGCGTCGAGCAGTCCGAGCGGAATCCAGAAATAAGGTGTTTCGCGAAGTACATTAGGCACGGTCGAGCCACATCGCGAGCAAAAATCATTTCTGTACCCGGTGGATTTGCGCCAACCGGTGATCGCCTCTTGCCCGTCTTCCCATCGAAAGTCGCGAGCGTTGACCAGTGTGGCAAGATTATGGCCGACCCCGGTTTGCTTGCGGCACAGCGTGCAATGGCAGCGATAGAAAAATCGTGGTTCAACCGCGAGGGAAAAGCGTACCGCCCCGCAAAGACATTGCCCTGATGCCATGAGTCTCTCCCTTGAAAATGTTCATCCGTATTGGCTTGCGCCATGATATCCGCTTGATCCCTGACGGCCGAGCAGTTCACTCGCCAACAGCGCCTTCAACGCCATCGGCCTGGCAAGGTGATAACCCTGGGCCTGCCCTGCGCCCATTTCACGCAGCAGCTCCAGCGTCGCTTCATCTTCGACGCCTTCGGCCACCACACTCAGGTCCAGCGACTCGGCCATCCGCACAATCGCCCGGACGATCGCGCGACTGCGGGAACTGCTGGTCAGCTCGAGGATGAACGACTTGTCGATTTTCAAACCGCTGAAACGGTACTGATGCACATAGCTCAGGGAAGAAAACCCTGCGCCGAAGTCATCGAGTACCACCGACATACCGTTGTCGGCCAGTTGCTGCATGGTCTGTCGGGCGATCGCCGGCTCGGCGACCAGCGCCCCTTCGGTCAGTTCCAGGCAGATCCGCGATGGCGACACCTGGTGCTGCGCCAAGAGTTCCAGCACCTCACTGGCGAAGTCGGGGCGCGTCATGCTGTAGCTGGAACAGTTGACGTGAACCGCAGGCCAATTGGCGTGCTCGGGCTGCGCGAGGATCGCGGCAATGCTGGTCAGCATGTACAGGTCCAGTCGACCGATCAGGCGCAAGCCTTCGACATCCGGCAGGAACTCGCCCGGCGCGATCACCCGGCCGCCCGGCTGATGCCAACGGATCAGCGCTTCCAGGGCCAGCAGCTCGCCGGTTTCGACGCTGACGATCGGCTGGAAATACGGCAGCAGTTCGTCAGTACGCTTGAGCGCGTTGCGCAAGGCCCCTTCACGCTCGACCTGGTCCGAGACTTCACGGCGCACTTCCTGGTTGAACACCGCGTAGCTGTCGCGCCCGGCACTCTTGACCCGGTACATCGCCGCATCGGCATCGCGCAGCAAGTCGGCGGGCTCGTGATGGAACTGACTGTCGGCGCTGACGATACCGATGCTGCAGGAAGAAAAAACCTCATGGCCGTTGATGAAAAACGGCAGGTCGAACGCCACCAGGATCCGTTCGGCGATTTCGATCATCACATCCAGCGGGGCCTCGGGCGCCAGTACCGAAAACTCATCGCCCCCCAGGCGTGCCAGCATGTCGGTCTCGCGCAGACAACCGCGCAATCGCTGGGCCGCCTGCATCAACAGCAGGTCGCCAAAATGGTGGCCGAAGCTGTCGTTGACCATCTTGAAGCGGTCCAGATCGATGAACATCACCGCCAGGTGCCCGCCCTCGCTGCCGAACCGCGACCAGGCCAGATTGAGGCGCTGTTGCAGGTAGGTGCGATTCGGTAGCCCGGTCAGCGCATCGTGGGCGTTTTCGTGCTGCAACTTGGCATTGGCGTGATCGAGCTCGCGGGTGCGGCTCTGCACCCGCGCTTCGAGCTGGAGGTTGGCGGCATGGATCGCTTCAGCGGCCGTGCGTCGCGACAGCGCTGTATCGATGTGCCGCGACACGAACGTCAGCAGTTCCTGATCACGCGGGGTATAGCGCACCTGCGAGGTATAGCTTTGCACCGCCAGCACGCCACGCACCGCGTCGTCTTCGAACAAGGGAATGCCCAGCCAGGAGTAAGAGCGCACAGACTCATGGGCAATTTCGATTTCACCCTGCGCGTGCAATCGTTCGGCCTCGGCAACGTCGATCAGGCAAGGTCGGCGCTGACGGATCACATACTCGGTCAGGCCCCTGCGCCCTCGCCGTGCCGGCGGGCAGGTCGTCTTCCGTTCATCCACGTAATAGGGAAAAGTCACTTCGCCGGTGGCGTCGTCGAACAGCGCAATATAGAAGTTCTGCGCGAACAGCAAATCACCGACGATGCCATGCAGGGTCTTGAACAGCTCGGCCATGTCACCGGGCTGGCTGGACAGTTCGGCAATCTGGAACAGCGCGCTCTGCAGATGTTCGGCGCGTTCCCTTTCCGCCACTTCCTGGCGCAATGCATCGTTGAGTGCGGACAGTTCCAGGGTGCGACGCATCACCGTTTCTTCCAGGTCCTCCCGGTGCAGGATCCGGTCCAGCGCCATGGCCACGTGACGGGCGACCACCAGAAACAACGCGCGGTCTTCAGCGCTGTAGATGCGCGAAACGTCGTAGACCTGCATCGCCAGCATGCCAAACACGTCATCGGAGGCATTTTTCAACGGTGCGCCCATCCAGAACTCGGGACGATCACCCACGCAGTGGAAACGGTTTTGTGCCTGGGCCGCGAGAATGCCGGCGGCGTCGATCAACAATGGCTGGCCAGTGGTCAACACCTGCCCGGTCAACGACAGGCGCGAAGGGTCAAGGTATTCATGGTTTTCCGATTCCAGGGCATCGACGTCGATGATGTCGACGTAATACGGGTAATCGATCTTGCCAGTGTGCGGGTTATACAGCGCGAGATAGAAGTTCTCGGCGTCGATCAGGCTGGCCAGCAGACGGTGAACCCCCACCAGGAACACAGAACGGTCACGGGTCGAACTGGCCAGATAGGTAATTTCATACAGCACACGCTGGGTGATCTGCGCACGGGCCAGGGTATTGGTCTGTAGCTCGATGCCCAGGCGCCGGGCAAAGTCCGCGAGCGCAGGTTCAGCAGCTTCATTGACGGGTGCGAGCAGCCAACCCAGCTCACTTTCGCCTCTGCCGGTCGGCCAACGATGCAGGTTCGAAGTCCGGCAAAAGGCTTCAAACGCCTCATTGGCAATGCTCGAAGGCCATTGCGCCTGCGGGTCGCCTTGCCCGACCCAATGCATTTGTTCGCCGGCGCGGTAGAACACCCAGGCAGTGCTGTGGGCCCAGTGGCGCGCTGAGTCCAGCACGTGTTCGATCGAGTCGTCGTTGCCGGCGTAAGCCATGCCGACAGCATCAGGATTCACCATGGGTTGGAGCGCGGCCACTTCGCAATGGCTCGAATGCCGCCGGGAGTCGGTCAATGTACGAAAACTCATCAGGGCTCCCTGAGCCAAATACTGCCGAAACTCACTGACTGATTGCTAGCAATGTGCCATCTAGTTTCACATTTATGTAAAGCTTATAGCGGTTTTTTTCAATGATTTGTTCACTTTAGTGCCATGTATGAGACGGGCTGCAAATTATTCGCTGCGTATTGCTGTCCATCGAATGTCTGAGCCATCGGGCACAGGCTCTGCGGTGGGCCAGGTTTAACTGCAGCGCCCCATAACACCCTGCTTTTCAATGGCGTTGAACCTGTCAGTCGTCATTGTCATCGCGATCACGGTAGCGACGGTGATCGCGATCATAGTCGCTACGATCATAGCCACGACGATCATAGTCACGGTCATAACCTCGATCATCGTTCCCTCTCCAGTCGTCACCACGTCGATGATCATGATCGTGATATCGCCCGTACCGTTCTCCGTCATCCCAATGCGGGCCGCAGCCTCCCAACAACACAGCGCTGGAAATGGCCAAGATCAAGATTGCTGCGCGATTCATGAAAACGTCCTGAATGTCGGGATTATGGAAGGGGCACGGCTGCTCGAGACGTTCATCCGGAGCCTTGGCTATGACCATTGGGTAACTCAATGATTCCGTTGGGAAATACAAACAAGAGATGGTCACTCCCAGCGATCACGCCATCGAATGCGCGCCGGGACCAACCGGGCCTGTCATCAATAGCCAAGGGGCTGTCGTCGAATGAAAAGCGCCCCTGACACGGGGGTTATCTAATGGCAGTACTGAAAAGGTCTCTGGCGACGAGTCGACGTAAGCGACGGCTGCGCCGGAGTCACGAGTTGCCTGGAACACCAGGCAGGAGAACAACAATATGAAATTCGTGAAAACTCTTCTGGCTGCCGTACCCCTCATGGCGCTGGCTATCGATGCCCAGGCCTATGTCTCGAGCCAGGAAGCCGCCCGGCTGGGCAGCAGTCTGACGTGGGTGGGAGCCGAAAAAGCCGGTAATGCCGATGGCTCCATTCCGCCCTACAACGGCGGCCTGACCACTGCCCCGCCCGGCTACAAGTCCGGCGACAGCATGCGCCCGGACCCCTTTGCGGGCGAAAAACCGCTGCTGGTGATCAACGGCAAGAATGTCGATTCGTACAAAGGCATGCTCACCGCCACGACCGTAGCATTGGCCAGGCGCTACCCCGGCTTTCGCATCGACGTGTATCCGACCCACCGCACGGCTTCGCTGCCCCAGGCGGTACTGGACAACAGCCGCCGCAATGCCACCCATGCCAGGTCCCTCAACGGCGGGATCGCCATCGACAATGTGATGCCCGGGGTGCCGTTCCCGATCCCGCAATCAGGTGCCGAAGCGATGTGGAACTTCCTGCTGCGCTACCAGGGCGTCAACATCCATTCCAAGTACGACTCCTGGACGGTCGACACAGCCGGCGTACCGAGCCTTGCGGTCACCGGCGAGGCATTCGTCTCCTTCCCGATCTACGAGAACATGTCCAAGCCGTTCAACAGCTCGGACATTTATTATCAGTTGAAATTGTCCTATACCGGGCCTGCGCGCCGAGCCGGCGAGTCGATCATGCTCAAGAACGCCACCAATGCAACGGAGTTTCCCGGCCGCGCCTGGCAATACATGCCGGCCCAGCGCCGGGTCAAACAGATTTCGATCCTGGCCTACGACACCCCTAACCCCGGTACTGCCCGTGCGCTTGAGCTGTATGACTGGACGCTGGTCGGCAAGCAGGAAATGATCGTGCCCTACAACACCTACAAGCTCACCTACGCTCGCGACGCCAAATCCCTGACCACGCCGAATTTCATTGCCCCGGATTTCGTTCGCTGGGAAAAACATCGGGTCTACGTCGTGGAGGGCAATCTCAAGCCCGGTGCAAAGCACATCTACCACAAGCGCCGCTTTTACCTGGATGAAGATACCTGGGCCGCGGTGGCCTCCGACCAGTACGACACCCGTGGCCAGCTGTATCGTGGCTCCTTCGCGTTCTTCAGCCAGAGCTATGACCAGCAAGTCCCGGATGCCACGCCCTTCATGACGTACGACCTGTCGAAAGGCACCTACAACATCAATGGCGTGGTCGGCCCTCATGGCGGCATCCGCTACATCGAGCCACTATCGACGGCACAGTGGGTGCCGGAGTCCATGGCGGGCGCCGGTATTCGCTGAGTGGGTGGTGACAAGGCCCCCTGATTCGAAAAAGGGGGCTGGCTCTGCCGGGATCAGCTGTCGCAGGCAACAACCGGGTCTTGAGCGGATTCGGCAGCCAGCTTCAACCGGTCAGCCTTGCTGATGTATTTATCCTTGTTTTGCGGTGCCAGTTTGGCACTGGCCTTTTTCGCGTGAGCCTTCAGCAGCTGCTTTATTTTCTTGCGACGATTCATGTTTTTCTGCTCAACCGGTATTTCTTGAATGATATCAGCTTAAACATTCAAGCCGCGCTGCCACATTCCCCATAACTGGGGTACTTCACCCACCCTTCCGGGTAATCACCACCATTTTGGAGGAATATCCCCCCCTTCTGCTGCCGGCCCCCCAGACAACAACTTGTTCATTTACCTGGATTTTTTCTTTTTCCGGGTGATGGCTCATTAGTTGCACGTCCCCCACTTGTGCCCACAACAGCAGTCGTCCCGGACAGGGAGACGACGGGACATCACGCGAGGGGTGAAACATGAAACGCACGACTCAACCAGGCAATTCCTTCTACTTGCTGCGCAAAACAAGCCTGCCTTGTGCGATGTTCTTTACCCTGGCCACGGCAGACGCCGCACCACTGGATGATTTCGGCCCGCCATCACCGACGGACCCCTCGGCGTTTACCAATCCGCCGGCCGACCCCCAGGCCGCGGTGGATGCCGTAGAGGCCATGCCACCCGCCAATACGGGCTCCTTCGCCCTGCCCAATGGCGTGTATGGTACCCGCACCACGCCGACGACCGACAACGTGCTGCCGCCGGCGCTGCAGACATCGTTCAAGATCCCCACCAACGGCAAGCCCAGCCCGTTGTTCGGGGCGCAACCGTACACCCAGCAATTGCTGTTGTTCGAAGAATTCGGCACGGAAAAACTTGACCCGACACTGCCGCCGCCCACCCTGACCTTCCCGCCTCCGATTGTCGGCCCGGCGCCCACGCAGGACCCGAACAACATCGCCCGCAGCGGCCCTTCGGCTGCGGCGCTCGAAGCTTTCATGCGCCAGCCCGGGCTGTACCCGTTTCCGTCACAGTATTCCAACGTGCTGGACCGCAACCCGTGGAAAGCGCAGGTAGAAGCCTTCCTCAACCGCCATCCGGTCGGCTCGCCGGCCGAGGGGCGTCCGCCAGGAAAAGGCTGGTCGCACCAGCGCTGGAACGAGTTCTACCCACAGGTCGCCTTCAAGACCGCGCAAGCAGGCGCCAAGCTCAACGGCGGCATGCGCGACCGCCGCCAGCTGCACAACTACGCCGTCGGCGAGTTCGGGCCAGGCGGGCTCTACAACCAGACCTCGGACAATCCGATCATTGCGGGTACCACCAAAGGCATCGACACGCGCTTTCACCCCAACATGCCGATTCAGAACCACAAGGCGCTCTGGACCTTCGACGGCACCTTTCCGCCAAAACTGTTGATGGTGCGCTACGGTCAGGGCGTGCTGATGCGGCACTACAACGCCCTGCCGATCGACCCGTCGGCCAACATGGGTTTTGGCCTGCACACCCTCAGCACCCACGAACACAACGGTCACAACCCGGCCGAAAGCGACGGCTATGCCAATGCGTTTTTCTTTCCCGGGCAGTACTTTGACTATCGCTGGCCGATCCAGCTGGCCGGTTACGACAGCATCAACACCAGCGCCCAGGATCCCCGCGCGGCGTTCCCCTGCGCCCCGGGCGAAACCCTGTATGTCAACGATGCCACGCCGGGCCTGAAGACCTGCAACAACGGCACCATCAAGATTCGTGGCGACTGGCGCGAAACCATGAGCACCCACTGGTTCCACGACCACATGCTCGATTTCACCGCGCAGAACGTCTACAAGGGCAGCGCGTCGATGATGAACTATTACAGTGCCATGGATCGCGGTAACGAAGCCTTGGAAGACGGTGTCAACCTGCGCCTGCCCAGCGGCTCGGCCTTGCCCTGGGGCAACCGCGACTACGACGTCAACCTGATGCTGGCCGACAAGGCCTGGGATCAGAACGGCCAACTGTGGTTCAACCCGTTCAACACCGACGGCTTCCTCGGCGATCAGATGCTGGTCAACTGGCAGTACCAACCACGCCTGAACGTGCGCGCGCGCAGCTATCGCTTCCGCATTCTCAATGGCTCGGTGTCACGCTTCTTCAGGATCGCACTGGTGCGTGAAGTCGTCGGCACCGGTGGCGAATTCCCCGGCCCGACAGGCTCCGGTCTGTCCTATACCCGCGTGCCCTTCCACTTGATCGCCAACGACGGCAACCTCATGGAACATGCCGTGCCGTTCGACGGCAGCATGGATCTGGACGCTGACGGCGACCTGCAGGACCACAACGCCATCCTGCCCGCCCAGGGCATCGCCGAGCGCTTTGACATCATCGTCAACTTCTCGAAATACGGGATCAGGACCGGCGACAAGCTGTACTTCGTCAACCTGATGGAGCACCACGACGGCAAGGGTCCGGAAAGTCTGCCGCTGAGCCTGGCCGATGTCCTGTCCGGCAGGTACAAGGCAGTGCTCAAGCTGACCAGTACCGGCTTGCGATGGGAGGACGGCGACCCGGTGGTGGGCAAGTTCATGCAGATGGTGGTCCAGCCTTATGCCGGCCAGGACGTGAGCATGAACCCCGCCGACTACGAACCCGCCAAGCCGGGCAAGCCAGTGGGTAAAAGCATGATCCCGTTGACGATCAATCGCGACGACCCGACGATGCAGGCCAAGCTCAAGGCGGCGCGGCATCGCGAGTTCATCTTCGGTCGCTCCGACGGCACCGACGAAGAACCCTGGACCATCAAGACCGACGGTGGTTTCGGCTACCAAATGGATCCTCGGATCATCAGCGCCGCGCCGCAATTGGCCACCGGTCCGACCTCTGCCGGGTTCTCCGGCGATGGCACCCTGGAAGTCTGGAAAATCAGGAACGGCGGCAACGGCTGGAGCCACCCGGTGCACGTGCATTTCGAAGAAGGCGTCGTCCTGAGCCGCGACGGCAAGGCACCGCCGGAATGGGAAAAATGGGCACGCAAGGATGTCTATCTCATCGGCCAAGGCATCGACAGCTCGGTGGACGTGGACATCGCGATCCGCTTCCGCGAGTTCGCCGGGACCTACCTGGAGCACTGCCACAACACCCAGCACGAAGACACGTCCATGCTGATGCGTTGGGATGTCGAGCACCCCGGCCAGTTCCAGTTGATGCCAACGCCCCTGCCCGGCTGGGACGGCGTCACCTATGTCAACTCCGCCGCGCTGCCGACTTTCCGCACTGGCGATGAACGCGTCGAAGACCTCGACAACCAGAAACCTGTCGCCAACCCCGACAGCGCCATCAGCAACACCGGCCAACCGGTGACCATCAACGTGCTGGCCAACGACAGCGACCCTGACGGTAACGTGCCACTTAAAGTGGTGGGTCTGGAGCAACCGGACTCCGGCAAAGGCTCGGTCAGCACCGACGGTCTGCGCGTGATCTACACACCACCGGCCACGATCCCCGCGCCGTTCACCGCGACCTTTACCTATAGGGCCAGCGATGCCAAGAACGCGGAGTCGGCACCGGCGACGGTGTCCGTGGCGGTCTCGCCAGCGGTCGTCGAGAACCTGATCGTCACCAGCGCCACCGTCACCGCCCGCAGCAGCAGCCGCTGGTATTGGGTGCTGTCCGGCACCACCTCGCGTGGCACGGGCAATAGCATCACGGCGACGGCCACGACCACAACCGGCACGGTGAACCTTGGCACCGCCACCCTGACGCTTACGCCGACAGGCGCGCGCTGGAATATAGCGGTGACAACCGTCGGCAGCGGCCCGTCGGCTGCCCCGACGGCGACCATCAAGTCGGCCTTAGGCAAAACCGTGACGGTGCCGGTCGTGAAGAACTGAGTTTCAACCTGGCTTTAGCGACGAGGGCCTCAAAGGATCTGAGGCCCGAATCGGTCAGTTCGGTGGGTCCCGTTCAACTGTGCGGCGCGATGATCCTGAGCCATGGCCAGCGAACCTGATAACTTCTGGCCTTCTGATCGAACAAGTCCGGCCTGGGATTGCCTGGATTGATTCGAAGCAGCCCGTGCTCTGTGTCGGCCAGGCCGTTGGGGGCATAGACCTCGCCGGTGGCGACATCCCAACCGATGCAGGTGCCGGCAACCAGATAGCGATCGATCCCGTCCCTGGCTGACTCAAGCCTGGGATAATCCCCGCCGAACCGCTGGCTGTACCACAGGTGAACGCGAGCCTGATTCTTGACCTCAACGTTGACGTCGAGATCATTGAACAGCTGCCGGGCTGACTGGATGACCTCATTCTCTGCTTCCCAGGACAGATCATCATCGAAGTAAAAGACGTCGTAATCCTTCACTCCCCACTCTGGCGGTCGCTGTGACCGATGATTCCAGACGGCCTGGAACAGGCAGCCGGCCGTGAGCATGCATTGGTTCAAGCCAAGCTTAGGCAAGCGTGTGTAAATTTCTGCGTTGACCGGATTGGTCATTGCGATCCTGACCAGGCTTTCGGCAGTCAATGTCATCTTCATCCCTTCCCTATCGATCTGATCCTGGCGACCGACAATACCCCCGGTGCTTTACAAATTCACCAAAAACACCGCCCTTCGCCAACTGCGGCTTTCGGCCAGTCAGGCGCCAATCATGGGTCCTTCAAGGGTATGAAGTCGGTACTGACTATGTGGATGACACTTTTGAAGTGAGCCGCCGCCGTGCCTGCCCCGATAATCGATAGCTTACTGACGAACGGTCGAGGTCAAGCATGACGAGCACAAATACGGAACAAGTCAGCCCGCAAACACTGAGAAGAGTGATTGTCGCCGCCGGCATCGGCAACTTTGTCGAGTGGTTCGACTTCGCCGTCTATGGCTTTCTGGCCACGACCATCGCCCAGCAGTTCTTCCCCAGCGGCGATGCCAGCGCCGCGCTGCTCAAGACCTTTGCGGTGTTCGCCGTGGCCTTCGCGTTTCGGCCCCTTGGCGGGATTTTCTTCGGCATGCTGGGCGACCGGATCGGCCGCAAGCGAACCCTGGCGATGACCATTTTGCTGATGGCTGGCGCGACGACCCTGATCGGTCTGCTGCCCACTTATGCGGCGATCGGGGTCATGGCGCCGATTCTGCTGTCGCTGATCCGCTGCGCCCAGGGCTTTTCCGCCGGGGGCGAATACGCAGGTGCCTGTGCCTACCTGATGGAGCATGCACCGAGTGACAAACGCGCCTGGTACGGCAGCTTCATCCCGGTGTCGACATTTTCCGCCTTCGCCGCGGCCGCCGTGGTGGCTTACGCGCTCGAGGCGTCATTGTCGGCCGAAGCCATGGGCAGTTGGGGCTGGCGCTTGCCGTTCCTGATTGCTGCGCCGCTGGGCCTGGTGGGGCTTTACTTGCGCTGGAAGCTCGACGAGACACCGGCATTCCAGGCGGTGACCCAGGAACATGCGGTCGCCCACTCGCCGCTCAAGGACACCTTGCGCAACCATGGGGCGGCGATCTGTTGCCTGGGTGCCTTCGTGTCACTGACCGCCCTGTCGTTTTATATGTTCACCACCTATTTCGCGACTTATCTGCAAGTCGCCGGTGGCCTGAGTCGCGCAACCGCGTTGCTGGTGTCACTGATTGCATTGCTGTTCGCTGCGGCGATCTGCCCGCTGGCCGGGCTGTATTCGGATCGGGTCGGGCGACGCATGACGGTGATGACGGCCTGCGCGCTGTTGATCGTTGTCGTGTATCCATCGTTCCTGATGGCCAGCTCCGGCTCGTTCGCAGCGTCCGTCGTCGGCGTCATGCTCCTGGCGATTGGCGCGGTGTTGTGTGGCGTGGTGACGGCGGCCTTGCTCTCGGAAACCTTCCCGACCCGCACTCGATACACCGCCTCGGCGATCACGTACAACATGGCGTACACCTTGTTCGGCGGCACCGCGCCGCTGGTGGCGACGTGGCTGATCAGCACCACCGGCAGCAACCTGTCGCCGGCGTTCTACCTGATCGCGATCGCATTGCTCGCGCTGGCGGGTGGGCTGGCATTGCCGGAAACCTCGAGGATTTCCCTGCATGACGTGGCGGCGCAGGAGAAAGCCGAAGGCGTGGGTGCATCCGCCTGACACACGAAACGGGCCGGCAGGTGTCATGCCAGCGAGGTTTCCCTCAGCGGCCTTTGACTGGCGAGCAGAACCCTGCACAATCGCCGCTTGCCAGCGATGGTCGTTAACGATAACGCGTGGAAGCTGGATGAACGCGGCGCGCTTGAGTCCATCGCCAGCAAGCTGGCTCCTACAGTAGTTTCAGCGTGGGCAGGGTCCCTTGTGGGAGCTGGCTTGCCTGCGATGGTCGTTAACGATAACGCGGGTGAGCTGGATGAACGCGGCGCACTGGAGTCCATCGCCAGCAGGCTGGCTCCTACAGTAGTTTCAGCGTGAGCAGGGTCCCTTGTGGGAGCTGGCTTGCCAGCGATGGTCGTTAACGATAACGCGTGGAAGCTGGATGAACGCGGCGCGCTTGAGTCCATCGCCAGCAAGCTGGCTCCTACAGTAGTTTCAGCGTGGGCAGGGTTCTTGTGGGAGCTGGCTTGCCTGCGATGGTCGTTAACGATGACGCGTGTGAACTGGATGAACGCGGCGCACTGGAGTCCATCGCCAGCAAGCTGGCTCCTACAGTAGTTTCAGCGTGAGCAGGGTCCCTTGTGGGAGCTGGCTTGCCAGCGATGGTCGTTAACGATAACGCGTGGAAGCTGGATGAACGCGGCGCGCTTGAGTCCATCGCCAGCAAGCTGGCTCCTACAGTAGTTTCAGCTTGGGCAGGGTCCCTTGTGGGAGCTGGCTTGCCTGCGATGGTCGTTAACGATAACGCGGGTGAACTGGATGAACGCGGCGCACTGGAGTCCATCGCCAGCAAGCTGGCTCCTACAGTTCCCCGGGAATGCGTAAAGAATCTTTTTTCGACAGGACGTCACTCGTGCAACGGATTGTTATTCTGGGCAATGCCGGCAGCGGCAAATCCACCCTCGCCCGCGCCCTCGGCAAGCATCTGGGCCTGCCCGTGGTACACCTCGATACTTTGTTCTGGGAGCCCGGCTGGATCGAACCCGACGCGGAGCAGTTTCGCGCGCGGGTCAGCGCAGCGATCGCAGCGGATACCTGGATTTGTGAAGGCAACTATGCCCGGCGCACCTTCGACCTGCGCCTGCCCCGGGCCGACCTGATCATCTGGCTCGATACGCCGCGCCTCACCTGCTTCGCCCGGGTGATCCTGCGCAGCGTCATGAACCGTCCTCGCCCTGACCTTGCAGCCGGCTGCGCAGAGAAGCTCGACCGGGCGTTCCTGACGTTCCTTGGGTTCGTGTGGAGTTTCGATCGGGGCTACCGCCCGGGCATCGAAGCGGTGCGCATGGCCACGGGCCCGCGGATTCCTGTGGTGCATTTGCGCAATAGTCGGGAGATTGCCGCCTTTCTCCATGGCTTGCCCGCAATGCCTGGAACCTGCCTTGAATAGAGGGGCGACGACATCCGTCACCCGAGGTTATACGTCGCGCTCCGAAACCGACTCAATTGGACGTCACGCATGATTCCACAGCGATATCGTGAATTTGTCATGAAATGAAAAGAAATTGTCGTCAGATGAATCTCCGTCAGCCTCCCCCCTCCATAAATTCCTCTTCGGGCCCGTTCTGTTCTATAGGCTCAACATCATAATAATAATCCGAGGGGTCGCATCGTATGCGCGTGAATTTGCCCGTAACCGAGCATGAAAGAGTATTTCCCGCCGAACAACGATTGATCTCCACGACCGATCTCGATAGCCGGATCACCTACTGCAATGAGGCCTTTGTTGCCATCAGCGGTTTCACCTACGACGAATTGGTGGGCCAGCCCCATAACCTGGTTCGACACCCCGACATGCCTCCCGGGGTATTCATTCACATGTGGCACACCATCAAGCAAGGCAAACCCTGGATGGGCATTGTCAAAAACCGCGCGAAGAATGGTGATTTCTATTGGGTCAGTGCCTACGTCACGCCCATCCATGAAAACGGACGCCTGAGCGGTTACGAGTCGGTTCGTTCACTGCCCAGCCGCGACCAGGTCCGTCGGGCTGCAGCACTCTATGCACGGATGCGGGCCGGCAAGCCCATCGTTTCCCTGAAAACGCGGATTTCCCGGCCACTGCAACACGGCTGGCCGTTGCTGATCGCTGGCGCAGTTTCATTGCTCGCCGAGCAGTGGCTGCCCGATTCGGCGGCACAGGGGCTGATGGTGGCGAGCCTGTGTATGGCCTGGTACCTGATCGAGTCCCGGCATCGCAAAGCCATCGAGCGCACCCTGGCCGAGCATCCGAAAGCCTTTTCCGATCCGTTGGTCGCGCTCACCTACAGCGACAATCATGGTCCCCAGGGTCGCCTGGACATGGCCATGGTCAGTGAGGAAGCGCGCTTGCAGACCGCCCTGAGCCGACTCGTCGATGCCGGGGTCAATGTCAAGGCCAAGGCCGCGCAGTCGTCCGAACTCTCCGGTTCTCAGGCGCAGTCGCTTGATCGTCAGCGCAGTGAAACCGATCAGTCTGCCGCCGCCATCTCACAGATGGCCGCCACCATCCAGGAAGTTACCCAGAACGTCATCAGCACCGCGCATGCCGCGTCGCAGGCCGACCAGTTGACGCGCGAGGGCAGTGAACTGGCCCGGCAAAGCCTGAACGCCATGGAAACCATGCATGAAGCGGTCAACGAAATCGGCAAGGCGGTCAACGCATTGGCGAGCGAAACGCAATCGATCGGCAGTGTCGTGGATGTCATCACGTCCATTGCCGAACAGACCAACCTGCTGGCGCTCAATGCGGCGATCGAGGCGGCCCGGGCCGGTGAGCAAGGTCGCGGTTTTGCCGTGGTTGCCGACGAAGTGCGCTCCCTTGCACAACGCACTCGCACCTCCACCGAACAGATCCACGGCATCATTGCTTCTCTGTACGACGGTGCCGATCGCGCAGTGTCAACGGCCAGCCGTGGCGAGCAGATGTCCCGCGAAAGCATGCAGCGTGTCGAGGCGGTGCAGTCGGCGCTGGTCGGCATCAGTCAGGCCGTCACCCGGATTACCGGAATGAGCCAGCAGATGGCCTCGGCGTCAGAAGAACAAAGTCACGTGGCTGAAGACATCAATCAGCAGATCACCCGTATTGCCCAACTCTGTGATCACAGCGCCGGGCAGGCCAAACAAGGCGCCGCGATCAGCCAGGACCTTGAAGCCATGGCCGACTACCTGCACAGCCTGGCCGAGCGTTTTAACCGTTAGTAGCGACAGGGCGATTCCTGCTTCGCCGTGGTCCTCGCCCATTGAAGCGGCTCCGAACCAATGGCATCACCTGTGGCGAGGGAGCTTGCTCCCGCTGGGGTGCGCAGCGCCCCCAAAAAGAGGGACTGCTGCGCAGTCCAGCGGGAGCAAGCTCCCTCGCCACAGCTACGGCAATGCATAGACCCTGAACAGTCTCTTCACGGTAAGGTTGCTGCCGCCCAGATACTGGTCGTAGGCCTTTTCCACAAAGCCCGAGTAATAGGCTTCACTCAGGGCCGTATCGACCAGCAGGCGGAAGTCTTCGTCGTTGCGATCGACCATCATCGCCACCGGCGAGTATTCGAAAATGCGGTCCAGGATCATCAGGTTCCTGGCCGCACCTTCCTTGGCGATTTCGTTTCGCAGCAACATGCGTTCGGAGAAAAAGGCATCGGCCTTGCCCTCGGCGACCAGCTTGACGCCCTCGTCATTGTTGGCCACGGTCACCAGCGAGGCGATCACGTTGAGCAGGCGCATCCGCTCGCGAATCCAGTCTTCGGTCACCCCGCCCTCGAGGGTCGCGTAGGTCTGGTTGGCCAGGCCATTGTTGATGCTGGCACGCCAGGTCGGGCCGGCAGTGGCGACCTTGCCATTGAGCACATTGAGCAAGGGTTCGGCCGCATCGTTGCGCACCACGACCGAGAGGCCGGCGGTGTAGACCGGGATGGAGTAGCTGATCATCTTGCGCCGCTCCAGGGTGGGCGCGGTCGGCGTGCAGAGGATATCCACCTTGCCCTGGCTGACGGCGCTGACCTGATCCGCAACCGTGACCGGCAGATAGTGCACTTGCAGGTCGGGCAGGCCCAGCTCGCTCTTGAGCTTGTCGGCGACTTTCAGGCACAGATCGATGGCATAACCGCTGGCCTTGTCGCCTTCCTGCTTGCTGAAGGGCGCCAGGTCAGGCAAGTAGCCCAGGGTAAAGGTGTGGCTGCTGCGCACGCGTTCAAGGGTGTTGGCGCCGGCCACCAGCGGCAGCGTCAAGAGTGCGAAGGCAAACAGCAGTCTGGTGGTTGTGGCAAATGGTACGTTCATGTCCGGTTTCCCCGTATGCAGATGTCTATGCAGTCCTGATGGCTACGCCTGAGGGTTTGCGGCCCTGGCCTGATTGGTCGCTGGCACTTCGGTGAAGCGCTTGGCGAGGAATCCGTAGAGCAGGTAGCCGACAGCGAGTACCAGGGTGCCGCCCATCACCGCGTCCTTGCCGCAGGCATACAGGGCGTACAGGGAGTACGTGACGGCAATCAGCAAGACCACCACGTTACGCGTGCGAATCGCTGACGAGACCCCGGCCTTGTGCATGATCACCAGCAGGCCGGTCAGCGCAGTGATATAGGGGATCAGGTTGGTGACCGCGGCCAGGCTGACCAGCTTGCTGAACTGCGCGGCGGCGTCGGGCGAGATGGTCGACAGGGCCATCAGGGTTTGCAGCACGCCGCAGACGATCATGCCGACGACGGGCGCATTCATCGAGTTGACCTTGCTGAACAGCTTGAGAAACAGGTTCTGGTCAGCCGTCATCTTCGCCGTTTGCGCCAGGGTGAATTGCCAGCCCAGCAGCGAGCCGACGCAGGCCATGACCGCCAGGGCCATGACGATATTGCCCACCATCGGATTGAATATCGTGGCGTAGACCAGCGCGAAAGGCGCCGAGGACTTGGCCAGCTCGGCGTTGGGAATGATGCCCTGGATGACGGTGGTCGACAGCACATAGACCACGGCAGCGCCGAGGGTACCGAACAGGCAGGCCAGCGGTACGTTGCGCTTGGGGTTTTCCACGGCATCGGTGGCCTGGGCTGCCGACTCCATGCCCAGGAAGGCCCACAGGGTCAGGGGAATGGCTTTGCTGATGGCTTCGGAAATCGGCAGGCTGTTGGGGTTCCAGGCGGCGGCCAGCACATCGGGCTTGAACCAAAACCAGCCGATGATGCTCAGGCCCGCGACCGGAATGATCACGCCCCACACAGTGAATGCACCGATCTTGCCGGTGATGCCCGGGCCGCCGAAGTTGGCGAAGGTGGTCAACCAGATCAACCCGATGGTGCCCACGCACAAAGGAATGGCACCCGTGCCCAGCCAGGGCACGAAGGCGGTCATGTAGCCCACCGCCGAAATGGCCACGGCCACGTTGGCGATGGCCAGGGACAGGAAGTACAGGTACGAGCAAAGGAAAAAACCCGACTTTGAGTGGGCCTCTTCGGTGTAGGCGGACAAGCCGCCAGAGCGCGAACAGAAGACCCCGCATTGGGCAAAGCAGTAAGCGATGGCCATCGAACCGATCGCGGTGAAGATCCATGACAGTAGCGAGACGGCACCCAGTTGAGCCATGTTGGTGGGCAACATGATGATGCCCGAGCCCATCATGTTGACCGTTACCAGCGTCGTGAGCCCCATCAGGCCCATTTTCTTGCTTGAATCAGCCATCGCAAACTCCTTGCCTTGTTCAGAGTTTTGAACCTGGGCCTGGCGACGTACAGCACGGGGCCGGACAGTGGGATCAGACCTTGAGCCTGTAAACGCAACGCATCGCTGACAGCGATTTTCAAGACGTTCATAACCGGTATTTCTCGGTCTGTCCGACGTTGAAGATCCTGGGACGAGTATCAGGGCAAGCATCATTTCCCGGGGCCAGGAGCGATTGCCTTATTGGGTATAGTTCAAATTCAAGATCTGTTACTTCTTTAGGTTGCCTCCAACCTGTGGGGTGCTGCTCATCCAGCCGCCAGGTGCGTCCTGTGCAACCTGTAACGGGCAGGTCCCCGAGCAATTTGAGCCCAGTGCTCTTGACCGAAGTGTCGTCATCCATCGGCCTCTGGACACGGGCTTCAACAATGGGCGGTCAGTGCAACGCCGCACTCGGCAGCCCTGTTATTGTGACGCTGGGGTGGATGACTTATCCGACACCCCTCGCTACCCTTTCGCACCCGGGTGCCTGACAGCGATTCAGGCCAGACCACATTCCATCCAGACGAACGAAAAATGAAATCCTCCGCAGGTTTGCTGTTGTCGGGTATCGAACTGGACCGTGCCAGTTCCATCCCCTTGTACCGCCAACTCTACTTGCAGATTCGCAAACAGATTCTCAGTGGCAGGCTTCAGGGTGGCGTGCGCCTGCCGTCCACGCGGACCCTGAGCAAGGAGCTTGAGCTGTCGCGGATCAGCATCCTCAATGCGTTCGATCAACTGATTGCCGAGGGTTTCCTGACGTCGCGGACCGGGGCCGGGACCTATGTCGGCCATGAGTGGGAAGGCCGCGGTATTGATGACGAGCAGCCGCGCCAACCGCCTCGCCTGTCCGACCTGAGCCAGTCGATGCTGTCGTTGCGCAGCGATCATTTTCGCGGTGTTTCCTATGCCGACTGGGCGACCGGCACCCCGACCTCGTTCCTGCCCAGTCACAGCGCCTACGATGCGTTCCCGCAGTCGGTCTGGAAGCGCCTGTTGAACCGCCATCTGCACAAGCCGACCAAGGCCATGCTCGGCTATGGCGAACTGCAGGGCTTGCTGGCCCTGCGCGAGGCGATTGCCGAGTACGTCTTCGACGCCCGCGGCATTGATTGCAGTGCCGATCAGGTGGTCATCGTGTCCGGCGCCCAGCAAGCCTTCAACCTGCTGGGCATGCTGTTGCTCAATCCGCAGGACAGCTTCTGGATGGAAGATCCGGGGCATATCGCGGCGCGTATTGCGCTCCAGGCCCAGGGTGGCCAGGTCGTGCCGTTGCGTATCGACGAACAGGGGATCGACGTCCGGCAAGGCCTGGCTGTGTGTCCTGACGCCCGCCTGGTGTTTACCACGCCGTCTCGCCAGCATCCTTTGGGCGTCACCATGAGTTATGCACGACGCCAGGAACTCATCGACTGGGCCGCGCAGAATCAAAGCTGGATCATCGAGGACGATTGTGACAGTGAGTTTCGCTACAACGGCCGCCCCCTGCCCGCGCTCTATGCCATGGACCAGTGGGCCCGGGTCATCTACGCCGGGACCTTCAGCAAGGTGCTCTTCCCCTCGCTGCGACTGGGGTACGTGATACTGCCGCACGCCCTGGTCGAACCCTTCTGCACCCTGCGGGCGGTCATGGATCGCAGCCCGCCTACCCTGCTTCAGGCCG
This sequence comes from Pseudomonas sp. ACN5, assembly GCF_002303975.1. NCBI lineage: Bacteria > Pseudomonadati > Pseudomonadota > Gammaproteobacteria > Pseudomonadales > Pseudomonadaceae > Pseudomonas > Pseudomonas sp. ACN5. The sequence goes on along the minus strand of NZ_MRCP01000009.1, from coordinate 60,857 downwards.
CCACCGCGGACTTCATGCGCGAAGGCCACTTCCTCGGCCATATCCGCCGCATGCGCGCCCTGTACCAGGCTCGCCAGCAGGCACTGGTCGAACAGTTGCAGAAACAGCTCGGGACTTTCTTCAGGATCACCCCGGTGGAAGCCGGCATGCACCTGATCGCCTGGTTACCCGGGCATCTCGATGACGACGCCCTGGCCAGGGCGCTCGGCCAGCATGGCATTCATACCTATCCCCTGAGCGACTACTGCGTCGAACATGTCTTGCCGCCGGCGCTGCTGATCGGCTTCGCCAGCACCCCCGAGGACCAGGCCCAGGCGCGGGTCGAAGCGCTGGCCCAGGCCCTGGACAAAATGGGCTACCTGCAGCCGGCCACTTGACGCCGGGCAAGTGGTCTTATGATTTAACTGATAATGGATCTATCGAGAGTTCCTGACTGGCGCGATAAAGGCTGCGCCGGTAGACCCGGTGTCTGAACCAGGAACGACTCGAATGAACAATAAGATCCAGGAACGATTCAACGCCTTGCTCAGCCATAAGGCTGTCGAGGCCGAGGCTCCCCCCCTACTGACGGAGGCACTGGCCCGCCAGTTGCTCGACCGACTGGCGCAACTGCGCCTGTTTGCCCATGCCTACCCCTTGCTGACCAACTTGACCCACGGCCGTGTCACCCCGGGCGACCTGCTGGACTTCGCCTATCGCCACGAACTCCAGGGCCTGAGCCTGCACCTGCTCGACGGTGAGGAAAACAGCCTGAGTCAAATGACACCCACGCAGCTTCAGGTGTTTGCAGACAAGGCCAAAACACTCGGGCTGGATGTGCATCTGGAAATCAGCAGCACCCTGAAAAAGGATGTCGATCAAGTGATCGCCATCGCCAAGGCGCTGGGCACCCGCAACATCCGTGTCTACTCACGCTACGAAGGGGCGCTGTCGCGGGTCATGGACGTGATCGAGTCGGACCTGCACTACCTCGCGCAACAGGCAGACGAACACGACCTGTTCTTCGACTTCGAGCAGCACGAGGAACTCAAGAGCGGCGAGATCGCGCAACTGCTGAGCCGGCTGAACCACCCTCGCCTGCACGCCTTGTTCGACTTCGGCAACATGATCAATGCCTGCGAGCAGCCCCTCGCGGCACTGCGCACCCTGGGTCCGCACATACGCCAGACGCACCTCAAAGGTGTGCGCATCGTGCCTGAGCAAAACGGCTTCGGGCATTACGGCGTGCTGCAGGGCAGTGACGAAGACGACCTGCCCAGCGCTCGCCTGTTGTTCGAACTGTTGATGCTCGGCGAATCAACCCCGCAGGTGATCGCCTTCATTCTCGAGCAGGAAAACCATTACGTGGCACCGGCGTTCCGCCAGCTCGACGAAGCCGCCGACCCGTTCATTGCGTACCGGGAAATGAGTGAAACAGCGCTGCCGCAAGGCTACTCGCTGGAGCGAATGCTGGCCGATGAACACCGTTGGGCAAACAACCAGGTCGCCTATGTACGAGGTCTGCTGGCCGAGTTCCGAACCCTGGCCGAGTTGACCCTGGCCCATTGCGCTGACGCCTGAACCTGATGTGCCGAACGGCACTGCCTACCCAATCAAGCCTGGAGAACAATAATGACATCCCAAGACAAGGCCAAATGGCTCAGATTCCTGATTCTCATCCTCGGTGGCGGCACCATCTACAAGCTGGCGAACCTCAAAGACGCCTTCTACATCCCCATGCAGGAATTCATGGGGCTGTCCCACACTGAAATCGGCGTGCTGCTGAGCGCCAACGCCATCATCGCCACCGCGCTGTTCGTGGTGGGCGGCATGCTCGCCGACCGTTACGACACGCGCAAGCTGATCCCCCTTGGCCTGATCGGCACCGGGGGCCTGGGGCTTTACCTGGCGACCTTTCCGCCCTTCAGCAATCTGCTGGTTGTGTTCTGCCTGCTGGCTGTGTGTGCCGACTGCCTCTTCTGGCCTTCGCTGCTCAAGGCCATCCGCAACCTGGGTGACGACAAGGAACAGGGGCGCCTGTTCGGTCTGCTCGAAGGCGGGCGTGGCGTCATCGATACCCTGGTCGCGTTTTCTGCGCTGGGCGTCTTCGTCGCCATGGGCTCCGGTGAAAACGGCTTGAAGTCGGCGATCCTGTTCTACTCGGTCATCGACATTCTTGCCGGTACCCTGACCTGGCTGTTGCTCAAGAGCGGCAAAACCCAGTCGACCGCCAAGCCGAAGAACGGACTGTCGAACCTGCTCGAGGCCATCAAGGTGCCGGGCATCTGGCTGGTCAGCCTCAACGTGTTCATGGTTTACATCGTGTACTGCGGCCTGACCTACTTCATTCCCTACCTCAAGGAAATGTACGAACTGCCCGTGGCCCTGGTGGGCGCCTACGGCATCATCAACCAGTACTTCCTCAAGATCCTCGGCGGCCCCGCTGGCGGCTTCATTGCCGACAAACAGTTCAAGAGTTCCAGCCGTTACCTGAAGTGGGCATTCCTGGCGTTGTTGCCGCTGATGGGCGTCATCATGCTCATTCCGAAAAACCCGGGTTTCATCTACGCAGGCATGGCAGCCACCCTGTCCTTCGCGCTGATTGTGTTTTCCATGCGCGGTGTGTTCTGGGCACCGATGGGTGAAGTCGGCATTCCCCAGCACATCACGGGCTCGGCCTTTGGCATTGGTTGCCTGATCGGCTATGCGCCGGGCATGTTCGCCTACGTCATCTATGGCGCGATACTCGACCACTTCCCGGGTCAACAAGGCTACAACTACGTCTTCTCGTTGATGAGTCTGCTGGCCATTGTCGGGTTCATGGTATCGAGCCTGCTGTATCAAGCGGTGCGCAAGAACGCCACGGTCACTGCCGAGGTCAGCGCCGCGCAAGCCTGAACATAGGCCGGGTTTATCCAGTGCACACGCGTTATCGTTAACGACCATCGCTGGCAAGCCAGCTCCCACAAAAGACCGCGCCGACGCGGAAAACTGTAGGAGCCAGCTTGCTGGCGATGGACTAAAGTGCGCCGCGTTTATCCGGTGCACACGCGTTATCGTTAACGACCATCGCTGGCAAGCCAGCTCCCACAAGGGACCGCGTCCACGCGAGAAAACTGTAGGAGCCAGCCTGCTGGCGATGGACGCCAGTGCGCCACGTTCATCCAGTTCACACGCGTAATCGTTAACGACCATCGCCGGCAAGCCAGCTCCCACAAGGGACCGCGTCCACGCGAGAAAACTGTAGGAGCCAGCTTGCTGGCGATGGACTCCAGTGCGCCGCGTTTATCCGGTGCACACGCGTTATCGTTAACGACCATCGCTGGCAAGCCAGCTCCCACAGGGGACCGTGCCCACGCTGAAACTGTCGGATCGTCATGCAGTGATCTACTGTCAGTCATGGGCTTGGCGTCAATCTCCAGATTTGCGTTGAACTGCCGGGTTTCCAACCGACCTGTCTCGATGATCAGGGAACCGGACCTATGGCAAAAAATGCAAAAGCGGAATCCGAAAACCAGACGTTCACCGCGCAGCAAGCCGAGGTGCTGGACCAACCTGCTCCTGTTGGCGATATGAATCGCAATGGCCTCTGGCGTACATGGATCAGGGGCCGGACGCGCAAGCTGAGTCACTCGACCCAGTTTGTCATCGCCGCTGCGGTGATCCTGGGGCTGACCATGTTTTTCGTCGGCAATCTGGTGAGTGTACGCATTGAAAGTGCCGCGGTTCATAGCGCAGCAGAAGCAGGCGCTCAGTACATGGATACGTTTCTGGAGCCCTTTGTGCAGGAGTTGAGCCGGGACAACACCCTCTCGGCAGCAAGTGTCCAGTCCCTGGACCGCCTCACGGAAAGTCGCTCGCTGAAACAGCACATTGTCTCGATCAAGATCTGGCGAGCAGATGGCACGGTGGTCTACAGCACGAACAAAGACATCACCAACGTTCAATTCCCATTGGATGAGATCGCCGAGGCACTGAAGGGCAAAGTGGTCACCGATCTTCAAGAACTGACCCAGGATGAGGACGCGTTCGAGCGCCAGCTCAACGTCCCACTCTATGAAATCTACGCGCCCCTGCGGGATTCACGCTCCGGGAAAATCATCGCGGTGGGCGAATTCTATGAAAAGGCCGACAGCCTCAGGCGCGAGATCAATCGGGTCCGGGAAGAGGTATGGGGGGTCGTCGGCGCCGCGACACTGGCCATGCTGACCCTGCTTTTCTTCATCGTGCGACGCGGCGACAAGATTATCCAGCAACAGCAGGTGGCACTGCACTTGCGGCTGATCGAACAAACCCGTTTGCACATCAGCAATGCTGAACTCCAGCACAAGATGGCAACGGCTACCCAGGAGTTTTCCCGAGTCAACGAACTCACCTTGAGGCGCATTGGCGCAGACCTGCACGATGGGACCGCGCAGCTATTGACCTTGATTCTGATCCGGCTCGACGACCTGGCCGAAAACTGCACGGCGGTCGATCAGGAATCCCTGGAAACCATCCGTGCCGCCGCCACCGACGCATTGCGTGAGGTCCGCGATTTATCACGTGGCCTGGCACTTCCGGAAATCAACGACGTGAGCCTGGTGGAAGAGTTGCAACTGGTGGCGCAACGGCACGAGCAACGCACTGGCACCAAGGTCACATTGACCCTGGGGCAGCTACCGAAGGCCGCGCCATTGCCGCTCAAACTCTGTTTGTACCGGTTTGTGCAAGAAGCCCTCAACAACGCTTACCGGCACGCCAACGGCGAGGGCCAGGTCATCCTGGCGAAGTACATAGATGGCGTATTGAACATCAGCGTCAGGGACAGTGGTCCAGGCATGGCGGCGGACGCGATGCAGTTCGAGAAATCAGGTAGAACCCGATTGGGTCTCGCCGGTTTGCGTTATCGCGTCGAATCGCTGGGCGGGTTGTTCAGTATCGACTCCTGCGACGCGGGTACGTCGGTCAATGCGCAGTTCAAACTCTAGTCAGACGCCGCTTCAGCATCCATTGTCGCTTTCGCCGCGCCGATGTGAAGGTGCCCGATCGCTTCACGCTCCCGGTAGTGGCGCAGAGCCGTGACCGCTTCGACTCGATTTCGCGCGTTCAGCTTCTGCATCACGCAGCCCATGTGGTGCTTGACGGTTTTTTCGCTGATCAACAGCCTTTGCGCCACTTCCCTGTTGGTCAGCCCCTTGGACACTTCACGAATAACCTCCTCCTCGCGGTGGGTCAAATCGAACTTGCGGGTTTCCGCTTCGTGCTTGTTGATGTTGCTCAGCAGTTTGTTGGCAAACTCGGGGGTGATATACGATTCACCCTTGGCAACCGTCCTGATCGCCAGGACCAGTTCCGGCCCGCTGACACCTTTCAACACATACCCGCGCGCGCCGGCCTCCAGTGCCAGGAAGGCATCATCCTCGGACTCCGAAACCGTCAGCATCAGCACCCTCACATCCGACAGCTGTGTGCAAATGAACCGCACCGCGGCGAACACGTCGCCCGGCATATTGACGTCCATCAACATCACGTCCGGACGCTCCTTCTGCGCAATATCCATGGCCTCCTGCGCATTGGAACCTTGCTCCACGACCTGAAGATCCGCCCGTTTTCTCAACGTATTGGCAACGCCTTCACGCAACATCGGGTGATCGTCGGCAATGCCGATGCGAATGAATGGGCTCATGAGACGCTCCCGCAAGAATAAGCATTCGGATACACATTGATTAATAGCAGGGAACCCGCGAAGCCGCCGGTCATCAGTCGTATGTACCGGGCTCCAGGCGTCGGGATATCAGACTTAGGTCGGATGCAATCAGAACCGGAACAAACAAAAAGTCTTGCAAAACACTTTATATTTATATTCCAACCCTTTGTTTTTCATGTGTTTTAGCATATAAAAAACAGAGACTTTCATAAAATCCGGATCCGTCTTCATTCCGACCAGCAGTCGCCCTGCGACACTTGGGTACAGGCAACCACAGCACCCGGCATCACCAGCCCCTACGTCAAACGCGACAAATTTCCAACGTGGCGCGTAACCCGCCAGCGATACGGTTCTCCAGTCTGATCTGTCCACCCAGGCGATCGGCAATGGCCTTGACGATGGTCAGCCCCAACCCTGCCCCCTGATCGTTTGCGCGACTGTAGAACCGCTCGAAGAGCCGATCACGATCCTGCTCATCGATACCCGGCCCCTCATCTTCGACAGACAGTTCGTAGCCGTTTCTCTTTTCGACCAGCTTTACCGTGATCACTCCGTGCCGGGGGGAGAAATTCACCGCGTTGGTGACCAGGTTGTTCAAGGCAATGTCGATGGCCGCAGGGTCGACCCTCACAAGGCCGATGTTGTCGCCGACATCGAAAACCAATTCAAGATCCTGGCTCAACAACCAGGGTGTCAACTGAACCAGGCTGTCGCGAACCGTGGCTGCCAGATCTATAGGTACAGGCGGTTGCGCACCTGCTTGAGGCTCGATACGAGCCATCGTGAGCAATTGATTGACCAGCCGGCTGGTACGGTCCACTCCGGCAATCAAGTGCTCGAGCGATGCACGACGCTCTCCTTCGCTCCCCGCTTCCATCAGGTTCTGCGCATGCACCCTGAGCACGGCCAGTGGTGTGCGCATTTCGTGGGCGGCATCCGCGATAAAACGTCGCTCACGCCCCATGACGTCCTGAATCTGCGCAAGCATACGGTTAAGGGCTGCCTGCATCGGCTCAAGCTCGGTAGGCAGCGGCGTCAATTGCAGGGGTTCGAGTGAACCGGGCTGCCTCGCCCGCAGTGTTGCAGCCATGTTGACCAGAGGTTTCAATCCCCAGCCGATGGCCAGCCAGAGCATGGCGGCCAGTATCAAACTCCCCAGAATGTTAGGCCACAAGGTGTGGCGTACGATGCGGTCCACCAGGTCCGTTCGCACGTCGTCCCGTTCCCCCACCCAGATGCGCAGGTTGTTCTGCTTGTCTTCAAGCAGGAAGGCGCGCCAGTGCCGGTTGTTCAGGTCGACGACATCGCTGAAGCCTGGTGTGACCGGGGGTTGGCTGAAGGACGGAGAACTGGCGGTATGTACCAGCACTTCATTCCTGGCATTCCAGACCTGAAACGCAATCTTCGTTTCATACGGATGCCCGTCGGCCCTGGGCGTCGCCTCGTTCAGGGCCTGGTTGAAAGCCCTGTACAGATCTGCGTGATCCTCGCTCACCATGGGCATACGCATGACGCCTTGCAGCAGGCGAGCATTCTGGGCCAGTTGGGCATCATAGACTTCGGCAATTTCATGGTTGCTGTCGTGCAGGTTCAGCACGCTGATCACCGCCAGACCTGTGAGCATCAGGCCAATGATCAGGGTCAGGGTGCGACGCCGGATCGAGGTCATGGACGCTCCTCCACCAAGTATCCGACACCACGGACGGTGCGAATCAGATCGGTGGAGAGCTTCTTGCGCAGGTGATGGATGTGCACTTCCAGCGTGTTGCTTTCGGCCTCCTCGCTCCAGCCGTACAGCAACTGCATCAGATGATCGCGAGTCATTACCCGGCCCGGTGGCGAGAGCAGTTCGTGGAGCAACTGGTATTCCTTGGGTGTCAGGGCCACCGGTTCGCCCTTGTAGCTGACTTGCTGGGTGCCGGGGTTGAGGCTGATGCCCGCGTGCTCGATCAGCGATTGCCCACGCCCGGCGCTGCGCCGAAGCAACGCACGTAGGCGCGCCTTCAATTCTGCCAGGTCGAAGGGCTTGATCAGGTAGTCATCGGCGCCGGCATCCAGACCGGCGATGCGGTCTTCGGTGGCATCGCGCGCCGTCAGGATCAGCACCGGCAGGTTGGAGCCGCTGTCACGCAAGCGCCTGAGCACTTCGAGACCGTCCATGCGTGGCAGGCCAAGGTCGAGCACCGCCAGATCAAAGATTTCACTGCGCAGCGAGTGCAAGGCACTGTTGCCGTCCTGCAACCAGTCGACGGTATAACCTTCACGGCGCAGGGCCTGATGAATGCCCTCGCCGAGCGCCACGTCATCCTCTACGAGTAATAAACGCACAGGGTCTCCTGTCAGCCGAGTTTCTTGTTCACGTCCACCAACAACGCTTCGATCTCCTTGCGGCGCCCGGCATCAGCGCTCTCGCGGCCAGGTCGGGGCGCAGCCTGCAAGGCTTTTTGCAACGCTGCCCTGGCTTCGCCATAGCGCTTCTGACGGTAGAGGTGATCGCCCCAGAAGTACAGGCTGTCGATGCCGTTGGGGTTTATTTGCAATGCCAGCTTGAGCAACCGCTCGGCCTTGTCCGAATCGCCGAAACCGATGGGCCAGCCCGGTACACGGTCATACAGGGCCCCCAGACTGGTATAGGCTGAGCCTTGCAGGGCCTTGGGGTCCAGGGCCAGGGCTTTTTCCAGATCGGCTTTGGCATCCTTGACCTTGCTCAGCGCACCCAGCCCACCCTGGGCACCCGCCCAGCTACTGGTGACGATGCCAGACCAGATCCAGGCCTCCGCCACCGTTTGGCGTTCCTGCTTGAAGCTCGAAGCCTGGGCGGCCAGCTTCTCAAAAGCCGCGGTGCGTTGTCCCTCGGGCAACTCGTATTGAATGTGCGCCCAGCTTTGCTGGATACCGTTGAGACGCTGCTGGTCGGCAGCATCCAGCGCCCAGGCGCTCTGGCTCAATGCGCCCAGCAGCAGACAAGCGATGATCTTTTTCATGGTTCGAGATTCTCCTGGTCGGGATTCTGGCTCAGGCGGCGGATCAGTGGCAGTTGTTTGCGCAAACCACGGTCCACCAGATGGGGCAGGAGGCTGTTCAGGCGTACAAAAAAACGCTCGGGCCAGCCCAGGTACAAGTCGCGACGGTCACCGGCAATGGCGTGAGTCACCGCGGCCGCCACGGTTTGCGGATCGTCGACATTGGTTTTGAGCGCATCATTGAGCGCTTGGGCTGCCGGGCTGTTCATGCCGGTACGGGTCGCGCGCGGGGCGACGTAGAGCACACTGACCCGGGTGTCCGCCAACTCTCGGCGCAGGGCTTCGGAGAACCCGCGCAGGGCAAACTTGGTGGCGCAGTAACTGGCGTAGCCTGGGTAGCCAATGGAGCCATAGGTCGAACCGACGTTGACCACCATGGCACTGTCGGCTTGCTTGAGCAGCGGCAACATCAGTTTTGTCAGGCACATCGGCGCACTGATGTTCACCGCGAGCATCGAATTGATCTCACTGTCGTCGAGCTGTTCGAGCATGGCGAAATGGTTGACCCCGGCGGCATTGATCAGCAGGTTGATGCCGCCGATGTTCTGGGCCCGCGCCAGCACCTCGCGGCGGTCGGAGAGCAACGTCAGGTCTGCACGGATCCAACACAGATTATTGGGATAAAGCTCGAACAACGGCACCAGGGGTTCCCGATGGCGAGCCACGGCCAGCACCTGGGCACCACTGGCGCACAGTGCAGTGGCGATGGCCAGGCCGATGCCGCCGCTGGCACCGGTCAACACGACGCGGGCTTCAGACAGGCGCATGCAGGCTCTCCCCGTTACGTGGCAAGCCACGAAACATATCGGTGTAGAGCCGGTACACCACTTTGGAGGCATGAATGACGGCGGCCTGGTCTTGCGGGTCATCCAGCGTGTCCATCAGTCGACGGTAGGTCTGCATATGTTCGATATCGAGCGAGCCGTGGGAACTGAGGTAGCTGAAGGCGCTTTCCGGCAAGCCCAGGCGCTGGCGAATACTGTCCGCGGCATGGGTCGCCAGGGCGATGCTCGTGCCTTCGAGTACGTTGACCATGCCAAACAGTCCCACCGGATTGTCCCTGGCAATCAGGTCATAGAGGAAGCTGACCATCAGTTCGATCGGCAATGACGGGCGCCCGTCCCGTACAGCGTCCCTGTCACCGCCGCAGGCTTGAATGTCATTGAGTACCCATTGTTCGTGGCCGTATTCGTCCTCGATGTATTCACATACCGCTTCGCGCAGCCATTCCAGACGCAATGGCAGGCGCGCACCACAGGCCATCATCAACGGCACGGTATGGCGCACGTGGTAATAGGCCTGTGCCAGAAAGGCCCGGTAACTTTCCAGGCTGACATCGCCCTGCAGCGCTTCACGGATGATCGGCAGGTTGAACAACTCATTGCGTTCTTGCTCAGTGGCTTGTTGCAACGTGTCAAAAAAACTCATGATGCGGATTCCTCGGAAAATGCAGATTCGGTCAATTGCCGCCGGTAGCGCTCGATGATGGCGTCACGGCGGGGCCGGCCATTGGCGGTGAGCAAACCGTTGGTGACGGTAAAGGGTTGGTCGAGCCGACTCCAGTGGCGGACCTGGGCGTACTCGGGCAAGGCCTCGTTGGCTTGGGTCACGGCGGCGGCCAGTTGTTCGTCGCTACAGTCCGGTCGATGCGGCCAGAGCAGCGCATGGTTGTGAGGCATCGCCTCGCCATAGACGAAGGCCTGGGCGACAGGCCCGCGCTGAGTCAACTCGGCTTCCACCCACTCGGGGTTCACGTTGCGCCCGAAACTGGTCACGAACTGATGCTTCTTGCGTCCCTTGAGGTAGAGAAAACCTTCGGCGTCGAACTCGCCGAGATCGCCGCTAGGCAACCACTGGGCGGTGTGCGGCGCCTCTCCCAGATAGCCCAGCAAGGTTGAACCCTTGATCAGCACTTCTCCGTCATCCGCCAGGCGAATCTCCACATGGGGTAATGGCCGTCCGACACTGCCGGGGCGCCGTGCTTGCGGGCGATTGAGGCACACCACCGATGCGCATTCCGACAGCCCGTAACCCTCGTAGACCGGTACACCCACGCGTTGAGCCCGATACAGGAGATCTTCACTGACCCGGGCACCGCCCACGGCGGCAAAACGCAAGTGCTGTGGGTCGAAAGCCTTCTGCTCGGCAGCAGCGACCAGCATCAGCAACAACTGCGGCACCAGAACCAGGCTCTGAGGCGAGCGGCTGGCCAGGCATCCCAACAATTTCGGCACCTCCACACCGCTGGCGCCTGCAATCCCCAGGGTTTTCTGGCTGGGCAGGCTCAAGGTGGCCCCGGCATACAGTGCGGCGTAACAACCGATGTTCTCCAGCAAAATGGCCAGCGGCAGCAGCGCCAGGTGGTGTTGCGGGTCAGTGGGTTTGCTGGCCTGATCCAGCTCGCGAGCGACCCGCAGAATGCTGTCGGCACTCAGGCACACGCCCTTGGGTGTGCCTGTGGTGCCGGAGGTGAAGGTCAACTTGGCGGTGCCGTCAGGCATCCGGTTCGGGCCACTGAACGTGCGGTGCCAGAACTCGCCGCACTTCTGATATCCAGCGGCTTGCAGTTCGTCCTGCAATGGCGGTTCGGCAATGACGTGTTCGGCCTGGCTTTGCTCCAGGCAATGCTTGCGTTGCGCCGGACTGAAAAACGGTGGCAAGGCTACGCAGGTCAAACCCTCGAACAGCGCGGCCAGGTCCCACAGCATGGCCTCGATACCATTGTCCAGTGCCAGGGCGACCACCCTGACCCGCTCATCGCGCAGGCGCTGCTGACGATAACTGACCTCGGCAAAGAGCGTGGCGTAGTCGAGCTTGCGATGGTCATCCCACAAGGCAATGGTGTTGGTTTTTTGCTCAGCATGATGACGCAGGGTCTGTTTGAAACGTTCCATTTCAGGCGACATGGCAGGCCCCTTCAATGGAGGTCGGCAAGCCCAGGCGACTGAACAGGCCCGTGTTGCGTAAATGAATGAAACCGGAACGAATATTGCCGAAATGAACCCACGGTTTGCTTTCGTAGTAACTGCCCCAGGCGTGGCGGTCTTCGCCAAGACGCGCCGGGTCGGCAGCACACAGGGTCACGGGCTTCAAGCCAAGACGATGAAAGCTATTGACCAGCCCCAGGTTTCCAGTGAAAGCGACCCATTCCAGCCCCCCCATGGCCAGCAGGTAAGTCATCGCGATGATGCTCATCCGTGCGCTGCCCGTGTCGCTGGCAGCCAGGTTGCCGACCTCGATGATGGCTGAGCGGCTTACGGTCTGGTCGGCCGCGGTACTGATCAGCGCATCGATCGCCTCGTCCAGGTAACCTTCCAGAAACAGCGGTCCGTCGCTCGCCAGACGCACGCCAACCACCGCACAAAGCGTGCCGCACGCATCGCTCATGCCAAACAGCTCCGGCATGAAGTGACGAACATCGGCACCGTGGGACCTGCGAAACCGTTGCTGGATAAAGGCTTCGAAGACACCCCTTTGCGGGGCGTCCGGCAAGGCCCTGACAAGATGCATCTGCTGTGCTTCGGTCAGGCCAAAGCGCAGTGGCAACTGAACGTTCCAGTTGAAATCGGACATTGAAAAACATCTCCCCGGATCAATTGGGGAGCAGTATCAAAGACAATTCTTAACGAAGTCTGAAGGTGACAAAACGATTCTCTTCAGTGGTCTTCTGATTGTCACCTTGCATGACCGGGGCCAGCCCGGGCGTCAACACTGCATCCGTATCCGCCCCGGCAACCGGCAGGCGGGTCGACAGGGGTACGCTCTGGGTGACGTTGGCCATCCGGGTGATTTCCACCTGCACCTTGTCTTTGCCGAGCAGGTAGTCGGCCAGTTTCTGCGAAAACGGCCAGTAGTTCAGGTCGGCCGTCAGGGTCAGCGGCCCGACGGCGTCGGCCGGCACCAGGAAGGAGAACTCCCCGATATCGTAGCCCTTGGGCAGAATGCGGTTGTCCGAGAGAATCTGCGTGGCATTCCAGACCTCGACGTCCAGCGGGTTGCCGTCCTTGTCGCCTATGTGCACTTTGAAGTTTCGCGTGTTGATTTCGGTCTTGCCGTCCTTGATCGAACCCAGTCGGTAGATCTCGCGACCCGTGGCATCCAGCACCCGGAAATCGATCCACATCTCCCGTCCCTCCGGAAAGCCGGTCGGCAGCTTGTGCCCTGCGCCGACATTGGAAACCTTGACGGCGACCGAGGTGTATTGCCCGGCAACGATCGCTGCCGGCAATTGCTCGAAGGTTATTTCCCCCGCGCGCGTGAGCATATTGCGAGCCCGTTGCGCGCCCTCTTCCTGACCGAGATGGTTGAGCATCATCGCGTTGGCCCCACTGAACCAATGCGAGGCGACCGACTCGCGCTCCGGCCCCATGATCGCGGCTTTGCCCTTGAACCCCGGCATGTGGCAGCTCTGGCAGGTGATATCGTTAAGGCTGTAGGTGCTCTCCTGCCATTCGTCATAGGTGCGCTCCACCGCCACGCTGCTGAACGGATGCGTGACGTTGTGGCAGGTGCCGCAAAAGTCCGAGCGGGTGTGCAAAGCCGAGTACACCGTGTCGTGATAAGGCGAAACGGCGTCTTTGCGCGGACCGAACTTGGTCGGTTTACCGTGTGCCCGCGGACTCAAGACATAGGCCCCGTTATCGAGGCCCGTACGGGCACTGATGTTGTGGCAGGTCTCGCAGTCGACCCCGGGCATCGGATGATTCTTCTCACTGTCTTCAATCGAGGAGCGGTTGACTTGCGAAGTGATCTGCCCGGTCGTGAGACCGATCGGGGTATGGCAGCCGGTACAGAAGTTATCGACCTTGCCCTCGGTGGCCGCACTCGCACGCTTGAGCAAGGCCCGATAGATGGGTTCATCCCAGGCCTGGGACATCATCGACGAGCGCCACTGCCTGTAGATCTCCGTATGACAAGCGCCACAGACCTGGGCATTGTCGAAGTCCTTCACATTCAACACCAGGTTACCGGTGGTATTGGCCCGATGCGGAAAGAACGGCATCCCGCCCGTCACACGCATGAGCCTGGAGCGTGCCGGCTCCAGCCACTTGTCATTGCTCTGATTGTCATTGCCCTGATTGTTGCTGCTCTGCGGTTCGTCGGCCGCCACCAGCGTCACCGTCAGCAGGCAGGCCAGGAAGAACAAAAAACGGCGAGCCAGAGGTTTGAGCGCCAGGAACAACGGTATGAACAATGACGCCAGGGAAATGTTCAAGTCGACAATAGCCAGCTTGACCCCTGGCGGTACGTTGAACATTGCCATGTAAGAGCCGGCGCTGATCGTCCAAAGAACAATCAAGGCCGATAGCCCGTGCAGCGCTAACTGTGCACACGTTGGTCTGGTGTGGCTCATGGCATTTCCTCTGGACGGTTCGCAGAGGATGACTGCAGCACTTCTATTGAGTCGCCAAGGGTATTTCGTGATGCAAACCGATGGTTACGTGCAATCACTCAATGGGGGTACTTACAGTTCCACAGCTTGCCGACGCTGAACCTTTCATGAACGGGACACGCTCACTCAGCAATTACCCTGCCATTGCTGTAACAAAATATGAGCGAGGAGCGGAAGGTCCCTGCAAACATTCGTCGAAAGTTGCAATACCGTGCTGATGGAGTTGTGAATACTGCTGGGGAATAGCGCCCCGTTTGTGGGGACGCTCACACCGAAATCGGGGACCACTCACCGTCTTGAATCGATACCCCTTACTCCCTGTCTTTCGTCGTCCGGATGAGATTACCCCGTAACTTGACGATGGCCTTCTGCATTTGCACGAAGTCGTCAGGATCGAGGCCTGTTTGCGGGAAGCCGTCTTCGCGCAGGCCTTCACGCAGTGTTCGCCCCTCTTTTGTGAGATTGATCCGTACCTGGCGTTCGTCTTCCGGGTCGCGCTGGCGCAGCAAATAACCCATCGCTTCGAGCTTCTTCAGGATCGGCGTGAGGGTGTTGGATTCCAGAAACAGCTTTTCGCCAAGGCTGCCGACGGTCTGGTTGTCTTCTTCCCACAGCGCGACCAGGGTGATGTATTGCGTGTAGGTCAGGCCGAGCCGCTCGAGCATTGGCTTGTAGGCCTTGCCGAAGGCCAGGTTGGTGGAATAGACGGCAAAACACAGGAAGTCGGAGAGTTTGAGATCCAGGGCGGATATCTTGGCGGTGTTTTTCATGGACGTTCTCAGGGGCAATCTTGTGAGACTCAAACTATACGTCGTACACGATGGTATCGGAAGTGCGCATAAACACCGACGGCCGGCTCACCGGGAAAATCCCCGTTGAGCCGGCCGTGCAGAGGGTCAGGCCGTCAGGACATTGATGTCGACATCAATGTTGCCGCGTGTGGCCTTGGAGTACGGGCAGATTGCATCGGCGTTGTGGGCCAATTCAGTCGCCACTCCATGATCCAGCCCCGGCACGCGCAACGTCAGTCGAGCCTGGAGGAAGTAAGCCGCGCCGGTCTGGCCCAGATCGACTTCAATGTCGACGGCCGTGTCGGTCGGCAGTGTCACCTTCATTTGTTGGGCAGCCAGCCCCACCGCTGCGATGTAGCAGGCCGACCACGCGCCGGCGAACAGTTGCTCGGCTTTCGGGTGCGGCTGGACGGCGGTCAGCACGTGTGCCGGTGTGTCGTTGCCGGGGGACGACAGCACGATGTCGAGGTTGCCGTTATGACCGCGCGACGTATTGCCTGCGCTGTTCTGGGTGGTGTGGGTTTTGCCGCTGGCCAGCACTTTTTCGATCTTGCTCATGATGATTCCCTCAAGATTACAATCAGTTAAGTTCGTATGCGCTTGCATCGTATGCAATATCAACGATGCGTCCGCACGTCACGCCGTGATCACGTTCAGGGCAACATCGATATTGCCGCGTGTCGCTTTGGAGTAAGGGCAGATGGAGTCGGCGATGTGCGCCAGTTCGGTCGCGACATCCTGTGCCAGCCCGGGCACGCGTAGGGTCAATCGGGCCTGAAGGAAGTAGGCCGGACCAGTCTGGCCCAGGTCCACTTCAATGTCGACGGCCATGTCCGCCGGCAATACGATATTGCGTTCCTGGGCCACCAGCCCCACTGCTGCGGTGTAGCAGGCCGACCAGGCTCCGGCGAACAGTTGCTCGGCTTTCGGATGCGGCTGTGTGGCGGCAAAGACGTGGGCTGGCTGGGTGGAACCCGGTGACGACAGGACGATATCGAGGTTACCGTTGTGACCGCCGACATTGCTGCGGGTGGTGTGGGTTTTGCCGGTTGCCAGTACTTTTTCGATTTTGCTCATGGGGATTTCCTCAGGGCTTAAAGTTTGTACGATAATATCGCATGCGATGCATATGGCATTCAAAAAGACAACGTTCGTCAATTGGCGTGCGCAACGATCCAGTTGTTGCCGTTATGGCCATGGGAAGCTTGAACGGTAGCGATCAACAGAGTGCGGCGGCTTCCGGTGTTCATGGCTGAATCTCCAAACGGCAAGGGTTGTTTTGTTTGTTATCGCATTCGACTTGATCGCATGCGATGAGATAATACTCATCCAAAGCCCCAATGATGTCAAAGTTTATTTTATGCCTTGGCGATGAACGGCAGGTTCGCGACCGAGCGTGCTGCCCTCCCCCTCGCCGAATCAAGGGATGAGTGGACAACGTTCGGCCATGGACAAGGAACACAGATAGCGAAATATCTGTAGGAGCGAGCTTGCTCGCGAAGCACCGCGGGGTGTCAGGCTCCCCGCATCATCGTTGACCTCCATCGCGAGCAAGCTCGCTCCTACAGTTATCGGTGTTCCCCGGAACTGCGTGAACACCCAATAAAAACCCCCTCACTGGGAGGGGGTCTGGTGTTTGCAGGGTTCTAACGGTTTAACCCGTCTTCACCTGGACTTTCGTCAGTTCATCGCGCAGGAATTCCGGCGAACAGCCAGGTAGTTTCCTCAGCTGGTGTTGCCGCGTTGCGATTGCGCGCCCACTGGGTCAGTGCCACCATCGTCGCAAAGCCGAGCACGATCAATACCGGATAGGCCATCAGCAATTCAGTCAGCGAGTATTTCCAGGCCAGCGGTCGACCGACACCGAGCATCGCGGCATACAGCCAGGAAACGCCCGACAGTGCACCAGAGAACAGGGCAAACATTCGCACATTGATAGGCAGATCAAGCAAGGAACCGGCCTTGAGCATGGCGGGCAATACATAGCGGTGCAACAGCATGCCGTTGAATGTCAGCAACAAGACAATAATGACTTTGGCTTGAAGTTTCGGGTTGGCAAAATAGGTCATCCCTTTATCAAGGTAATCAATGCCTATAATCGCCGCACCGGTGATCCACAAGAATAGCAACGCATTGGAAACAGACTTCTGAAGACTGGCCATATGATCATTATCGTGCCCGGACGATACACGGCCTTTCAATAAATCCTTGACCATTGCGACATCGCTGGCAAACACCAGGCCAATGGCTACGCAGCATGCCAACAGGTGTACGTAAACAACTCCTAAACGCATAAACTCCATGGATTCTTTCTGGCCGAGCAGGCCGATCATTGTATTAATATCCACGCTTACATCTCCACTTATTGCGGCAGTGTGAATTGACCATGCCCCAGGCACGCGAATTAATATTCCACGCCTGCACAATCAAAGTTCACATTGATTGAAGCAACTAAAATAATTTGTGTATTACAAGAGAGAGCGACTCGCCCCGCGAGTCAGTGATGACGGCATACTATCACTCCAGGTCTCAGGTAAAAAAAATCCCCATGTGCATTCCATTCAATGCAGATGAGGTATACGTCCATTTTACTAGGGAGTGCAGTGCGAAGCTCAAGGGATCCGCCTGCTGGAAGATCAGAGCCCAGAATACCCCAATTGTTCATTTTTCGAACAAAAACCACGACAAACGGTACTGTCGACGCCCCCTCAAAAGGCCGGTTTCATTGGCTGAAACCACCGTTGCAAAGCGGCTGAATCGTTTCACTTTCCGTACCGGAAAAAAAAGCGGATTTCGCGCGGAACTCACACCGTTTGCCCCTGCAAACTGCGAAATTTGGCTCCCACGCAACCGCGCCATTCAATGCTGGCAATACAGCATCCCGGAACGGAACTGCTACGCTTCAACAACGGCTTCGACTCTTTGCGAAACACCAGTGCAGGTCACCCTGAAGGCTGATGGAACAGTCGCATTAGCAGATCCTGTGCCCGAGGGAGTCAGCCTTCGTTGAGCAAAGGAGTGGGCATGCCCCCCCGCAAAAGCAAGGCTGCCGATGGCCTGGCAAAACAATCGGACGACAGCGCAGACGAGTCAGTCTTTCTCTCGCGCAAGGAGCGCCTGTTCGCAGGCGAGCAAATACGCGAACGCTTGCCCCATTCGGTTCACGGCGAATGGAAACCGCCGGGCAAACACCGCGACCCTATCGAACGCCTCGAAGAGTCCAACCGCTATCGACTGCCAAACCTGGTGCCGCTGCGCTACGGCCGGATGCTGCGCAGCCCGTTCACCTTTTTACGCGGTTCTGCGGGTTTGATGGCCCATGACCTGGCCACTACTCCAACCACAGGCATTGAGGTGCAAGCCTGCGGGGACTGTCACCTGATGAACTTCGGATTGTTCGCGACACCTGAGCGCAATCTGATTTTTGATATCAACGATTTCGACGAAACACTCCCTGCCCCCTGGGAATGGGACGTCAAACGCCTGGCAATCAGTTTTGTCGTGGCGGCACGCGATAACCGGCTCACCGATAAAGAGGCACGGGGCATTGCCGTCAAATGCGTTTGTGCTTACCGCGAGGGCCTGCGCAAATTCTCGAAAATGGGCCCGCTGGAGGTCTGGTATGACCGTCTGGATGCCCAAGCGATCATCGACATGGCGCCCAATGCCCAGATCAGGAAAATTCGCGAGCAAGTGGTGGCAAAGGCGAAGATGCGTCTGGGGGATTACCTCTACCCCAAGATCAGCAGCGAAGTCGGCGGTCGACGGCGACTGATCGATCAACCGCCCTTGCTTTTTCATGTGTACGAAAAGGACTTCAAGCAGCGAGTGCGTATCGCACTGCAGGAATATCGTTTGTCGCTGCCCCATGAACGACGTGTGCTCTTCGATCGGTACCGCCTCGAAGACGTTGCCGTCAAGGCTGTCGGCATTGGCAGCGTGGGTACCTACTGTTTCGTCGGCCTGTTCTTTTCTGCGGAAAACAACCCCTTGCTCCTGCAGTTCAAGGAAGCCTGCCCCTCGGTATTGGCGCCTTTTGCAGGCGACAGCGAATTCGAGAACCAGGGGCAGCGTGTGGTCACGGGGCAGCGGCTGATGCAGTCCTCCAGCGACATCTTTCTGGGCTGGACACGCGGACAAAATGGCCGGCATTTCTTTGTACGCCAGTTGCGCGACATGAAAATGTCAGCCCCCATCGAAGGCGTTTGCGCCGCAAGAATGAAGATGTACGCCGAGTGGTGCGGGCAAACCCTGGCCCGTGCCCATGCCAAATCCGGAGATGCCGCGCTCATCAGTGGCTACCTGGGCAAGACGGACTCCTTCGACCAGGCCATCGGCAAATTCTCCATTGCCTATGCCAATCAAAATGCGAAAGACCATGCCGCACTGCTGGCAGCAGAAAAGTCAGGGCGGATCCAGGCACTCAGGGAAGAAGAGTGATGAGGCCGATCCATCGCTCATGGGTCAATCAAAGTCAGTCATCAGGCACGGAAGCCTCAAGGGCCCCCGTGCCTGGTCAGTGGATGGGGCATACCGCAGATCAGCGCCCTTCCAGTTTTTTCACGACGTCGTCTGTGGTCATCACGCCGTTGGCGATGTAGCGGAAATTGACCAGCGCGCTACCGTACCCGTCGCCGTCAGGCAGCTTCGGGCCGGCGATGGCATCACGTACCACAACCACCTCGAAACCGCGCTCCAGAAACTCGCGAAGGTGCGATTCGACGCACAGGTTGGATGCCATGCCGGCCAGGATGATCTTGTCGATCCGCTGCTTGCGCAACTGCAGCATCAGGTCGTTGCTTTGCGGGCCATACAACTTGTGCGGTGAGGCGACGATAGTCTTGCCGTCTTCGATGAAAGGTTTGAACTCCTTCATGAAGTCGGCACCCGAATTGCGGAATCCATCCAGCGTCAGGGCGCCCTTGCGATCGAAGAGCCCCAGTTTGTGCTGCACGGTCTCCGCCGGCGCCTCGAACTCCCATTCATGATCGTGGGGATAGTAGTAGTGCGGCGAGATGGCTACCGTCGCTGCGGCCTGCTTGAACGCCGCGAAAAGCCGGCTCAGGTTCGGCACGAGGTTTTGCTCGGTAACGCTCTGTCCGAAGACCGACCAGCCCGCCCCCTCCGGGCTCATGAAGTCGATCTGCGGGTCGATAACGACCAGCGCGGTTCGACTGGAATCCCATTCGAAGGTGGAGGCCGGGAGCGCGGGTTTGGCCGGATCGGCGTAAGGGTTCTCTGCGGCGAAGCCAACGCCGGGCGCTATCAGGAAAGCCGACAGCAACGTGGCGCAGGAGATCATTCTCGCGGCTTGAATTGTGTTGAAGGTCATTTGCACGTCCTCAATGTGGGGGGGTGCATGTACGGTACGGCGAGAAGGCATCAGCAAATGGACATTAATCCCTGGATTTCGGCCGACAGGCGCAGCCATCTCGCGTGAGGTTTACGGGCTTGATGCGCGCCCCTGACCTTGCAGACGGCAAGCGCGTACCATGGCTCCCCTCCCATGCAGACTTTGGGCGCTCCGTTCATGCAACGTCACATCTGTTTCCTGGTCTACCCGGGGTTCGTACTGCTGGATTTGAGCGGCCCGCTCGAAGCCTTCTCCAACGCCAGCCGTGCGCGCCCCTCGGGCTATCGATTCACGGTCGCGTCCCTTGAAGGCGGATTGATCGAAGCTTCGAGCGGCGTGCAAGTCGCGACGCAAGCCCTGCAGGTTGTCGACCCGCTCGACACGCTCATCATCGTCGGCGCACCCACCGCCCCGATCGATGACAGGATGATGCCGATGGCAGCGGCGATACGGCAGATGTCCCCGCGCGCGCGCCGCACTGCCAGCGTCTGCACGGGCGCCTTCCTGCTGGCCGAGAGCGGCCTGCTCGACGGTCGTGTCGCGACCACGCACTGGAACTACGCGCCGCAATTGCAGGCACGCTATCCGGCGCTGCGCGTGGACGGTGATCGAATCTGGACCGAAGACGGCAATGTCTGGACGTCCGCCGGCATGTCGGCCGGCATCGACATGGCCCTGGCGATGATCGAGCAGGACCTGGGCAAGGAAGTGTCACGCGCTGTCGCACGCATGCTGGTGGTTTACTACCGGCGACCGGGTGGTCAGTACCAGTTCTCTTCGCTGCTGGATTTCGACCCGGGCTCGGACCGGATCCGCACGGTGCTGAGCTACGTGCGCGATCATCTGCGTGATGATCTGTCGGTTGAACGCCTGGCAGACGTTGCCCATATGAGCGTGCGCCAGTTTGGCCGCGTGTTCGCGGCATCAGTCGGTGTGACGCCGGCGAAAGCTATCGAGCGCCTGCGAATCGAGTCGGCACGGCCGCTGGTCGAAGACGGGCACCAGACGTTCGAGGAGATCGCCAGGTGCTTCGGATTCGGCGATGCCGATCACATGCTGCGCAGTTTCGTGCGAGTCGTCGGACGCACGCCGCAGGAACTGCGGCGCAGCGCCCGTCTGGCCAAAGGGGCCGGGAACAAGGGCGATCCATTGCCCGCGTAAGCGCAGACGCGTACCTTGCGCAACAGAATCAGGCCAGCAACTGGTCGATCCACCGGACCTGGCGCGCGATGTCCTGCACCTTTTCCTCAGGCACGGCCCGCTGCGCCCCGGCAAATTGGCTCAGGGTCTTCTGCTTCTGGCGCAGCTTGCGCTGCCACTTGACCAGGAACGCCGGACTGCGGGCCTGCATCTGCAACGGACCGAAGTACAACTCTTGAGCGGTATAGATCACCGGCCCGGCGCGCTCGGCGACGATGATTTCGTAGTCGAAACGATTTTCCCGCAGCACTTCCTCGCAGAGGATGCGATAGCCATTTTCCATCAGCCACAGGCGCAGTGGCTGCTCGCCGCCGTTGGGTTGCAGGATCAGGCGCTCGTGCCCGCTCAGGTACGCCTTGCCGCTGTCGAGGATGTCGCGGATCGTTTCGCCGCCCATGCCGCAGAGGCTGATCGCCGTGATCCCGTCTCCCGGCAAGATTGCCGCCAGGCCGTTGGCCAGGCGCACGCTGATCCGTTGCTCCAGATCGTTCTCGTGCACGGTGCGTTCGGCCGCGCGGAACGGCGTCAACGCCACCTCCCCGGCCACCGCCGCCGTGATGGCGCCACGGCGCATCAATGCCACCGGCAGGTAGCCGTGATCCGAGCCGATATCGGCCAGGCGCGCACCGGCCGGCACATGCGCCGCCACGCGTTCCAGGCGCATGGACAATGTCTGTTCGTTCAACTGCGGCCCCTTCTCACCACGAACGTCCGGCGCCTTTGGCCGGATCGGGGCGCGATTGTGTCGGGCAATGCCGTGCATTTCAAATTTATGCGACCAGGTTACAGCTCCCCTTCACGCGATCACGCCCGCATACACCGATCTGTCGACGTTTCCACCGGACAGGATGACCCCCACCCTTTTTCCCGACATGGCCTCACGCTCGGCCATGAGCGCCGCCAGCGCCGCCGCACCGGCCCCTTCCGCCAGGTTGTGGGTATCGGTGTAATACACGCGCATGGCCTCGGCTATCTGCGCGTCACTGACTGCAACGATTCGCGTCGCACCTGCCGCATAGACGGCAAAGGCTTCAGGCACCGGCTTGCGTACGGCCAGGCCGTCGGCGAAGGTGGTCGCCGAGGCCGTTTCGCACAGGGCTCCGGTGTCGAACGATAACTGTGCGGCCGCCGCCTCTGTGGAAACCACGCCCACCACCCGGGTGCCCAGGCCCAGTGCATCGCGAGCGGCGATCACGCCACAAATCCCCGATCCACAGCCAATCGGTACATAGACGGTATCCAGATCCGGCGCGGCGTTGAACAGCTCCAGCGCATAGGTGGCCACCCCCTTGACCAGTTCGGTGTGAAACGGCGGCACCAGGAACAGGTCGTGCTCCTGCGCAAGCCGTGCCGCCTCTTCACGGGCCTCATCGAAATCGCGCCCATACTCGACCACTTCAGCGCCAAAGCCGCGCATGGCGTTGTTCTTTTCCACCGAGTTGCCTTGCGGCACGACGATCAGCGCCCGCAAACCCAGTGCGCCAGCCGCCAGTGCAAGGCTCTGGCCATGGTTGCCGCGGGTCGCACTGACAATGCCCTTCACGCCCGGATGCTCGCGTTTGAGCCAGTGCATGAACGTGATGCCGCCGCGCACTTTGAAAGCACCGGTAGGCGTGTGATTTTCGTGCTTGACCCACACCGTGCAACCCAACCGCCTGGCCAGCAAGGGCCAAGGGTACTGGGCGGTGGCGGGCATGACCTGGTAAACGTGGCGTGCGGCCTGTTCGATGTCGTCGCGAGTCAGTGTGTGCATGAGTTGTCTCCCCCGGGATTTTGCCCAGTCTGAACAGCGGCGCAGTACGCAGGCTTTCAAAAAACCGACCTGACTTTTGTGCCCTCTCTTCACTACTATGGTGCTCATGAGCCATCGAAACCGTCTGCATCCACCCCTGCTGTCCGAACCGGTCCGCCGTATCGAGGCCGGCCCCTGGGCTATCGAATTGCTCCCCGGCTGCGCCTACGCGACCCGATACGTAGCGACCCAGGCAGGCATCGGCTTTGCCTTCGACAGCCAGCGAGGCCTGCACGCGATCGGCAGCGACCGGGTACAACCCTTCGATGCCCTGCCCAACGGCCTGGCGTTCGTTCCGGCGGGGTGTGACGTGTTGTCCGAATCGCCCAAGGGCGGTGAATACCTGCGGGTGATACGCACCGACGGTATGGCGTTGCAGGGCCATCGCGCCTTCAACAATCGCATCGACCGGCAAGCCACGGCCCTCGCATGGCGAATGCGCGCAGCGCTGTTGCACGCTTGCGTGGAGGACGATTGGGAGGCCTGGGCACTGGCATTGTCCGAGCGGGCGACGGCCAGCGAAGGCGTATCGACACCGCCCCATGGCTCTATAACCGGCAGCCGGATGCGCTTGCTCGATGAATTCATTGACGCGGGCCTCGATGGTCCGTTGAGCGTACCGGCGATGGCGGGCCTGCTTGGCTTGTCCGAAGGCTATTTCATGCGGGCCTTCAAAAACGCCACCGGCAAAAGCCCCCACGCTTACCTGATCGACCGACGCCTGGCCAGGGCCCGCGCCTTGATGCGCGACTCGACCGCCACCCTGGCTGAAATCGCCTACGCCTGCGGTTTCAATTCCCAGGCGCACATGGCGACCACCTTCAGGCAACGCCTCGGCGTGAGTCCGGTGCAATTGCGTCAAAAATGAAACGACAGGAAAATCAACGGTTGCGTGCGGGCAGCATGCCCTTGAGCACATCATCCTTTTCAACGAAGTGATGCTTGAGCGCAACCAGCAGATGGCCACCTACCAGGGCGCCACACAACCACGCCATGTAGGTGTGAACCGACTTTGCCAGATCGTACAGGCTCTGATCGGGGTCAACGATTGGCGGGAGCACGAACAGCGCCGCCACCATGACGGGTTTGTCGGCGACCGAGCTCCAGTACCAGCCGGACAACGGCAGCCCGATCAAGGCCACGGCGTACAGCAGCACATGCCCGACCAGCGCACCACGCTTCATCGTCGGGCTCATCGAATCCGGCAGCGCCGGTGCCGGGTGACTCAATCGCCAGGCGATACGCACGACGATGAGAAACAGCAGCGTGCTGGCCATCGCCTTGTGCACGTAGGTGAGTTCATGGTGGGCATTGAGTTCGTCGCGCCAATGCGTCGCCACAATTCCGATGACCCAGGCACCCAACCAGATCAGGGCCATGCCCCAATGCAGCCACTTGGCTACACCGGTATAACTTCCTCCCTTCGCCATCAAGCTGCCCTTCCCGTCACTTTTGAAGGCGGATTATCGCGACATGGCGTTATCGGAAAAAACAGTGAAATCCTGCTTAAACATATCGAAATGATCGATATCTCTCGTGTTTAGCCTTCGATCGGACAGGCCGAAATCGCCCCCTGTGGCCGGTGGTCGTTGCATGTCGATTGTCGCCGGCGTTTGGCTAAGCTTATTGAATCAGGGCGACCTGAAACCCCGGGACTGCGGACATCAACGGAACTGTATTGGCATCAAGACGGTACGCTCAAAGGAGACGACCATGTATGCGGTGATAAGAACCTACCTGGGTACTGGAGCCAAGCAGCTATTCGAGCTTCTGGAAGAGCGCAGCGTCGACATCGAAGCGACCTTGCGGACAGTACCTGGCCTCGTTAGCTACACACTGCTCAACACCGGTGATGGTGGTACTTCGATCACTGTTTGCATGGACAAGGCCGGCAGTGATGCGAGCCTGAAAGTTGCGCGTGAGTGGATTCAGAAAAACACTTCGCATATCCACGCGAACCCGCCGATCGTGACGGAAGGTCCGGTCATAGTGCAGATCAACTAGCGACCGGTCCACAGGGAGGCGAGTGCTATACTTTTTTTCAGATTGCATGAAGTGTGCAACCCAGGTTGACCGCTGCCGGACAAAGGAGGTCTACAGCAAACGCGAGTCGGGAGGTGTGGCATGAATCGGCACTATTACATCAGTGACAATCTCAACGATCTGGAAAACGTTGAATATGAACTGGAAGCCAGCGGCATCAATTCCGAACAGATTCATGTGCTCAGTGAAAACGTTGCCGATGTCGAACAACATCACCTGCACGAGGTCAACTCGTTAATGGAACAGGATGCTGTTCACTCGGGTGAGATTGGCGCGGTGATCGGTTTGCCACTGGCGGCACTGGTTCTGGGTGGCGCCTATTGGATGGGCTGGACCGAATCCGCCGCAGGCTGGATGCCCTTTATCTTCCTTTCCATTGTCATTTTGGGCTTCTGTATCTGGGAAGGCGGTTTTTTCGGGTTCCAGGTGCCGAACACTCACTTCCGCAATTTCAAGCAGGTAGTCAGCGAGGGCAAACATATCTTCTTCGTCGATGTCGAGCCGAACCAGGAATCGATACTGGATCAGGTCATCAAACAACATCCAAAGCTGACGATCGCCGGTACTGGAGCGGCAGCTCCCCATTGGACAGTGGCCTGGCAGCACAAATGGCATCAGTTCAAGCGAGTGATATCGGGTTAGCGCCTGGAGACTCAAGGCCATCCGAAAACTGCTTACTGACCAAAGAAAATGACCCGGCTGAGGAAAATGTAGTCAGCCTCGGTGGCCATTAGCCCGACGAGCACCAGCAAACACAAAGGTGGTACCAATATGGCGTAGACCATCGCCAGCCGCTCCCAGGCCATATGCATGAAGATGGAGACAATCAAACCTGCCTTCAACAGCATGAAAATGATGATCAGGGACCACCGAAGGTAGCCATGGAAGTGGAAATAGTCGACCAGGTACGACAGCGTGCTGAGGACGAATAACAGCCCCCAGATTTTAAGGTACAGACTGATTGGATGTTGCTGACCCTGAGCATGCTCCATCACCCGTGCTCCTCTACCATAAATAGAAGAAAGCAAAAATAAACACCCACACCAAATCCACGAAGTGCCAGTAAAGCCCGGCTATCTCGACATTCTGATAGTTTCCGGAGCGTTCATAATCCCCGCGCAAAACCTTCAGCGCCACAATGCTGAGGTAGAGGGCGCCGATCGACACATGCAGCCCGTGAAAACCGGTAATCATGAAGAAGCTGGCACCAAATTGCGCCGCCCCCATGGGGTTCCCCCAGGGACGCACCCCTTCTGCGATGAGCTTGCTCCATTCAAATGCCTGCATGCCGACGAAGGTCACACCCAAGGCAGCGGTCGCCAGCATCAGGGCCGTCGTTTTCATACGATCACGGCGATAGGCGAAATTGACGGCCATGGCCATGGTGCCGCTGCTACTGATCAGCACAAAGGTCATGATGGCGATCAGAATAAGCGGGATTTCCCTTCCTGCGATCGTCAAGGCAAACACTTCACTCGGGTTCGGCCAGGCCGTAGTGATGGTCATGCGTACTGACATGTAGCCGGTTAAAAAACAGGTGAAAATAAACGTATCGCTGAGCAGGAATATCCACATCATCGCCTTGCCCCAGGGCACCTGCTTGAAGGCGTCTTTGTCCGAGGACCAGTCGCTGGCGATGCCTTGCCATCCCGGCGCAGGTGGCGAGCCTGCTGGATTGGATGAACGGGTCTCGGCTTGGACCTGGGCGTGGACTTGGGCTTGGGCTTGGGCTTGCGGGGGCGATGCCATGGCTGTTCACCTCAGGCCGCAGAATCTGGCG
Source organism: Pseudomonas sp. ACN5 (assembly GCF_002303975.1). NCBI lineage: Bacteria > Pseudomonadati > Pseudomonadota > Gammaproteobacteria > Pseudomonadales > Pseudomonadaceae > Pseudomonas > Pseudomonas sp. ACN5. The sequence goes on along the minus strand of NZ_MRCP01000009.1, from coordinate 33,815 downwards.
ATGGCTTCATAGGTTTGCGGCGAGCTGGCCAGCAGAGCGAACAGCACGAACCAGAGACCCAGCAAGTAATGCCAATAGATGGCACAGAGCTCTACGCTGGCGCTCAATTGCGCCAATGGCACATGACGCGCAAATCTGGCGACAATCCAGCACCAGGCGATCAGTCCGCCCAGCAGGTGGAGCCCATGCAGGCCGGTCAACAGGTAGAAGAAACTGTTGGCCGGATTGCTGGCGACAAAGTAGCCCCAGGCGACAAACTGCTGCCAGACCCAGAGTTGCCCCGCCAGAAAGGCAATTGCAAAGACGCCCCCCAGTGCAAAACCCATCACGGTTGCGACCGGTCGAGCCTTTCGGGCAGCCATGCGCGACCACTGCAGTGCGATGCAACTCAATAGCAGAAAAGCCGAATTCAGCCATAGCGGCCGCAGATTGCCTAAGGGTGCCAAAGGCTCTGTCAGGGGTAGCCAGTCGACCATTTGCGAACGGGCGACAAAGGCGATCAGGAAGAGGAAGAATAACGAACTCACCACCACCAGAAACAAGCGCAAGCCCACTCTTGCGATTTGACTTCTATTGGCGCCCTCGGTGGCCTGAACACCCTCAGGGTCGCGATTCCAACTGCCGCCGGGGTCAGCGCCGTCGACGTTTCTCAATAGCAGCCTGTTCATGTCTTGGCGTCCGCTATTTTAGTCCCGGCACCGAGTTGCCGCATCTGCTCCAGCTCCTCGGCGGAGACCGTTTGCGGCACGAAATCCTGTTCTATCCCCGGTACGCTGTAGTCATAGGCCCAGCGATGCACGACCGGCAATTTCTCTCCCCAGTTACCGTGTTTCGGCGGGGTGTGCAGCGTTTGCCATTCCAGGCTGGCCCCGCCCCAGGGATTACTGCCTGCGGGCTTGCCCTTGAATGCGCTCCAGGCCATGTTGAACACGAACAGCAACTGGGAAACCCCGACGGCCAATGCGACCACTGTAATGAAGGCATTCAGCTCTTGCGCCGACTGCGGGATGAACGCGTAGTTTTCATAGGCGTAGTAGCGACGTGGCATGCCCTGGAAACCCAGGTAGTGCATGGGGAAGAAGATGGCGTAGGTGCCCAGGAAGGTAATCCAGAAATGCAGCTTGCCCAGGGTGTCGTTGTACATGCGCCCGGTGACTTTCGGGAACCAGTGATAAATACCGCCGAACACCACCAGTACCGGTGCGACCCCCATGACCATATGAAAATGGGCGACGACGAAATAGGTGTCCGAGAGCGGAATATCCACGATCACATTGCCCAGAAACAACCCGGTCAGACCGCCGACCAGGAAGGTGACGATAAAGGCCAGGGCAAACAGCATCGGCACGGTCAGATGGATGTCGCCGCGCCATAGGGTCAGTACCCAGTTATAGACTTTCAGCGCGGTCGGCACCGCGATGATCAAGGTGCTGACGGCGAAAAAAAAGCCAAAGTACGGGTTCATTCCGCTGACATACATATGGTGCGCCCAGACCACAAAACTCAGTACCCCGATCGCAACAATGGCCCACACCATCATTCGGTAGCCGAAGATGTTTTTACGCGCATGGGTGCTGATCAGGTCGGAGACCAGGCCAAAGGCAGGGAGAGCAACGATGTAGACTTCCGGGTGGCCAAAAAACCAGAACAAGTGCTGGAACAATATCGGGCTGCCACCCTGGTGATCCAGTTGCTGCCCCAGCGAGACCATCGCCGGCATGAAAAAGCTGGTGCCCAACAGCTTGTCGAACAACATCATGACCGCGCTGACGAACAACGCCGGGAAGGCCAGCAAGGCCATAATCGAGGCCATGAAGATGCCCCATACCGAAAGCGGCATGCGAAACAATGTCATGCCGTGCGTGCGCGCCTGCAACACCGTGGTGACGTAGTTCAACCCGCCCATGGTGGCGGCGACAATGAAAATCGCCAGTGAGACGAGCATCAGGACAATGCCCCACTCGACGCCCGGTGTCCCCTGGGCGATGGACTGTGGCGGATAGAGCGTCCAGCCGGCACCCGTGGGGCCGCCCGGGACGAAAAAGCTGCTGAGCAAGACCACTACCGCCAGCAGGTAAAACCAGAAGCTGAGCATGTTGACATAGGGGAAGACCATGTCGCGGGCGCCCACCATCAGCGGGATCAGATAGTTGCCAAAGCCCCCCAGAAACAAGGCCGTCAGCAAGTAGATGACCATGATCATGCCGTGCATGGTCATCGCCTGATAGTAAGTACTGGCATCCATGAACGCCAAACTGCCGGGGAAGCCTATCTGCATGCGCATCAAGCCGGACAGCACCAGGGCGACAAGCCCCACGAACAGAGCCGTCAAGGAATATTGAATGGCTATGACCTTGTGGTCCTGACTCCAGATATATTTGGTCAGGAAGCTTTTGGGCTCGTGCAGTGCTTCTGTTTCGGCTTGCTCCGCATAGGCCATCACGTCATCCTCGTTCCGAAGTTTCAGTGTGCTTCTGGCTGCTTTACGGCTGTTTCCCTGGCTCCGCCTTGGTCGCATCAGCGTCAGCATTCGCTTTGGATTTGATAAAAGCGATCAGTGCATTCAGTTCCTCGTCACTCAGAGCCATGGCTGGCATGACGGCTGCGTAGCCCTTGACGATTTGGGCATTGGGATGAAGAACCGACTCTTTCAAATAGCCCTCATCGACCTTTACGCTCGTATCGTCGGCAAGGGTTTCGGTCTTGCCATACAGGCCCTTCCAGCTGGGGCCGACGCCCTTGTTGCCATCGACACTGTGGCAGACCAGGCAGCCAAGCGACCCGGCCAGTCGCTGCCCCTGCGCCACCAGGTCTTCACCCGGACTCGACGCTTCGCCCGTCGAACTTTGATCGGCACCCAGCGATTTGATCAGGGCGATGACAGCACCCATTTCGTCGTCTTTGAGAGTATAGGCCACCATGACCGGTGGGTAGCCCTGTACCAGGCGGGCCTTCGGATCGAGAATCGATTCTTTCAGGTAGGCCTCGTCGACCCGCACGCCGGTGCCATCGGCAAGCTGTTCGGTGCGTCCGTACAGCCCCTTCCATCCCGGGCCGAGACTGGCACTGCCATCCTGGCTATGGCAGGCCTTGCAGCCGTACAGTTCGACCAACTGGCGGCCTTTTTCCAGCACGCTGTCTCGACCGGGTTTGGCAGCTGTGGTCAATGTCTGTGCAAAGGTCGGCTGGCCTTTTAGCCATTGATCGAAGACGCCCTGCTCTTCCACGACCATATGCCCGCGCATGTTGTAATGACCTACGCCACAAAATTCAGCGCAAAGGACTTCGTATTTTCCGGTTTTAGTCGGCGTAAACCAGAAGTACGACACCATCCCTGGCACCATATCCATCTTGCTGCGAATTTGCGGTACATAGAAATCGTGCAGGACATCTTTAGAGCGCAGTAGAACTTTCACCGGCCGATCGAGCGGAAGGCGAACTTCGTTATTCATGACAAGCACATCGTCCTGGCCTGCAGGATCCTTAGGATCAAGACCGAGGGGATTGGTGGAGTCGACAAACTTGATATCCGACTTGCCCAGCTTTGCGTCTTGCCCGGCAAAACGATAGGCCCACTGCCACTGCTGGCCGACCACTTCAAGTTCGTAGGCATCTTTCGGTACCCGGATGAAATCGTTGTAGACAACCAGACCTGGCGCCAACATCCCGGCGATACCTGCCGAAGTAACGATGATCAACCAGGTTTCCAGTTTTTTGTTTTCCGGCTGGTAGGCCGCCCTGGCGCCCGCCTTGTGACGATATCGAATCACCGCTACCGCCATGAATCCCGTGATGGCAATGAAGAATATTCCGCTGATGATCAGAGTGATGAACAGGGTGGTGTCTATGGATCCCCAGTTGGAAGCGGCCGGTGTCGCATGCCAGGGCGCCAGTATGTGGAATAGCACGGAGGCAATAACGATGAGTATCAGGACAATTGCTATTGCCATTTGCTCTTCATCCTATTCCTGTTGTTCATTGGTCATGCAATAAGCATCGCCACTGACATCCAAGCAGGGCTGACAAATACCACCCGTCCGGGCGTTAAAGTCAGTAAGAAGTATAGAGCCATCGGCTTGTACCGTGAGGCCGGCAAGGGAGTTACGGTTGCCAGCTATACTTGTTTGCTGATGACGGATGGCAACGTTCGAACCCTGCCCTCGTAGAGTCGTCAAACGAATGTGGTGACATTGAGCAGGGACGATAGCCACACAGTCCAGCAATCCACATGGGAGGTTTCGTCATGAGTGCCCTGACGATCGAAGGCTGGTGCAAAACCAGCGGCGACCAAAAGTCCACCCCGATGGGGGAAGTCCATTTCAACGTCGACGGACCTCTCCATGTCCGTCTGGAAGAGGCCGAAGAGCGCCTGCAGAAGACCCACGAGCGTGAAGCCATGGTCGATGTCGATATGGACTCGATGGAATTGATCATGCCCGAGGGATACGCGCCCTTGTCCGACTGTCAGATGCGTGTCTATCTGCACCACGAACGCGGTCAGTTTCATCTGGTCGGGCATCGTGCGAGCGATGGCAGCCTGATTTATACCAACGCGGTGTTGATCGATCAGTTGCTTGAGTAACGGCGACAGATTCGCTGCATCGATCGTTCTGTGCGGTGCGGTGCTGAAAACTCACCGATCGTAGAACCGGACACCCAGTGCCTCAAGACCTGGCGTACCGCAATGCGTGACCGCTAGTCTTCAAAACGCCCCGTGGAATCCCGATCGCGCTCGTAGCGTCGTGTGAGCGCAAACGCCGGCAGCCAGGCCTCGCGACGCACGACCCAGCTCTCATAGGTTGGCGTCAGTTGGTCCGGGGCATCCAGCGACCCGAGGTTCACTTCGATTTCGTCTGCGCTGCACGCAAACACGGACGAACCGCAGTGCGGACAGAAATGCCGCCCGGCGTAGTCACGTGTTTCGCCTTCGATCGTCACGGCATCCTGATGAAATATCGCAGACGCGTGAAACAGCGCCCCATGATGCTTGCGGCAGTCGAGGCAGTGACAAACGCCAACCCGAAACGGGCGCCCCGATGCGACAAGGCGCACCTTTGCGCACAAGCAACCGCCGGTGAATCGGTCCATGGGGTGTCTCCTCCAGGCCGTCCGAAACGGCGTATCAGCGTGGAAACAGGAACGTCACGGCGGCGCGAAAGCCCCAGCCTTGCGGGCCGTCTTCCGGGCTGTCGAGCCAGTAGCGCGGGCCGGCCTGCACCGTCAGCGGTTGACCGCCGATCTTCAACAATTGGGTGACCGTGAGGTTGACCGGGACCGACCATTCCCGCGATTGCCAGTTGTAGGTTGACTCGGTGTTGACCCCGTAGGTCGTGAGCGTACGGGTGGTGTACGAGAGGAAGGGTTGCAGGAAGGTCTGGTTGACCTTTTCCTTGTTGTCCGGCGGGCTGTCGTCCAGGCCCCAGATATGGTTGGCCAGAATGCCGCGGGTCCAGCCATTGGACTGTTTCAACGCCACACCCGTCGGGCCCAGGCCCCATTGCTCGCTGCCGAGCAACTCATCACTGCCGGTCGGTATCAGCAACGCCGGGCCGGCACCGAGTATCCAGCCACTTGCCGTCGGCTTGGTCGGCGAGAAGAAAAAACTCTGGGTGATATCGCCGGTGCCGGATTTATCCGCCGCGCCATTGGGGGCCAGTCCGTGCTGGTCGATGATCGGCAGAATGGTGCGAGAAATGAGATTCCAGTCCTCGTTCAGGGCGAACGGCAGCACGGGCTGGATATTGGTCACGCTGTGCATGCCCTCCCCGGTCGGCCCCATTTTCTGGTCCCAGTTGTACTGCACCGGCAGGCTGTACATCGCGGCGACCGGGTTGAGGGCTTTTTTCGCCAACTCTGCCGCATCCTCAGCCTGAGCCATCGGGATGAAGCCCAACGCGACGACGAGCGTCGACGCGCTACCCATCCACCCTTCTTTCAAATCCATCTCACTCACCTGTCGTTGTCAAACACCGGTGTTGCAAAGGGTTAGCGTAGGCAACTGTGATCGATGTGCAACCCGGCCCTGCCCCTCGCAGACCCTGTATTTAACGGTTTTTGAGAGTTTTTGATTCGGATTATCCCGCTGCTGCAGGCAGCATTCGGCCCGAATTGACCGGCGTGCAAACACCTGTACCCGAATGACAACTTTCATCACGTGAGAACCGAACACATGGGCATGTCGAATAAATGGATTGCGGGTATTGCTTTGAGCTGTGTATTTCAGGTCGGCTGTGTCTCCAAAGTGGCGCAACAGGAGCAATACTCGGGCTTCCTGGGCAATTACCAGGGCCTGGAGGAGCAAACTACGCCGAGTGAGCAGAAGGTCCTGCGCTGGGTATCGCCGGGGTTCGATCCTCGCGCCTACTCCACTGTGGTGTTCAGGCAGATGGAACTGTATCCAGCGCCGAAACCAACCGAGCGCGTCAGCCTGAAGACCCTGCAGGACCTGCAATTGATGGCCAGCAACAGCGTCAAGCAAGCCTTTGCCCGCCGCTATGCGATCGTCCCTTATCCACAACTGGCACCGACCAATTCGCGATCGCTGATCCTGCAAGCGGCGATCACTCATGTAAGCGCCAACAACGAAGGCATGCACTGGTATGAGGCCGTTCCGATCGGCGCCATCGTCGGGGCAACACAAGCAGCCACCGGGCATCGGGATCAGACTGCCGAGATGTACATCGAAGCCAACCTGATCGATGCCAAGACCGGTATGCCGGTCGCGAAGATCGTTCGCAAGGTGTTTGGCGCGACACTCGACAATGCCCAACAGCCGGTGCTTGCCAGTGACTTCAAAGTCGCGCTCAAAAGCATGACAGACGATATGCAGGCCCTGCTCCTCAAGCACTGATGCCCGGATAAGCCCCATCGCACGCAGGCTGGCATGGGGTTTGAACCGCGCTTGTTCTCTAACAAAACCGTCAGCCGTGCCGACGCCTGGCGTGAGACCCCATCATGAAAATACTGGCCCATACCCTGGCGGTGCTCATGCTGTTGCCGAGCACCAGCGCCCTGGCAGTGACGGTGATCCCCCTCAAAGGTCAGACTTCCCAGGCCATCCAACAGGACACCAGTGCCTGCCAATCCCAGGCCAACGCACAGCATCCGGTACAAAGCACCGTGCCGACCGGTGGTCGGGTAAAGGGCGCCGCAACCGCCGCCGTGGCCGGGGCGACCGCGGCCGAGGTCCGGGGCCGCCAACATGAAAACGTCTATGACCAGATCGACGACGACACCCGGCAAGACTATCGCCAGAACCACGCGCGCAGTGCCGCGGCGGCCGGTGCCGTGGTGGGGGCTTCCAGGCAACGCCAGGCGCGCCGGCAGAATGATGCGGCGAGCGATCAAAGCGTCACCGCCAACAACTCCGTCTATAGCAGCTGCCTGCAGCAGCGTGGCTACGATGTCTTGCCTTGATCGGCGGCGACAATGATCAGAAACATTGGCCGACCTTCTTCACCATGACTCAACGAACCGATTCGAATTTGAGGGCTTCACCGATGCGCCTAGCAGGTATTCCAGTCGTGATCCTCGCTTCCTGGCTCCTGGCCGGTTGCGCCGCCTCCCCTAACAGCCCGACTTCATCGTTGCAAACGGACAAATCGCCCGAGCAGTATGTCGACTGCCTTGTACCTAAGTTGAAGGACAACGCGATGAGCCCGGTTGTATCTGGCAGCGAACGCAGTTACCGGGTTGTCGTTTCGAGCAAAATTGCCGTAGACACCGTGCTGGAAACCCACAGGGCACAGGATGGAGGCAAGGTGTATCTGTACGAGCGCCAATTGCTGGCCTCGACCTTCAGGCCATCGAGCATCGAGCGTGCCGCGCAGGAATGCCTGTAACGCCGATACCCTCCGCAAAAAAGGTTCTTCACGCATCGCGGGAACCTGTAGGAGCCAGCCTGCTGGCGATGGACTCAAGTGCGCCGCGTTCATCCAGGTCACACGCGTTTTCGTTGACGACCATCGTTGGCAAGCCAGCTCCTGAAATTTCCCGGGCTTGCGTGAAAAAAACCAAAAAAAACCCCGCGTCCTCCATGAAGGGCGCGGGGCAAAAGCCGTTGAACGAGAGGTGAGGATCGTTTACGCCGCGCATGAACGCGATGAGTGTCAACGCTCCTCGAGATCCATTAAAAGCGCTAACGAGCGTGGTTCAAAGCTAATTGGAATCAAAAATAATCTGCCGTTGAACGGGCGCACAAACAACAATCATTGACTTGTATTGTGAACACTCTCGCCCCGTTCGGGAGTGACTAAAGCCTTGTCTGGACTGCGCAGGCAATCCGCTCAGACCCCGTCGCCGCACAAACCCACCCGCCCGAGCTTGCAGTTTTCGGATAGCGCAGAACATCCATTCAAAGCATTATTCATGCTGTCAAAATCAAAAACCGTGGGTCATCCAGCAATGCTTTTCCTTTGTCTGATTCAACTGATGCCTCTGACAGGCAGGGCTGTTTACCGCACTGCACGCTCCTGAAACGAGCCGGTCCCGCAATGTAAAGGCGACACACAGCGCGACTTGCACACGGTCCCCATCTTCGTTCACCTCCCAGTCCAGAATGTACCGAGCCAAATCCGGCCCCTATACTCAGGCCAGTACCGCCTGATCGGAAAATTTCTATGAGCTACACCTTCAAGTTGAAAAATGGCGCCGTGGCGATATTCGACCCGGACAGCGCCATGCTCTCCCTTACAACACCCCATGGAGATGTACAGAATTCCACGCTAGGCAGAGCCGAATCGCGTTTATTGGACCTGCTGCTGATGGAGCCGGGTGTCACTAAAAGCCGCGATGAAATCATCGACTACACCTGGAATGACCGCGTAGTTGCTTCCGGCAGTTTGAATCAAACCGTTTTCTCACTACGAAACATTTTGAATGACAGTCGGGATCACGAGATCCTGATGACTGTTCCTCGCCGGGGATATTGCTTCAACCGGCACTTTGTCGTCGATGCAGCAGCCGACGTACCGGCCCCCTCAGAAGAAGCTGTGCAGCCACCCGCAGCCACTCCTGGACAACGACCGTCGCCCGATGGCGATGAGTCGCTGGCGCCCTCGAGTAAAACCGAAAAATCCACCCGCATTACCAAGGCCCAACTGATCGCTTATATCGTTACCCTGGCAGTCGTTGCCTTGACGGTCTTTCAGTTCGACTTCGAAGCGCCAAAAATTGAAATATCCAGCGTCGACAAAAATGGACTGATCATCCACGCCGTAGGCAATGATCTTGCCGAGGCACAAGCGTTGTTGGAGCTATCGGCCAAACAATCAGAACAGCTTCCCCCCAACCTGAAGGGGCAAGTCTGGATCAACCTGTATAAAACCAACTATTCCGTTTCGTGCATTCGCCCGGATCTAAGCACTGCAAATCTACAATTAAACAGCGCCGAAAAAGACCTCGCCATGATGATTCGTCAATGCTTGGAAGTTACCTTATGAAGTTTGAAATTCCGCAAGCGGTTCACTGGCCGGTTATCGCCTTGATCAATGCACTCTGTATTTTCTCCATTTTTTATTCTCCTTCGCACTACATGGAAAATACCAGTTATCAAACAAAGGCCCGGCAATGGCTGGAAGATCTCAATCAACTCAACACCGAAGAGTATCTCACTATCGGGCATGGTCGGCTCACTGGGACCACGCTGGAAAGCCTGAATGGGAAAATCCGCAATGCAACCCTATCGGCAAATATAATCAAAGAAAGTAAAACGCAGGTACAGATCAAAATCAGTAACGTCAAGCTCAGCCAGGACAATGAACTCTTTGCCATTGAAAAGACCCCTGACCTGTTCTTCAGACGCCAATACGTCTTGCAAGAAGGCGCCATTCTGAACTACGAATTGATTCCCACGCAGAATAAAAACGCCGTATGCTTTTACATACATGACCTTGGCCGTTTGCGCTGCATGAACCATTAATTGACTCAGCACTCGCCTGGCACAGGCTCATATCAAAGATCACCCCTAATAAAAATAACAGTTATTGACTTGAATCAGATGGCGTCCCGGAAAAAAATCCCCCGCCAATAATCTCTGGAATCGAGCCTGCTTGATTCTCGTCCGGGACAATGCCCTACACAGGGGAATCAAGTGAAAACAATGCATTTCCTGCGAAGCAATACATCGACGACCTTCGGATGCCTGGCGGTTCTATTCCTGTCTGCCCTGCCCTTTTGTTCGTTAGCGAACGACGAACACTCCGTCGAAAGCACGACCATTGAATATTATGAAATTCAAACAAATCCGGATGACTCCCAGAAACTATCGCATCTGAAAATTCATAGTGAGAATGAGTATCATGCGGACAAGCAGGACAGTGATTCAGCCCTCTCGCCTCCACAAAGTGATACTGGAATGAGTTACGCCACCTCGCTCATTTTACTTTGAACAACGCGGTATTTGCCGTCGCAAGCGGCGATTGGCCTCTTCTGACGACCTGGTAAATATGAGTTATTGACTTTGGAAGGCGCAGTCGGGGTGAGATTATTTGCAGACCACGTCGTGGCAGAGATACAGCTGACACTAGGTTCTGCCTGAATGAACTGTAAATAAGGGAATCGCCTCGATGCTACTGAAAAACTTCGTCACCGTGTCGTTTGGTTTATTGCTTTCGCTCAAGGCCATGGCCGACGACAAGGGCATCTACAGTGCAAAATTGACGAGTGTCGAAACCAACAAGAAGGCTCCGGATTCTGTGAAAACTGGCTATCAGGTAAAAACGGGTTACCGTGTTGACGACTTTTATTCCTTTACAGCGGCAGCCATTGACCCGATGAAACCCCAGTCGAAAATATTCAGTCCGATGGTTGACCCGCGCAAGGTACAACAGCTGGACGACTCACCATCGCACAGCAATTACGCGTTTTCAGCGGAACTGGAAATAATCCGGGGGCTCTGACAACCCTCCCGACGCGGCTGTACCTTCATCCGGCATGTGACCGTCATCGCTGCACGGACAGTCATTGCCTGACCCTAATCATTCAACAGGTGAGCTTTCAATTTCATGAGTATCGCACCTCCCGATGAAATCTTTCATTTGTCTACTGCCTTGCCAAGCCAACTGAACAGAACCATAGGCAACTGGGAAATGAGCCTAATCCCGACCGAGCATGAGGCGCGCATCCGGCAACACAAGCTCTTTCACAGCCCTGAACTGCAGTGCAGTCGCCTTGAGTTCGACTCATCCATCACCCTGGTCAGTTCCGTTCCCGCCGGATTCGTCACATTCGCCATCTCGCAGGCCCCGATTGGCCGCCCCGTCGTGAACAATCACAAACTACGGCCTGACGAAATCATCGTACTGCACAGCGACGAATCGGTGCATTACACCTGCGAACCGAATGAAACACTGTTCACCATCACCACAACACTGGAGCACTATGACCGGTGCCGCCAACTTCACCCTGTCAAAGATATACTTGCGAACAGAACAAAACACAGCTACCAGGTTGATAACTTTCAATTCATACAGTCCGCCATTCAAGCCATCAGCGCCTGCTGTGTCGACATCAATGACGCGGCCTCCCCACAGTACGCTCAAGCAGATCGCTCAACGATTGAAACTGCGGTACTTGCGTCTGTATTGCAATCATTGACCCCCGCTGGCAGCTTTAGACGTAAAGTCCCCACCAGACGGAAGGTGGCGATAGAAGCCATCGAGTACATTCATGACAATGTCAAAAAAACGCTCACCATCAAGTCACTCGTAAGGCAACTTGAGACGACAACCCGCACCCTGCATTTTGGCTTTATCGAGACATTCGGGATGTCGCCAATCGCCTATATCAGAAACTTGAGACTCGCCAGTGCCCGCCGCGACCTGATCAATAAAACATGGCCCACCGTGACGGAAACCGCCATGTTCTGGAACTTTCATCATCTGGGCCGCTTTTCCAAGGCCTATCAGACTGCTTACGGAGAGACACCGTCAGAAACGGCCAGGCGCAACTCAGCCAGGCCCAGGAATACCACCTCATCCCTATACAACCAGGTCGTTGGCGCGTTTCCATCAACCCCCTGAAAATGAGGATTAATAATTTCCGTTGATTAGCCATGGATACCGACAATTGCTTGTTTTCCCAATCAAGGAGATAAGCATGCTTCATCGAATAAACACGCTGCCACTCAAGCAAAAAATCATGCTGTGCATGACCGCCTATGTCAGCGGCATCTTATTGGCCTGGGTCATTGACTGGTACTGAAGAGGTTTAACTCGCGACTGCAAAGTGCACAGTGAAATAATGATTCCTCGGGGTTTTCGATGATTGCCGTATATAAAGCGTTATCTGGAAGGCACGCAATCACTGTATGTCTGATTGCTGCAGCGGGCTGGGCTGCATGGTTCTGCGCCGCAGGTCTGGCGGAGTCAGTCGTTGCACGGAAGTTGAATAACGTTTATGCCGATCTGCGTGCGGCTCAAGTGGAGCCCAATGCGCAGATCGACAAGGTACTGGAAACCCTCGGCGATCTTGATCGCTCAGGTCAGGAATGCTCCGTCGAGCAGTATTCACAACTGGCCGACCTGGTCAAAGACCTGCGATTTGTTGATCAAGCGGCAATCCAGTTGCCCAATGGCAAGATCTGCTCCTCCTATGGACAAGAACTGCCGTCGATACTGGCCGGTAATGAGAAGCGCAGGTTCTCCGTTGGAAGGCGAACCTATTGGGTCGATTCCGGCCACGCCGTTTCTGCGGACACCGACTTTATCATCGTGTCGGAACAGTCGACCTACGTCTGGGCAAACAAGAAGATCCTGCTCGACAACTTGAAGTTTCCCGAGGATCTGCAACTGGACCTCATCGGCCCCGGTGGCGCAGTACCCATTGCCTCCACAGGCCTCAAGCCCCTGCAAATGCTGAAACCGTTCCACCTTGAAGAACTGGTTGCCTCGGCAGACAAGGTCCTCATCGCCTTTGCAGGCAACCGAAATGAACTGATCTCGGTCATTTCGCTTCCGTCGAGTTACCTGACAGGTCTTAAATTCAAATTATTCATTGGCCTTGCGTGCGTGTTCGCAGCACTGCTGTTGCTCGCAAGGTGTATCCAACGGCATTACACCTCTACTGCCGTACGACTTCGCAAAGCCCTGAAAGCCAACACGCTGGGCGTTCACTATCAGCCGATCGTCAATTTGACGACAGGCTATCTGGTTGGCGCCGAATCACTTTCCCACTGGAGCGACAACGGCACCCCTGTGCCTGCTGACGTGTTCATTGCGGTGGCGGAGAAGTCTGACCTGATCCGCACACTGACGCGTTCGGTGATTCGACAAGTAGCGGAGGATTACAGCACTTACCTTTGGGCGTGCAAGGACTTCTACATTACGGTCAATCTGTCTGCCCAGGATATTCAGGACCCGGACTTTCCAGACTATGTGGCCAGCGTGCTGGCGACCTACAACATGCCTGTGTCAGCCATGGCCTTTGAAATCACCGAAAGAACCATGCTCGACCAGAAGCCTGCCGCCATACAATTGCGACGGCTTCGTGCGTGCGGTCATCGCATCGCCGTGGACGACTTCGGTATCGGCTATTCCAACCTCTCGCTCCTCGATTCAGTGCCTTTCGACATTCTGAAAATAGATCGCTCGTTCATCGCCGCCGACAGGATCGCGGCCGAGGATGCGCTGTGGCGACACATTGCCCAGTTGGCCAGGTCGCTAAGACTCAAGGTCGTGGCCGAAGGTGTCGAGACTGCGGAGCAACTGCCGCATCTGGTTTCGGAGGGTGTCCTGTTGGCACAAGGCTGGTTGTTCTCCAACGCGCTGTCTGTCCAGGCGTTGGCAAGACGCTACTTTCAATGCCCGGCAAACAGCCCGCCTTACGACCCGAAAATATCAATCAATGACTTCTATTAACTCCTCATGGCCCCTCAAATGCTCGCCGAACCCTAACACCTGACAAACCTGTACAAGGACTCCACTACACATGCTACTTCGAAACCTTGGCTTCGCTTCACTGCTATCGCTGCTGTCTTTCCAGGCGCTCGCTGATGACAAAGGTTTGTATCTTGGAGCTGGCGTAAGCAGCATCCAGACCGAAGAATCCCGGCTGGACGACGAGGACACCAGCTACAAAGTTTATGCCGGCTATCGCGTCAACAGCTACCTGGCCTTCGAAGGTGCCTACGTCGATCTCGGTCAATTCAAGGACAAGAACATCGATTTCGACGGCAAGTCGGCTCAGGCTGCCGCCCATGTCGGCTTTCCGCTGGGTGATCGGGTGCGGTTGTTCGGCAGTGTCGGTGCCCACGCCTGGGACGCCGACGGCAATGCCACCGACGACGATACCGGGGTTGACCTGACCTACGGTCTCGGCGTGGAATTCGATGTCTTTCGCAACATCGGTGTGCGCGCTGAATACGAAGTGCTGGAGGTCGGAGAGATCGACCTGAATCAGACGACTGCATCCGCCTATATGCTTTTTTAACATCGCTGCAACTGAGCGACCGCCCTCGGTCGCTCATCGCACTTGCCGCAATGCGCGTCCTCGCCCTGTCAGTCCCCTGCCATTACTTCAACGTATCCTTCGACTCTTGCGCCGGTGCCATGTACCACTTGTCCCTGGGCACCCATTTCTCCTGTTGCGGATCACCCAGGTAGTGCGGCGACATGATCTGCACACCGTACTCGTTGAACACATCCTGGATGTTGGCGTGCAGCATGCTCAGCAGCACCGCTCTCGGCCTCGGCTGGCTGGGGATGGCCTGGGCCACCAATCGGTACTCGGGGTAGAAATCCGACAACGCCGTCTGGAACACCTGCGGCGGTGGGGTTTCGAGGACGCCGGGCGTGCGTCTGGCGGCTTCCAGCAACATCCCTTCGACCTGTCGCCAGGGGGTGTCATAGCCAATGGTGACCACGGTGTCGACCACATAACCGGGGCCTTGTACCACCCGTGAGTAGTTCTTGGTGACCGTGCCTGTGATCATCGAGTTGGGCAGGGTCAGCACCTCGCCCAGGCCAGTACGAATGCTGGTGGTGAACATGCCCAGTTCAGTGACCGTGCCTTCGTGCTCGCCAATGCGCACGAATTCACCGGGGCGCAAGGTTCGGGTGTACGTCAGGATCAATCCGGCCGCCGCCTGCCCGACGACGCTGGAAGCACCCAGCGAGATCATCAGGCCGACCAGCACCGACAAACCTTTGAACGCATCGGTCCCGGCACCCGGCAAGTAGGGATAAGCCATGGCCAGGGCAAACAGCCAGATCGCCAGCGACGTCAGGCGCTGGGTGGGTTTCAGGGTTTCGTGGTTCAGCCAGTTGAAGGTGCCGGGCGTCGCCATGCGCCGCAGTATCCGGCGAGAGAAGGCTGTGGCGCCTCGTGCAATGAAGAAGATCGCCAGCGCTACGCCGAGTCCGGGGATGGCCCCGAGAATCCCTTGCAGCAAATAGTCGGCGACTTCCAGCAGATAGTTGTTAAGGCTTTCACCCCAGGGCCGGGTATAGGGAAAACGCGACAGGACAAACCCCAGCCATTCGTAGGTGAGCAGCAGCACGATGACCCAGCGCAACACTTCCAGCACGCGGCTGACCAATGGATAGAGGAAGTTGGCGTCGATCAGCGGCACCCGCCCGACCTTCAGGGCCTGGGTATGCCGATGCATCAGGTCGGGCAGTTTTTTCAGCAATTTGCGCCGTAGAAAAACCATGGCCAGGAGCAGGCCCAGATAGATTCCGGTGGCGAGCAGCGCGGCACCCACCGACCGGAGTATCAAGTGCAGGCTGCGAGCTTCCTGGGTTTCGGCCACCACCTGACGCAGTTTTTCAGCCGCAGCTTCGGCGGCTTGCTGCACCGAGTCGAATTCGGTGGCGTCGAAATCCTTGGACGTAACGATGAAAGCGCGGCGAGAACCGAGCAGCACCATGTAGCTTGTCATGATCGGGTCGAGGGTAACCTTCAGGTCGTCGGCCTCGTCCAGCGCCTCACCGATCACCGCTTTCGCCCGTTTGACCCGCGAGGCCGGGGCTTCACCGAGGAGGGTCGCGCGAAACACCATGACACTGCGGTTGGCCACTTTCAGTTCAGCAGGCGCATCTGCCGCCTTTGGTGAATCCTCGGCCCACAGCTGCAACGACCAGAACAACCCGAAAACAGTGAACAATACAACGAGCAGCCTGCTCCGCATCTGTCAGATCCCTACTTCACAAATTTCTGTTCGAGTGTACAGACCGCAGCGTAGTCCACCGATGAACGGTTGTCAGATGGGTGCTTCTGTAGGAGCGAGCTTGCTCGCGATAAACCGGAGAACACCGCGGGGCACCTGCCAGCCAGCGTTATCGTTGACGACCATCGCGAGCGAGCTCGCTCCTACAGGGTTTGTGTTTTCGCCGGCGGCCATTGCCCACTGTAGGAGCGAGCTTGCTCGCGATAAACCGGAGAACACCGCGGGGCACCTGCCAGCCAGCGTTATCGTTGGCGACCATCGCGAGCGAGCTCGCTCCTACAGGGTTTGCATTTTCGCCAGCGGCCATTACCCACTGTAGGAGCGAGCTCGCTCGCGATAAACCGGAAAACACCGCGGGGCACCTGCCAACCAGCGTTATCGTTGACGACCATCGCGAGCGAGCTCGCTCCTACAGGGTTTGTATTTTCGCCAGCGGCCAATGCCCCACTGTAGGAGCGAGCCTGCTCGCGAAAAACCAGAGAACACCGCGGGGCACCGTTCAGTACCTGATTCAAGGATTGACCTGATAACCCTTGCCCTGCAAACAGCTGGTGTAAGCCGACGTGGTGTTCGCCTGCGTGGTTTTCGATTGCTCCCGGCGTTCCTGGCGCTGACGTGACGCACCGACCACGGCACCGGCTGCCGCCGTCTCCTTGGCGCGGTTCTGGCGATAGTCCTGTTTGGTGTCATCGTCGACACGATCATAGACCTCGTCACGTTGATTGCCGCGCACCTGGGCCCCAGCCGCGCCGGCGGCGGCCCCCACAGCGGCACCCTTGATCCGCCCGCCAGAAGGCGTGGAAGCCGTCGAGGAGCTTTGGCTGGCGGCGATGCTGTTGCATTCGTTGATGTCGGCCTGGGTTTGTTGCGAACTTTGCCCTTTCATCGGCACCACCGATTGCGCCCATCCCGGGGCGCTCAAAACCGACAAGGCGAGACATAGGCTGATGGGTGACAATTTTTTCATGATGACCTCCGGATGAACCTGGCTCACCCCCAACAGGAGTTTAGATCAGCCCCCATCAGCCACCCGATTGCTGACCGGCGGTGGGTTCAATCTCCATGACCAGTTGGTCTTCGACCCAACGTACCGGCACGGCCTCCAGTTGTGCGCCTTTACAAGGGCCGTCGATGCAGTGCCCGTCGTCGTAACGAAACATCGCGCTGTGATGGGCGCACATCAGGACCTTGCCACGCCAGGTGCAGAACTGCTGCGGATTGAAGTCCAGCGGCACCGAGAAATGCGGGCAGCGGTTGATGTAAACCCACACCTGTGCGCCCTGGCGCACCGCCACCAGCCCGGCGGGATGCAGTTGCTGGTGCTGTGGCAATCCCAACGCCCCGCCGTCGGCGATGTCGTCCAGTCGGCACAAGGAAATGCTGGTCATGGAAAACCGCGCAGTTCCGGGTTACCCAGGCTCCAGTGCCAGGGGCGAATCTGCAGGCTGGCGAACAGCCCCGCCTGGACATAGGGATCGTCGCGCATGAACGCTTCCACCTCCGGCAGGCTGCCTGCCTCGATGACCAGCAACGTACCTGTCATCGCCGCGCCGGCATCATCAAGGATCGGGCCGCCGAGGCGCACGACGACCCGATGATCCCCTGTCGCACGCAAATGCGCCTGGTGACTGGGCCGCAGACGCTGGCGCAGCGCCTGGCAGTCCAAATGATCAGTGGCAAACACTGCAAAGAACTGACCCATGATTCACGCAGATTCCATGACAAATTCATAACACGCACGCTTGAACGGCACGTCCATACCCAGCCTGGCGGACACATCGTCGTGGCAGGTCAAGTCTTCGTAAATCACCTGCAACGACTGTTTCACCCCAAACACTGCATCGGATTGCAGATACGGATCATCGTGGTTGAACAGGTGCGTCACCAATTTGCGATAGCCCGGCACATCAATCATGAAATGCAGGTGAGCTGGCCGCCACGCATGGCGGTTGGCGGCATCGAGCATGCGCCCTACCGGGCCATCGGTCGGTATCGGATAGGCCACCGGGACAATGGTGCGAATCGCAAAGCAGCCATCCGCGTCGGTGCGATAGCGCCCGCGCAAGTTGCCGAAAGGCTGTTCGGTGTCCTGCCCGGAATACATGCCGTTTTCGGCGGTCTGCCACACATCCAGCACCGCTCCAGACAAGGCATTGCCATGAATGTCGACCACACGCCCGCGTACCAGCGCGGTTTCCCCGGGCGTGAAGGCCATGTTTTCGCCGAACTCGCGATCCGGCATGCCATCGATGTAGAACGGCCCGAACACCGTGGTTTCGGTGGCCGTTGCGCTGTGCCGATGGTTGATCGCGTCGACCAGCATCGAAACACCCAGGGTGTCCGACAGCAGAATGAATTCCTGGCGCACCAGGCCATCGCATGTGTGCCCGGTATCGGTCAGAAAGCCAATGCCTTCGAACCACTCCTGCTCGGTCAATTCGACCTCGCTGACAAACCCATGCAGGTGGCGCACCAGGCTTTGCATGATCTGTTTGTAACGTGCATTCGACGCGTCGTTGAAGCTGTTCACTGCCTGTCGGGAGATCAGTGATTCCATGGTTTTGTCTTGATCGGTCATTGTTGTTATTCCGACGAGGATAAGGGTGACTGGCTGATCAGGCTGGGGCCTGACCTGTCAGAGCACGGTTGAGCAGCGCCTCAATCGGGCCTTGTTCAAACGGCCGCGGGTTGTAGTAAGGGCTGGCGCAGGCGATCTGCGCCGCTTCGGCCGGGCCGTTGGCCGGGAAGCCGATGTCCGCCAGGGCCAGTGGAATACCCAGTTTCTGATTCAGTGCGTACAACAAGGCACCGACCTCGCTCGCCTCACTCCCACCCAACGCGCGTGCAGCCCGTTGCAAAGGCCCGGCCGCTGCTTCGCGGTTGTAATGCGCGGCGTGGGGCAAGACGATGGCGTGTGCCTGGGCGTGGGGCAGATTGAACGTCCCGCCCAGGGTGTGACAGAGCTTGTGGTGCAAGGCCATGCCGACCGAGCCCAGGCAAATGCCCGCCAGCCACGCGCCATACAACGCCTGGCTGCGCGCCTCGGGGTCATCGGGATGGTTGACCACACCCGGCAAGGCCTGTGCCAGCGAGCGAATCGACTCTTCGGCCATGAAGCCGATGATCGGGTTGGCATCCTGGGCGTACAGCGCCTCGACCGCGTGGGCCATGGCATTCATGCCCGAACAGGCCGAAATGTGCGCTGGCAGGGTCAGGGTCAATTGCGGGTCGTAGATCACGGTCTTGGGCAAGACCCGCAGATCCCGTCCGGTTTTTTTCAGGCGATTTTCGGTCAGCCCGTAGATCGGCGTCATCTCGGAGCCGGCGTAGGTGGTCGGCACCGCCACTATGGGCAGGCCGGAATCCATCGCGATCGCCTTGCCCAGGCCGATAGTCGAGCCACCGCCAATGGCCACGCAGCAATCGGCATCCAGCCGCGCTGCCTCAAGGCGCGCCGCTTGCGCCACTTCCAGCGGAACGTGCATCACGGCCTTTGGATAGACACCGGCGGCACGATCACCGAGCAACGCCGCGACCTTTTCGCCGAGCCCGTGCTGTTCCGGTGTGGTCAGGATCAACGCACGCCGCGCACCCAGCCGTTCGATTTCCTCGGCCAGCGCCGAGAGCTTGCCCCAGCCGAACACCACACGGGTCGGCAGGCTTTGATAGACAAAGGGATTCATGACTGGCCTCAGCGCTTGTAGTACGGCGGGATGTTGGCGTCGACATTGACCCAGACCGAACGGGCTTCGGTGTAGTCGTGGATCGCTTCGAAGCCCATTTCCCTGCCATAACCGGACTGACCGACACCGCCAAACGGACTGCCCGGATTGACCCGTTTGTAGCAGTTGATCCAGCACATGCCGGCGTGAATCGCGTCGGCCATCTTGTGCGCGCGGCTCAAATTCTGCGTCCACAGGCCGCTGCCCAGCCCGTATTCGGAGCTATTGGCAATCGCCAGGGCTTCTTCGTCAGTGCTGAAACGCACCACGGTCACAAACGGGCCGAAGACTTCCTCCTGGCAAACGCGGTCACCGGGCTTGGCCTCGACCACCGTCGGCTCGATGTAAAACCCATTGGCCAACGCCTGGCCATCCGGTGCCTTGCCGCCGGTCAGGACCTTGCCACCCTGCTCGATGGCAATATCGATGTACGCCATCACCCGGTCGCGGTGCAGCGCCGACGTCAGCGGGCCCATTTCGGTGTCCGGGTCCAGCGGATCGCCCTGGCGAATGGACTTGGCCAACGCAATGAAACGCTCAAGGAATTGATCAGCGATGTCTTTGTGCAGAATCAGCCGCGAACCGGCGATGCAGGCCTGGCCCTGGTTGTGAAAGATCGCCCAGGCTGCGCCGTTGACCGCCGCGTCCAGGTTGGCGTCTTCGAACACGATATTCGCGCCCTTGCCGCCCAGTTCCAGCTGGATGCGCTTGAGGTTGCTTTTGGAGGCTTCGACGATCCGCCGCCCGGTGGCGGTCGAACCGGTAAAGGCAATCTTGCCCACATCGAGGTGTTCGGCCAGCGCTTGCCCGGCGGTATGGCCGAAGCCCGGCACCACGTTGACCACGCCTTTGGGGAAACCGACTTCCGTCATCAGCTCGACAATGCGCAAGGTCGACAACGGGGTGATTTCCGAAGGCTTGATCACGATGGTGTTGCCCGCCGCCAGCGCCGGGCCCATTTTCCAGCTGGTGAACATCAGCGGGAAGTTCCACGGCACGATCTGCCCCACCACGCCAATCGGTTTGCGCTGCACGTAGTTGAGAAACCCGGCTTCGACCGGAATCACCGAACCTTCGATCTTGTCGGCCATGCCACCAAAGTAACGGAAGCACGCCGCCGTGCGCGGCACGTCGAGGCCACGGGAATCGCGGATCGGGTGGCCGGTATTGAGGGATTCGAGCTGCGCCAGTTCCTCACTGCACGCTTCGATCCGGTCCGCCAGTTTGAGCAACAGGCGTCCGCGTTCGGCGGCGCCCAGCGCCGACCAGGCCGGGAACGCACGTTTGGCGGCGGCCACGGCGAGGTCGATGTCAGCGGCTTCGGCAGCCGCGATGCGGGTGATCAACGAGCCGTCATGGGGTGATACCACGTCGATGGTGCCGCCGGCGACGGCATCCACGAAGCGGCCATCGATATAGAGCTGATTTTGCATAATGGTTTCCTCGCACCGCGCGGCTGGCGCAGTGTTTGACGAAGTGATTGCTGAACGCATTGCCCGGCGCGAAGCCGGGCCGGACACGAGGTCCTAGAACTCGATCGGATACGGCTTGAGCTCACCGCTTTCGTAGCGTTGCGGCAGGTTTGGCGTGGCGTTTTCCCAGACCATCAGCATCGAGCGTTTGGTCGAGTAGCCCTGGTGACGGATGTCCGCGGGCATGGCGCAGATGTCGCCGGCACGCATGGTGATGCGCGCACGGGGATTGCCGTCGTCCTTGTCGCCGACGTCCCAGATGATTTCGTCGGACATCTGCAGGAACCACTCGATGCGGTCGTTGCCGTGGAACACCGGCAGGATGAACTCCTCGGTGGTCGGGCAGAACAGGCTGGCCTTGCACACCGAGGTCACCGACGGGTTCCAGGTCACGTCAGAGCGCGACAGGTACTTGAACAGGTTGAAGGCATGCAATTCGCCTTCGAAGCCTTCGGCGGCGTGGACCTCCGGTTCGTCCTGCGGCACATCGATGAACTGGCGGTTGACCGGCAGGTCGTCACGTAGCGGCGAGTCATCCTTAAGGCCCGGCATGCGTTTGGTGGCGATGCGCGAGCGCTCGATGGCTTCGATGTTGTTGCCGTTCTTGCGCCCGAATGCGCTGCCGGTTTCTTCCGGGGCGGCAAAGGGGTCGAAGGTGGCGTTGGTCCAGTCGCGCAGGATGGCCTTGAAGGTGGCCATGATCAGCGGCGTTTCGAAGTTTTCGGTGTAATTGACCCCGGCCGCCTTGAGCGTGCCGTTGAAGGTGCCGGCGTACAGGTCGACCTTGCCGTAGTAGTTGCGGGTGCCGATGACGTGGTCAAAGTTGACCCAGCCATAGAAAAAGCCCCAGGCCACGTCGCGCATCATGGCGCGCAGGAAGGCGTCGACCGGAATCAGGTGCGAGCGGGTCTGGCCCTTGGCCGGCCAGGTGATGCGGGCGAAATACTCGTCGCGCGACAGTTCGAAGGCGCCGAGTTTGAATGAGCGGTAGCCGGTGACGGCATGGGGCGCGCTGGCCTGGACTTCATCGTCGGCAAGGTGGGCGGTGTCGGCAGCGGTTTCAAGCATGGCCATGGCGGAATTTCTCTTGTTGTTGTGGGTTGGACGGTCGGCGTGGCAGATCACTTGAAGCAGATGTCGGCCCATTTCTCGACCGACAACGGGCCTTTGATGGTCTGCTGCAGGATCACACCCGGGCGGCTGGCTTCGAAGCGATAAGCGGTGCCGACCGGCAACAGGCACTGATGGCCGCGCTTGAGCAACACATAACCCATCGGTTTGCCTGCAGGTACGTCACCGGCCAGATGCGTGCCCTCGCCGGCTTTCAACGGCGCATCGAGCTTGAGGAAGTCCACGCGAACCTCACCGTCCATGACGATGGCGAATTCGTCGTGTGCTGCGGTGTACCAGGGCGACTGGCCTTCGGCACGGATGGATTCAACGACGTAGCCGAGGTTGAAACCCACCACGACTTTTTCATAAGGGAGGGATTTATCCGCCACTTCGAAAATGTTGGAAAAGGCATAGTGGCTGGCCTGGCCGCTGATGATTTCAACCGACCCTTTGGTGTAGTTGTCCAGCGAGCCGAAGACCGTTTCGATTGCAGCGCTACTCATGGTTTTCACCGTTTTGTTGTTGTAGTAACAGTGAGCCAACAGTACGTCGCACCCGCTCTGCGAACAATTAGAGGACCGGCGACAACAGTGTTTGCGAAACGCAAACACTGGCGTCATTGCTCAATCGCAATCCTTGTGGGAGCGGGCTTGCTCGCGAAGGCGGAGTGTCAGTCAACACAAATGTCGTCTGATACACCGCCTTCGCGAGCAAGCCCGCTCCCACAGGGTTCGTGTATGGGCTCAGCGGACCCAGCCACGTTCCAGCAAGGGCTTGTCCCAGCATGGTTCATCGCCGAAGTTGTCCACCAGAAAGTCGATCAACGTACGCACTTTCAAGGCCCGACGCTGGGTGGCGGGATACACCGCCGAAAAATTGAACGAGGACAGTGCGTAATCCGGCAATACCGGAATCAGCCGGCCGCTGAGCAAGTCATCGCTGGCCACGAGGGTCGGCAGGCAGACAATGCACACACCGGTCTGTGCGTAATCGCGCAGCAAATGCACCGAGTTGGAGCGCACCTGGCCCGGCAGGCTCAGCTCCACTTGCTCGTCGTCGCGGGTGAAGATCCAGCGGTTGCGTGACGGATAGCCTTCGTACAGGGCGATCTTGTGTTGCAGCAACTCCTGGGGATGGGTCGGTACACCGAACTCGCCGGCGTAATCGGGCGACATGCAGAACAATCGACGCACGCTGAACAGCTTGCGCTCGATCAGGGTTTCGGCCATGGGGGGGAACATCTGGAACGCCACGTCGAAGCCTTCTTCGATGGGGTCCACCACCCGGTCGTTGACGATCACGTCCACTTCGATGTCCGGGTACAAGCGCGTGAACTCGGCCAGCATGCGGCCGAAGTGACCGATGGCAAAACCCGGCAGCATCTGCACCCGTAGCTTGCCAGTGGGCTTGGCCCGCAGTTCGCGCATGTGTTCGGTCAGCGAGTTGAAGCCCGCGACCATGTCCGCGCATTCCTTGTAGTAGGTCTCGCCCACTTCGGAGAGCCGTACATGGCGGGTGCTGCGATGGAACAGCGGCGCATTGATGAATTGCTCCAGCTGTTGGATGCGGTGGGTGATCACCGAACGGGTCACGCCCAGTTGCTGGGCCGCCTTGGCGAAGTTGCCGGTTTCGGCAACCCGCACGAAGGCTTCGACACTGAGTAAACGATCCATGGGGCAGGTTCTCTGGATGTTTTTGTTCTTGTATGAACAGCGAGGTTAGCCTGTCGCTCCACTTCCAGGGCGAAAACCTGCCTGTAGGAGCGAGCCTGCTCGCGATGGACTTGAGAACTCCGCGGGGTGTCAGGTACCCAGCGTTATCGTTAACGTCCATCGCGAGCGGGCTCTCTCCTACAGGTCATGGCCGGGCGGACAATCGTCGCTGCATCGGGAACACCTGCCAGCCCAGGCGTTCGCTGATCAGTCCCCACACCCCTTGCGGAGCCTTGAGCATCATCACTACCGCAACCACGCCGAGGATAATCATGTACACCGCACCGTACTGCGCCAGGCAGCCGCGCAACACGAAGTAAATCAGCGTGCCAATCAACGGTCCTTCGAGGGTACCGATGCCGCCGATGATCACGATAAAGATCACCACCGCCGTCCAGTCCTGCAGGTTGAACGCCGCATCCGGAGAAATGCGCAGCTTTTGCAGGAAGATCAGCGCCCCAACCACGCCCGTACAACCGGCGGCCAGTACGTAGACCATCAGTTTGGTGCGGAACGTATCCACACCGAGGCTGCCGGATGCCGGCTCGGAATCACGAATCGATGCCAGGGCCAGACCCTGACGCGAGCGCAGCAGAAAAAACACGACGGCCACGGCGCCGATGGCGATGCCCAGTGCAGTGAAGTAGATCAGCGTTTCGCGCCCGTCCCGGTCATTGCCGATCTGCCGCACAATCGCTGCCGGCAGGCTTTGCCCCGACCCGCCACCCAGGCTGCTCATCTGCGCCAGGCCCAAACGGAAGACCTCCGCCACCACCCAGGTGCCGATGGCGAAGTAGGCGCCACGCAGACGAAACACGATCAGCGCCGTGGGAATCGCCAGCAACGCCACCAACACGCCTGAAAGCAGCACCGCGACCAAGGGCGGTACACCGAACTGGCTCGCCAGCATAAACAGCAGATAGCCGCCCAGACCGACGAAGGCCTGCTGCCCTACCGAAACCATGCCGGCGTAGCCCGCCAGCAGGTTCCACATTTGCGCCAACGCCAGGTAATAGGCGAACTCCACCACCAGGCGCAGGCTCGCCCGATCGGCCCACAAGGGTGCACTGAGCAAGATCAATATGCACAGGCCCAGCAACGACAGGCCGATGGTGCTGCTGGTGGTCGTGCGTTGTACGCGATAAGCGAGCGCGGGATTGTTCAAGGCATTCATCAGTCGACACTCCGGGGAAACAGGCCACGCGGGCGCACGACCAGGATCAGCAGAAATACAAGGTGGCCGGCGAGGATTTGCCAGCCGGGATCGATTTTTGCCCCCAGGGTTTGCGCAACGCCGAGAATCACCCCTCCGGCCAGCGTGCCCCACAGGCTGCCCAGGCCGCCGATGATCACCGCTTCGAAGCCGTACAAAAGCCGCGCCGGCCCGACCGTAGGGTCAAAACTGGTGCGGATCGCCAGGAACACGCCGGCAATCGACACCACGGCCATCGCCAGCGCCATGGCCAGGCCGAAAATATGCGCGTTGTTGACGCCCATCAGCCGTGCGGTGTGCTGGTCATCAGAGGTGGCACGAAACGCCCGGCCCAACGAGGTTTTGTAGAACAGCAATTGCAGGCCGCCAATGATCAGCAGCGCACTGCAGAACACGATCAGCGGCATCACGCCGACGCTCAGGCTGCCCATGCCGACGCTGGCCACCTCCAGGTCGCCTTGAGCCAGTTTCTGGCTGTCGGCGCTGAAGAATTCCAGCAGCACGTTCTGCACGATGATCGACAGGCCGAACGTCACCAGCAACGGCGGCAGGATGTCCGTGCCCAGCGTGCGGTTGAGCAACAGCCGTTGCAGCAGATAGCCGAAACAAAACATCAGCGGCACCACGATCAGCAAGCTCGCCAACGGGCTGAACCCCAGGTGATTGACCACCAGCAGTGCCAGGTACGACGCCAGCACGATGAAGTCGCCATGGGCGATGTTGACCAGACGCATGATGCCGAACATCAGCGACAGCCCCACCGCGAACATCGCGTACAGGCCGCCGAGCAACATGCCTTGAAGCAAAGTATTGAGCCATTCCATCACTAGATCCCGAAATACGCGGCTTTGATTTGTGCTTTGTCCGCATCCCCAGGCCGGCCGGTCAGGGACACGCGCCCTTCCTGGAAGCAATAGAAGCGGTCACACACACTCAGTGCCTGATTGATGTCCTGCTCGACGAGAATCACCGTGGTGCCGTCGGCCTTGATCGAGGGCAATGCGGCGTAGATGTCCTTGATCGTCGTCGGCGCCAGGCCCAGGCTGATTTCGTCGCACAACAGCAAGTGCGGGTTGGCCATCAGGCCCCGGCCAATCGCGACCATTTGCTGCTGGCCGCCAGACAGTGCGGTGCCCGGACGCTTGCGCAGTTTTTCCAGCACCGGGAACAGCTGATAGATGCGCTTCAGCGTCCACGGTCCCGGGCGTTTGCTGTAGGCGCCGATCAGCAGGTTTTCTTCCACGCTCAGGGACGGAAACAGCTTTCGGCCCTCCGGCACCAGCGCGATGCCGCGCTCCAGCACCTGATTGGCGGCCATGTCGCCAATGGCCTGCCCCTTGAAAGTAATGGCGCTCGGCTGGTTCTTGATCAACCCGGCCAAGGAGCGCAGGAACGTCGACTTGCCCGCACCGTTGGAGCCGATGATCGCCACGGTTTCACCCGCCTCAAGGGTCAGGCTGATGTCGAATAGCGCTTGAAAGTCGCCGTAGCCGGCGCAGAGTTTTTCGATGGTCAGCATGCGTCAGCTCCCGATGCCCATGTAGATGTCCTGGACCCGAGGGTCGGCCATCACGCTGCGCGGTTCGCCTTCGGCCAATTTGGCGCCGAAGTTGATCACCGTCAGGCGACTGACCACCGCCAGCAAGGCGTGCACGATGTGCTCGATCCAGATGATGGCGACACCCGACTTGTGGATGCCCTGAATGGTTTCCACCAGTGCCAGGCATTCCGGTTCGGTCAGGCCTCCGGCAATTTCGTCGAGCAACAACAGGCGCGGCTGGGTCGACAAGGCCCGGGCCATTTCCAGGCGCTTGCGGTCGAGCAAGGTCAGTGAGCCGGCCAGCACGTTGGCCTTGCGCATCAGGCCAGTGAGTTCCAGCGTCTGCGCACACCACTGGCTGGCTTCGTTGTCACGCAGCCGTGCACCGAAGGTTGCGCCCACCAACAGGTTCTCGAACACGGTCATTTTCACGAACGGATGCGGAATCTGGTGGGAACGGCCGATGCCCTGCTGACAGCGCTTGAACACAGGTTCGCGGGTGACGTTGCGGCCTTCGAAATGGATCTGTCCCTTGTCGGCCGCCACGCCACCGGCGATCAGGTTGAACAGCGTGCTTTTACCCGCGCCATTGGGGCCGATGATACCCAGGGCTTCACCCGGTTGCAGGGTCAGGTCGATGGCATCCGTGACCTTCACCGAGCCGTAGCTTTTGTGCACATCGGTCATTTGCAGAAGTGGTTGTTGCATGGTGCACCCGTGTCCTGTTGCGCGATCAATACGTAATGGCCTGCATCTCGCCGCCCAGCGGAATCGCCGGGGCGGTGGCATTGCTGGTCACGATCAGGTCGTATTTATTGTCCTTGCCCAGTCGCCACTGGCCGCTGACCAGAGGCGTCTTGGCGACGTTCTTCACCGGTCCGCCATTCCAGTTGATCGGGCCGACCACGGTGTTGAGGTGGGTCTTGAGCAAGGCATCACGGACCGCTTGGGCGTTGCCGATTTCTTCGGTGCGCTTGAGGATGTCCACTGCCAGTTCGAACAGGGCATGCACGAACCCCAACGGTTGCGTCCACTGCTTGCCGGTGGCCTGGGTGAAACCCTGGGCCAATTGGCCGGCACTGGCGCCGGTCAATGACGAGCTGAACGGGTGCGTCGGGCTCCACCAGATTTCGGTCGACAGGTTGTTGCCGGCCTTGCCCAATGCCTCGACTGCCGTCGGAAACAGCAATGCCTTGCCCACCGATACGGCTTTCGGATTGAAACCTTGCTGCCGGGCCTGGGTCCAGAACGTGCTCAGGTCCGGCGGGATGACCACGCCGGTAACGATCTCGACATCAGCCTTTTTGAACGCGGCGATCTGCGCGGAAAAATCGTCGGTCAGACTCTGGAAGCGGCCAGGGTCGACCAATTGAAAGCCCTTTTGCGCCAGTACCGGTGGGAACCCGAGCTTCTGATCGCCCCAGGCATTACCGTCGCCATCATTGGGAAACAGACCGCCCACCACTTTGTTCGACGGCATCGCGCCCCACATCGCGCTGTAAGTGCCGATCACATCTTCCAGGCCCCAGAAAAAGTGGTACGTCCACTCAAAGCCCTGCTCCGGCTTGCCGCCCCGGGTAAAGAACCACGGTTGCCACGGAGCCACCGTGGAGATGCACGGAATCTCGTTGATTTCGCACTGGTCGGACACCGGGTTGGTGGTTTCCGGGGTCGACGACACCAGCATCAGATCGACCTGGTCCGAGAGAATCAGCTCGCTCGCCACTTCCGCCGCGCGGTTGGGGTTGGACTGGCTGTCCTTGACGATGACTTCCAGGCGATAGGCCTTGCCGCCAACGTTGATCGAATTCTTCAGCACTTGCTTGAGCGACTCGATGATGTAGTTGTCGGCTGCCGCAAAGGGCGCCAACGGCCCGGTCTGCGGACTGACATATCCGAGCTTGATCACCCGCTCACCGCCGATGGCAAAGGTGAACGGCATGCTTGCCAGTGCCACGCCACCGGCGGCAATACCGGTACTGCGCAGGAAATCACGGCGGGAGAAGTCGCGGCCTAACAGGTTTTTATCGTTGTTGTCTGTCATGTAAGTACTCCAAAAGCCTGGACGAACGGGGTCGCCACGTGTGGCCGGGCCATCACGCAGGGTCAGGGATAAAGCAGGGAAATCCGTTTAGAAGAAGAAACTGACGTCGAACGACGCGACCACTTGCGAATCCTTTTCGCCGTCGGCATAGGCATCGCGGCCGGGGCCTGAATGGATGTCGTAGCGCAGTTCCGGGCGCAGGCGCACGTTGGGTTTCGGCGTCCAGGCCAGGTTGGTGGTGACGCCGTAGAAACTGCCCCAGGTCGGATCGGGTATCCCGGTGTTCGGGTCGATGTTGGCCATCATCACGTGGACCGGGGCGTCGGTGTAGAACCACTCGGCGCGGCTGTTCCACATCAGGTTTTCGCTGAGTTTGTGGTACCAGTTCACGTCCGTGCCATACCAGGTGGCGTCGTTCTTGTTGGCGAACCCGGCGAAGGCGCCCTGCTCCTGCTTGCCGTAGTTCAACTCCAGCGCCACGCGGTTGTTCGGGTCGAGCACTTGCGACAGGGTCAGGTAAGACGCCAGACGCTTGTAGTCGTCATCCTTGGTGCCCGCCGGCAGCGGCGAGCCACAACTGCATTCGGCGAAACTGTCGCCAGCGCCATTGCCATAGATGTTTTCCCAGTCGATCCAGGTGCCGAAGTCCGCCGAGCGCCAGCGCACGTTGGCGATCACGTCCGGCGAGTGATTGGGGTCCTGCAGGTTGTTCCAGCCCTGCACCACGCCCAGCTCGAAGCCGAGCATGCTTTCGCCCGGCTCCGAAGGCAGTTTGAACGAGTACAGTGCCCCGGCATGTTTGGCCGGGCCGTGCATGAAGGAGTAAGTGTGGGTGTAGAAGTCGGTCGGTGCCGGCGATGGCAAGGCGAAACCGATTTCGTTTTCCAGCGGCGTGTGGAAAATCCCGACCATCAACTCCGAACCGCCAAGCACGGGGAAGTAGAAGTTGACGTAAGCCTGGGCGACGGTGAACGCCGGATCTTCAGGCTTGTTGTCGCGGTTGACGCTCAGGTCTTCGTCCCAGCCGTAGGTCTTGAAGAAGCGCGCATCCTTCCCGTACAGCGCCGTGACGTTGAACCCCCAATCGGCTTCTTGCGGCATCGCGCCGGGAAACGGTCCGACGCGGCCGATCACATTGCTCTTGGGTTTCTTCTCCACGGCCAGGGCGAACTGGTTGAGGTTCACACCTTCGTCGGTATTGAAGAAGCTCTGCTTGCTGACGTCATCCGTGCCGTTGTTGTTATAGATCACTCCGGCCTGAGCCCAGCCGTAGATCTTGATCCCGTGTTCACGCTCAAGGCTGTCGCCGAAGACATTGCGCACCAGCGAGCCCATGGGATCGTCTGCTGCCAGCGCCATAGAGGGAAACAAAACGTCGGCACCCAGAACGGGCGCGAACAGGGTTGCTGCGCAAACCCATGCACGAATACTCATACCTGCCTTCCTTATTTTTATTAGGCGCCAATCCCCCGAAGGGGCATGAGGCCGAAAGCAAGGTATGACGTCTTGATGAGCCCTGGCTTGAGCTCCACCCGATCGTTGGCGGATCGTGGTGTTCGGCGTAATGGAGGCTACAAGCCCGCCACTGCACCAACAATTCCATTCTCGGCGACTTCAGTGTTTGCGTATTCAGAACAATGGCGCGGGTATTCGAATGCACTGAAGTTCAAACTGTGGGAGCGGGCTTGCTCGCGAAGGCGGTGGGTCAACCGACATCAATGTTGACTGTGCCATCGTATTCGCGAGCAAGCCCGCTCCCACAGGGTTAGCGATGTTGATCAGGCATTGGTGGTCAGTGGATAAAGCTTGTCATCGAACTGCGACAGCTTCGGGAATACCAACGGCTGATCATCACTCAGGTGTTGCAGGCGCTGGCCGTAATCAACCAGGAACTGCTGGCGCGCCTCTTCGCTGATGTACGGCACATGCCAGGCCACAAACGGCTCCAGCACATCGAAGCCGACGTAAGCCAGCGTGCCACGCAGGATCGGCCGCAGCATGTCCTCCAGCGGACCGTGGATCGCGCCCTCACCGAACATGTGTTCACGGCCACCCAGGGTCACGGTCACCAGCGCTTTCTTGCCGGCCAATCCACCCTGATCGTAGAAGCGCTTGCCGCCATAGCAGATGCCCGACACCAGCACCCGGTCGATCCAGCCCTTGAGCATGGCCGGGGTGGAAAACCAGAAGATCGGGAAGTTGAGGATCAGCAGGTCGGCCCACAGCAGTTTGTCCAGTTCGGCCTGGATGTCCGGCGCCAGCGACTGGCTCTTCACGCCCAGGCGTTGTTCCAGGGCGTAGACCAGGTACTCGGGGTTTTCCCGATTCGAGAAGTCGGCGTCGCTGGCCACCGGGTTCCAGTTCATTTTGTACAGGTCGCTGACCTGCACTTCGTGGCCCTGAGCCTGGAGGGTGGCGACGGCCTGGTCACGCAGGGCGGCGGTGAAGGATTGCGGCTCCGGGTGAGCGTGGACGATCAGTACTTTCATGGTGGTTCCTTAGACGTGTTCCAGCGTATCGGTTGAAGGTGTGCAAGCGCGTGTGGCCAGCAAGCGGTCGAGCCAGTCGGGGTCCATTTGCGGTTCGGAAGAAAACAGCAGCCCGGTGTAGTCCTGGTGCGGCGGGGTGAAGATCTGGCTGCGCGAGCCGTGGTCCACCACCCTGCCCCGTTGCATCACCAATACCTCATCGGCAATCGCCCGCACAGTAGCAACATCGTGGGTGATGAACAGGTAGGCGACACCCAGTTGTTGCTGGATGCGGTTGAGCAATTTCAGTACGCCTTCGGCGACCAGTTGGTCCAGGGCCGAGGTCACTTCGTCGCAGATGATCAGTTGCGGATCGGCCGCCAGGGCCCTGGCGATGCAGATGCGTTGTTTCTGCCCGCCCGACAGTTCCCGGGGTTGACGCTCCATGAAGGTCGCCGGGTCGAGTTCGATCATTTCCAGCAACTCGGCGACCCGTGCGCGCATGGCCTTGCCCTTGAGGCCCAGATAAAACGTCAATGGCCGACCGATGATATCGACGATGCGCTGACGCGGGTTCAGCGCCGTGTCGGGGATCTGGTAGATCATCTGGATGCGCCGCAGTTGTTCCTTGCTGCGTTGACGAAAGTCCGCCGGCAAGGGTTCGCCGTCGTACAGCACCTGGCCGTAAGTCGGCGGCAGCAAGCCGGTGATCAGCCGCGCCGTGGAGCTCTTGCCGCTACCGGATTCACCGATCACCGCCAGGGTCTGGCCGCGATACAGCTTCAACGATACGTCGTGCAGCACCGGTTGCCGGCCATAACTGGCGCAGCTGTTGCGCAGCTCCAGCAGCGGTTGCTCCTGTTGCGGGCAAGCCTTGGGTTCGGTGCGGAAACTGCGCACCGCCCACAGCGACTTGGTGTAGTCCTCCTGCGGGTCACCGAGCATCTTGCGGGTCTCGGCCTCTTCCACCAGTTTGCCGTGGCGCAGCACCATGATGCGGTCGGCCATCTGCGCGACCACCGCCAGGTCGTGGCTGATGTAGATCGCCGCGCTGCCATAGGTCGCCACGGCGTCGCGAATGGCGGCGAGGACTTCGATCTGGGTGGTGACGTCCAGCGCCGTGGTCGGTTCGTCGAAGATGATCAGGTCCGGGTGACAAGTCATGGCCATCGCGGTCATGACCCGCTGCAACTGGCCGCCGGAGACCTGGTGCGGATAGCGCTGGCCGATGGTTTCGGGGTTGGGCAGGCGCAGCACCCGATACAGTTCCACCGCCTCGCGCATGGCCTGGTCGCGGCTCATGCCGCCGTTTTTCACAGCGGTTTCGACGTGCTGGTCGATCAGCCGATGGGCCGGGTTGAACGAAGCCGCCGCGCTCTGTGCCACATAGGCAATGCGCAGCCCCCGCAGTTTGCGCAGGGCTTCAGGCTTGGCCTTGAGCAGGTCGATGCCGTCAAAGTGCACCGAGCCGCCGGTGATCCGGCAACCGTCGCGGGTGTAGCCCATGGCCGACAGGCCGAGGGTCGACTTGCCCGCGCCGGACTCGCCGATCAGCCCCAGCACCTCGCCCCGTTGCAGGGTCAGGTCGATGCCCTTGATCAGAGGATGCCAGGCGTCTTCGTAATGGCCTTCGATGTGCAGGTCGCGGATTTCCAGCAAAGGTTTTGCAGTCTTCATGTTCAGCACTCCTTGAGGCCGCTGGATTTATGCAGCATCCAGTCGACGACGAAGTTGACGCTGACCGTGATCAAGGCCACGGCCAGGGCGGGCAGCAACGGACTGATGTCGCCGAAGGTGATGAGCACGGCGTTGTCGCGCACCATGCTGCCCCAGTCGGCGGTGGGCGGTTGAATGCCCAGGCCGAGGAACGACAAGGCACTGATGAACAGGAACACGAAGCAGAAGCGCAGGCCGAACTCGGCAATCAGTGGCGCTGCGGCGTTCGGCAGCACCTCGCGGGTCACCAGCCAGCACAGGCCCTCACCACGCAGGCGCGCGGCTTCGACGAAGTCCTGCACCACCACGTTCATGGCCACCGCGCGCGACAGGCGAAACACCCGGGTCGCATCCAGCAGCGCAATCACCAACACCAGCGACGTTGCGGTGGTGCCGACCACGCTGAGGATCAGCAAGGCGAAGATCAGTTGCGGAATGGCCATCAGGATGTCCACCACCCGCGACAAACCCTGATCGACCCAGCCGCCCTTGATCGCCGCGATCAAGCCGCAGGACCCACCGAGCAAAAACGCCAACACCGTGGTGAGGAAGGCAATGCCCAGGGTGTTGCGCGCGCCATAGACCAGGCGGCTGAACATGTCGCGCCCCAGGTTATCGGTGCCCAACAGGAACTGCCCGCCCCACGGCTC